>BQMY01000164.1 GCA_022181065.1 Melioribacteraceae bacterium | reverse complement strand
GTTCAGACGTGTGCTCTTCCGATCTACTCAAAATATAACAGAATTTAATGGACATTAGCAGAGGCAAGAGCGCTTGCAAAAATCGAAAAAAACTCGTTGAGTCCATCCATGCCCCATTGCAAACCATTCATCAAGAGTTCTTTCATTCTTTGAATGACAAGCGCATCGATTCTCTAAACCATCTGCTTTATAAACTCCGCTAATTCGATAAAGAAAGCGGGACGAGAAATTGCCTCGCTTTTGGTTTGTGTATATGATTTCCCGTAGGAACAAAATAATGTGAACAGTCCTAGCTGATTGTCTTAATTCCCAAATGGAAAATTCCGCATAACTTCAATAACATCAATAAGTTAACATTGGTTTTATTCGTGATTAACAGACGCTGGAAGAACTCTTGACATTGTTCTTCAAATATGAAAAAATCGACTCATTACTTTTTCGGTTAATCATACTATCGAATGAAAGGAGAATATTATGCTTGTTCATCTCTTCGCTTAACTGGTTGTCAGAATAATGTTCAATTTCTGATGCAAGGAATAAATGAACCTATTTTGGAGAACCGCGCTACGCGAAGAAAAGTTGTTCACTCGCAGTAATCTTATTGTGGATAAAAATCATATTATGTAGAGGAAAGAAAGGAAGAGTTAGAATGAAAAGCATGTTTTCAGTATGTCTTATCTTGGCTGTGGCGTTGTGCATGGCCACGACTCCCGTGTTTGCGCAAATTGGCGCATTCGATATCAGCTCTGATATCGGCGCTGTGGGCGCAGCCGGTTCTGCCATAGCCGTTGATCTTGGCAATGGAGATTTTGGCGCGGCGAATTGGGAATATGAAATCTCAGCCAGTGGCGCTGATATCTGGGGAACAGCGGACGAATTCCATTTCGTATACTTAGAAGTGGAAGGCGATTTCTCTATTTTCGGCAAAACGGATATTGTCGTTGGCGATGGCGATCCTACATGGTCGAAATCAGGTCTAATGGTTCGCAACAACTTGACACCTGGTTCCGCTTATGCCTATGCCATGTTGCGCTCGAACTTGGACATGTATAGTCAGTGGCGTGATGAACAAGGCGGCAGCGCGGCAGGGGACGATAGCAAAGCCGTTCTAGCTGGTGAAATAGCGGGTTATTTTGATGAAGGCGTCACAAACACTTTGGAATTGGAACGCCGCGGAAACACCTTCAATTATTATTATATCGCTGTTGACGGCACTCGCA
>BQMY01000163.1 GCA_022181065.1 Melioribacteraceae bacterium | reverse complement strand
AGAAACGTACATTCATGTTTTCAGGAAGTTCAACAGGAGGCATTGCAAGAATAGCTTCGCCTGCGTGTGAGTAACTTACTCTTGCGGCGTAATAACCCGAGTGAGCTTCGGAACCAAGCAACCAGTAACCATCTTCGTTAACCCATCCTGCCGGAGGAATAACGCCTGCTTCAAAACCTTCGGTATAAGGGAATTCGTTCACTACAAGTGCGTTAACTGTAAGAACGCCTGATACATTATCTGTACCATTCCAGAAACCACCGTCATAGCCGCCATAAGTATATGATCCGCCATTTAAACGAAAACGACTTGCATAATAATATGTTCCTGCCGGGAGAGTAGAACCCCAGTTAACTGTGTATTCATCATTATTTCCAACACTCGTGTTGAATTCAGCTTCAACCCAGGTATCCCATGTTGCGGGGTCTGTATCTTCAGTACTGATACCAAACCAGGCTTCAATTCCTTCACCTGCACCATCAGAGGTATCAGTTACACCGGGTTCGTAAACCTGAGCATAAACATCGAAACTTCCGCCTTCAGTGATTTCAGCAGTTGGAGGATGCTGCAAGTTATTCCAGTCAACCATTTCCATAGGTATTTCTTCAATAGTAATAGCGTCAACACCGGTACCGTAAGCACTAAATGAAGCATCAGTTACATCTCTCCAACGCAACCATACAGACATATCACCGTAAGTAGAAAGGTCAATTTCAACGGCCTCATAACTTGACATCGGTGATGATTCTGATAAGAATGCAAGTTCTTCCCAGTTTTCGCCATCAGTTGAAATTTCGAAGTAAGTTGTGTCATGATCAATAATTTCAGTAGAGATATCATCATCTTTCCAGTAGAAAGTAATTCTGTGGTTTGCGGGAAGTTCTATCATTGGGGTTGTTAGAACAGCATCACCACTATGTGAATAAGAAACTCTCGCCGCATAAGAACCTTCATATGCTTCAGAGCCCTGATTCCAGTTTCCGTCAGGATTAACCCAACCGAAAGGAGGAACACCTTCTTCAAATCCTTCCGCGTAAGGGAATTCATTGATTACCGGAGGAGGAACTTCATAAGCTGTACCCGCAAGGTTTCCACCTTCCATATAAGATACGATTAGCTCGTTAAATCCGTCACCATCCATATCCATATGAGGTGCGCTAAGACCAAAACTACCTGTTGCTGTATCATGTCCACCAAATGTAGCGGCTGTATAGTTAGCAGGATCGGTAATATCACC
>BQMY01000162.1 GCA_022181065.1 Melioribacteraceae bacterium | reverse complement strand
AAGTCATAAGATTATGATTTTAGATTTTTGACTTATATAAAATTCAGAGGGGCGCAAGCCCCTTTTATTTTGAATAACTATTCATAATCTACAAGAATCCTTCCAAAATATTATTATTAAAAAATACCAATTCAAATGCACTTTTAACTAAATCAAATTCTTAGTAAGTTTAAATCAGACATTAGGGGTGTTTATGCTTAAAGATTAAATGTTTTAATCCCCTTATTCTTTAATTATCATTTTTATAATTAACCGAGATGGTACAATGAAAAAATTCTTACTTTTCCTCTTTGCTGTAGCGAGTATTTCGCTTGCTCAGATTAATTCACAAGCCCAATTCAAAGGTGAGAAAATCTCTTCTCCGACCGAAGATGTATTATTCGATCAATTATTGCTGGGTACCGAAGTTGGTTACGCTGCCGCTAATCAGCGTTTTCCTGATTTTGGTAACGCAATGTTACAAAGCGCAGATGATTTTACTGTTCCTGTTGATGCTGCATGGACAATCACTTCAGTATCTTCGCAGGGTTTTTTCAGTGTAGCTGGTTCACAGGTACAAGGTATTGATGTTATAATTTATGCCGATGATTCAGACTTACCGGGAGATGAACTTTATTCATTACTTGATTATGTCCCTTCCGATCCTTCCAGTCCGGATTTTCTTGTTGAACTACCAACTTCTGTTACTCTTATGCCTGGTAAATACTGGATTAGCATTGTTGGTGTGATGAATTATGATAGCCCGAATAACAGACAATATTATCAGTCAAGAAGAAATAGCGCAAATGGGTCAAGTTATGTTAACAGAGACCCTGATGGACTTACCGGAGCCGTAAGTGACTGGGGTCCAGCTGATTACAGTGCTGCTCCTGAAGATCTCGATTTGGCTTTTGTAATTAATGGCACTTCCGGAACTGTGCCAGTTGAATTAACATCATTTACCGCTGTTCAGAAAGGCGCGGCAATTGAACTTAACTGGGAAACAGCAACCGAAACAAATAATAAAGGTTTTGAAGTTGAAAGAAAAATTAACTCTGACTGGTCAACCATCGGTTATGTAGATGGTAAAGGTACTACCACAGAAACAGCACTATATTCTTTCACAGATAATTTGAATGGTATTGACGCTGAAGCAGTTGAGTACAGACTAAAACAAATTGATTTTGATGGCGCATTTGAATACAGCGATGTAATTGCTGTTGAAAACATTGTTCCAACAGAATACGCGGTATCACAGAACTATCCAAACCCGTTCAACCCTACAACAAATATTTCATTTGCTCTTCCAACAGAAGCGGATGTTACATTGCGTGTATTTAACGCGTTAGGTCAGGAAGTACAGCAGGTTGTAAATAACAGA
>BQMY01000161.1 GCA_022181065.1 Melioribacteraceae bacterium | reverse complement strand
GAGATATATCAGTGTGACTGGAGTTCTGACGTGTGCTCTTCCGATCTCTTCGGAGTATTCCACAGTTGTAAATGTTGATGTACTGACCGGACTTGATGAAAATTCTACCCTTCCACAGGAGTTTGAACTGGGACAGAACTATCCTAACCCGTTTAATCCAACAACCAGCATCAATTTCGCTTTACCGGAGAACGCATCGGTAACATTGGAAGTTTTTAATGTACTTGGTCAGAAAGTTGGTGAATTGATTAACTCGGCAGAATATAGCGCCGGAATACACAAAGTTGAATTTTTCGCAAGTAGTTTTACTTCAGGAGTTTATCTTTACAGATTAACCGCTGTTGGAGAAAATAATGAAGTTTTCAGCTCAACAAGAAAAATGATGATACTTAAATAGTCGAAAGTCATCCGTCGTAAGTATTAAGTCAAAACCCTCGATGCAGGAAGTATCGGGGGTTTTTAGTGTAAAGTGGTTAGTAATGAGCGATTAAAAAAATTTCAAGTAATTGAACAAATTTTACATGAAAGTGATTTTTATATAAACTTCTGTAAAATTGTCTCTAGTTGTTCAAACTCAATTAAAAACGCGTCGTGACCATGAGGAGATTTGATTTCATCATACATAGCGTTGGGCATCGCAGTCGCGATCTCCCTCTGTTCATCAGCCGGGTATAAAACATCAGTGGAAATTCCGATAACCAAAGTTTTATTTTTAATTTCAGAAAGTGCCTTTTTCACACCACCACGTCCCCTGCCAACGTCATTACTATCCATTATTCTGGTTAGATAGAGATATGTGTTGGCATCGAATCTTTTTACTATTTTGTCCCCTTGATAATCAAGGTAGCTTTCAATCTGGTACCGTGATTTCCCTTCCTGAATTTTTCTCCCGAACCGTTCAAGATAAGAATAATAAGTCCTGTAACTGATCATTGCAATTCTTCGGGCGTTTGATAACCCGTCGTATGGTTGTTCAGAGTAGTTGCCGCCATTCCAGAGAGGATCTTTCATAATTGTGTTTCTCTGAACCTGATTCAAGGCAATCGCCCAGGGAGAATGTGCAGCCGAACCGGCAATTGGAATTAACTTCTCAACAAATTCGGGAAATAAGGCGCCCCATTCCAAAACCTGCATACCTCCGAGAGAACCACCCACGGCTATCTTGATCTTGCGAACACCAATAGTATCCAATAATTCTTTTTGAACATTTACAATATCCCTGACGGTTACATCCGGAAAACTCATTCGATATTTCTTGCCTTGCCCGTTTTCGGAAACCGGACCGGAACTACCATAGCAGCTGCCAATGATATTTGAGCAGATCACAAAATATTTTGAGGTATCAAAAACTTTGCCCTCCCCAATAAGCGGATCCCACCATCCTGCCTTACCATTGAACATTAAGTTGTACTTATTGAGGTATTCCTCTCCGGAGCAGTTTTTTATTTCTTCCTCTCCAATCAGACCTGAAGCATGCGCGTTTCCGGTAAGCGCATGACAGACTAATACGACGTTATCCCTGGTTTCATTTAATTCGCCGCAGGTTTGGTATGCCACTTTTACATTAAAAAGTTTTTCTTCCGACTCTGTTATAAAAGGGTTTTTCTCGAAAAGGTTGGTAAATTTTGTTAAGGGGAACAATTAAACTCCTGACTAATCAATTTCTTTGAAAGATATAATATTACGTTCGGTAGTTATATCGGCGTCAAAGCCTGAAATAACCATCGTAGCAAGCTGCATAAAATCAGTTGAAGAATCCTCCACCTCACTGTTATTGAAATTCGCCCATGAAGGTGCTCCCGAGAGCTTGAAATTATTCCCGATTGAAGCAATCAATCTGTGACCATTTATTTTGTACAGACCATCTTTATCTGTAGGATCGACAGGAATCCAGCCATACCCGGTGAGAAAAACCTCTGACCAAACGTGATATCCAATTTTATCCGGTGAAAAATAAAAGCCATTCAATGATCGTGCAGGAATGCCTGCAATTCTGCAAAGAGTTACAAATAGGTAAGTATATTGTCCACAATCCCCTTGCAGTGTTGCGAACGCGTTTTTAACTCCCCTCTTCTCGGGTGGATATTTATATTCCATATTGTCGCGAACCCATCCAAAAATTTTATCAACTTTTTGTTTTTCTGAATCGGACTCAAGTGAAAGTGATCTTACAACCTCTTCCAAATCTGCCGCTTGTTCCAAAAATCGCTCGGATTTGGTATAAAACGCAAGCTTATCTTCAGCTAACCCGATACTCTCATCAAAATTATTGAAATCATAAAGTTCGTATTCATATGATACAAATCGGAACTTCCTCGTGATAATTATCGAATCTTTTGACTTCAATTCTTCCGAAAGATCATAATAGAGAATTGTATTACCATTTTCGGGTTCTGTTTCAAATCTATACGGATATGGTGAATAGCTTTTTTGGGATAGGTTCTTTTGAGTGCTGTGATTATTTATATCCGCCGACCAGATCTTCAGTGCAGGTTGTGTATCTTCTGGAATTGACCGTTTTTTATTGTGCCCGGTAAGTTCACTGCCCTGAAGTAAACGAATATTCCTGATATTTATTTTTAATTCACCCTCAACAAGTTTGGGGTTTTTAAGTCCTGATACTTCATTAAGATTATTTAATTCCCCGGATACAGAGAAATATGAACACCCTGTTATAAGGATTAGAGTAAGTAAAAGGAGTAATATTTTATTCGAGTTTGACTTCATCAGAGAGATGCCTGAACCAATTGAAATATAATAGTATTGTTAAGATGGGTAAAACTGCCGCTAAAATAAAAAATAAATCCCACCTTTTCATTATTAAAGTCATTCCGGTCATAAATAAAACAAGTTGCCAGGGTACCGCAATTATGACGGAAATAATATCTCTCCTGTTTTCCTTGTTGATATTGTCTGAAAGTTTGACATCCAGATTTCCTTTTACAGGTCCCCAAAAACCGAATGGGCGCGTTTTTTTGTAAAAATCAAGCAAGATTGTTTGAGGAGTTGGTTGAGTTAAAAATGTGACAATAATCGTGGAGGATAATGAAACTCCACTCACCGTCAAAAAGAAATAATACTCCTCTATATTGCCGAAATAAAACTTTTGAACTAGCGCGGTTATCATTCCTCCTGCGATACCCGCGGCAAAACCGTAGCCGTTAAGACGCCACCAGTACCACCTTATAAGCAACGGAATTATCAATCCTGCCCCCAAACCCATTGTTATCCAACCATAAATATCATTTATTGAACTCAGATTGAGCGTGAATATTAATCCGAGTAAGACAATTATTACAGAGGAGAATCTCGATTGAAATACCAATTTTTTCTCATCTGCTTTTGGATTGATAAATACCTGGTAAATATCCCTAACCCAATATGAAGCACCCGAATTTACAATTGAGTCGAATGTGGACATGGCAGCAGCCATCAATCCGGCAACCAGTAATCCTTTTAGACCGGTAGGTATCATATTGTTTATAACAAATGGTAATACTGTTTCAGGGTCTTGTATTGTGACTCCATTCTGCACGCCATAAGCAATACCCATAATCGCGATCGCGACAATGAAAGGCCACCTGAAAGAAAGTGTGAATATCCAGAAGGCAGACAATAAACCCGCTTCCCGGTCAGATCGTGCCGCAAAAAATCTCTGAGCCATATATCCACCGCTCCCACCGCTCCCTTCGATGAAAGTTTTAAAAAGATAAAACAGGATTGTGATTCCGAAAAGATTGTAGATCGAATATGATGAATTTTCCGGCATGTCTATACTCCATGAAGGCCATATATTTGACCATTCCTCAAGAGAATAAGGGATTGAAGTGTATCCCCCGCCCGACAAGGGCACGGAAACGTCAAAGGATTCCGGAAGGAAAAAATAGGAGAAAGAAATAAAGCAAACTATAAGAATTGTCGCCAGAATCAACACACCCTGAAAGACATCTGTCCACACAACCCCCTGCAATCCGCTTGCTACCGTGTAAATCATAGCCAAAAAGATCATAATTACGGAAGCGGTAAACTCGGGTTTTAATCCAAAAATTTCGGGGATGCCCAAAAAATGAGCAATAAACTTACCGCCGCCAATTGCGAAGTAAGAGACAATTGCAACAGTGCTCAATAAAATGGCTATGGCGCAAATTAGCCTGGCAATTTTTCCCTCTGTACCCTTACCAAACCTTAGCACCATCCATTCAGCAAGAGTCATTACATTTGCCCTTCTGTTCCACTTCCCCATAAAAATCATGAAGAAAGCCATCGTGAGGACTATTCCTCCTCTTATTTCTATGAAAAACCCGGACGCCCCAAGAGCGTATATAAAAGCAGTGTTTATCATAGTTCCGCTTACATCGAGGTTGGATGCCATTCCGGATGCTCCAAGTGCCCACCACGGTATTTTTTTATTCCCTAAAAAGTATGAATCTATTCCGGAACCGGCAATTTTTTGAAAGTAAAGACCAACGCCTATCATCAATCCCAGGTATATAAAAATTATCGTATAATCAATAGCGGACATAACAACTCAAAGTAGTTAACGGGATGATAAACTCTGATAATAATTTATAAAAAA
>BQMY01000160.1 GCA_022181065.1 Melioribacteraceae bacterium | reverse complement strand
CTTCTTTCTATGTCAACACTATACTTCCCGGATTTGGAAACCGAGTCTTTGAAATATAGTGTACTTATAATATCCTTAGGTTCAAATTCCGCGAATTTTTCTGAATTAACCGAATAATTGACATCATCCAAATTTACGAGTCGGTATTTTTCCTTCAGACTGTCAATCCCGCTTCTGAGATAGCCGGCATACCTGTCGGCAAAAAGTTTTATCCCGGAATAAGGAATTTTTTCGATGAGCGTAACCGCCTCTTCATCGGTAAGTATATGTTTGTACTCTTCCTTTAATGCTTCGAGAAAAAGTTTCAGGTCTTTGTCATTAGAATAGGCTTCGGTTTTTTCTTTGATCTCCGAAGCGATATCTGTAAGAGCCTCGATTTCAACCGTTTTTATCTGTTTTACATAGTCAGCGATATCTTCCAGAATTTTTGCGCTCATATCGAGATAGGAAGTAAAAACATCGCAGGTTAGCTCAAGTTTTTCCTCAAGTACCTTGAAGTAGCCGTTGTAGCCTTTCAATCTTTCATCTTTAAGCCGAGAGACTGATGTAAATCTTTTTAATGCGCTTTGTCGGTCAAACTTTCCGGAAAGGTCTGCCACAGTGCCGCTATTATCGATTGAGTATCTGAACTTCGCGGCTATATCCACAAATGGAGTAAAGAAAGATTCTTCACTCTCAAACGGCGGGAAGTTCTTTTCAGTATCAGCAAGAAATTGTTCAAGCCCTTTGATTGCAGATAGTATTGAATCCTCACCTGAAAGATTTTCAGATATATCACGTTCAAGCAATCTCAGCGTTTCCAGAAGTACGGAATAATAAGCTATATCTTGTTTAACAAGGCTATTGAGTTTTTTACTGTATTCCGATTTGAGATAATACTCGAAATAGTAGTAAGCGATATCCGCAAATGGAACTTCTCTGTTCCAATAACGTCTTTGTTTATAAATTAACCTGTAAACAGGAAGAACACCCTGTTTGGCGATTTTGCCCAGTTTTACTGAAAAAGAATCACCATCCTTGCTTATATAATGTGATTCTTCCTGTTCAAATATCAGTTTTTCGGGTAAATCGGGTATTATTTCATCTGAAGTGTTTGTGTCAATTTTATTAAGCAGAAGTTCAACATCACCGTAACAAAAGTGTAGTTCTTCATTGACGTAAAACTGTATTTTTCGAATGAATAAGCTGATTTTACGGTATAGTTCAACCTTTGACAAACCGGAGGCAATCAAGGGAGTAAATTCACCAACTTCAGTTTTAAGTTTAATTATAAACTGTAGTCTGCGCTCGTGGAAATTTTTATATGGTCCGTAAAAATTTTTACCGGTCAGATTATAGTAGTATTCCCTGACTCTATTATAGTTCTTTTCCATTCTCAGCTTAATTTATTAATTATAATCTAATTTATTTTTAGTAAAATGTATAGTAATATTTCAACTTCAAAAAAAACCTTTAATCCTTTTATCGGGCTGTTATCATATGGAACCACTTAAAAATATGTTCAACCGCGAGGTGATCGAAAAAATCGCGACCGAAATCACCAAACATTACAACGAATTTAATTCCGACTCATTTATTAATTCCTGCCTTGATGATAAGTGGGAATCACTTGAACTTAAAGAACGTATGCACCACATAGCTTTTATGATGGGCAAGCACCTCCCTGAATATCCCAAAGCGATTGAAATATTGAAACAAGTCAAACCTTCCTTTAACGGATTTGAATCAATTACATTACCTGATTTTGTTGAAACTTTCGGACTTGAATATTTCGAAAAATCGATTGAAGCGCTCAGATTATTTACGATCAATTCAAGTAGTGAGTTCGCTGTAAGACCCTTCATTATCAAGTATGGTCAACAGATGATGGATGTTATGTTTGAGTGGAGTAAAGATGAAAATGAGCATGTGCGGAGGTTGGCGAGCGAAGGATGCAGACCGCGTCTTCCATGGGCAATAGCCCTTCCCGAGTTCAAAAAAGATCCTTCACCAGTCATTGCAATTTTAGAGAACCTGAAGGATGATCCTTCGGAATATGTTCGTAAATCAGTTGCCAATAATCTGAATGATATTTCGAAGGATAATCCGGAATTGGTGCTTGATATAGCTAAAAAATGGCTGGGGCATTCAAAAGAGCGGGATAAAATAATCAAACACGCATTACGTACTATGCTGAAAAAAGGCGACCCTGACGCGCTCGGACTTTTCGGATTTGGTAATTCTGATGATGTGGAAGTTGCCAATTTTTCACTAAGCACAGATAATCCTAAAATAGGAGAAGAGTTTGTTTATTCCTTCGAGGTTAAAAATGTCTCTACGAAAACGCAAAAAATAAGGTGTGAGTATATCATCGATTTTGTGAAAAAAACAGGTAAAACGAGTCCGAAAATATTCCAGGTTTTTGAAAAAGAGGTTTCAGCGGGTGAAGTTGTTTCGGTAAACAGGAAGCATAGTTTCCTTAACCGTACGACCAGAACCCATTACCCCGGTGAACATGGTTTTACTGTGGTTATAAACGGTAACAAAATGAACAGATTAAATTTTCAACTAAGTTAAGGTATAACTGTGGCTAAAAAGACGTATTTGTTTTTCGTAGTAATTTTGTTTTCGGGAATATCATTATTTGCGCAAAGTGAATTGAGTGTTGAAAAAATAATGCGAGATCCGGTATGGATGGGAAGTTTCCCTGAAAACCCGCGCTGGTCGGAAGATTCACGATATATTTATTTTGAGCGAAACCCTGAGAACAATCCCTACAATTCGGTTTACAAATACGATGTTGAGAGTGGCGAAATCACACAGTTATCGATTGAGGAAGAAAAAAAACTAATCCCACGATCAGGAGACGTTAATCGGGATAAATCGCTGAAGGTCTTTACCAAATCGGGCGACTTACACTTGATGAATATGAAAGATTATTCAGTCCGACAATTAACTAATACATCTGAAAGAGAATCAAACCCCCAATTCAACGCAAAAGGGGATAAAATATATTTTTCCAGAGAGAATAATCTCTACTCCCTGAATTTGAATAGCTTCCTTTTATCACAAGTAACTGATATAAAATCAGGCAAGAAAAAACCGGATAAAAAGGAGAGCGCACATAAAAGCTGGCTAAGCTCACAGCAGGAATATCTGATTTCTACAATAGTAAAGAAAAAGGAAAGTCGTGAAAAAAGAAAAGATCACAGGGAATTATTTGAGAAGGTAACACCGGCAACAATTTATACAGGCAGTTTTTATGCAAGTGAACTGAATATTTCACCTGATGAAAAATATGTTACAGTTAATATGTACAAATCACCTTCGGGTGAGAAACGAACAATTATCCCGAATTATGTTACCGAATCTGGGTTTACCGATAGTGATAACGCTTATGGGAAAGTTGGTGATGAACAATACGAGTATAAAACCGGTATATATGACATAACTCGCGATACATTCTATTATTGTGATGTTGAGAACATTGAGGGAATATTTGACAAACCTGAATATCTTTTTGATTACGATCCGGAGCAGGCGGTCAAGTATGAAAAACAACGAGAAGTGATTATTCACGCACCATACTGGTCAGATGACAGCAAATTCGCGGTCAGTATTGCTCGTTCTCAGGATAACAAGGACAGATGGATATTAAAACTGGATCCCGCTACAGGAAAATTTGAAACGCTTGATCGTCAGCGCGATACCGCCTGGAATGCCGGACCGGGTATATCACACAAATGGAGCTCCGGCGATGTTGGCTTTTTACCCGATAACGAACACTTTTACTTCCAGAGCGAAAAAACCGGATATTCACATTTGTACATTGTAAATCTAATAACAGGTGAAAAAACCCAACTTACTATCGGTGAATATGAAGTTTTTGACCCGCGAATCTCCGCTGATGGAAAATCGTGGTATTTCACATCCAGCGAAGTGAGTCCGTTCGAACGCCACTTCTATAAAATGCCGTTATTTGGCGGGAATAAAACAAAATTAACACACATGAAAGGAAATAACAGAGTTTCTCTCTCTCCCGACGAGGAGAAGATGGTGATACTTTACTCTTATTCCAACAAACCATGGGAGTTATATTATTCAGTTCCAAATACAAAATTCAAACCTAAGCCAATAACCAATTCCGTATCGGATGAATTTTCATCATACGATTGGCGAATTCCGGAAATCGTAAAATTTCAAGCGGAGGATGGCACAGAAGTCCCCGCCAGAATTTACACTCCAGAACCATCAGTAAAAAATAACGCTGCTGTAATATTTGTTCATGGCGCGGGATATCTGCAAAATGTACACAGTTGGTGGAGTCGATATTTCAGGGAGTATATGTTCCATAACTTGCTCACTGATATGGGCTATACTGTACTTGATATCGATTATCGCGGTAGTAAAGGCTATGGACGCGACTGGAGAACCGCTATATACAGATTTATGGGAGGAAAAGATCTTTCCGATCAGGTTGACGGCGCTAAATATCTTATTGATCAACATGGAATAAATCGTAATAGAATTGGTATTTATGGTGGTTCCTATGGTGGATTCATTACGCTAAAGGCACTCTTCAATCATCCTGATCTCTTTAACGCCGGTGCTGCGCTTCGTTCGGTAACCGACTGGGCACATTATCATCATGGATATACCTCCAATATTCTCAACACTCCTGCAAGCGACAGTCTTGCTTTTGTAAGATCATCACCAATTTATGATGCTGAAGGTCTGGAAGGCCACCTCCTGATGTGTCACGGAATGATAGATGATAACGTTCATTTTCAGGATATTATAAGATTAACACAACGCCTGATTGAACTTGGAAAGGATAACTGGGAACTTGCTGTTTACCCTATGGAACGACATTCCTTTACCGAACCGGAGAGCTGGACCGATGAATACAAACGAATCCTCAAACTTTTTGAGAATACGATTGGCAGGGAATAGTTGAGGCGAAAGTATAATTCAAAAGCACAGTTTTCTAATTCAGAAAGGTGACTATTTGTTGCCAGCGCTTCCCTGCCTCGAGGGGAAGCATGTGGACTTTTTATTTGAGGGTTGCGGGACAGGCGAACTCTCAGGGACCTTATAAGTGTCATGCCCTTGAAAAAGGGCATCTTGTTTTGAATGAGGTTAAGTTTTTTTGCCAGTCTCTTTAAAATAAAAAGGGATGGTTGGTGACCATCCCCTACGAAAATATTTATGTTGTTTTTGACTATCGACTTTCCGGTCTTTACTTTGCACTCAGCACTCAGCACTCAGCACTCAGCACTCGGCACTATATTACTTCATCAATACCATCTTCCTGGTCGCAGAGAAGTTCCGTGTTGTTAACTTGTAGATATATACTCCCGATGCCAGATTTGCGCCGTTAAACTCTACATTGTGAGCTCCCGCTTCCAGCGTTTCATTAACCAGCGTACTTACCTTGTTGCCCAGCACATCATACACGGTCAACTGTACCGCTTCTCGTTCGGCTATGTTAAACTTTATCCTCGTCGTCGGGTTAAAAGGGTTCGGATAACTGTTTGCCAGATAATACGTATTTATCACTCCCGACGTGTTGATCAGAAGTCTCTCTTCCGATCCTCCCGAGGTT
>BQMY01000159.1 GCA_022181065.1 Melioribacteraceae bacterium | reverse complement strand
CTTCTGTTATCAAAAGAATTTATAAAATTGAACGGTGGTAAAATAGAACTCGAAAGTAAAGAATCAGAGGGGAGTAAATTCTGGTTCACACTCCCCTTAAATTGAATTCTCAAAGATTCATATTTCCTGTTCGGTTCTGCGAATAATCTCTTCTTGAAGATCATTTCCCAGATTTATAAAGTAATCACTATACCCTGCCACACGAACAATTAGATCCCTGTACATTTCCGGATTCTTCTGTGCTTCTCTTAATGTGTTCGCGTCAACAACATTAAACTGAATGTGATGCCCGTCCAGTTTAAAGTAGGTTCTGATTAAATGCAAAATTTTAATTTTATTACTCTCATCAGATAATATATCCGGTGTGAATTTTTGATTTAATAGAGTACCACCAGTACGGAGATGATCAATTTTCGAAGCACTTTTAATCACTGCGGTTGGACCATTTGTGTCCGCTCCCTGAACCGGTGATATTCCTTCTGATAAAGGAACACCGGCATATCTGCCATCAGGTGTTGCCCCAACTACACTGCCAAAATAAACGTGACAAGTTGTCGGCAACAGATTTATACGGTATTGTCCACCCTTCGTATTCGGTTTACCATCAATTAACTGAAAATACATCTCAAAAATATCAATTAATAAGTCATCAGCTCTGTTATCGTCGTTGCCATATTTAGGAGACTTATCGGTCAATATTTTGCGAAAATCTATATCCCCATCAAAATTAGAATCAATTTTCTCTTTTAATTCCGCAAATGTAAATGATTTTGTTTCGAAAACATTATGTTTTATTGATGCGAGTGAATCGGTTAAAGTTCCGAGTCCTACCCCCTGAATGTAAGAACTATTATATCTCGCTCCCCCGGCATTATAATCTTTAGCGCTTGAAATACAATCATCCACCAGAATCGATAAAAATGGTGCGGGAAGATATTCGGCCCACAATTTCTCGATAATCCGGTTACCCTTTATTTTTATATCAATGAAATATTCGAGCTGTTTTCTGAACGCAGTCATAAATATCTGAAAATTTCTAAAATCCTCGATCACTCCTGTTTCAGGACCAAGTTGTTTCTTGGTTCTCTTATCATAACCGTTGTTTAGAGTTAGTTCTAAAATTTTCACCATATTAAAATAGCCGGTGAGTATATAGCTTTCTTTTCCGAAAGCACCGGTTTCCACACAACCTGAAGCACCCCCTAACCTCGCGTCAATGATATCTTTTCCCTGCCTCAACATCTCCTGAATAATCGCGTCTGTGTTAAACAGGGATGGCTGACCAAATCCGGTTTTAATAATATCCAAAGCCCGTTTAACCAGCTTATCAGGATTCTTTTTACTGATCTGCACCATTGAACTTGGCTGGAGTAATCTCATGTCCTCAATTACGTCAAGGATCAAGTAAGTTAAATCATTTGTTGCGTCTTGTCCCCTCTCATCAACACCACCAACATTAATAAGACAAAAATCTGTGTAGGTATTGCTCTCCTGCGCGGTCACACCAACTTTTGGTGGTGCGGGCTGATTATGAAACTTCACCCAAAATGACATCAACAATTCTTTTGCATGATCTTTATCCAATAAACCCGAGTCTAAATCTCTTTGATACAACGGATACATATTAAGATCAATTCTTCCCGGATTAAAAGAATCCCACGTGTTCAGTTCAGTAATTACTCCAAGGTGTACAAACCAATAGTACTGCAGAGCTTCCCAAAATGTATTGGGTTTATTTTCGGGTACTCTCTCACAAATCCCTGCCATTGTTTCGAGCTCATTTTTTCTTTCAGGGCTTTTTTCATTTTTCGATAACTCAGTTAAATAAGCGCTATATCTTTTAGAAAATTTGATTACGGCTTCCGCGGTAATTTTCATTGCGTTAAGCTCATTTCTCTTGTTAACAGCCTCATTATCAGAAATGAAATCCAGTTTCGCTATTACTTGATCAATTTTATTAATAAAATCTCTAAACCCGTTTTTATATATTTTCTCATCCAAAACAGTATGTCCTGGTGCCCGTTGTTCCATGAATTCTGTAAAAATTCCTGCTGAATAAGCTTCCTTCCAATTATCATCCACTGAGGCGAATATCTTCTCCCGCATTGAATTACCCGACCAGAATGGCGAAATTGTATTTAAGTGTTTTGCTCTGGTTCTGGCATCAACTGTGAACGATATTTTTTCTCTGGTATCCAGTATTTCCAGATCACTTTCCGTATGGATACAAATTTCGGGATATGTGGGAGTTGCGTGTGGCGCGGGTCCCCTTTCACCAACAATCAGTTCCCCATCTTCAACATAAAGTTTTTTATTCAATAGAATATATTCAAATGCTTTAGCTCTCTGTATTGGAATTGGCAATCCATTTGCTTCGGGAGAATTATAGAATTCAGTCAATAATTCTGCTCTTTCAAGTGATATGTATGGTTGGACCGATAACGTTTTTTCTCTTAACTTTTTTATTCTGGGCGTCATATCAACCTCTTAAGGTAATTTCAAACGGTACATCTTCAAATATACTTTTTATTTGATTGAGTTGAATTTCATTTTGAGTTTTTAAACCGGCAATTTCATGATTAATATCAAGTCGCTTATACTTTGAATCTGCCAGTTCATTATATGGAAGCAGATCAAGTCTTCTTATGCTCCGATTTTGAAGTAAAAGCTCTTTTAAAGCGAACAAGTTTTCTTCGGTATCTGTTATTTTGGGTATTAAAGGTATTCTAACATAAGTCGCTACTGAATTATCGGAAAGCTGGTAGAAGTTTTCAATAATCTTGTGATTGCTTACGCCTGTATATTCCTTGTGTTTTTTTGAGGCATACAGTTTGAGATCGAACAATACAAGGTCAGCGTTAGTAACAACATTTCTGAATAGATCGGGATCAGCATATCCTGATGTATCAATTGCCGTGTGAATATCCTCATCTTTCAATCTCTTTAACGCTTCAATTAGTTCCTTATGTTGAAGAAGGGGCTCACCACCGGAAAAAGTAATTCCACCACCCGATTCTTCGTAAAATGGCAGGTCTTGTTTGGCTATTTCAACAATTTTATCAATACCATAATTTTTCGATTCTGATGTATCGCAGCTTTTACTCCCCACTAATTTTCTGAAACTTTCCGGATTATGGCACCAGATACAATTCAGCGGGCATCCACGTAAAAAGAATGTAGTCCTTATTCCTGGTCCGTCATGCAGTGAAAATTTTTTTATGTTAAATACTTCCATGTAATAATCAGATTATGATATTCTAATATTCATTTTAACATAAATATTTGAATGAAAATACTCAATTAAAAAAACGTTATGTTGGTGTGATTATTTTCTTTCTCCCTATATTTTTTTGATATATATTTGCTTCGCTCTTTAACATGATTATTATGGAATTCGACGTACAAAAAATCAATCTCGATTTTTTTGCAGAGAATGGTTGGGTTATCTCGGATGATTTTTTTTACCCATTCATTTTCAGCCTCTTTACTCAAAGAACTATTGTTTAATTAGGGTGTGGGTGATTTTTCCAAAGCCGGCATTGGCAGAGGAACTGAATTTCAGAAAAAAGCTGAAATAAGAAGTGACTATATTTACTGGTTATCTGATTCCGGCGAAACTTTGCTTCAGAAAAAATATTTGAACGCAATACGAAATATCTCCGAACTTTTCAGGAATTCCTTTTTTATACCAATCCGCGATTTTGAAAGCCATTTTGCCATATTTCCCGAGGGGTCATTTTATAACCGACACCTCGATCAATTCAGAGAGACTTCAAACAGACTGATAACAGTGATTTTATATTTAAACGAAGACTGGTCAGTTGGAAATGGAGGTGAACTCAGAATATTTCTGGATGAGCAGGTTATTGATATTGAACCACTCTTTGGTAGATTGTTGATATTCAGAAGTGATAAAATCGAGCATTCTGTACTAAAAACAAATAAGGCACGCTACAGCATAACCGGATGGTTGAGAAGAGAAACCACGGGAGTTATTGAATTATAACCCCCGATTACATTATAATTTTTGAATAGAACTTTTTGCTAAATTGGCGGCTTCAGTTTCAGGAATTTTTGATATTAGCTCATTCCATATTTCTTTCGCTTTCTCTTTATTCCCTTTTGCGGCTTCAATTGCGCCTTTATTATAAAACGCTTCCGCATTTAATGGCTCTATTTTTAGAATTTTTTCTGTGTAATTTCCGGCCTCATCATATTTCCCTCTGTTATATTCAATAAATGATAAGGTTAACATGATATCTACCCTGTTTGGGTCCATCTCCAAAATAGATTTAAATAAGTCTATTGATTTATCCGACTGATGCGCAGACGCTAACATCTCGGCATATATCCTCACCGATGCTGTATCATCCGGATTCTCCGCAATCTTTGATTTAAGCGACTCTATTCTATTTTTAAATTCACTATTCACATTATCACTACCCGGTGCGGAACTACCACCCATACTCATTCCCCGGTGTATATCGTCATTCGGCATCCCTTCCTGATTCATACCCGCATGCGGATCAACCTTCGTTTCGGGTGAACCTGAAAACATAACGATGAGCAGAATAGTAACAACAAATAATCCCATATATATAAAAAGTGGTCTGATTTTCATTATTTCTCCATTTGTTTTTACGTTCTAAAATAGTAATAATTTCACTCATTATCTATCATAGATATCAAGTCCTTAAATATCAGGATGTTAATAAATATCCTTCACATAATTAAACCATTCCATTATCCGCTATGTCTAATCTTTGAATAAAAAAACAGGTATTCTCAAGATGAAAAAAATAGTTATTCCCCTTATTATTATAACCCTGCTCACATCAGCCTATTTTTATTTTCTGGAAGATTCTGACAGCGTAAATGTTTATGAATTCGCCAAAATTGAGCGGGGTGATATTTATTCAAAAATAACCAGTACCGGAACGCTTGAAGCAGTTACCACAGTTGATGTTGGAACACAGGTATCAGGTAAAATTGAGCGTATTTATTACGATTTTAATGATAATGTCAAAGCAAACACACTCCTTGCGGTACTTGATACAACCTTCCTCGCCGCTTCGGTAAAAGATGCTGAAGCAAATCTTACCAGAATGGAAGCTTTATTTGAAGAAGCGGATAAGAAATTTGATCTCGCGAAAGAGCTTTACACGAAAGCCATGATTTCAGAATTGGATTACATCTCGGCAAAAACATCTGCAAAGACAGCTTCCGCTAACCTCCAGTCAGCGAAATCAACTCTTGAGAGACAAAGAACTAATCTGGAGTATGCGTTTATCAAATCACCTATTACCGGAACAATAATCAGCAGAGATGTTGAAGAAGGACAGACGGTTGCCGCAAGTTTACAAGCTCCTACTTTATTTACAATTGCGAATAATCTTTCACGAATGCAAATTTTGGCAAGTGTTGATGAAAGTGACATTGGTGAAATAAAGGAGGATCAGCGGGTAACGTTTACAGTACCCGCATTTTGGGAAAAAGAATTTACCGGGACTGTAAAACAGATTCGCCTACAACCCTCCATTGTTTCAAACGTGGTAAACTATACCGTTGTGGTAGATGCATCAAATGAGGATGGACTTCTACTCCCGGGGATGACCGCAACGATTGACTTCTTCGTAGAAGAGGCGATAAACGTTTTGTGAAGTCCTGAAATAAGTTGCACCATCAAAGGAGTAAATTATGGGACAGCCAGAAAAATA
>BQMY01000158.1 GCA_022181065.1 Melioribacteraceae bacterium | reverse complement strand
ACCAACATTTTTACCAAATTTTTCAATATTGGTTTTTCCACTTTCATTTCCATTGGCATCTATTGAGGTAACGGCATAAAAGCGCGATTCACCAATTTTGTAGTTTGGATCATCGTCGATATACTCATAAATGTCATCCGCATTATCAGTACCCGCATTCACATCGGCAACAACTTCAAACGGTCCCATACCTTCAACACTTTTATATATGCGATATGTAGAAACCGGACCAGTAAGCATTGGATGCGCAAATTGTTCCGCGGCAGTATTCCAGGTCAACTTCACTTCACCTGCGGGTGTATTCTCAATAGTCAAGATTGGTGCCGGAGGAGGTACAGGAATATTACTGTACACACCGTAACGGGGATTCGCTTCCGGCCACACAGGGTCATCCCTTTGAGCATCGACACCTGTATAAGCGGTCAACGCTTTAAGAGCAACATCTGTTACTGTAATTACATCACTGTTAACATAATCCGGGTAACCGAAATCAGTTAAATAATGAGCTGTAAGTTCTTGTCCATCAATCACAACTCTGGTATCAAGTGATGGAGTCGCAGCCCATTGAACCGCAGTTTGTCCTCCCTCAAGTTGTTTTCCGGGTTCTGCGCCATATCCGCAAACTTCGGCAAAAGCGAATCTCAAGGTATCACCGATATTCAGGGTGTATGGACCAAAGACGATATGTTTCTGACCCGCATCCGCGCTCTGCCTGTAAGGATAAGCCGCTCTTCCGTACCAGGTTGTATCGTTATTTGGTACAATTGGCCAGGTAGTACTTCCGCCAGAATAAACACCACTCCAACGTTTATCAGGATTGATCGATTCAACCGTCATTTTGGAAGAACGTGTATTACCGGTACTTACCTTGTTTGAATAAGGTTGCTTGACGTTCAGATTATCATCAAGCTCGTAATATTCGTTATACCTGGTTCTGAGAATGTTTACAAATTCCGATTCATTTCGGTCAGGATTAAATGGATCAACAATCGCCAAATTTAGTGTATCATAGTATAACACACTAAATCCCGGTGCCTGAGGAGATGTAAGTCCACCACCTTTTTTCCCGGTTTGAGCAAACTCTAAAAAATTATCTGGATTTGGCTCAGGTTTAAACGCGAGAGTCGCGTCACCGTTTGTTCTGAGGTTCATATTAAACGACAACCAGTAATCAGCATCCCAGAAATTGTTCTGGTCACCACGATAGATACCACCTGTGTATTTCCATTCCTGATAGTGGCGCTGGTAGCCGTACATGGAAGGGGCAAACCCGTATATAAACAACGCCATAAAATCAACAAGTGTAGAATCACGCTCGATCGTTTCCGGATTGCCGTCGGTATCACCATTATAGACAAGTTCGTATTCATAAATGATCATATCATCGTAATCAGGGTAGCTCCAGGCGCGCGATGTACGGTGGACGGTAACACCTACAGGAGTTGCCCAGCCTGCTCTGATTATTTCTTCAGCTTCATTAGGGTCATACTCAGGGTTCAATGTTCCATCATCAAGAAGCGGGAAGTTTTCAATTTCCTCCATATACAGCGGGTAAGCCCATCTGCCAAAGACTACTTCCGGCTGACTTGCACCTACACCTCCACACAATGCGTAAATACGGTTATCGATACCGGGTATACCTTTGATGTTCGCAGCCATATACATACCACCGCCCAAAAGATTGTGCTGCCCGCTATACTCAAGACCATCAGTATATGTTTTAGATCTGGCAGGCCATTCCATAAGCGGGGTGTTGGTAACGTTTCCGGCTGTTCCGGTCATCCACCCCCTGCCTATATCACCGGTGTTGAATACTGTTTCATGCAGCATTCCCCGATCATGTATTCTGTACTCTTTAACCTGAGCAACTGAAATAACAGTCAAGGTCAAGAGCAATACTGTAATTATTTTTATTAAATTCTTTATCATGAACAAACTCCACGTATTCCTTATTTAGAATTTATATATTACACCAAGTCGGAAATGTCTCGGCTGATTACCTATCAGATAAACCTCCTGACTGGTTGTAAAGGGTTCATACTCATCATATACAAGTATATTGTCTCTGTCGAGCTCCCATTTAGGTGTATTTCTGTCATTATTGAATGTTCTGGAATAGCTGTAAACGAACTGATTGAGCAGGTTGAATCCTTCAAGATATACTGTAAGCCAATCTCCACTGATCTTAATCCGTTTTTCAAGACGAAGTTTCAAATCTCTTTCAATCGGAGTACGTTTATTAAATTTCAGCCCCTGTCCTGTTTCATCATATGTATAAGGGCGACCTGTATAATATTTGTATGTAACGGAAAGACTCACATTTTCGAGAGGATAAATATCACCTATTCCAAACAAAAATTCTTTTCCGGTAAAATATCTCAGGTTAAATACCGCTTTGTGGGTTCTGTCATAATCCATATAAACATCTTCCGGATCAGGCAGGTCAATACTTTCCTGACCTTCAGCGGGCTGTTCAAAAAATGAAAGCGGCGCGTCGAGCTCATTACTACTTTTACCTGTTGCAGTCTCATAATTATAGCGAGCGTATCCTCTCAAGCCACCCTGTTCTTTTTCAATACTAACATGGAAGCCTTTGATATCCGCATAATCACGGTTGATATAAGTGGAGTAAACAGTTTGCTGTTCATCGTAGAAGTACGCTCTCTGAACAAGATCGGTAACATCTTTATAATAGGCGCTTACATCAAATTTAAGCCCGGCAACATTAGTTACCAACCCTATATCATAAGCTTTTGTGTTTTCAGGTTTAAGTTCAGGATTACCCAATATTTCTATTTCGTTGAATTTTGTAACCTGATTATAGAATATCAGATTAAAGTTTGGTCGCTGGGTAAATGTACCGTAATTAAGATGGAATACCATTCTCTCTGATAGCGGAAAAGATAACCCTATCCTCGGCTGCAGACGTGTAAACAGCTTTGTATCTTCTCTTGCGGCGAGATCACGGTCATAATACTGACCCCTATCGAGATAAGGGAGTGACGAATCATAATTCGGATTCCGTAACGGTGAATATCTGTCAGTATAATAAGGTGTATTGAAGTTATAAAAATCGTAACGCAAACCAATATTCGCGACAAAACCGAGATACTCCATTTTATCCTGAACATATAGTGCGCCTTCATAAGGATAAGCAGAGAACTTCACATTCCTGTATGATCCCTCATTGGTAACATTTAAGTCGCGGTCTACGTTGATATCATAGTAATAAAACTGGAGTCCCGCCTTCACCAGATTTCCTTTATTAACCTGTGAAGTCAAACTCGCGTTAATATTATACGTAAATGAATGTTCTTCCCCGCGATCGTCATTCAGTCGACCAACTCTGTGGAAACTGGGACCAGTATAATCAACCCAGTTGGTACCATCGGAATATTCATCAATGAATTGATCATCATATAACAATTCAATTCTGTCTTCCTGATAAACATCCAGCAATCCCAACTTGATATCCATAAAAGTAGCCTGACTGATTATATGATTCCAGGAGAGTGCATAATTAAGCGAGCGGGATTTGTATTTAGTAACAGAAAATGTTCGGTCGAATAACCATCTTTCCCAATTGCTCTGGAGATCATTCTCAAATTGATAATCATATAAAAGCCTGAACCCGAATTTGTTTTCATTATCAGGACGGTATGTAAAGTTCGCCATCAACTGACGTGAAAGATCGTTTTCAGGAGTAGGAACGATTGGCTGATTCTCATTTTGTCTTCCCGCGAAGAATACAGTGAGGTTATCTGCCAATGGACCGCCCAGAGAAAGGTCAAATCTGTAATCCGCAAAGTTATCATATTCCAGACCCACATCCCTTATAGATTGCAACCACGAAAGCTGACCAATCTGAGCGATAAAGAGAGAATCTTCCTGAGTCAGCGGCAAAGGAGGCCAAACATCACGTGGAGGCAAGTATAGAGGCCCAAAACCATACCCGGCATCGAACAAGGACCGGCCGGGCTGGGTTGGGTTTTCTTGCAACCATGCTTCTGTATATTGTAATTCATTATAGAAATATAGATTGGAGGGATCGTACGGTGAACCATTAAAAGTTTTATAAGATGATGGAATACCGGCTACTTCAAGCCTGGTTTCCCATTTGTTACCACCTTCTTTGGCAACCATATTCACAACTCCGGATTGGGCGTTGCCATATTCGGCGCTGAATCCGCTGGTGTAAACTTCAACCTGCTGCAGACCCGTAACAATCGGACTGAAAGCGCGACGGTTAGTAAGCGGATTTACAATTGTACCGCCACCTATAAGGTAGGATGATTCACCCAATCTTCCGCCTCGGAAATGGTCATCAACGACATCTGCCTGAAGCTCAAGAATATCCGAGATATCAGCCACTCCGGCGATTGATTCAATTTCGTTAGTATTGTAAACTTGTTTGGTTGCTGTCAAGTCTTTTTCAACTGTTTCCGGTTTGTGAGCCGAAACAACAACTTCTTCGGATTGAAATGACTCTGAGTTGAGTTGGAAGTTGACATTTGTTGTCTTGTCAACATAAACTAAAACATCTGTTTGGATCTTTGTCTGATAACTAACGTAGGATGCTCTAACGCTGTACTGACCGGGAGGGACATTCAGGATAAAATAATCACCTTCAATATCAGAAGCAGCGCCAAGTGTATACTCGAGGGGCTGCTCTTCACCGTTAACCCATCTGGCTAAAATTATTATATTAGCCCCGACAAGTGGCTCGCCGGTTTGAGCATCAGTAATTTTTCCTGAAAGTTTACCTGTTTACCCCGCGAAGAGATCTACGGAAAATAAACTCAAGACAAATAGGAATCCTAAAACAAATCTTAAAATTTTAGGCATGAAATACCTCCTGAGGAGTAGAAATATTATTCATTGGTTTGTCTCAATCATTTTTGAGGCAATATGGTTGTTTAAATATGTCTGTTGGCGCATGGTTTTATAAAGTAAATTAACTTTAGTTGCCTTAACTTGTATGACAACATACATAATATATGTTATAAGGATACTTTTGTCAATCATTTTTTACCTGAAAATTGACACCGTAAACGATAAAGAGAAAAATTAATTTTACGCATTCGTTAAAGTTAACGATTAAGTTGCCAGCGAATCAAAACTGCTATCCAAGACCAAATGGAAGGATGTTCAATTGACTTTAATATTTTTCAAACACTAAAAGTTTTAAGGAGGCAAAAAGGCTTTGTGGATTTATTATGCAGTCGTTATAGTTACAAAATTATAATTAAGGATTATTTTTCAAGCCTGTAAAAGTGTATTTTTTTACAAGTGAGCTTATAACATAAACGTAAGTCATGTCTCCCTCATACCCAAACAATAAAGCCCGAACATTACCGTAATAAATAGTATCATTTCGAATCATTCGCGTAAAAGAGCTGCTAATTTATAAAATTTTCCTTCCATTTTATAAAGTGTACCTACACAAAGGCGAATTATTTTGAGTGATTTTTTTAACAACTCGACAATATTATCCCTCTGGATTCCCGCTTTCGCGGGAATGACAATCGTTATTAGGATTTTACACTCGGTCTTAACTGCGTATGGCTCCCTCAAACCGGTTAAAACAAAAAAGCCCGAACATTTCTGCTCGGGCTACTGTACCGAAGGCCGGACCCCGTCTGAACGGGGTAAACTCGAATTTACCAGCCTCAGGCTGGCCGCACATGGTTAACCAATTCCCAGGCCTTTAATATACTGTTTCCCTTTTCCGCTTTTCAGAACTAATTCTACTTTTACTACAAACCTTCCTTGTTCTCGAGCATTACTAAAATTGAAATTAAATGAATGATAACAATGTAGCGTCCTGAAATAGGTTGACTTTTTTTAATTAGTAATTATAAGCTTCCTCAAGATTAG
>BQMY01000157.1 GCA_022181065.1 Melioribacteraceae bacterium | reverse complement strand
TTATAGGTTATTGCAGCAATATAACCTATCATACATAAGTGGATTTACCCTACGTATATTGAATAGAAGTTATCCACAGCGGGAGCTAAAATATTGATAAGTTTGACTCACCCACAGGGTAAATTCCACTTGATGTGGTTGTTATGCGGCATTATTTAGTTTGATTACTATAGTTAGCTGACTGATCAACATACTCAAATAGCTTTTTCAACTTTGCTTTGTTTTCTTTACCAAATATTTTAAATCGTTTTTTTTGGCTTTCAAGTAGCAGAGTAATTTCACATTGATTGCCAAACAGCACTTTTTCATTTTCAACAAGATTCAGACTATGGATATCTGCAATTTTTATTGATATCTCACCTCGATCATATCTTACGATTTTTAGCAAATCTCCAGTGAATTTGATTTCAAAATGATAAGTCCGGATTAAAACAACAAGCGTTATGAAGTATGTTAAAATCCCACCAGTGAGCATTCGGATTACTCCTTTTTCTGGTTGCCAATAATAATCCATCATAAAAGTGACCGACAAGTATAATATCCAATACTGCAATGAATCAATAGTAAACAAAACAAAAAGGTTCACTCTCGATGATTTCATCTGTCCTTCTTTAATGGACTGCCATAGTTTTTTCATATTTAATTTATATCTAACTTGCCGTATAACCTATCATGCATAACTTGATTGACCCAACGGATTTGGAACGGAGAGTTATCCACAGAGAAAACAAAAATGTGGACAAGCGACGACCACCCCTTGGGGTTAATTCAAGTTGATGCGGTTGTTATGTTGCCTGCGTTCGACAATATTTCAATGAGTTTATTATAGGACTGTGAATCGCTTTTCTGTGAATGTTGATAACTCGTGCCCACTTACAGGGGTTTTACCTGTAAGTATTTTGGTTTTTCATAGAGCTTCGCCTGGTGAGTCCCATTTACAGGACTCACAAAAAGAAAAACCGGTTGAAATCTGAAACATTCAATAAAACCTCCAATCCTATGATGAACCGCTGAATCGCAAAATAGCACCAATCTATCTTAAAAGCAATTACGATTTATTACTAATTTTGAAACGATTTACTTTTGCCAGGATTTATTAAGATACTTTTACCACAATATCTTTTGGTGTCTTCCCGGGATAACCCACTATTTTGGGAAAGCCTGACGAATTAACCGCAATACCCCTTGCAATATAACCTATCATGCATAACTTGATTGACCCAACGGATTTGGGACGGGGAGTTATCCACAGAGAAAGCTAAAATGTTGATAACTTCGGCGCACTTGCAGGGCAAGTTCCGGTTGATGCGGTTGTTATGTTGCCTGCGTTCGACAATATTTCAAAGAGTTCATTATTAAACTGGGGATCGCTTTTCTGTGAATGTTGATAACTCGCGCCCACTTACAGGGGTTTTACCTGTAAGTATTGTTTTTCGCGGAGCTTCGCCTGGTGAGTCCCATTTACAGGACTCACAGAAAGAAAACCGGTTGAAATCTGTAACAATCAATAATACCTCCAACCCTATGCTGAACCTCTGGATTGCAAAATAGCACCAATCTATCTTAAAAGCAATTACGATTTATTACTAATTTTGAAACGATTTACTTTTGCCAGGATTTCATAAGATACTTTTACCACAATATCTTTTGGTATACTCCCGGGGAAACCTACTATTTTGGGAAAGCTGAGCATATTAACCTTTGAATCCCTTGCAATATAACCAATCATACATAAGTGGATTTACCCAACGAATATTGCATAGAAGTTGTCCACAGGTGAGGCTGAAATGTTGATAAGTTGCGCCCACCCGCAGGGTAAATTCCACTTGATGTAGTTGTTATATAGCTTTATTTGATATTTCTTATTAACCGCTCCTGAAGTAATCTCTGCATGTCTCTTCTTCCATCAAGTATACAATGAACATAGACGGCATCTTTAATAATTTGATAGATTATGCGATATGGCTTGAAATGTATCTCATAAAAATCTGAAATTCCAAGTTCACTCAACTCATCAACTACATGACCTCTTTCAGCATAATTTTCTAACGAATTACACATCACTTTCAATTTTGAATAAAGTGTCTCTGCTTTATCTTCTGAATCATTTAAATAAACATATTTGTAGATTTCGAACAGGTCTTCTTCAGCGTCAATGATTAAATTAACTTTATATTTCACTTTGGCTCTGCTTGAATTCTGAAATCCGGTTATCTACTTTAGAAAAGGTCTCTTCAACTGATTTGTGTTTTCCTTTTTGCAAATTACTTCCACTCAATGCGAGTATTTTTAATAAAGCTACACTTTCCTGCATTTTTTCAAATACCTTTACATCCTGCACAACCACTTTTGCTTCACCATTATGGGTGATAATCATCGTTTTCTGGTTGTTTGAAATGTCTCGAATTATTTCAGAGGCATGAGCTTTGAGATAACTAATTGGTTTTATCGAATCACTATATTTCATGATATCGCCTTTCTTTTTGACCTTAATATAGCCTTAATATTAGTCAGTAGCAACAATGATTGTTTAGCAATATAACCATTTAGTATAACCCGATTTGCCCAACGCATTGTAAAACAACAAGTTATCAACAGCGAAAACGAAAATGTGGATAAGACTCGACCACCGAGTTGGGCAGATTCGGGTTGATACGGTTGTTATGCAGCACTGAATGCCGCGAATTATTATAAAATGTTGACGACTCTGCGCACCCGCAGGGTTAGTTTTTGCTTTCCCTCTATTCATTTTTTTAAGTCCGAAAAATCCTTCGCAAATTTTCTATTCAAAATTTCAGCCTATCAGTAAAGTATTAATTTTCATTTTGGTGAAATGATCAACTTCGAAAGAACTTTTTGTAATCTTCAAGTAATTCAGCAAAAGCTCATCAAATTTAGATTCCCCTATAAACTTCTTAGCGGTATAACGCAAAACTCAGCGGCGGTTTACCTTCCGCTGGAGCGACTTGTTGTGCATCTATAATTGGTTCTATAGGGTTTCTTTGAAGATACAAAAACCTCCTGATTCTTAATCATGTCCAATCATCAGGAATAAGGGCAGGAGGTTTAGTCCAAGGTTCCTCAACAAGAGACTCCTGAAACCATTTATCCCGCATATTTGCGTGTTCGGATACAATAATTTGGAATCCCTTGCATTCTTCCGTGCAAAACCGGTAGAGCATTTCGAAAAGACTACGGACTTTTTCGAGATCAGAATCTCTCTCAGTATCTTCCACAGAACCGGAAGATGCTTTATAACGCTCTTCTGATGGGAAATAGACCTGAGTCGGTTGATCTAGCATCAAAAATGATGGAATCGGGCGGCTGTGCGTAAACGAGTAATGATGGATGGATAGTAATGCCGCGAGGTGGTATGCGAGGTGGTTTGCACCTCCCCCGGTATTATTCATGTAAATAGGACGCTCATTGCGGTCAATCACCACAGTAAGGCGACTTAGGTCGAGTCGTAAGGGGCGGTCGGAGAATTCAGCATCCAAGTATTCTGAATAGGTTCTCATCTGATTTGAGATGATGTTTAGAATAGATATCAGCCTCTCCTGGCTGTTATCTGCTCCTATGTCATCTTCAAGCAGTTTAACTTGTCTGATCTTATTCTCAATGCGCTCCTCTAGCTCCCTAAAATCGTTTTCTGGAGTGTAGGTTTCAAGGAAGAGGCTGACTCGACCGACTATTCTCGCAGCCGCAGCATTTCGATTACCCATCTGCGCGATCTTTTCGTTTGCGGCTATTGCTGCCGCTAGCTCTTCATGCTTTGCTCGATGTTTCTCACTTATTCGATCTTTTTCTTCGGTCAGCTCCCTGATCAGTTTCTCCATTTTGGGTCGCGCACCCGTTACCGCTTCGAGCTCGTTTTCCAATGATTTCAGTTCGCCGAGAATGGCTTCAGCAATTGATGTCTGCATTCCTAGATTCAGTTCGCTGAAAGGCCACTGCCATTCCCCGGTTTGTCGATTTCGAGGGAGTGCTTTAATTGACTCTAATCGGCTCTTCTGTTCACTCGCTTCATCTGTAAATCCATTTTCTCTTTCGGTAAACTGAATAGTGGCTTTTAGATTCTCTTCTAAGGAACGACGAAGCTTTCTGAGCTGATCAATCTCATCTTCAATTGAGGCAATGCGGGCCACGTCTTCGTCAGGAACCGGGGCAGGCTTCCAACTTTCGACAGCCTGCAACTCCGAAAGTATTGATTCAGTTGTGTCGGGCATTGCTCCTGTCGATACTATGCCAACTTGCTGTGCTTCAGAGAGTAATGAAACCGCACGAATATTCAATTGATCAGAAAATTCCCGGGCATCCGAAAGTTTTTTCTGGAGTAGCTTTAAATCCCTACGAGCTGTTCGCAGTTTCGTTTCCTTTTCGTATGAATCGTCAGGTGCAATCCCCATAAGTATTGGGAAGGTGTCCTTTATCGCCTGCGGTATGTGAGGCTCATTCTGTCGATAGAAAAGAAGATCCTTATTTGCGATTAGCCCTTGCTTCTGAAATAGATAATAGAAAGTGTGCTTAACGTTTGCGCTGAAACTTGATCGGCTGTGCTCTGTAGCGACGGCAGTCTGATTCTCGGGAATACCAAGCATCTCGGATAGGAGCGACACCACAGCATCATCATCTGCGTTGCACAGGAGGTCCCCAAACTCTGGCACTTCGATGTTCCCACCTCTGCGGATCATCGCTCGGGAACAACTTGAAGCGTTCGAGGCTGGGGCCGGTTTTGCAATGAGTACTTGCTCACCTGTGAATTGAAATATAACTCCGTACCAGCTGACCTTATCTCGAATTGTTCCTTCAGGCACCTGAAACGTGCTTCTACCCATGCAATATTCGACTATTTCCGAGATAGCAGATTTTCCGGTCGATGATCGCCCCGTGATTATATTAAGCCCTTGAAGATTGAACGATAGGTGCCGCAAGTCACCTTCGTGACTGTAAAGTAGAATCTCTCTGATTTTCATGGGCGTACTCCTAACATTGTGTAGACTGTAGCTCTGTCTGAGATTTGAGCAAATTTGCGCCCCAAGGATCGCGCAACTTTTTGACAGTCTTGTGTTTCTTGAGTTCCTGAGATGGTCTTTTGGACGGAACCATCAATCGCTGTAATGTGTCCATTCTCGTGAATCACGATTGCACCTTGTGCGAGGAGATAACCGAGTGCATCCATCGTGTAGGGAAAGAGACCTCTGAGCCTATCCGGTAGTCCAACGAGAATTTTCGGATTGTCTTCTACGACCTTCACCAAATACGTCCGTATCCCTCTTTTCAATATGTCTCGCGTGTCTTTATGCAAAGATAAAGCGGGAATCAGCAAGCACAGCGAGAAAGGCATCGGTTTGCCGTCTTCATTCCCATATTCATGAATCGCCCTTAGCATGATCACTCCAAGAAATGCCGGATTGAATAGATTGCGCAATTCGCGCGGCCGATTATTCCACGCCTTCATTTCTTCTCCTCCTCCAATATATTCTGTATCCGATTGAGAAATTGGGGATGCCAGTAAACGCGAGGGCTTGGCTCATTGGCCAAAATATGGTAACTACCAACTGTCACGTATGACTCTGTGACCTGCGGTCTGATTCTAAGGTTAGGATTCAATCCAGAGGAGAGGTCTGTATAAATTTTTCGGCCGGCTTGGCACAGTATTTCCTCGGGACTCTCGTCCTCGAGTTCTTCGCACACAACTTCTCTGAGTCTTTGCCACTCATCTACTAAGCGATCATCGTACCTTTCAACCTCACCGGTAATCGTGATATTTTCTCTGGCCCATGATGATCGCTGTTCGTAGGCACGGTAATAATCTAGGATGGCGCGGCGAATCCGGTCAGACCTCAGTCCAATTTCTCTCAGTTGATGTACAAAGATTCTGTTGTCGCGCTCAGGATCGACCCCCTCCTCCGGTTCAGCATCGAAGAAATCTAGCGGGAGGTTATCATCCCTAAATTGCTCGGAAATATGGGCTAGCATTTCACTCACTTCGCTCCCCAACAGTGGATCGGAGCGCTTCCCTGTCATTAAATTGACACATTGATCGTTCCACCAGCCTTCAAGGCGTTCGAAAACTGGTTTTCGGTGTTGAGGTCGCACGGCCCTCATTAGTGCCATAATTTTTGAAGGAATATCGTCGATTCTCTCTTGGCAATCGAAGATTGTAATCTTTGAGAAAAGCTCTTCCAATAGCCTCGCACCCATACTGGTAAGCTGAGCATGAATCGATTTCAGGAGTTTCGCATCCGATTTACTAATGACATCCATGGCCGTTTCTGTAAGCTCATCGGGTGGTTTCCGCTCATCATTACCTGCAAGGAAATTGGAAAGGAAAGATCCTATTTGGATTTCACCTGTGGTAAACAGAAAAAAGGAGGTATCGGAAATAGTATTCGGGTTCGCTATAGCAAAAGTCGCCCAAATGCGAACAGATTTCCAAAAATCAGGTGAGAGATCAGTGAGTTTATCGCCAGGAGCTTTGTGTTTTAGGGACGCCAACAGCTTTCCCTCTACTGGATCGTTATAGTCTATATCATCATCTGCTTCGAGCAAACACGTTGTATCTTCCGGTAGCATCAAAATACGGTGAAGTGCGTACCGTGGCTGATACATATAGCCAAGCGCTTGCTGCGGAGCTGAATATTTGTCTTTTTTGTTTGTCATGGGATATACAGTCCCTTGTTCTTTTTATTCAACAGTTCTTGCACAACACTTACTTATACAGATTAAATCTGCTATGGACATTCATTTCCAGAAAATAAAATATTATGACTCTTATTTTATTTCTATTTAAAAGCAGCCAATATTTTATATTCTTTTTCTGCCCAACACTTTAATTACAGAACAAAATAACACCTTATTGTCATTATTTCAATGGTGATTATTCATCATTTTTTGTCTTTTGTTTCTGGTCGCCTCTAAAGCCCGCGGCGGCGGTATAACCTATCATACATAAGTGGATTTACCCAACGCCTGCCGAATGAAAGTTGTCAACAGCGAAGACAAAAAATGTTAATAAGTTGAGCCCACCCGCAGGGTAAGTTCCAGTTGACGTGGTTGTTATACCACCAATTTTCATATAAGCCCATTTTAGCATAACGTGAGATCAAATAAAGAAAAATACTATGTATCCTTTAGGCAGCATTTTCAGCTAGTGTAGCGTCCCATTAGACAGCGCACTATTAAGCTTTTAAGGGTTTGCCAGTATAAGTC
>BQMY01000156.1 GCA_022181065.1 Melioribacteraceae bacterium | reverse complement strand
CTAAATTTGTTCTTATTTTCTTTCCTTAAGTATCATTTGATACTATTTCATCAACATCATTTTTTTTGTGTCAACAAAATTACTTCCGTCAACTCCCTGCGCTGAGATTGAGTAGATATACATACCACTTGACAGCTCACTCGCGTTGAAATCAACTTCATGTAAACCAACACTATAGTTCTGTGATACTATTTCCTGTACCTTCTGTCCCAACATATTGTACAATGTTACCGTTACCTTACTATCTACAGGTACAGCAAACTTGATCCTTGTACTCGGGTTAAACGGGTTTGGATAGTTCTGACCCAGACTGTATTCTGTTGGTACAAAATCTACCTCTACAGCGTCACTGTAGCTTGATGTTCCATCAAAATCTACCTGACGTAATCTGTAGTAGTATGTACCTGATACCGCATGATGGTCTGTGAAGTTGTATGCCTGTTTTTCACTTGTGGTTCCGTTACCATCTATGTAGCCTACTTTTGTGAATGACTCTCCGTCTTCACTTCTTTCTACCTCAAATCCCTTGTTGTTGGTCTCTGTGGCTGTTTCCCATGCCAACTGTATTGTTTCACCCACAACGTTAGCAGCGAATGAGGATAGCTCTACAGGGATTGGAGCGTTGTAGTCAACAATAAGTTTCAGTTCTGTCAGTGATGTATTTGTTACCACTACCTGACCACCACCTTCGTTTACTACTTCATTAACAAGTACTCCACCAAACGGATCCTGTACTGTCATTGTTACTGTACCCGGTATTTCAGGGATATCTACATCAAGAGTCATAGATGTTCCACCGTCACCAAGCTGATATTTCATTGTGTAGGTAACCTGACCTGTATAGTTGTTATCACCTGTGCGGTAGTCAGCGGGAGAACCTGTTGTACCGTCAGGAAGTATCATACGAGCGTCATATACACCTGCAGGAGGTAATGGAGGTAGTTCAGTTTCACCAAGGTCACCATCAACACCATCTGTAGCAGCAGGATCAATACCAAGCATTAGTCCGTATGAACCGGCAGCACCATCGGCAGTTGCAACACTAATTGTGTAAAGTGCGTCTTCGTTTGGTGATTCCATTTCTGTGTCGTTACCTTTTTTAGCTACAGGCATCATTACCATTTCACCATCGGCTGATGCTTTAACCCAGTAACCTTCACCAGGATATAGTTCATCCGCTATTGAGTAGCCATTGTCATATCCGTAGAATACTGAAGCAATAATTCCCGCGGGATTGGTTACTATTTCATCAGCGTTAACCATTGTTTCAAATGGACCAACTATGTTCCATCCTTCACCAAGCGCTATGTTTATATGATCAGGCATACCTGTCATCATGTGTGAGCCACCATCGTCGAACTTCAACCAGTAACCGGCTCCCATCGCGAGTTCTTCCATTGTTGTATAGCCGTTATCAAATCCGTATGCCGGTGATACAGCGTCAGGGAACAATACTGATACACCCATATCAGGAGCGTGTACAGGTACTGAAAGAATGTTCCAGCCCTGAGATATAGTCATCTCTACGTTCATCATTTCTGAATAAACTATAAGTAGTGAAGTAATGGAGCTGTTAGTTACTTCATACATATCAGTTGATTTCATATCAACATTTACTATTGAGCCGCCGAACGGATCCTGCAGATAGAAACTGCCTTCAGGAAGTACGGTGTTATCCCAGCTGATGGTTACAGGATATCCATCTGTGCCTGTCTGGAACTGAAGTGTCCATGTTACTTCATCCTGTCCAAGCGGACGAATATCTGTAAGTGACGCTATATTGCCTGGTAGTACAAAACGTGAATCGAATACACCAGCAGGAGGTACAGGAGGTAGTTCAAACTCGCCAAGGTCACTATCTATTCCATCTGTCGCGTTCGCGTCGCAGCCAAATGACATATCAAGCGAAACTCTTGCTCCGCCGGCATCCATAACTGTAACATCACAAACGTATCCTTCTGGGCCACCCTGACCAACGTACATGTTAACCGGAACTACAATCAAACCTTCATCAGGGTCATTACTGCTGATCTCAACATCCATGCTGTATTGACCCATTTCGAGTCCGTCAGTATTGAAGTCAAGAACCAGTTCTACCTGACTTCCGTTGTAAATGCGACCACCTTCAAGATTTGAAGCCAGCCAATCTGGTTCAGCAGACATTTGAAGAGCTTTGCTTGCTTCAGCATAAGCGGAATTGTAAGCTACTTGCAGACCAATTGATGCGTCGAAGTTTTCGATACCGATTGTTGCGGATGAATTATCAAGGGTAACATCGTTATAGTAAACTAAAATTTTACCATTTTTATGTAAAACTATCTGCATAGTTATTTCGCCGGTTCCGAAATATTTTTTCCAGTTGGTGTACTGAACAATAAATTTGCTGGCTTCCGCTTTGTAATAAACAGTACCGCCATCACCACCATCCATATCGTCCCAGAAAGGAGCGATTATATCATTTGGTATTCCATCATCTGGTATTTGGTCATTAGAGTATGTATTACCGGAAATTTCGCCAAATGTCAGGAAACTGTTGGAGCTGAAATAAATCTGAGTTTTTTCTTCACCGTAAAACTTGAATGTAAATCCAAGATCAAACGGACCCGCAACACCTTCATCCAATGGATCGAAAGTACCTGTAGGTTCCCAGTTGGTAACAGCTGTACCAGTGGTAGAAATATCTTCCCAAACATAATCAGGACCGTTTGGCTCATCGCTGTCTATCCATTCATAACCGAAAGCGTCAGGACCACCGAAACCTCTGAAAGCACCACCTTTAACTTCAACAGGCGAATCTTTTGTGCCGGATTCAATCGCTGATGCGGATGGTTTCAAGACCAATTTCGCTGTTACGTTTTCAGGGAAAGTATTATTTGTTAGCTCTACCTCATAATCGAGAGTTGAGTTTTCGTTAGTAACGTTAGCAATACTAACCGATTCAGTTGTAGTCTGATCGGGCATAAGGTTAACACTAATGGCTGTTGGAGTTACATCAATATCAGGCGCGATATAGGTTGCGCCTTCAACAACGTTTGACATCTCACTTGTGTTGCCCCAGATATCCATTGCCTTGATCGCAAAATAATATGAAGTAGCGAACTCGAGTCCGTTTAATTCATAAATTTTACTCATTCCGGCTGAATCTGGTTCACCGGGGAAAATGATAGATGTAGCGTTGTTAAAATCATCTTCATTAACAATAGGCATTGTTGAATAACGAATATCATAGGAAACCACTCCACTGAGGGAGGAATCTTCCGGTGAAGTCCAGCCTAATTTAATTGAGCTTGAAGTTGCATCGAGAACTGATAAATCTGTAATTGTAGAAGGACCTGTAGAATCAGGAATAAGTCCGAAAGTCATTATAGTAGTACAGTCACCGAAGATATTGTACTGTTCCATAAGTTTAAGACCTTCACCCGAGCTTCCGCCCCACATATCCATAGCGTACATAACGCCATTAAAACATACACCGCCAACAGTCTGGCGTTCTCTGTTTGTTAGAAGATCCATTGCGTGACTCTGCATGTCGCAAGGAGGAACCCATGAAGCGTTGGTAGAAGAACCATAAACAGCTATGGCGCCTTTAGGATCATCGGTTGAACCGGCGCGGATCCAGGCTTCTTCAAAACATTCGTTTAGTTCAAAGTCGCCATTTTGACAGGCAACGTCAATAATAAACGGGTTTTTATAACCATTTGAAAGGTTGTTAACATCTGCAACATCAAAGCCTGTTGTTACCCAGTAAGTTCCGGCGCCATGACCTATGTAGTTTATTACGCTTCTACCATCATTAACAGCGGTAAAAACATCATTTGTTGATGCACCCGGATCGTAAATATCGGTTACTTCGGTGAACATCATGTTGTCAATAAGTTTTTCCTTGAGCCAGTTGGTTCTTTCATAATCGGGAGGTGAGCCTTCATTACTCGCCACACCCGCGCCTTTAAGATACCACGCAGCGTTAGGACCACTCATCGGTTCTTCTTCATATCTTTTAATTTTATCAAGGATATACGCGAGGTTTGTTGTGGATTTTGGTGAAATTCTTGAGATATAGGCATCAGGATAAGCATCACCACCGGCAAGCTTTGTGTATGTCGGGTCAGAAGCAGCGCCTTCATAATTACCATACATGGTTGGAACTTCATCATCTTCACCAATGAGAATGATGTAGGTTAATCCTTCAGGAGAATTATATAAATTCTGGATATAAGTTTTAATGGATGATGATCCTGTACCTGTTTCACCGGGATAGCTTGCCATCAGGGTAGGAATACCTTTACCGATTTTCCATTCGTAAAATGGCTGAACTTCATTTTCGTACATTGAGTTGTAGATAATCAAGAGTCTGCCCGGTTCAGGGATTGGATCATATTTATTAGTGTTAAAATTGAGGAACAATGTAGAATAAACATCTACATAATCTGTTGAAAATCCTTCAAACTGATTTACACGATTAAAAGGATTTACAGCTTGTTCACTGTTGTCGTTATATACTTCGACAATAAGCTGAGTACAAACACGAAGTTCGGAAGTTGCCGCGTTGAACTGAACAGGTCTGAATTCGACGGTTTGTCCTCTGAAATCTCTGACTATATATGGTTCATCAAGCGCGATGTTATTCGCGGGAAACCATTCGTTTTTGTTGTAAATGTCATTAAATGTATAATCGACAGTTGCCGGATCAATATTTCTTGTCATATGTCCTTTTGAAGGAGCGACAGGAATAGTTGAAACAGTCTGGTATTTGGCATCAAGTATTCTGAAATTCGTCGCGCTTTTGTCGCCGATAATTATACTTTGTCTTTTAACCATGAGTTCAGGCATACCCTTTATCATCATCGGGCGAGTGCCGTCGGCGAATAGCTCTATATAATCGTTTCCATTAATGGAAATCGTTTTGGTATCATATCCGGAAAACGTAAACTCAAGTACTGTAGAGTTATCATTGGATGATACGAGTTGAACCCCGGCTTCACCGGCAAATAACGCCGAAAACCCGAAGAAAATTGTAAAAACAAGAGCAAATATCCTTGTTTTGTGGAAAAATGGGGAGGAATGTTGCTTCATGGGGACTCCGTTAAATATGATAAATTGTCTTTTATATCTTGTTTTTTTCTAATATTGTATAGCGGTCATTCAAAATTCCAAATTAAAAAAGTTAGCGTTAAATAAGAAGTTTAAATTTTGATATAAATCATGATTAGAGGGAATACGAAGGCATTTTATTCTAAAAAAGGTAAAATTCGACACATTTTTATTAATTAAAACAATATTCCAAATAATTGAAAGTAAACATGTCCTTTTCTATCCGGATTTTACGTGCTGCGATACCAACAGGTTTTTTAGTATAGAGACACGTCACTGATATTCTTACTGAAAATGTCAGTTTTACTAAAAGAATTTGGTATCACGGAAGCACTATCACTTTTTTAGAGTATCCGCTGCAAGATTGACTGATTATTGAGATATGTTTGAAAGACTTTCAGGTGATTGTGAGCAATAAAATATATTTTATATATGCACGAATATACTACATCAAATTACCGGGAGAGTTTCTTCTCTCCCGTTTTTAATCTTGCTCCACCCAGTTACCATCCTCTTTAATAATACCGATAAGTTCATCCACCGCGATCTCCGAACTAACACCACGCTTTACAACGTCCTTACCACGGTATAATGTTATCTTCCCAACGCCGGAACCAACATAGCCGTAATCCGCGTCAGCCATTTCGCCCGGACCGTTAACTATACATCCCATGATCCCGATTTTTACCCCTTTAAGATGTTCGGTTCGTGATCGGATTTTGTTGGTAACTTCCACCAGATCGAAAAGAGTCCTGCCGCAAGAGGGGCACGCGATATATTCTGTTTTTGATATTCTCACACGGCATGCCTGCAGAATGTTGAAGCTGAGTTTTATAATTTTCCCGATTTCAGAAATATCAGCTGTACTATTATTAAGCCACACACCATCTCCGAGTCCGTCTATCAGCAATCCTCCGAAATCTGTTGCGGGATATAGCATCAGTTTTTTGTATGATAATTTTTGATAAGATCGTTTTATAATGACCGGATTTGGCAAACCACGTGCCGCAAGTTCATAAAAAGCGCGTCGCTGCTCCGCCATTCCGTGAAGGTTATCGGTGATCAGAACAATAACCACAGATTTATCAATTTTATCGGAAGCCAAAATGTTATCAAGCGACATTTCAACAAAATTAAGGAAAGGGGACTTTTCTTCTTTAACCGCCGAATTAAATTCTTCAAAAGTGAAAAGAGGAAAACTTTCAGATATATTCTTGGATTGGAGTCTGGTTTTATATGGATAAACTATTTTAACTCCATGAGGTGGTGAGAACTTGAGTGGTTCTACACCAGGTATAATTATATCAGGTGCAAAATCGAGGTGACGCCATTTATCGAGATCGGGCATATACTCAAACCCGATATTCTCAAAATCTTCAATGGTAATATTTTCAATCTTCGAAAGATCAGCTATCACTTTTGCTTGGTTACTTCCGCCAATATCCGTTACAGCAGAACTATTTCTTTTTGTGTAAACAAAAGGATCGTATGGTAAATCGTTCACCTCCGGGATTGGTTTGTGTTCCGCTCTGGTTAAGTATCTATCGGCAAGATCGATCGCCACAGGTGATTCAGCTTCCGGCTCTTCGGTAAGTGAAACCCGGATTGTATCTCCTAGTCCGTCCTCGAGCAGGGTACCGATACCAACCGCAGATTTTACTCTGCCATCTTCACCATCCCCCGCTTCTGTGACTCCGAGATGAAGCGGATAATTCATTCCCTCTTCGATCATTTTATTCACAAGTAACCGGTACGCCTGCACCATAATCTGAGTATTGCTGGCTTTCATCGATAAAACAATGTTGTGGTAATCGAGGTCTTCACAAATCCTTACAAACTCCAGTGCCGACTCCACCATTCCAAATGGAGTGTCACCATATCTGCTCATAATCCTGTCGGAAAGTGAACCGTGATTCGTCCCGATACGCATTGCGGTGCCATATTCCTTGCATATTTTTACAAGCGGAGTAAATCGTTCCCTTATTCGTTCGATTTCTGCCTGGTACTCTGAATCGGTGTATTCAATTTGCTGGAATTTTTTCTTGTCGGCATAGTTACCGGGGTTAACACGTACTTTCTCGACAATTCTCGCGGCTTCTTCCGCGGCGTTAGGTGTAAAATGGATATCCGCGATAAGTGGCACATCATAACCACGTGTCAGAAGTTCTTTTTTTATCTTCGCCAGGTTTTTGGCTTCGTTAATACTTGGCGCGGTTATTCTGACCAGTTCGCAGCCAGCTTCCACCATTCGTATAGTTTGTTCAACCGTACCGATGGTATCCATTGTATCTGTGGTGGTCATCGACTGAATACGCACAGGGTTATCACCCCCGATACCGATACCACCAATTGCGACTTCGCGCGTTTTGTAGCGAATATATTGCGTCAGACTTTCGTTATACTTTTTCATAGATATTCTTTTTCAATTAAAACCATAAGTTGAGTAACTAAATTCCTGAAACAAATTTATTCGTTTGGTTATTCTAAAACAAATTATGAGAATTTTACAGGAATGACATTGTGTTTTTTGTCATGCCCGACCAGATCGGGCATCCAGGTTTTTGTTTTTTCGTTTTTGACTTTAGACTGGCGACTTGTGACTAATGACTAAGCGTAGGGGTGGGTTTTGATTGCGGTATCGCGAAAATACAATATCTCTGGATTCCTGCCTGCGCAGGAATGACGATGTATTATCCAGGTTTTATCTTTTGTGAAGTCCTCAAAACGGTTGAAACCGTTATGTTCTCACAGTAATTCCTCTGAGCCGCACGGTTAAAACCGTGGGTTAATGTCTTGATGCCAAAGATAAAATTTTTT
>BQMY01000155.1 GCA_022181065.1 Melioribacteraceae bacterium | reverse complement strand
TAATACGTATTTATCACTCCCGACGTGTTGATCAGAAGTCTCTCTTCCGATCCTCCCGAGGTTATGGTTATCGACTCTCCGTCACGTATCCGCTCTCTGCTGCCCTGTACCTCCAACTCTACATCCATTCCCTCTACTGTTATCTCTATCTCTCCCGTTATTCCCTGTATCTCTATCCCCTTGTCATACCCATCTACTTTCTCAAGGTATGTTCCGCTGTCAAAACGAATATCACTCACTCCACCCGGGGGTAACGGTGGCAGTTCATAACCGCTGATATCAAGATTACCCTTCTTGCTCAAGTACAATCTTTGCTGCAGCTCTCCACTACTTATCGTTATCATTCCCGCTTCTTCAGGTATTACTCCCTTTATCATCTGTTTCGGGTTATCAGCTCTTTTCTGACCTGTGTTGATTACTCCATCTCCATCAGACTTTACCCAGTATCCTTTTCCCGGCTCCAGTATCGTTGTCGTATTATACATATCACTAAATCCGTAGTATGAACTGCTTATCAGTCCTGCGGGGGTGGTCGAGAGGTTATTTACCTCGACTGTTTCGGCAAACGGACCCACAAGGTTCCAGCCAGCCGTAATCGGGATAACTCCTGTTGGTACACTCCCGTAGTGGCCTATTACCGCGTCTTCCTGGTATTTTACCCAGTATCCTTTTCCGTTTTCCACTTCGTTTACAGGTACATATCCGTTATCAAAGCTGAACAAGTCGGATATCGCTCCGTCAAAGAGTGCACCGGGGGTCATATCATCTGTAAGCAGCGGTACTGATACGATGTTCCACCCCGAGTTTACAGAAAATGTTTTACTTGTTATGTAGCTGTAGTTAAGGTATAGTTTATCTATTTCGCTATTCTCTATTATCAGGTTATCAACAGTTTTCATATCTGTGTTTATCAGTTCACCTGTTATATCTGTCAGCAGAAACTGACCCTCGGGTAGATCCGCTGGGTTCCAGCTGATTGTCATAGGGTAGCCGCTTTGACCCGGCTGCAAGTACAGTTCCCACTGTGAGGTTACGTTCTCACTGTTGCGGTAGTCGCGGAGTGAGGGATTGTTATCCGGCAGAGTGAACCTTGCGTCAAATGCTCCGACAGGGGGAACAGGGGGTAGTACCACTTCACCCAGATGCGCGTCAAGTCCTTCGGTGGCGGATACTTCCAGTCCGAAGTAGAGTGTCTGAGAAGTTTCTGTATTGTTGTTATCTGATACGGTAATCGGGGTTTGCCATCCCTGGTAGCTGTACTCAAGGTGGGCGTCACCGACAAGGTCTCCGTGGAAGCCGTTGAGACTGTAATCACGGATATCATCTGCCAGTCCGTCGTTACCGATACCGAGGTCTTCTGTTTCGTTAAACTTGTAATAGGCTATAAGTCCGCTGGAAGGATTGGTATATATTGAAGAAGGAAGTTCACTGTTCATATACTCCTGTATCTCTTCCTGGCTCCGCGCTACTCCCCAGATACGGATCTCGTCTATGTTGCCATTAAAGTAATATGCCCCGGCATAGCTGTCAAATCCAATATTAAAATCCGCATCGATATGATATTGATTGGCCGGAAAAGAATAATTTGCTCCAATTATATCACCATTTATATACATTAGTGCGATATGATCCGACTTTATATAAACTATGGTCAAGTGATATACTTCCGTTTCTTCAATAGGGCTGCTTGCGATCAGCTGTGGATTAAGACCATGACCAATTTGATAGTTTGGGTAGCCTGTAAGAAAATAGGCATTCCCGGTCACACCATTGTAGTAGCCCTCAAAATCAATACCTGTTCTTTTTGAAAATAGTGTACTATTATAAGAATCATCAAATTCATTAATTCTAAACGTGACTTCCATCGTAAAATCTGAATCAACAAGATCTAATGCTTCGTTTGAAGGTACATTAATGTAATCTCCAACTCCGTCTAAAGTTACATAACTGGTTTGAAATGATTGCCCTGATATAATTACTGCACTAAAAAGCAGCATTAAAAAATAACGCATTTTATCCCCTCCATAAAGTTTGCCCAATTAAACTTGGAGTTTAATGTCATAATAATTAGAGATTAAATCAAGTCAAAAATTCGTAAATGATGTTTTTCTAAAACTTTTTTAAAGTCTATATTTAAGATTATTGTTAAATAATTTTAAGATTATCTGATGACAATTACTCGTCACTCAATAACCAGATATTTGAGATCAAAACTGAATTTTTTGGTCGATAATAAAATTTTAGCTAGCGCAGATATTACTCACAAGGAGGCTTGTCCGATTTGTGATCATCATATATCCAAGGTTGTAAATTATAACAGTCCTGCATTTGTCAATGGTCCAAGTAAAGATATCCAGCATGTTAAACAACCAAAAAAGTACGTTTGTGAAAATTGCGGACATATGTTTTCTACATGGCTGGATGCAGACCTTGATGAAGTTAGTGAATTATACTCGGGAATTTATGATTCCGATCAACTCTACCATGAAAACTTACGTTACAAATTCGAATTGGGTTTGATGGAATATGGTTTAGGGTTATTGAGGAACGCTTCAGATGCATCTTTGCTTGATTTTGGATGCGGTCCCAATACTACCGCTGCAAAAATAATGAAAGAAAAGGGATATGATGCCCGGTGTTGTGATATTCTTGATGGATATGATTATGATGGCGAGTTTTATTTTAAGTACAAAATCAATAATCCTGATCTACATGGCAAGTTTGATGTTATAGTATCAATGGATGTAATCGAGCATCTTGGTAATACTTTGGATTCATGGATTGATTTAAATAGAATGCTGAAGCCGGGGGGAGTAATGGCACATAGTTTTCCTTCAAGAATGCTATACAATCTCAAACATGAATATTGCCAGAATCCATTTCATAATTGTTTGTTTACTGAAAAATCACTGAAAATTATTTGTGAGAAATCCGGGTTCGAATATTTGGGAAAACGTCCATTCGTAGCCGACGTACCTTTTGTTTGGAGATTTAAAAAAATTAAAGAAATGTAAATCAGGTTATTAAACTATGCAATCACTTAAACAGGTAGCTGCTGAAAAGGCAGTGGAGTTTGTAAAAAACGATATGATTTTAGGGCTTGGTACCGGCTCCACTACCTTGTTCGCTTTAAAGAAAATCAGTGCTCTTCTTAAAGAGGGGAAGCTCAAAAATATAAAAGGTATTCCAACTTCAGTTCAGACAGAAAGAGCCGCGATTGAACTAAATATTCCCCTCTCATCTCTGATTGAATTTCCTGATGTTGATCTTACAATTGACGGTGCCGACGAAGTCGACCATAACCTCAACCTGATAAAGGGCGGTGGCGGAGCCTTGCTTCGCGAAAAGATCATTGCACAGGCGAGCAAGATGGAAATCATTATCGTTGATGAAACGAAAATGTCATCAAAGCTTGGTAAGAAGTGGGCGGTACCGGTTGAAGTTATACCATTTGCTCTTGGAAGTATCGAGTATTTCCTTCGTGATCTTGGGGCGGAAATCAAAATCAGAGTAAATGAGGACAATTCACCATACCTGACGGACGAAAAAAATCTGATAATTGACGCAAACTTTGGAGTAATTGAAAATCCTTCCGAATTAGCCGACAAACTCAACGCCAGAGCGGGCATCGTTGAGCACGGATTGTTCGTCGGACTCGCGCATAAAGTTATCTCCGCGAGCGATTCGGGTATAAAAATTTTCGAAAAATAATTTTTTTTGAAACCCAACGTAACTTTGATTGTTTAAGTGCACGTAATCATATTATAAGTTCTAATCACTATTAACTAACAAGTGCTAACAATAATAAAACGATAGTTGCCTATGAACATTATTGTTGAAAACCTCACGAAGAAATATGGAAATCAACGGGCGGTCGATAACATTTCTTTCGAGGTTAAAACAGGTGAAGTTCTTGGTTTTCTTGGTCCCAACGGTGCCGGAAAAACCACCACCATGAAGATGATCACCTGCTATATGGCTCCCAATGACGGCGATATAAAAATTGGTGATCTCTCCATTCATGAAAACCAGAACGAGATTAAGAAAAAAATCGGATATCTGCCCGAGAGCAATCCGCTTTACTATGATATGCCGGTTCTCGAATACCTCGAGTTTGCCGCCCGGCTTCAGGGTGTACCCGATAACAAAATCAATGAACGCATTGCCGAAATGGTTGCTCTTACCGGACTAAATAAAGAGAAACACAAAAAAATCGGTGAACTTTCAAAGGGTTATAAACAGCGGGTCGGACTTGCACAGGCTATGATCCACGATCCCGAAATTCTGATTCTTGACGAACCTACAACCGGGTTGGATCCAAATCAGATTGTTGAGATCAGAAAACTGATCAAAGATCTTGGGAAAGAAAAAACTGTTATTCTCAGTACGCATATCCTGCCGGAAGTTGAGGCCACTTGTGACCGTATTCTTATCATTAACAACGGTAAGATTGTTGCAGATGGCACATCAGAAATGCTTCGTAAACAGGCGCAAGGTCAGGAAATTATTAAAGTTACCATTGAAGGCGCAGCGGAACGTGATGCCATAATTTCCGCCCTCGGTGAACTTGAATCTGTCGGAATGGTTGATCCTGTTAAGGATAGCGAGATTTCTTTCATCATCAACAGTAAGGATGGTCTTTCTTCGCGTAAACCAATATTCGAATTATGCGTGAAAAACAAATGGGTGTTGACCGAAATGACACCTCTCGAAACAAAACTTGAAGATATTTTCCGTGAATTGACAACAAACTGCAAAGGTATATGAAACAGGTTTGGATTATCGCAAAACGTGAACTGAAATCGTTCTTCGATTCACTTATAGCCTATATAATGCTTATCCTTTTCCTCGGATTTAGCGGCTTTTTTACCTGGCTTTTTGGTTCTGATATATTTTTTATAGGTCAGGCTACACTGGAACCATTTTTTATGATTGCCAGATGGACACTCTTCTTCTTTATCCCGGCACTTACTATGAAAATGCTGGCAGAAGAGAAAAGAAGCGGTACAATCGAGCTGCTCCTTACAAAAGGGCTAAACGACTGGCAGCTGATACTTGGTAAGTTTCTGGCTTCACTATTATTGATTGCCATCGCTCTGGCATTTACTCTTCCATATTATGTTACCATTTCTTATCTGGGTTCCATCGACCACGGCGCGGTTTGGTCGGGCTACCTTGGTATGCTTCTTATAAGCATGGCATATATAAGTATCGGATTATTTGCCAGCAGTCAGACAAACAACCAGATAGTCGCTCTTTTGACGGCGCTTCTTATTGGTACTTTTTTCCAGATAATATTTGATGTTCTTGCAGGGAATTTTACCGGATTTCTCGGACAGTTTTTTAGTTATCTAAGCATTTCGACGCATTATGAATCAATAGCGAGAGGTGTGATTGATACCAAAGACTTGTTATACTTCCTGTCTATTACATTCTTCGGTCTAACATTGGCCGAATCAGTATTGTCAAAAAGAAATATAGTAGAGTAGTGGTGAATTATGCTAACAAAATCTAAAGTTCGGACTTCATTACTTCTGGTTTTCGGAATACTTGTACTGATAAACGTGGTTTCCAACCGCTTTTTTCTCAGACTCGATTTTACCGAAGACCAGCGTTATACACTAAGTGACGCTTCGAAAGATATTCTTTCCGGATTAAATGATCCCGTCACGGTTAAAGCTTATTTTTCAGAAAATCTTCCCCCTGATGTTGAGAAAGTAAAAACCGATTTCAACGACTTGCTTATTGAATACAACAATCGGTCGCAAGGTAATGTTGTATTTGAGTTTATAAATCCGTCGGAAGACCAGCAGGTTGAGATGGAAGCGCAGCAGAACGGTGTAACTCCCATAATGATAAATGTGCGTGAAAAAGATCAGATGAAGCAGCAGAAAGCTTATCTTGGCGCTATACTTCAGATGGGAGACCGAAAGGAAGTTATTCCGTTTATCCAGCCGGGCGCAGCAATGGAATTTGCGCTTTCATCAAATATTAAAAAATTGTCGATTGTTAACAAACCGAAAATCGGATTTTTGCAGGGACATGGTGAACCTTCACTTCAGGCAATAGGTCAGTTGATGCAGCAGTTGAATGTTATGTATCAGGTTGTGCCTGTAACAATCGATGACACGACTCGTATCCCGGCGGATATAAAAATGCTTGGTATTATCGCTCCCAAGGATAGCATAAATCCGGCGTACCTGGCGGAAATAGATCAGTTCATTTCCAGCGGCGGCAGGTTGATGGTTGCAATGAACGCTGTTGAAGGTGATTTACAGAATGGTCAGGGCAGCGAACTGAATACCAATTTTATTGAATGGCTTGGCAGTAAGGGAATAAATATTGGCAAGGAGTTTGTTATCGACGCAAATTGCGCAAGCGTAACTGTAAGACAGCAGCAGCAATTTTTTGTTATGAATTCTCAGGTTCGGTTTCCCTATATACCAATCCTGAACAATTTTATTGAACACCCGATTACAACCGGTCTTGAAGGGGTCATTACTCCATTTGTTTCACCGGTTTCGGTATCTACGCCAGATTCTTCACTACAGATTTTTGCATTGGCAAAAACTTCTGATAAAGCCGGTATTCAGAAACCTCCACTATTTTTCGATGTTCAAAAACAGTGGGGCGAAACAGATTTTACTTCATCCGAAATAACTGTCGCGGCAGCAATCGAAGGAACAATTGATGGCACCCCAACTAAAATGGTTGTGTTCGGCGATGGTGATTTTGTGGTCAATGGTGAAGGTCAATCTGCACGTCAGTTATCACCAGATAACATTTCACTTGTGGCGAACGCGGTTGACTGGCTTTCCGATGATACCGGCTTGATAAGTCTGCGTACCAAAGGTGTAACCGCAAGACCTATAGACCCTAATCTTTCGGATGCCACAAAAGCAACTATTAAATACCTGAACTTTACTCTGCCCATTTTACTGATAATTATCTATGGGCTTTACAGAGCACAAATAAGAAGAAAAATTCGAAACAATCTACAGCAGACAGACTATGTTCAGTAATATATCAAATAAAACGTTAATTTTGGTTTTTGGCGTTCTGGGTGTAATTGTTGTCGCCATGTACTTTTTTGACGCCGGCAAAACAGAAAGAACTTTCGAGAGTGAGCTAATTGATATTGATACCGCAAAGGTTACAAAAGTGGTAGTTTTCCCGAAAAATTCTGCTTTTCCTATTAAAATTGTCAAGGATAATGACGTTTGGAAGGTTGAACTTAAAAACGGAAAACTTGCTCCTGGAGCCGATACCAGAATACAATCAATATTCACTCAATTAACAACTATTGAGCCTAACCGACTCGCGGCGCGTGGTCAGAACAGGTTCGCTGAATTTCAGGTCGATTCTGCGGCAGCGCATGTTAAGGTGTATGAAGGCTCCAGCGAAGTGGCTGATCTCATACTTGGTAAATTCTCCATGGATCCTGCTACCCGACAAATGAGCAGTTTTGTTCGTCTGGCCGATAGCGAAGAGATATATGAGATAAAAGGATTTTTGAGTTTGAGCCAGGATTCGGATCCAAATGTATTCAGAAATAAGAAGATAACCGAAGGCTCACACTCCAGTTGGAATGGTATCACTTTTGCCTATCCGGCTGATAGTTCGTTCGCAATTAGTAAAGTTTCCGAAAGATGGGAAATGAATGGTACCAAAACAGATTCTGTTGAAACAGTCAAATTCCTGCGCGGATTGGCAAACCTGTCGGGCACCAGCTTTGTTGACGATTACAATCCTGAAGATATTATGACACCAACTCACACGGTTACTATTGACAAGGAAGATGGTGAAATAATAATTGAAGGATATGAAGCAGGCGATAATTTTTACGTCAGAAGCACACTAAATCCCGAATCTCTCTTTGACGGGAAAGCGAATAAACTTAAAGAAAAGATTTTTATCGGTTCCTCAAAACTGTTAAAATAGGTTATAAGACAATATCCTGGTAAGGCTGTCATATGTGGCAGCCTCAATCTGTTGACAAAGTCATTTCGTTACAAAGTCCTCCTTTGAAGGCAATGGCGTCAACTTAGTGGTTTTCATGCTAAAACA
>BQMY01000154.1 GCA_022181065.1 Melioribacteraceae bacterium | reverse complement strand
TTTTTTTTTTCAAGCAGAAGACGGCATACGAGATATATCAGTGTGACTGGAGTTCAGACGTGTGCTCTTCCGATCTATCGCAAAATTTTCACCTTCTTTCACGAGACCCATAGCTATACCCGCAATAGGACATTTAACCGGAACACCACCATCCATAAGCGCGAGCGAACCGGCACAAACAGTCGCCATTGAGGATGAGCCGTTTGATTCAAGAATATCTGAATTCAATCGAATGGTATAAGGGAACATCTCTTCAGAAGGAGTGATAAATTTCAATGCTCTTTCAGCAAGGTTTCCATGACCAATTTCACGTCTTCCAACACCACCGTAACGACCTGTCTCTCCTACCGAGAACGGAGGGAAGTTATAATGGAGTATAAAACGCTTTTTGTATTCTTCGTTTAAGCCGTCAATTACCTGTTCGTCATTTTTGGTACCAAGAGTTAGCGTAGTTAAACTCTGTGTTTCACCACGTGTAAATAAACTTGAACCGTGAGTACGGGGTAATAGACCAAGTTCGCATGAAATAGGGCGAATTTCTGTAAGTATTCTGCCATCAAGGCGATTACCTTCGTTAAGGATACGTTCACGCATGAGGTCTTTTTCCATATCGTGGATGATCTCTTTTATTTCATCCTCTTTTTCAGGAAATTGTTCTTCAAGCGCGGTAAGTGTATCTTCATTTATCGATTTGTTGGCAGCAGAACGTTCTTCTTTTGCCATAACGGTATGAACTGTTTCTTTAATTCTATCGTAAGCAAGACCCTTAACAGCTTCATAAATTTCGGAATCAACTTCTTTCGGAGTTACTTCCATTTTAGCCTTACCAACTTCGGCAACAAGTTCTTCCTGAAGTTTTACGATTTTTTTAATTTCTTCGTGCGCAAATTTCAGAGCACCAAGCAAATCATCTTCGTTTACTTCTTTGGATTCACCTTCAACCATCATGATAGAATCGGCAGTACCTGCAACCGTTAATTCCAAATCACCAGCTTCAATTTCCGCAACTGTAGGGTTTACGATATAATTACCGTCAACCCGACCAACACGAACTTCACCGATAGGCTCGAGGAAAGGAATATCAGAAATAGCAAGTGCGGTTGAAGCTCCAACCGCGGCTATCACATCAGCGTCATTTTCACCATCGTAAGAATATACAAATGCCGCTAATTGTGTATCGTTTCTATATTCTTTGGGGAATAATGGTCTGATTGGTCTGTCAATCAACCGGGCGCTTAGAACTTCTTTTTCAGTTGGTTTACCTTCACGTTTGAAAAAGCCTCCGGGAATTTTTCCGGCTGCGAATGCGCGTTCACGGTATTCAACTGAAAGAGGGAAAAAATCTATATCCTCTCTTGCTTCAGCAGACGCAACGGCAGTAACGAGAACCATAGTTTCACCATAGGTTACCATTACCGACCCATTACTCTGTTTAGCTAATTTACCGGTTTCAATTTTTAGTGTATTCTTACCAATCTGTACTTCTTTTACAGTGACCATTGTCTATAAAATCCTTCTTATTTTCTTATTTTTAATTCTTTGATGATCGCTCTGTAACGTTCAATATCTTTATCAATCAAATAATCGAGCAATCTTCTTCTTTTACCTACCATCTGCATCAAACCTCTTCTTGAGGCATGATCTTTTTTATGTTCTGAAAAGTGAGAGGTAAGCTTATTAATTCTTGTGGTTAACAGAGCGATCTGAACTTCAGCTTTACCTGTATCCTGATCGTTATCACCATATTTTTTTACAATTTCAAGTTTTTCAGCTTGTGTTAAGTTCATTTTGTTTCTCCGATTATATTATTCGATATAACCCCAGAATTAACCGGGATCAATTAATTATGCTTCCTAAAAATCGTAGCGCGTCTTTTTTATCTTTATTTATTTGATATATCAGTTCTTCTTTCGATTCAAACTTTTTCTCGGGACGTAATCTCTTTAAAAAGTTTAATGTAATATCTTTTCCATAAATATCTTCATGAAAATCAAAAATGTGCACTTCCAGCTGAACCGAGTTTACATCACCGAAGGTGGGTCTTAAACCAATATTCATTACACCGTATAGTGTTCTCTCTTCAACATCACATTTAACAACATAAACACCATTAGCCGGAATAAGCAGGTTATCACTTTTCGGCTTAATGTTCGCTGTAGGAAAACCTAATAGTCTTCCCCGCTTAACACCATCAACAACTTCTCCCGGAATTTCGTAATATCTTCCCAGGAATTTCTTTGCTTCCCCTGTTTCACCCGATTCAAGAAGATTTCTTATCAATGTGCTACTGATAATTTTATCTTCCTTTGTGATCGCGGGAATGGTTGTTATCTCAAAATCAAACTTTTCACCAAGCAAACGCATTTTAGATTCATCACCCGCCCGATCTTTTCCGAATTTATGATCATGCCCGAGTACAATATGTTTAACACCAATACGTTTTACCAGATATTCTTCAACAAAAGCATCAAATCCCAAACGGGAAAATTCTTTTGTAAAGTTTATAACATAAAGATTATCAATCCCCATTTTCTCAAACAGAGGGATTTTTACATCCATACAAGTAAGAAGTTTGACTTTTCCACTTTCGGAAACAACAACTCTCGGATGAGGTTCAAATGTCACGACAAAACTTCTGGAATTATTATCAGAAGCTCTCTTCACTACTTCATTTAGCAGATTGGCATGACCAAGATGCAACCCGTCGAAAGTACCGATGGATATAACTGTATTCTTGTCAAACTTTATTTCAGAATAATCTTTATATATTTTCATTTATTTTATTCTGCACAGACTAAATAATATAACATTAAAAATCAACAAAAGCACTATACTTCTTCCAGCTTCCTGCCGTAGATTTTTCTAAACTCATCTACTGTAAGGGCATCTTCAACTTTGTATGAACCAATTGATGTTCTTCTCAACTCTTTGAGATACGCTCCACATCCCAACTCTGTGCCCAGGTCATCGGCAATTACACGAATGTATGTCCCTTTTGAACAAGAAATTCTGAACCTGACAAACGGCATACTAATTTCTTCAATCTCAAATTCTTTTATAAAAGCCTCACGAGCGGCTCTAACGACAGTACGTCCTTTTCTGGCAAACTTGTAAAGTGATCTTCCGCCATATTTAACTGCCGAATACATTGGCGGAATCTGTTCAATTTTGCCTGAAAACTTATCACGTGCTTCAAGAATATCTTTTTCAGTAATCCCTTCTACCGATTTTTCTTCACTTACTTCGGTTTCTGTATCCATGGAGGGAGTACGTTTACCTAATTCTATTACCCCGGTGTACTCTTTACCAAGTTCCTGAAATTCATTTATAGACTTTGTCATCTTTCCGGTACAGATAAGAAGCAGTCCTGTAGCATTCGGATCAAGAGTTCCGGCGTGTCCAACCTTTTTAACACCCGTTGTTTTCCTGATGATATGAACAGCCCCGAATGAGGTATATCCAAAAACTTTATCAATAAGTATTACTTCGCCCGCAGAGAAATCAATCTTGTTCGGTGCTGTCGTCCTTGTAATCATCTTTGTGTATTTTCTTGAATAAATCTTCCATCTTCTCTACGTAATCAAGCGTTTCATCAATGTAAAAGTGCATCTCGGGCGTATATCTCAATTTTATTCTTGAGGCAATATGGCTCCTGATCATACCCCTGATATTTTCCACTTTCTGCAATATTACGGAACGTTGATCTTTTTCATATGCCGATAGATAAATCTTCGCGATTTTCAGATCGGGAGTCATCTTAACACTGGTAATAGTAACAAGACCCAAAGCAGGATCCTGCAATTTATAAAGGAAGAGCATACTTAGCTCTTCCTTTATTAAACTCGCTATTTTTTCACCACGAACTGACATTAGTCAAGCTTCTTCTTGGTGGAAATAATCTTGTATGCTTCAATGATATCACCAACTTTTATATCGTTGAAGTTCTGGATGTTCAACCCGCACTCGTAACCTGCGTCAACCTCTTTCACATCATCCTTGAAACGTTTAAGGGTAGCAAGCTCACCTTCGTAAGTTACAATACCGTCACGGAACAACCTGATTTTGTCATTTCTATTGATTTTACCATCCTGTACGTAACAACCGGCGATAGTACCAACTTTCGGAACCTTGAAGGTGTCACGAACTTCAATAGTTGCGACAAGCTGCTCAGATAGAACCGGATCAAGCATACCTTCAAGAGCAGATTTCACTTCGTTGATAGCATCGTAAATAACGTTATACAATCTTATATCAACATGTTCGGTTTCAGCAAGCTTTCTGGCATTAGTATTCGGACGTACATGGAACCCAACAATGATAGCTTCGGATGCTGCGGCAAGTAACACGTCACCTTCAGTAATAGCACCAACACCGCGGTGAATAACCTGAACTTTAACTTCTTGCGTGGATAGTTTCATCAACGAATCAGCCAAAGCCTCAACAGAACCGTCCACGTCACCTTTCACCACAATACCAAGTTCTTTAACACCACCGGTACTGATCTGGCTCGCGATTTCATCAAGAGTAATGTGGCGCACCTGACGATGATCCTGTTCACGTTTTAATTGCTGACGTTTAAGCGCTACTTCTCTGGCTTCTCTTTCAGATGAAACAACAACAAAGTTGTCACCCGATTGTGGCGTACCTTCAAATCCAAGAACCAGAACAGGAGTGGACGGACCGGCTTCATCAACTTTTTTGTCACGTTCATCAAGCATAGCTCTCACTCTTCCGTGGAAGTTACCCGCAACGAATGGATCACCAATCTTCAGTGTACCTTTCTGCACAAGAACCGTAGCTGTGATACCACGTCCTTTATCAAGCTGTGATTCAATCACAGTACCACGCGCCGCGCGGTCTGCGTTGGCTTTCAGATCAAGTATTTCCGCTTCAAGCAAAATTTTATCAAGGAGATCATCAATGTTTAATCCCTGTTTCGCTGAAATTTCGGCACTCTGATACTTTCCACCCCAATCTTCAACGAGAATATTTCTCTCAGCAAGCTGCTGCCTTATTTTTTCAATATTTGCGTTAGGTTTATCGATCTTATTTATCGCCACTACAATCGGAACCCCGGCTGCCTGAGCGTGGTTGATCGCTTCAACCGTCTGAGGCATCACAGCGTCATCCGCCGCAACAATAAGAACGACTATGTCGGTAACTTTCGCACCTCTCGCACGCATCGCTGTAAACGCTTCGTGACCGGGAGTATCAAGAAAAGCTATCGATCTGCCATTCGAAACTTCAACTTTATATGCGCCAATGTGCTGTGTAATACCACCTGCTTCTCCAGCGACAACATTCGCTCTTCGAACATAGTCAAGTAACGATGTTTTACCATGGTCAACATGACCCATAATCGTAACCACGGGGGATCTTTCAGTAAGTGTATCCGCATCATCTTCGTAATCATCAAGAGCATCAGATTTGTATTCTTCTTCAAACTCAACTTCAAATCCAAATTCATCCGCTACAAGTGTAATTGTTTCATTATCAAGCCTCTGGTTAATTGAAACCATAAGTCCCATACCAATACACTTGGAAATAACGTCACTAACAGAAACGTTCATAAGATTCGCCAATTCGTTTACCGCAATAAACTCGGTAACCTGAATTTTAGTCAAACCTTCTAATTCCTGTTGCTCAATGATCTTCTCTTTCTCTTCAAGACGCTCTTTTTTCTTCTTCTTACGAGCGCTGGATCTGTCGGAAGAGCCTGATGAATCATCCATACTTAGCATGGTACGCTTAATGGCGGCTTCAACTTCCGATTTATCTACTTCAAATTTTTTGCCTTTACGTTTTTTCTTACCCTTTGGTGTTTCCTCAACTTTTTCATCTTTCTTCTTACTCTTGAGTACTTTTTTCTTTTTGCCTTTTTTGCTGGCGTCGTCACCTTCGGGGGTTCCTTGTGCGGGGTCCTGCTTCTTATTGTTTTCGGGAGTACCTTGATCAAGTCTTACAATTCGCTTGCCAGATTTCTGCTCCTGTCCCGCTTTAGACTGATCCTCTTTTTTCTCATCAGTCTGCTTCTTAGCCTGTTTTTTCTTTCTGCCGGCATTCAAATCAATTTTACCAACAATTTTCAGACCGCGTCGACGATTTTCAATTTCCAATTCAGATTTTGTTTTGAAAGGTTGAGCCTCACCATCATCTTCTTCAACTTCGGTTTCGGCAACCGATTCGGCAGGCTCCTCAATTTCAGGTTCAACGACAGTTTCAGCCTTTTCTTGTATCGGGCTTTCCTCAACAGTTTCTTCCACCGGTTCCTCTTCAGTAGTTTCAGCAACTTCCTCAACTTCCGCCGGTTCATCAATCACAACTTCAACCACTTCGGTTTCCGGTGCAGGTTCATCCGGGACTTCTTCAACTTCGGCTGACTCTTCAGTAATCTCTTCTTCTGCTTCTATTTCAGCTACATCAGGTTCCTGTTCTTCGACCACTTCTTCAGGTTCAGGATCTGAGACCACTTCTTCATTGGCATCACCTTCATCATCCGTTGCCGGTTCAGCATCTTGAGAAGCGGTTTCTTCTTCAGCAGGTTCCTCGACAACCTCTTCTTCAACGGAAGTTTCAGACTCTTCTTCCTTTTCCGGAGCTTTATCAGAATACCTTTTATGGAATTCATCAATCTTTTTGTAATGATTTTCAGCTCTTTCTATATCCTTCTTGAACTTGTCATAAATATCAGAAAGCATCTCATCCGTCAATAGAGCCATGTGACCCTTAACAGTGTAGCCTTTTTCCTTCAGGAAATCAACAAGTGCGTCTGTAGAGAGGTTATACTCAGAAGCAAATTTGTATAATCTTAATTTTTTACTTTTTTCCGGCATATAAACTTTACCTGATTTTCTTCTTTTATCGAATTACTCTTCGTCTTCGAACTGATTCTTAATAATTTCCAGTATTTCTTCGGCTTTTTCATCATCAATGCCGTCGATCTCTTTTATTTTATCCAAACCACCTTGAAGCACTTCAATTGCGGTGTCAAATCTGTTGTAAATAAGTTTTTCAACAATATCAGGACCAAGCTCTTCTCTAAGCTCAATCAATTCAATATCGTCCTCATATTCTTCGAATGGTTTTTCTTCACGAATTACATCAATTTCATAGCCTGTAAGTTTCATCGCGAGGCGGATATTCACTCCGTTTCTACCAACAATCAGTGAAACCTGATCACTATCGGCATAAACTGTACATATATTATTATCTTCATCAATTTCAATCTGTTTTAGTTTCGCGGGAGCGAGAGCTCTCTGGATATACACAACAGGGTCTTCACTGAAGTTGATTACATCAATGTTCTCATTGTTAAGTTCCCGTACGATTGCATGAATACGAACACCCTTCATACCAACGCAAGCACCTACAGCATCAATCCTTGAATCCTGCGATTCAACAGCTACTTTTGCTCTTTCACCCGGTTCACGCGCTATACCTTTTATTTCAATGACACCATCATATATTTCGGGTATTTCAATTTCAAATAGACGCCGGAGGAAAACATTTGCACCACGGGAAATTATGATCAGTGGTCCGTTTGGTGTTTTCTTAACTTCCTTGATAACGGCTCTAACAGTATCACCTTTTCTGTATTTTTCGCGTGGAATTTGTTCAATTCGGGGAAGCAGTAATTCATTCTTGTTATGATTTACAAGAATATCATTCCTGCGTACCTGATAGATATCACCTACTACAATTTCACCGATCATTTCGGAATATTCGTTATAAATGATATCCTTTTCTATTTCACGTATTTTCTGATTAAGATTTTGTCTTGCAAGGTTAATAAGTCTTCTACCAAAACTGCTTAATTCAAGTTTCTCAACATAGTCTTCACCAACTTCAAGTTCTTCATCGTTACCGCGATCATTCACTTCATCGATACTGATCTCAAGGTTAGGGTCTTCAACTTCGTCAACGATCTCTCTTTCGAGGAAAATCTCAATATCGCCCTTATCCATATTAACAACAACCTGGAAATGCGCATCGGGGCCATACTTTTTCTTAACGAGAAGCCCGAAAATATCTTCAATAATACCACCAAGTACATCTTTATCTAAACTTTTGTCGCGAACCATTTGCGCAAATGATTCAACAATTGCACTATTC
>BQMY01000153.1 GCA_022181065.1 Melioribacteraceae bacterium | reverse complement strand
AATTATAACAATCCTATTGAATTTTAAATTCATTTTCTCCCTTAAGTTGACAGCATTGCCTTCGAAGGGGGACTTGAAAATCAATAACCAGGTTTATAATCTCACCCTCCGGTATGGAGGGCATTAAATTTATTTTTTCTTCAGAACTACTCCTGATACAGGAGTGAGTTCATATTTTCCAGCAACATCTTTGATCGATTCTATACCGGCGTTGTCACCATTTACAAGTAACTCCCAATTTCCTTCAGGGATAGCAAGGGGTAAAGATTTATCAGTTTCAGGATTAAAAGCAACGTAAAATGTATCACCGTTATGTTCTACTGTGTAAGCAAAAGCAAATTCCTCGTCAGCAAAATCTATAAATTTTACAGCTTCATACTTGGCGTGACGGAAAGCGCTGTATTTTTCTCTCAGATCAATCAAACCGGCGTAATAGTTGAACAAATCACTATTTTTTTCAGCATGATCAAAGTTAATGTAATTAACTTCATTGTCTTTATTGTAGGAGTTATGATCGAGCATTCCTTTGTGTTCGTCTTTGATATCATTATCGATCGGAAGGACTTTAGAGCGAGCGAACTCCTGTCCGGAATGTATCATTGTCATTCCCTGCGAAGTAAAAAGGAAAAGCGCGCCAAGTTTATTGAGCTTAAGTTGATAATCATTCAACTCAGCGTTTTTCTCAACATCCTTGATTATCTCATCAGATTTCACATCACCGGTCCCTATTCGGATGAAGTCACCCAAAGTAAATCCGTCGTGTGATTCCAGATAATTGACCGCATGTTCTTTTTTCTGGAACAGACCGAGTGAATCGCGAACAAGCGTTCCATTAACATAACTTTTTATTCTGTTCAGATTATTGTTGCCATACCATTTACCAAAAATCCATCCATGCCCGTTGTTTGGGTTTTCGCCTTTAATACCGTTGCGTATCTGATCATTCCACGCGCCCCATCCGCGTAGTGAAAATCCGGCGGGATCGTAACCACCGCCCCAGGGTTCGCAGACAAATACAACATTTGGATTGATTTTTTTCGCCTCGTGGATAATTGCTTCGATAGTTTGCCAATCTATAAGTTTCCCGAGATCAAATCGAAAACCATCAACATGATATTCTTCCATCCAGAAAAGAATACTCTCAACTATAAGTCTGCGCATCATTGGCGCTTCTGTGCGGATATCATTCCCACATCCGCTTACCGCGAGGCAATTACCTTTTTCATCCAGGCGGAAATAATATTCAAGATCAATTTCTTTGAGATTACCCAATTCGTACTCGGAGAGATGGTTGTAAACCACATCCATCATAACTCCTATACCTTCCTGATGAAAAGCTTTTACCATTTTTTTGAATTCATTTATCGCTTTTCCATCTCTACCCATCCAGACATCACGTTTGAAATCTTTCCAGTCTTCAGCGTAATAAGCCGCGGGAGCGAAGAAGTTGGAAGTCATATATCCCCAGTGATTTCTCTCATAAGGGTTCCAGGTATTAAACCTGCCCGCGAGAGAGTCTTCGAAAGGTATTTCCATGTTTCCAAACTCGTGAGCGGGAAGTAATTCTACAGTATTCACACCAAGTTTTTTAATATATTCTATCCCGCCGCGCTGACCGGATTCTACAAGTCCGGCATAAGTACCCGGTTTACTTGATCCTGATGAGGGGTGGGCAGTCATATCACGAACATGCATTTCATAAACGACAATATCTCTCCAGTCTCTCTGAATCCATTCATCATCGCCCCAATCAAAATTTTCATCATATACTACTGATAGACGCGGATTCATAAATGTGTTGAATGTCGCCACCGCTCTCGCGTAGGGGTCAACGCACAAAGGATTGTCATCAATGTTTTTGTCATCTTTATGAAGAACCTTGTAGCCATAATAAAGACCGTTTTGTATTCCATCAAGTTTCACCTCCCAGACCGCATCGCTGTCGCGAGTCATTTCATAAACTTTTTCGTCTTTGCTTTCAGGTGATTGTTTTGTAATGAGAACAACCTTCTTCGCATTAGGAGTAAATAACCGGAAAACTGTTTTCCCATCTTCGAAAAACGAGCCCAACCGTTTTTCACTGTAGTAGTCATCTTGTGATTTGGTTTTTACAATTGGTTCCTGCACCCTTGCTGATTTAGTATAGTCGGTAATGTACACTGCGTCTCCAAATAAATTAGTCGCGATAAATAGAGCGATAAGAATTATAGTTTTATACATATTCGGTCTCAATTAATGTTAGTTCGAGCGAAAAATTAACAAAAATTCGGCCTGTTTCCAAAATAGTACCGCACATCTTAAAATAAAATGAACTTGCTCAACTTTATCGTATTTATGATTTAATTCACAATCGGTAAAAAATTATAATATTTTAGCCGTTTAGTAAATTGTGATGATTAAAAGGGTTGGATATTTGAATGTGAAAAAAGTATCTTCTAATGATATTCAAAAAAACTACGACGGAGATTTCCCTGATGAAGAAAATTTTTGTTTTATTCCTGATTTTTGCGGGAATATTGTTCTCACAAAACTACAAACAAGTAAAAATTAAACTGGAAAGTAAAAATACTCTTTCAGATCTGATTGCAGCGGGTATGCAATTTGATCATCCAAGTATTGATGATAACAAAAACGCTATAGTGTTTATCAATGAAAAAGATTACGAAATTTTGCGGAATAGCGGTGTCAGTTTTGAAGTGCTTATCGACGACTGGAAAACACATTACGACGCGCGCACACCTTTGACCGAAGCCGAAAAAGATGAATTTCTCAGAAAAAGTAAGGAGACTTACGGTGTAGAGGGATTTGGATTCGGTTCCATGGGAGGTTTTTATACAATGGAAGAAGTTTATGCGGAATTGGATAATATGTTTAGCGATTATCCTGAAATAATTACACAAAGGTTTTCAATTGGTACAACACTTGAAAACAGGGATATGTGGGTAGTAAAAATTTCCGATAACCCCAACATCGATGAAGATGAGCCGGAAATATTTTATAACTCCCTCATTCATTCCCGTGAGCCGCAAGGTATGATGACGTTGATGTACTACATGTTTTATCTGCTTGAAAATTATGGAACTGACCCCGAGGTAACATATCTAGTTGATAATCGTGAAATCTTTTTTATGCCGATATTTAACGTTGACGGTTATGAGTATAACCGCACAACCGATCCTAACGGTGGTGGTATGTGGCGTAAAAATCGCAGGAATAATGGTGGTTCATATGGCGTTGACCTGAATCGAAATTTTGGTTACCAGTGGGGATATGATGATAATGGATCATCTCCATTTCCAAGCGATGAAACTTACCGAGGAACAGCAGGCTTTTCAGAACCAGCTACTATGAATGTAAAATTATTCTGTGAGAGCAGAGAATTTAACACGGGATTAAATTACCATACATACAGCAACCTGTTGATCATTCCGTGGGGATATGTTACAGAGGAAACCCCTGATTCACTTGCCTTCAGAGAGTTTGCTTCGGATATGACGTCATGGAACAATTACGAGTGGGGAACAGCCGGCGATATTCTCTATGAAGTTAACGGTGCCGCTGACGACTGGATGTACGGTGAACAATCAACCAAGGATAAAATTTTAAGCATGACACCGGAAGTTGGTTCATTTTCTGATGGTTTCTGGCCTTCACAAAGCAGAATATTTCCGCTTGCTGAGGAAAACTTGCAGCCAAACCTTTATTTAACATGGGCAGCAGGCGATTTTGTCGGGACAATTGCGGCAGAGTTTTATCCTGAATATGTTAATCCGGGTGGAATTGCGGAATTAGCTCCTGTATTACGAAATAAAGGACTCGCTCCCGCTTCAAATGTGACTGCTACACTTGTGGCTATTTCACCGGAAATCAATGTGATGAACTCTGAGATTTCTGTGAGTAGTATAGATTCTCGTCAAACAGTAACTCCATCAGAACGTTTTGAGTTTTCAATCTCTGAAGGGGCAGTTATTGGGGAAGCGCTTCAAATGGCTGTGATCACAAAAAGTAATGGTACGGTTATGTCAGCCGACACCATCGATTTTATTCCCGGAGTTCCGACGATATTATTCTCTGACCAGCATGATGATCCGGCGGTAATGTGGGACATGGAAAGCTCTACCTCCGATGATTGGGACGCTACTACATCAGTATTCTATTCGGCTCCAACATCCTATACAGAGAGTAAATCTGGTAATTATTCATCTTACGCTGAAACAAAAATGATCAGCAGCAATACTATTGACCTTACAACAGTCACAAGTGCCGTTCTTTCCTTCAGAACAAAATGGGCGATCGAAGATAGTTGGGATTGCGGACAGGTATTTATTTCAACTAACAATGGTTCCAGCTGGAATGTACTGGAAGGCCCCCACTCACAGCCTGGAAGCGGTCAGGGAGAGCAACCAACCGGAGAACCGGTCTATGATGGTACACAGGCTGAATGGGTTCTTGAAGAGATCAACCTTGAGGATTTTATAGGCGAAGAAGTTTTAGTAAAATTTGAATTCCGTTCGGATAGTTATATTGAAAAGGACGGATGGTACATAGATGATATTAAAATATATTATTACGGCGGTGGCTCGGGAAATATGTCATGTGTGGATGTTGAGTTTGATCAGGGATGGAATATTATGTCAGTACCCGTGAATCCTTCATCGGCAATGATAAGCGGAATCTTCCCATTGGCTGAAACAGATGCCTTTTATTTTGATGAAACTTATGTTGGTACAGAACAGCTTCAGCCGGATTTGGGTTACTGGATCAAGTTTTCTGATGCCGGTAGTGTTAATGTTTGCGGTCTTGAGACCGATAACATGGTTACTCTTGCTCAGGGCTGGAATATGGTTGGTGGAAATGATACAGTCCATTCTGTAAGTGCTCTGACAACCGAGCCTGCAGGACTAATCGAAACACCATTTTTCACCTTTGCGAATGGATATAATTCAGTCGAAACACTCGAACCCGGCAAGGGATATTGGGTGAGAACCTCAGGTGCCGGAACACTATATCTGAACGGTGTAAGTGCCGGAAAATCGATCGAACTTCCGGAAAACCAACTCGTGATAACTGATGCAGCAGGTTATAGATCTACTTTATATTTCGCGGAGAATTTTAATATGTCTGCGGAATTACCACCGTTACCTCCACAAGGTTTGTTCGACGCGAGGTTCAGATCGGGTAAATTTGGTGAAAGTCTGTCAGGAAGCAAACAAATTAAATTACAGGGTTATCAGCTGCCGGTAACTGTCAGCTCAGTCAACCTTGATTTAGTTGTGAATACCACAGCAGGTGAAACGATCGAATTAAAAGCCGGAGAAAGTATATCCTTTAATTCACTTTCTGGTGGTATCTTGAATATCAGTTCGGTTGACGCTGATTATGATTATAATTTAGCTCAGAATTATCCTAATCCATTCAACCCTGAAACAACAATCAGGTTTACATTGAAAGAAAGAAGTAATATAAGTCTGGTGCTTTATAATGCTTTAGGTGCGGAAGTTGGAAAAATTGCAGATGGCATTTACGAAGCGGGTAGTCATGAAGTGAGATTAAATATCTCAACTTTTAATCTATCATCGGGTGTTTATTTTTATAAATTAAACGCGGGTGAATATACTTCTGTCAGGAAGATGATTCTGATGAAATAGGGTCATAGTCGAAAGTTGTAAGTCTGAAGTCTAATGTCGATTGACTTAAGACAAAAGTTCAAACCTCTGATGGCAATGCTGTCAGGGGTTTTGTTTTATCCTCAATATAAGTTTGTTGCGAAAAATTTCTGGATTTGGTCACTGATTTTTGACCTGACCAGCCTAATGTTAACTTGCACTTGTATATCCGGTTTTTTATCTTGCCTTAAGAGAGCAAAAAGGGCAGTGATGAAAAAGATAATCATACTTCTTATTTTCTTATGTTCAACATTTTTGGCACAGATCAAGCTCGAAAATACCAATGTAGCAGATTTGCCCAAATCTGGTGAAAACTATCTGCCAATTAGTTTTAGCAATGAATGGCAGATGTTTCATCGATATGACAATACCTGGTATTCTTCAACGGAATATTGGTTAAATACAATAAGAATTACTGATCATATGCAGGAAAATAATCTGGATTACTACAAATTTTCTAAATGGGAAAATACATGGATCAGGTATGATCTGGATTCAAACCGCATATATTGGAAAGATTCGGATGGTGATAAATTATACGTTGATTTTAACTGGGAGGATGGATATCATGCATTTTATCCAATTGACTTCTGGACAGATAAGGTGATGCTAATTGAGACAGATAGTATTATTGTTAATGGTGAGATCAAGTATCTCAAAAAGCTTTCTTATGATCGATGGGTTTTCGAGCAGATTGAAGAGTATTACCTCGAGGATTTTGGTTTCTATTACATGGATTACTACAATTGGGAAATGGGTTCATTCGCATATGAGGAAACTTGTGCCAGCTCAAAAATTATTGATCAAGACAGTACTTACAAATATTATGATGCGGGGTACGAGCCAGAGATTACCTGGAACGGGAATTCTTTCAATTTTATTTTAGATACACTTTATATTTCAACCGAAATTGATCACTTCTTTAGTCGTGCATCGTATATGCATATTTATGATACTGTTCAAACTCTTAATTACCTTGAAGATGTAAAGCTATCCTACTACTATGATTATGGTAATTTTAATTCTGATACTACAGATGTTCAACTCATCCCGGATGATTACCTGAAATATTTTAGTTGTGTTATACAAGTGTGCGAGGAAGAACTATTGTCTGGTGAGATAAAACTGATGGCAAGAATATATGCTAAAGATAAGTCACTAAGACCCCACGAAGTATATTATCCCGACGATGGTTATGTTGAACTACCATATTCATCCATAATTAAGCGGAAGTTTAATGACTATGCGACAGAGTCGCCTCCTATTAAGCTTTCAAACTACCCGAATCCGTTTAATCCTGAAACAGTGATAACGTTTGAGCTTCCGGAGGATGAAATGATAGATATGTTACTATTTAATTCCATTGGCGAAAAAATCGCCACACTTGCTTCAGGTCTTCAGAAAGCGGGTAGGCATACATTACGGATTGATGCAGCAAAGCTCAGTTTGACCTCCGGGGTTTATATATGTGTGCTGAGATCGAATAAAAAGAGTATTAGCACCAAACTGCTGCTGTTAAAATAACATGCAATGATCTATATGAGAAAAAGCAACACTTTTCCCGGGCAATAAACCGACTTAATGATCTTGAGAGAATCTTGCTTGTTTACAAAACTATCTTAACTCAATCGCGGATCAATAACCACTTTCGGTTTCCGGAGGATTGTTTTTATCATAGTGTTCATCTTCACTGACGTAATGATATTCAGTCTGAAAACTTCCGGCATTGCGACCAAGAAAGTCAGGTGGCCTTTCTTTCTTCTTTACTTCAACCGGAATCTCACTATTTTTTTTGACTCTTGCTTTCAATTTGAAAAAAACGAACAGAAACGCGAGTAAACCCGCAACAATTAGTACAAACCATTTCAACGCATTGTAGATGAAATAGTCATCAACAACAGCTGGATCCATAGAACTCCTGAGTGAACTTATGTTATATCGTGAACTAAAACCCGTAAATCCCCGTAAATCAGTATTACAAATATAATTTAAATATAAAACAATATAGTGCTCTATATCAAATGCTACTTGAAGTATTGTTCAGAAATTTTACATTTATCATATTCATTATGCAAGTTTTGTAAAACAATATTTGTTGAAATTTATAAATAGAATTACTATTATTTTGAGATTAAAATAAACGCCAGGGTATTTAGGGAGTAAATTATATGGGATATAATCCGCAATTGGTCACCGATACAAGGGCAAAGATAGCCAGTTATCTGCAGCAGCGTAATTGGCCGTTCGAGGAAGATGAATCCGGTGCCTACAGATTGTACCAGGGATCAACATATGTTAGTCTTACTGTGAAGCAATGGGGTGAAAACACATTGATTTGTATTCGGTCCCCTTTATCGATAGATGTTACGAATATGAGTTCGGAACTCGCGCAAATGCTGCTTGAGAAAAATTACGACTTGATTCTGGGCAAGTTTTCATACAACAGAAATAACAGAACTATATATTATGAAAACGCATTGATGGGTTCGGATTTAGACCCATCTGAATTATATAGCGCGGTAGAAGCCGCCGCGGTGGTTGCAGATAAATATGACGACCAGATCGCGAAATATTCCGGTGGCAGGAGAGCTATTGATTAGCTTTTGAACAGTAAAATAATTACATTTGCTTAATTAAGGTTTTATTACTATTATTAATATTCTAATTCGCCCTCTTTAGGGCGATTTTTGTTTATGAAGATTATAACTAAAGAAATTGAACAGCAGATCGAGCAGATAATCACGGATTATAATTATCTGTTAATCGACCTCAATATTAGAGGAAACGAAAAAAATCCCATTGTAGAAATTTTTGTTGATAATCAGAAGGGTGTTTCGGCTGACGATTGCGCCGATATAAGTAAAGCCATTGGAGTTATGCTGGACGAAGAGGATGCAATATCTTCGGGTTACAGATTGGATGTTTCGTCTCCAGGTGTCGATCGCCCCCTAAAATTTCTCGAACAATTCCCCAAACATCTT
>BQMY01000152.1 GCA_022181065.1 Melioribacteraceae bacterium | reverse complement strand
AAGTCATAAGATTATGATTTTAGATTTTTGACTTATATAAAATTCAGAGGGGCGCAAGCCCCTGATATTTTTGAAAAACATGGCAGTTTATTTTCACGTCCCCCTTACGCCTGAGGCGCACAGGTTTGAAGGGGGAAATCACTCCGCCAACGGCGGATTTTGTGATGGGGGATGACCAAAAGTCACAAAAGATGCAATAAATCATCCTCCGTCTTCCGACATTCGTCGGAATCCACCTCCTTCCAAGGAGGACTTTGTGTCAAAATGACTTTGTCAACATACTGAGGGGCGCAAGCCCCTTTTTTTGTTATCTCCCTCATTGAAACATGTAAACAGCATGGTTAAAAATCACCTTCGTTCTGCCATAAAATTAACTAGCACAAGCATTTACATAAATTATTAAGTTGACTCGCGTGATTATAATTCTGTAAGTTCGTGTGCTTGAATTTAATTTATCAGGAGAAAATTTTGAGTTCTATCAGAAATATTGCCATCATCGCTCATGTTGATCATGGCAAAACAACACTCGTGGACCAAATGCTGAAACAGAATAAAATTTTCAGAGCGAACCAGGTAGTTCGCGAGCGTTTCCTTGATTCCAATGATCTGGAACGTGAAAGAGGTATTACGATCTTATCGAAAAATATTAGTATCAGATATCATGATCACAAAATAAATCTAATTGATACACCGGGTCACGCTGATTTTGGCGGTGAAGTAGAACGTGTACTGAAAATGGCTGATGGAGTACTTCTGCTGGTGGATTCGTTCGAAGGACCTATGCCTCAGACAAGATTTGTTCTCAGCAAAGCCCTGTCACTCCATCTCAAACCGATTGTTGTCATTAACAAAATAGACAGACCCGATAACCGTCCGGAAGAAGTAATTGATGAATTGTATGATTTGTTCATCGATCTCGAAGCAGATGAGGAGCAGTTGGATTTTCCGATTATTTACGCTAGTGGTAGAGAAGGTTGGGCTATCAAGGAGTTAGGGGAGAAATCAGAAAACCTCAATCCGCTACTCGACGCTATCATGGAGCATATCCCCAAGCCTGTCGTTAATGAAGGTGGTGTTCAGCTGCAAATTACATCCCTCGACTATAATGATTACATCGGTAGAATTGGTATCGGAAGGGTTTTCAGAGGAAGTTTGAATAAATCCGCGGCACTTTCAATTATTAAAAGAGATGGATCAATTCATCCTGTTTCTCTAAAGCAGGTCTTTCTGTTTGAGGGTTTGCACAGAGTGGAGGCGGATATTGTAAATTGCGGTGATATTTGCGCTGTGGTTGGTGTGGAAGGAATTGATATTGGTGATACAATCGCTGCCAGAGAAAACCCGGAACCACTACCTCTTATCGCGATTGATGAACCGACAATCAGTATGAATTTCACTGTAAATACGTCACCCTTTTATGGTAAAGAGGGGAAATATGTTACTTCGCGCCACCTTTATGACAGACTCCACAAGGAACTTGAACACAATGTCGCGCTTCGTGTTCAGGAAACCGGAGCAACTGATACATATAAAGTGAGTGGCAGGGGTATCCTCCATCTTTCGATATTAATTGAAAATATGCGTCGCGAAGGTTATGAACTGGCTGTAGGGCCTCCGAAGGTGATTTACAAGGAAATTGATGGTAAAAAAGCCGAACCGATTGAAATACTGATCGTGGATGTTCCATCAGAATCGAGTGGGAAAGTTATTGAAATGGTTGGTCAGCGACGGGGCGAACTATTGAAGATGGAGCAGAAGGGAAGTGTGGATCATCTTGAATTTCATATTCCTTCCCGCGGATTGATGGGCTTGAGGAATAAAGTTCTAACCGCAACCTCGGGTGAGGGAATAATGCACCACAGATTTTATCAGTATGAATATTTCAAGGGATCAATAACACACAGATCAGCCGGTGTACTTATTTCAATGGAAAGTGGATTATCAACAGGTTATTCGATCAACTCCCTGCAGGATAGAGGCAGATTTTTCATAGAGCCAGGTGAAGATATATATACTGGTCAGATTGTGGGGGAACATACTAAAGATCATGATATTGAAGTGAATGTTCAGCGAGGTAAAAAATTAACTAATATGCGAGCCTCGGGTGCTGATAAGGCGTTAAAAATTACTCCGGCAACAAAGTTTACTCTTGAAGAGTGTCTTGAGTTTATCAAAGATGACGAGCTGGTTGAAATTACACCTGAATCTATAAGGATGAGAAAACTATATCTTGACCCGCATGACAGGAAAAGATATAACCTGAAAAAGATGATGGAATAATTGATTTTTTATTGTAAAAAATCTACTAACAATTATTCTGAAAATTTCGTATCATGTTATAATTTAATGAATTATAGCGATCATATATTTGATTTTAAGTGAGATTTTAATATATTTTGAGTTTGTGTATTCTTTTACCTAATTGAGGATTTTTATAATGACCAAAGCTGATATTGTAGAAAAAGTAGCTGAAGGTACAGGCTTGACAAAACTGGAAACTGAAGCTATTATTGAAGGATTTCTGAATACCGTTATACAGTCATTACGCGAAGGGAAAGGAATTGAGATCAGAGGCTTTGGCAGTTACAAGGTAAAGAAAAAAGCCGGAAGATACGCAAGAAATCCCAGAACCGGCGAAAAAGTATATGTTGAAGAACATTATGTTCCTTCATTCAAGTTTTCTAAAGATTTTAAATCCGCTGTTGATCGCGGGATGAAAGAAAATGAAAATGAATAAATTTTCGTGAAAGGTTGATAAATTGAGTAATAGTGAAAAAATAAATATATGTAAAAATTGCGGTGAAGAAAACCCGGCTGCAAATTCAGTTTGTGATAGCTGCGGAGCCGACCTCCTTGGAAAGAAGGGTAATAAAACATCCGGTAATAATCAACAGAATAAAAAAAATCGCAAACAGGATCTTGTTTTAAGCACACGTAATATGTTAGTGTTTATTATTGTTCTCGTGATTGCAGGTTTATTTGTATTAATTGCTTCGGGTACTTTTGACGAACCTGCCGCGGTTGTTGATCAGAATACAAATACTCAGCATAATCATTCCGACAATCCTCATGGCGGAGTGGATATGAACAGTCTGCAGAAAATTAATGAATTGCAGCAGGCTTATGAAAATAATCCGGAAAATACACGTGCGCTAATTGATCTTGCCCACTTGCTGAATGATTCCGGTTTTTATGAAAAAGCGATTCAGCGTTACAAAGAATATTTGGAAATTTCTCCCAAAGAAGCCGATGTATGGGTTGACATGGGAGTTTGTTATTATCAGCTGCAGCAGTACGATAGTGCTATTTCGGCGATGAATAAAGGATTGGAAATAAAACCCGATCATCAGATAGCTCATTTTAATCTCGGTATTGTTTATATGGCTTCAGGCGCGATGGAAAAGGCAAAGGATTGGTGGCAGAAGGCTGTAAACTTGAATCCGAATACGAATATAGGTAAGAAAGCACAAGATTTGTTAAATTCTAATTAATGGGAGGTATTCAATGCCTTGCGGAAGAAAACGTAAACGCCATAAAATGGCAACGCATAAACGCAAAAAAAGATTGAGAAAAAACAGACATAAAAAGAAAACGCGCTAGACTCTGGCGCTTTCTTTTTTAATTGATATTCAATCAAGCCAACCTAGCTCAGTTGGTAGAGCAATTCACTCGTAATGAATAGGTCAGGGGTTCAAGTCCCCTGGTTGGCTCAGTGATAATTTGGCTTGATAAAATTGACCTGAAAATTGAGATACCCATCCAGGAGGGTGCTCTTTAATGGTAAGATAACCCACCCGAAACATTCTTAAATATCTCTTCTGTATTTAACTTAAATACTTTTATGTAATCAGAACAAAATTTGTTTCCTTCATGATCCAGCTATTCCCGGGCAACTTTACCGAACAATTGAAGAATTAGAAGAAATAAATTATATTTAACCTTTGCGGTTATCATCGGAGTAAATACATGAAGTTAGTTCTGATTTTATTATCGGTTATGGCGATCTCTATATCTGCTCAACAATATAATCTTGCTAAATGGGGTATGAGTCAGTCTCAAGTAAAGGCAATTGAAGATAAAGAATTGCTTAATGAAACCCCGAATCTGATCACTTATGAGGGACATGCCTTTGGGTACCCTGCCCTCATCAATTATAACTTTGAAGATAATAAGCTAAAGATGATTTACATTGGATATGTCTATAGTGACGAATTTCAGATATTGTTTAAGGATTTTCTTGACGTACGTGATAATTTGGCATTCCTTTATGATGAGCCAACCGAGCAGGGCGGAGACTGGAAAAATAATGAACTTAGTGATTATCCGGAGAGATATGATGAAGCGCTGCACAATGGCGATGTTACTTTCTATTCTCAATGGAATATTGAAGGAGATATCATAGCTTTGGTCATAGAGGGACCGTACACACCTCATACAATGACCATCTATTTTGGGCAAGAGGAATGATTATAGCGAGGATTTGTCCTGAATTATATGGGTAAGTATCTAATTTTACTCTGCTAAATTGTTTAAGTCCTTATAATTCAGTATTATGATTATGTTATTTTTGATAGGAAAATATGGTTGACTTAAAATTCGGATTTAATGTTTTCAATTTCACACCTGAAGAATTGTTTGAGTACACCTGCCTGAACAACCTGAATCATATTGAAATTAATCTTACACTGAAAAAATCATCCCTTGATTCATTTACACCCGAACGTATCTCCGCGTTAAGATCTAAATGCATCGATAATGGAATTGAGTTAAGTCTTCATCTACCGACACATATTAACATTACAGATATAATACCGACTTACCGTAAAAGAGATTCTAAATATTTACTCAAGGCACTCAATCTTGCAGATAAACTGAACGCAAAGATTATAACCGCGCATATGGGATTTTTTTTCTGGTTCCCTGTCGAAAAATGGAGAAGAAAAACCGCGCTTGAAAACTTTGTTATAAATCTTGAGCGTATTCTGGAGCAATATGATGGAGACACATGTATCGCGCTGGAAAATGTAACTCCTCTGCCTGTTGGCTCAGATCATCTCCTGTTGGGTGATAACGTAGAAGATTTAAAGTACGTATTCTCCAATATTTCATCACCGCTCGTTAAATTTTGCCTTGACACCGGACATGCGAATATGTCTGAAGGTATCGAATTATATCTGGAGCATTTTAGCGATAAAATGGTAATAGTTCATTTCCATGATAATTTCGGAAATGATGATGAGCACCTTCCGGTTGGAAAGGGGGGGATCAACTGGAACCAGTTTGGTAAGCTAATGAATAAGTATCAGTTTAATGGTCCGTTTATCAGCGAATGTCGGGATATAAAGCCAAAGGAGGCATCTGAACTATTATTGCCTTACTTAACTAATCAAATCGCCTCACCGCTAAAATCATAACTCAATCTTTTCTGTAAACCCGAAATTTGTGAAAATGCGTTTTTCAAGGTGTTAAGTTCCAGTTGAGTAAGCTCCTTGGGACTCACAAAATTGTCCATTTCCTTATTACGAGAAAATTGCGAAGTTTGATGCCTGAATCTTATCTGCATCAGGAGGTTGTAATCCTGTATTATTTCATCAAACGTAGATTTTTTTAAGATTCCTTCCTCATAAAGTTTCGCTAATCTTTCAAGAGTATTGGTGTCCGATAAATTATACTTTAACGCGTATATTCTCGCAAAATCTGAAATTGGCATCAGTGCCATTTTAATGTTAAATGTTTCCGCGAATTCACCTTTAGTTTCAAGCTGCAGACCACCAAGCAGACCAACGGGCGGTTTATGGAGAAGGCAGTTTTTTGTAAGATGTTGAAAAAAGCCCGATTGGTTTTTAGTTGAATTCGCCAAACTATCTCTAAGTTCGTTCACAAGTTTACTGCTTCCGTAAACAAGTCGGAAATCAAAATAAATACTAACATCGATAAGGTCCTGCTGATCGGAATTTGATACCCAGTTATGAAAATAGTCTTTCCATACATCAATTGGCTGAGTCCATTTGGGATTTTTTGCCATTGCTTCACCCGGGCAATAATCATAACCGCAATCATTAAGTCCGTCACACACAAATTCTGCCAGTTTAACAAAATATTGACGGGTTTCGGAATATTTCTCCTTTGGCACATTTTCAAATATAATTGCAGTATCCTGGTCGGAGATAAGAGTCTGTTCTTTTCTTCCGCCACTTCCCAGCGCAACGAAGGCAAATTGGGCGGGTGGCTCCCCGACTTTCGCAAAACCAAATTCAATCAGTTTGTGAACTATCGCGTCGAAAACAGCAGTGATGATACGGGTAATGTTTTTTGAGTTTGCACCGCTATCAACCAAAGATTTAATGAGTCGGGGAAGCTTGTTTCTAAGATGAAAAAGCTCTTCAATATAATTTGCGGTTTCAATTTCTCTCAGAAGATATGCAGACGATTGTTGTTCAACTCTCTGAAGTTGTTCGCTATTAATAACCCCGGCAATTTCACCCTCGTTGTTCTTAATTGCCAGATGCCTCACACCTTTTTCGTGCATCTTGAATATAGCTTCAAATAATGGTGAGTGACTGGAAACCGTAAAAAGCGGAGCACTCATTATTCGCGAAACCGGCAGGTTGACATCTATGTTTTCCGCGGTGACTCTGTTTCTGAAATCACTATCGGTAACAATACCAATAAACTCCCCATCCTCTTTCCGGACTAAAATCTCGCTGTATTTATAATGAGTTATAAGTTGTGCCGCCTTTTTGATGGAAGTTTCTAGCGAACAGGAGAGTGGTTTTCTGATGAAATTTTCAAGCGGTTGGTGTAGAAACATCAGCGAGGTTTGGAGTTCGACTAACAGGTTTTCACGTTCTTCGTTTATTTTTATACGCTCCGAGATGTCATCTAAAACAGCATCGCAAAATTGTTGATCATTTTCTTCATCATTGACCATAATTGCAGATACCGATATTACGGATAACTCACCACTTTTTTTCCTTACTTGAAGAGTGTGGTTCTTTAATTCACCTTTTTCACGTAGCTTCTTGATAAACAGCTCAAGATCATTTTTATTGACTATCAGTTCATCGAGAGTGGAATCGTAAAAGTCTATTGAATTTTGATATCCTAAAATATTCAACGCCGCAGAATTTGCTTCCACAAAGTTTATCGTTTTATTAAGGGAAAGTCTTATTACACCGAAATTTATATTATTGATTAAAGTATTGAAGCGTTCCTTGTTTTTTCCCAATTCATCGACAATTTTTTTACTATCGGATATATCTGTAACAATAATTGTAAAACCTGATTTTTCTCCTAATTGCAGAACAGATGTATTAAATAGAACTTGCGCGTCACTACCATCTTTTTTGACAAGGTTTCCTTCGAAACGAGATTGAAATTCTCCATTCTCCAGAAGATCCTTTATAAATGTAGAGCCTGAAATGTCGCTTTCTGATTGCAGCTTAAACAGGTTTTCCAATGAATCAATTTCGTCAATGGAATTATAACCCAGAATATTAAGTATTGCCTGATTAATATAAACAATCTTGTTGTCCAGTATCATCACAAGTCCATCGGTTGATGCCTCGACCAGAGCCCTGTATTTGCTTTCGGATTCTTTCAGTCCATCTTCGGCACGCTGTCTTTCGTGTTCAATTTCAAAACTTTGTTTTCCTACATAAAAAAATACAAAGCCCAAACACACTAAAATCCCTAATGATACATAGATAAGATTATTAGTCAGATTACTGATATCATTTTTTACATCTTCGATATAAATTCCGGTACCTATGATCCAAAACCACGGTTTGAACTCTTTGACGAATGAAAGTTTCTCTACAATTTTAGTTGCGTTGTCTTTCCATTGCCATTGGTAATTAAGGTATCCCTCACCAGTCTTTTTTACAATTTTGGTAAATTCAACAAAGAGTTTTTTGCCCGCTGGATCTGAATAGTTGGAAAGGTCGGTGCCATTCAGATCAGGTCTGTAAGGGTGCATTATCATATTTGGATGTTCATCAGTAATCCAGAAGTAATCCTTGTTCTCTTCACCATATCTGAGGTTTTTTATTCTTTCGGCGGCACTTTTTTGTGCTTCTTCAAGTGATAGCATACCTGATTCATACTTGCTATGGCATTCATCAAGAATACTCCATGCGGAATTTGTGAGTTCATGTATCATTTCACGCTTGCTATCGAGCATTGAATTTTCGAATGAAGGGATGATAAAGATGAAGAAGGTAAGAGTAAAGAGAAGAAACGCAATTAAAGCGGGTAAAACTATCCTGATAAAAAAGGTTCTTTTGGTGTATTTCGAACGCATAACTATTTACCGGATCAAATTGGAAGAACATTTATATAATAAATAAATTTTAACAAAAATATACAGTCTAAATTATAAAATATCAGAGGTGCACAAGCACCCCGTCTGTTGACAAAGTCGTTTCGTTTTAAAGTCCTCCTTAGAAGGAGGTGGATTCCGACGAATGTCGGAATCCGGAGGATGAATTATTGCATTTTTTACGACTTTTGGTCATCCCCCATCACAAAATCCGCCGTTGGCGGAGTGATTTCCCCCTTCAAACCTGTGCGCCTCAGGCGTAAGGGGGACGTGAAAAAAAACAACAAGGTGTAGCGTCCTGAAATAGGTTGACTTTTTTTAATTAGTAATTATAAGCTTCCTCAAGATTAGA
>BQMY01000151.1 GCA_022181065.1 Melioribacteraceae bacterium | reverse complement strand
TAGGAGACGGGGAGTTAAAAATTACATCGTCATGATTCTGGATAAAATCGGGCGGAATCCAGGCTCTTAAACAAAGGGTTGCTGAGGCCCACGTTTATCCCGCAACGCGGGGAAGCACCCGATATATTTGGTATCTCCCACAATTGCCCGGCCCTTCGATGAACTCAGGAACCTAATTTTTGTCGCACCCTTCACGCCACGGCGCACAGGCTCCCGACACCAATAGAAGGGGAGTTAAAAATTACATTGTCATGATTATGGATAAAATCGGGCGGAATCCAGGTTCTGCTATAAAGGGTTGCTGAGCCAAGTCGAAGCACCCTTCCATCGGAGCAAATGCTCGGAACAAAGCCTGTCCAAACCCTGTCATAGTTAACCTTTTCAACATTGCCCGACCCTTCGACGGTGCTCAGGAACCTATTATTTGTCACCCTCTTAAAAAAAGAAAACTGGTATTAGTCATAGATTACCTCCGCCACATGCGGACTCGCCCACCCAAGCGTGCAAACAGGAATGACTATATGTTCTCACCTCACTTGTAGAAACATCCTGTAAACTTCAAATAGATAAAAGAAATATTTTAATTATTGAATTTTATACTCGCATATAGTTATTTTTTGCTTTTCAAGTTATGGGACGCAAAGTCCTGTTTATAGATTATACTTTCAGGTACTTACATGACCAGTAGCCTCCTCAATGCATCAGATAAGTCGATCGCGGTTCTTCCATTCGTTAATATGAGCTCTGATCCTGATAATGAATATTTTAGCGACGGAATAACGGAAGAGATCATAAACGCGCTAACTCGTGTAGAAGGCTTGAAGGTGATTGCGCGCACCTCTGCATTTGCCTTTAAGGGGGTCCAGATCGATATCAGGGAAATCGGTTCGCAATTGGGTGTATCTACCGTGCTTGAGGGAAGTGTAAGAAAGTACGGAAACAAAGTGAGAGTTACTGCTCAGTTGATCAATTCCGGTGATGGCACGCATATTTTTTCGGAAAATTTTGATCGTGATCTGGAAGATATTTTTCAAATTCAGGATGAAATAAGCCTGCATATCGCTGATAGAATTCGTGAAAAATATGGGCATCTGGTAATTGAGGAACATCTTGTAAATAAACCTACAAACAATGTGCAAGCCTACGAATACTTTCTCAGAGCAAGATACTATCAGTTAAAATGGGATGCCACAAATATCAAAAAAGCAATCGAATTTTATGATCTTGCCATAGAGACCGATCCTGAATACGCGAGAGCATATTATGGTAATTTGCAATGTTACGGTTTGCTCGCTGCATGGGGTTTTATGGATTTAGAAGAAGGAATGCAGAAAGCAGTTGTGAATTTTCAGAAAGCACGCGAAATTGACACAAATTTACCCGAGTATTATCAGTCGTTTGTCGGAAAATACTTTTGGGGTGAGTGGAATTTTCAGGCTACGTACGAGCAAATTCAAGAGGCTTTAAGGATTGCGCCACATTATTCTGACGCTCTGGAAGCAATGACTGAACTTCTACTCGCAACCGGTTATTTCAGTGAGGCGGAGAGTTACCTTCGGCGAGCGTTAAATACTGATCCACTTTCGGCAAATCATCACTACACTCTCGCTAATCTCAAGTATATGCAGAAAAAATATGAAGCCGCCATACCCCTGACTGAAAAGGCTCTTCTCATAAATCAGGAATTGATTCTCGCCGCGCATCTAAAGGCAATGTGCCTAATAAGGATAGGTGAAAGAGAACAGCTTGAACAACTGATCGAAAACATTCCTCAAAAAGATTTGATATTATTACTTGATGATATAATTAATAATGATATAACACTTGAAGAAGATACGGTTAAATCGTGGTCAACCGCAGATGAAGACCGAAACCAGTTGGTACCTTATGAATTATTTATTCTCGCCAATTCAAATTTTAAAGAGGATGCTCTTGCCCTGCTTAAAAAATATATCGACATGAAACGGGGACAGATCATAAATTATAGAATGGAACCTTTCCTTGAACCACTCAGGAAATTTGAAGAATTCCATTTACTCCACGAATCAAATTTACAGCCGATCGAAAAATTGAATGAACCAAAGCAGGTGGCTCCAGTAAAAATAAATGAAGATGAGATCGAAAATCTCACACAAAAAATGATGACCTGCCTGGAACAGGAAAAACCATATCTCAATCCGCATCTCAGTTTGACTGATTTAGCAAACAAATTGGAGATTCATCCTAATAAACTCTCCTACATTGTCAATGAACGAACAGGCAAAAACTTTAATGAGTTTATAAATTCTTTCCGTGTAGGGCATTTCAAAAAAATAGCATTTGAAGAGGAATACAAGGATATGACAATCCTTGGTCTGGCATACGAAAGCGGGTTTAATTCAAAAACTGTCTTTCACACCTTCTTCAAGAAAGTTGAGGGACTTACTCCCAGCGCCTGGCTGAAATCCACTCGATAGTAGGTTCGAACTCACATTAAAAAGTTCTGAATTTCATTTTATTGTCCGCAATCATAAAACAGGACGATTCATCCCCGATTAGTTCGTTTCTTTACACCGTAACATTTACAAATTGTTGTGAACGGAGTAAAAATGAAAAAAACGAATATATCTGGAAGTGTCGCGGCGTTTATTGAGGCAGCCGCTTATGTACACGGGATAATAATATTCGTTATTGTACTTAACTTTAACGAAGCTGATAGCGTGAGTCAGAAGCTCTCACTCATCATAAATAATCAGGGTGTTTTCTTATCAGCGTATTTCATTATTTATATATTATTCGGCATATCTCTCGTATTTCTTACAATATCCCTGTATAAAGTTTTTAAAGAATCAGGGAGCGTCATCGCCTCATACATCTTTAGCTTCGGAATTTTCTGGGCGGTACTTGTTACGGCTACCGGAATGATCCACAACATTTCTATCGGATATCTTTCCGAAATCTACTCCAATGATCCGTCACAGGCAGAAATCACTTATTCTGTACTCCATATCATAACTGAAGGGATTGGTGGTGGAAACGAAATTATCGGCGGGATTTTTACTCTTCTGGTCGGTATTGCGAACCGATCGACCCGAGTATTTTCATCCACAGTTACCTACACCGGAATTGCCGCGGGATTAGCGGGAATTCTCTCAACTATACCACAAGCCTCGGATATTTCAGTGGCAATATTCGGACTTGGTCAGATTGTCTGGTTCGTGTTTATCGGTATCGGATTTTTGAAATTGAATAAATAAAAATAATAATAAAAGGAAACTACTATGAAAACGATAAAAATATTAGCTCTTTTACTTCTGATTGCATCAACTACCGGTGCACAAACAGTAAACGAAGGACAAAATTTCAGGCAAAGTATAAATATGTGTCCCCTTGGTATCGGTTTCGGAATCTTTTCATTCAATTACGAATATATGCTGAATGAGCATCATGGTGTGGTATTTCGTTTGGATTACGAGGCGATACCCGACTCATATACTGATGCAAACATAGAATCAGATGGTAAGGCAGTGGTACTGAATTACAGATATCACTTTAGCGGTAAACTTGAATCAATTTATGTTGGCGCATACGGTCGTCACAGAATTTACACTGGTGAAGGAAAAATTAACTCAACTAATTTCAATTTTGATATAAACGAAACAACAATTGGACTGAATGTCGGTAAAAGATGGGTATGGGATAGCGGTTTCAATATAAACTTTACTCTTGGATACGGTTATTCATTCAAAGAAAAAAATCAGAGTTTATCATCAACAGCGATAGATGGCGCAATAAAAGGTTTCGAGGAAGAGTACGATTTTATAGACGCGTTCCTCGGTGAATTTTCTATCGGATACGCATTTTAATAAGGTAAAAGTATGTTTATCAAAGAAAAAAATATCATCTGGTTATATAGCGCACTAATAGTGATCCTTGCTTTCCTGGCCGGTTTTATTCACAAAGCTGAAATTGGGGAGTCTTCGGCTCCCACCGATTCCGGTTTGGGGATGCTAATATGGATAACTTCCCCGCTTTTACTTGGAATTCTCTTCACCTTTTTAAGCGGAAAAAAATGGAGCGATTTCAGGATATCATTTAAAACTAACGGTTCCGGATTGTGGTGGAGTGTAGCATTATTAATATATCCTGTTATATTTATTTTGGTTTATACAGTTGGGATAACCACGGGTGATGTAGTTTATAATTCTGACAAACTTCCCCAATTTTTTGAAATAATGTTGATGAGCGTTCTGTTTTCCACCATCAAAAATATTTTTGAGGAGTTTGCGTGGCGCGGTTATCTTGCTCCCAAAGTTTACAGAAACAAGTGGAATATCTACATCCAGCATATATTTGTCGGATTAATTTGGGGTATCTGGCATATACCGTTTTTAAGTATGTTTTGGCCATACGTAAACGAAAATAACATTGTGATGTTTGTAATATTCTTCTTGTTCGGAGCAATTGCACATAGTGTTGTTTATGGTGAATTAAGGATTAAAACGGATTCTGTTGTTCCGGCATGGCTGATGCATAATATCGGAAGTGTATTCGGGACAGCATTCCTGACAAGCGGAATATTCTCCATCAGTCAGGGTTACGAGATGATCTATTCACCCGGAACCGAATCACTAATCGGGAGTATTGTCATGCTTATTACGGGCAGATATCTGATTAATAAAAGGATTAGAAAAGAATTTATTGATAAGGACTTAAAATGAAAAACGTTTTATTGGCAGGCGCGACCGGTTACCTCGGTAAGTATGTTGCTTCGGAATTGGTAAGACAAAATTATAACACAAGAGTAATTGTAAGAAACGAGGAAAAATTCAGGAAATCCGGTATTGAAGTTGATGACGTAATTACTGCTGAGGTGACCAGCAAAGACTCAATGAAAACGGCTTTTGAGGGAATTGATGTAGTTATATCGACAGTAGGTATCACAAAGCAAAAAGATAATGTAACCTACATGGATGTAGATTATCAGGCGAATAAAAATCTTCTCGAGCTCGCGATAGAAAAAGGTGTGAAAAAGTTTATATATGTATCTGTTCTAAAGGGGCAGAATTTACGCCATACCGCAATATGTGACGCTAAGGAGAAATTTGTTGATGAACTAAAAAATTCCGGGATAGATTTTTGTGTTATAAGACCAAGCGGCTTCTTCTCTGACATGACAGAGTTTTATAATATGGCAAAAAAAGGACGAATATATTTGTTCGGCGACGGGCAATTCAAGAGTAATCCGATCCATGGTGAAGACATAGCAGCGGTTTGTGTAAACGCTATAAATCGTTCAAAAGATGAAATTGAAGTTGGTGGACCGGAAATATTAACGCAAGAGGAAATAGCGAAAATCGCGTTCGATGCTATCCGGCAAAAAAGTAAAATAACATTTATCCCCGACTGTATGCGAAAACTCGCTTTGTCAACAGGGAAATATTTAATGCCCAAAAAAAGTTACGGACCGTTTGAGTTTTTTATGAATGTAATGGCAATCGATATGGTTGGAAAGCCATTCGGAAAACATAACCTCTATGCCTATTTCAAATCTCTTGAAAGTAAATAGACTGGATATACAAGGTAAACTATTGCGGGAGTGCTACGGCTCTCCTTAATTTTTTAGCGGTGTTTCACAGCAAAAAGAAAACATATGAATTGCAGTTATATGAAATCATTCCCGAAGGTCTACAAAATGACTCTGTCTTATGGTCCTCCTTCCGAAGGAGGTGGATTCCGACAAATGTCGGAAGACGGAGGATGATTTATTGCATTTTTTGTGACTTTTGGTCATAACCCATCACAAAATCAGCCGATGGCGTAGTGATTTCCCCCTTCAAACCTTTACCCATCAGGCTTAGGGGGACGTGAAAATCAACAACCAGGTTTTCTGCAGTCTCAGATGATTTATACATTCTTTATTATAATTCTGATAACTTTAAATTATTAAAATAATATTCGCGCTAATATGAAAATTTGAGAGTAACCGGTTTAGCGCGAAAACGTCATATTAATTGGACATTTTATGGTACGCTAATTGCTTCCTTATAAAAAAACGTTTTAACACAGGGGAGTTCCATGAAAATATTATCCAGATTGCTACTAACATTTCTTTTTTTATCAACCATATCATTTGGACAAACATACCTGGATTCTAACGCAACAGTTCAGGAGCGTGTGGATGATCTTATCGGCAGAATGACACTCGATGAAAAATTAGGGCAGATGATCCAGGCTGATCATAAAGCCGTTGGTGATTTAAATGATATGCTGACTTACCATATTGGTTCTATTCTTAGCGGTGGCGGCTCTGACCCTGATGCCGGAAATTCCCCTGCTAACTGGGCAGATCTGAAGGACCTTTTCCAGCAAAAAGCGATGGGATCACGACTTGGAATCCCGATTATATATGGAATAGACGCGGTTCATGGTCATAGCAACGTGGAAGGCGCTGTAATCTTCCCGCACAATATAGGTCTTGGTGCAACAGGCGACCCTGAACTCATAAAAGAAGCCGCGCGAATTACCGCAGTTGAAATGCGGGCAACCGGCATGGATTGGACATTCGCCCCCTGTGTTGCTGTTCCGCGCGATGAGAGGTGGGGGAGAACCTATGAAGGTTTCGGTGAAACTCCCGAACTTGCTCAGATGTATGGCGCTCCTGCCGTCGAGGGTTTTCAGGGTGAAACTTTAAACAGTTTTACTTCGGTTGTTGCCTGCGCTAAGCATTATCTTGGTGATGGTGGCACAACAAACGGTGTTGATCAGGGTAACACCCAGCTTTCTGAAGCAGATTTGAGAGCAATACATCTACCCGGATATATCTCCGCTATTGAGCAGGATGTTAAAACGGTTATGATCTCCTACAGCTCCTGGAATGGAAATAAAATGCATGGCCATGACTATATGATAAATGATGTACTGAAGGATGAACTTGGTTTTGAAGGTTTTGTTGTTTCTGACTGGGCAGGAATTGATCAGTTACCCGGAGATTACAGATCGGATGTAAAAGCATCCGTCAATGCAGGAATTGATATGGTTATGGTTCCTAATAATTATGCTGATTTTTTCAATAATCTTAAATCCCTCGTGAACAACGGAGAGGTAACTGCAGATAGAATAGATGACGCTGTTAGAAGAATTCTGGCAATTAAATTTGAAATGGGATTATTTGAGCACCCCTACGCCATTAGAAGTTTACTTGCAACTGTTGGCTCTGAGGAACACAGAGCGGTAGCTCGTGAAGCGGTAAGGAAATCCGCAGTGATGCTGAAGAAAAGTGATGATGTATTACCAATTCCAAAATCGGGAGTTAAAATACTTGTTGCCGGGGAACATGCCGATAATATAGGTTTACAGTGCGGTGGATGGACTATACAGTGGCAAGGTGCCAGCGGGGATATAACAGAAGGTACAACAATTTTGGAAGGAATTCAGAATGCCGCGCCATCCGCGGAAATTATTTACAGTGAAGATGGAAGTTATGATGGAGATGATATTGATTTTATAGTTGCTGCAATAGGGGAAGAACCATACGCCGAAGGTGATGGCGACAAGGATGATCTGAATCTGCAAAAATCGCAGGTACAGATGATTCGTGAACTTCAGTTAAAAGGCGCGCCTGTTATAACGATACTAATTTCAGGTCGACCTATGATAATCGATCCGGTACTTCACAATTCAGATGTATTTATTTCAGCGTTTTTGCCCGGTACCGAAGGTGATGGAATTTCAGATATCCTCTTTGGAGATTATAATCCCTCAGGATTGCTGCCGATGTCTTTCCCGAAAAACATGGCGCAAATTCCTCTCAACGTAGGTGATGCCGATTATGACCCCTTGTTTGAATATCAGTTTGGGATCACATCTTTGGATAACTCGGCATTAGGTTCTGACCCGGTTTTTTATACAGCTATGTTAACAGAAGATGCCGGACAAATTGAGCTATCCTTCAATAAGTCGATGAACAATCTTGCCAATTCTACTGCGGTATTCAAAGTTATGGTTAACGGAAACGATGAAGTAGCGGTTGATGGATTTTCTGTTGCCGATTTTGCTGATGACAGACTTCTGCTTGAATTAGCCGAAAATATTCAGACTGTTGAAACTATTACTGTTGAATATATAAGTGGCGACTTAAAATCGGAAGATGGCGGTACACTTCAACCTTTTACAGCGGATGTAATAAATTTTCCCGGACTTGTACCACAGTCGTTTTTTTTACCCGGACTAATTGAAGCTGAAGATTATCACGATATGTTTGGTGTTCAGACTGAAGGCACCTCTGATGTCGGGGGCGGACTTAATGTTGGCTGGATAGATACGGGTGACTGGATGGAGTATAACAGCGATCTTATGTACACAGGTACATATGTGGTGAAATTCAGGGTAGCGAGTGAAAGTGCTGGTGGGACGATCAGTTTTAAGGTTGACGGAAGCGAGAAGTTTCAACAGAATATTCCGGTGACCGGGGGTTGGCAAAACTGGCAGACTTCCTCCGGGATGGCAGATCTGGACGCGGGTGAAATGACGATCAGGCTTCATGCGGCAGCCGGCGGTTTTAATCTTAACTGGTTTGAACTAACCGCGCTCACTGATTTAGATGATGACGACCGTTCTACAATGGGTTACAGGCTCGAACAAAATTATCCTAATCCCTTTAATCCTTCTACAAATATCAGTTTTTCATTAAAGGAAAGAAGTTTTGTTACCCTGAAAGTTTTTGATGTTCTGGGCAGAGAGATTGAAGAACTGGTTAATCAGGAGAAATCCGCGGGAAGTTTTGATATCCAATTTGATGCTTCACAACTTACAAGCGGAATATATTTTTACTCAATCAGTGCTGAAGGTATTTCAGGTGAAAAATATCATTCTGTTAACAAAATGATGTTGATGAAATAGTATCAAATGATACTTAAGGAAAGAAAATAAGAACAAATTTAGTGGTCAACCG
>BQMY01000150.1 GCA_022181065.1 Melioribacteraceae bacterium | reverse complement strand
GAAGGGTGGCTTCCAGCTTTTCTATCTTCTTTTGATCGCCTGATTTGCTCTTTGTTTTCTGCGACTGGACTCCAAACAGGTTCGGGGCTGATTCAAAGAGCTTTTTCTTCCAGTTATATATGTCGTTTGCTCTGACGCCATACTCTTCACATAATTGACTTATTGGAACATTATTCTCAAGTAATTCCCGTAATATTTTTGTCTTTTGTTCACCTGTGTACTGTTTTCTTTTTTTCATTTTCTTCTCCTAAATTTTCTCTTACTGTTAATTTAGGAAATTCCATTTTCATCTGAAGCATTACATCATCTGTAAGTATAGTTTGAGTCCAAAGATGGTATTTGGAAGAAATGTCAATAGAGTAGATTAAAAAGTTCGTATCCAGAAATAGTTTACTCATATGCTCTATTTCTAATTTCTTTGTTATCAAACTGCCCTTTGAAATCGTATAGCGTCAAATTTTTTTTATCCACTTTTACAGATGATAATTTATTCAGGAATTCCTCTACTTTTTTAATATTCTCTTCTGGTAAATTATCGATACGCCGTTTAACTTTTTCTTTTGTAGTCATAAAACCTCCAACAGATAAAATAGTATTTGATAAATAAATATTCAACAGAGAACATATTCGAAATAAATTATTTATTTCGGAATCAAATCAAAAACACCTTTGTTAAACTGTTAGTTAAATTAAGGTGAAATTGTGAAAAATATAATAATACTTATTCTTTTACTCTCAACATTATTTTACGCCCAGACAGGGGGAGTTAAAGGTGTTGTGTCTGAAAACGGGACTCCGCTTCCCGGTGTGAACATCCTCATCAAGGATACCAATATCGGTACTGTAACAAATTCCGAAGGGGATTACAGCATCAGGAACATCCAGCCGGGCGAACTGACTTTAAGGTTCTCCATCGTAGGTTACAAAACCCGATTTATTGATCTTGAAATTCAGCCAAACAGAATTATCGAAGTAAACGTAAACATGGAAGTTTCCCTTATCGAGGTGGATGAAGTTAAGGTTGTTGACCAAAGCAGACAGCAAGCCAATGACACAAGAACCTCCCTGCTGGATGTTGAACCGGATAAAGCTCGTGTGCTTCCTGGCGCGGTTACTGATGTTTTCCGTACCTTGCAGGCGATGCCTGGTGTACTCGCGCCAAATGATTTTTCATCTCAGCTTATTGTGCGGGGAAGCGGTCCCGATCAAAATCTTATCATTATGGATGATGTAGAAATATTTAACCCATACCGACTTTATGGCGTAATAAGTATGTTCAACCCTGAGGCGGTGACCGATATAAATCTCATTACCGGTGGATTCCCCTCTATGTATGGTGACAGACTCTCGGCTGTGCTCGATGTTACTAATAAACAGGGCTCAAGGACTGAAACTCTGAAAGGAAACCTGAACGCGAGTATCGTAGCGGCAAATCTGGTACTCGAAGGTAAAAATCCGTTTAACATTCCGGGAAGCTGGCTGGTGAATTCCCGCAGAACTTATTATGATCTTGTTGTCGAACCCTTCGTGAAGAACGCAGGACTCGTAGAAGAGAACGTTTCATTCCCAAATTTTTATGATATTCAAACCAAACTTGCTTTTGGTCCTTTTGATGGTCACAAATTCCTCATTAATGGTATTTATTCTCGCGACGCGGTAAATGTTGTTAGTGGTGAAAACAGAAGAACGCCCGATAGTGTGAGTGTGCAGGACTTATCTAAAAACGACCTTGCTTCCCTTGCGTGGCATTACGCTCCTAACGAACGTTTTCTCAATAAAGTGGTTGTTTCGTGGTACAAAAATAGTGGTGACGCAAATTTCGATAGCGACTTCCTAGATCCATCCCTCAATCGCGAGGATTTCGAGGAAGTTGAGACCGATACTCTTGCCCCCTACTTGTTAAACTTCAAATTCGACACAGAATTTTCTTTCAGAAAATATTCGTTTGATGATAAACTCTCGTGGTTTTGGGGCGACGGTAACGAATTTAACGCCGGAATTGGGTTTGATATGATGCAAACCGTATTCGATTTTGATTTCACATTTGATCCTGCTCTTGAAGCATTTATTCGCTCAAACCCGAATTCAAGATCAGCTATCGACGATATCAGAGATGTGAGGGATTATAAACGATATCGTGCTTATCTGCACAATAACTTTAAAATCTCTGACAAATTTTTCTTTCAGCCGGGATTGCGCGTAGATCATTACGATATTCTTGAAAAAACTTATGTCGCTCCCAGAATTTCGGCGGCATACAGTTTTGACAACATCACAACACTGAGAGCCGTGTGGGGTCAATATTATCAGTCCCCCGGATATGAAAAGCTGCGAGACGCCCAGATTCTTTTTGACCTTCAGCAATCCGTTACCCGAAATCTGGAAGCTGAAAAAGCTACCCATTATGTTTTAGGAATCGAAAGATGGGTAACTCAGGAATGGAGGGCAAAGGTTGAAGGCTACTATAAAAAGTTTGAAAATCTTATCATAGCCGATGTTCTTAGAGGTAGTACTTATTATACTGAACCAATACCGGGTAAAGACCCGAGATTCTCTTCCGGGTGGACACGTCCTGTTGTAAACGTGGGCGATTCAACAACACAGATACCAATAAACGGTGGTAATGGTGAAGCTTACGGTGTGGAGTTTATGCTCGAAAAGAAAAATGTGGCGGGCTTTGACCAAATTAACGGCTGGATATCCTACTCTCTTGCATGGGCTGAAAGAAATGAACGCGGCTTAAAAATCCCGTTTCGTTTTGATCAGCGTCATACAATGAATCTTGTGATGAATTATAAATTCAGCGACAGTTTCGATATGGGAATCAGCTTCCAGTATGGTTCCGGCTTCCCTCTTACAGAGGCAGTAGGTGTTCGTCCAAGAATACTCCTTGAGGATAATGACGGCGATTTTATACCCGAGTCACCCGTAATAGCCACGCGAGAAATTCCCGGCGTCGCGCAGGAAAATCAGGAAGTAATATATGATGTAGATTTTGGATCAAATGCTAATAAACTTAACTCACGCCGACCGGTCTATCACCGTCTCGATGTACGATTTAATTATTACACAAAGTTGTGGGGGCAAAACTGGACCTTTTATATCGATGTTGTAAATGTTTACAACAGGGAAAATGTTATAAATTACGATTATTACGTTACTGAAGATTTAACTCTCGGCAGAGAAAAAACCACAATGTTCCCCATACTCCCCACCTTCGGATTTAATGTCTCATTTTAAATATAATTATACTTAAAAAGTCGATTGTTTATTTTTTATAAAATTAAACAATTGACTTTTTTTTGATAATAATTATTCAGATATTGAAGTGAATTTTAGGAGCTATTTTATAACAAGATGCTTACATCTCATAAAATATCGATAACTATATTCTCAACCACGCTTTTATTTATCACTAATTCATCATCCACTAATAAATTATAGGGTAGTTATGAAGAAATGTATTACCTTCATGCTCATGCTATTCTTGACTATTTCGTTATCCGCTCAGGATTTTAACACGAACTGGGAAAGAACAGCTTCTAACAATCCTTTCACGTGGCTAGGTACATCTTCCACTGAAAGGGGTATGGCTTACAATCCTGTTACCAATAATGTGTACGTTGTGTCACGTAGCGGTAGCGGACTAGTTCAAGTAATTGACGCCGCAAACGGCGATGATACCGGAACATTAGATGAAACCGGTATTTCAGGAGGAACATTCCCGCTAAACAGTATTGATGTTTCATATGATGGCAGCATTTATGGCGTTAACCTCGCTATAGGTACAGGCGCGTTCAAAGTTTACAAATGGGCTGACGAATCATCAGCGCCGGTTGTAGTTTTGGAAGACGACCTGGGCGGTATCAGCAAACGTATTGGCGACAAATTCACTGTAGTTGGATCTGATGCTGATAACACAACCGAAATTTGGGTTGTTGACGCAACCGGTAAAGGTGTTTATCAATACACTACAACTGATAACGGCGCTTCATTTACTCTTGCCAACAGTGTAGTGCTCGCTGATCATGTCGGTTCATCTCCTGATGTTCATCCTGGATTTGCAGCTGAAGATGGTCCTGATTTTGTTATTAACTCAAATGGGCATAATCCTAAAGGATTCAAATGGGATGGCGAACTCGTTGGAACTATTGATGGTTCATTAGTTGCAACCGGATCAAACGCTATTTTTGCTGTTGATCTTAACGGTCATGAATTCCTTGGTACTTTTGCCTATGGTACAGGTAATGAAAATTGCCGTATAGTTGATGTGACCACCATGGAAATGTTTACTGTAACAAATTCCCTTTATACAAACTCAAATCCAAACGGAACCGGAGATGTTGACTTCTTCGTTAATGGCGACGGTAACCTCGATATTTATGTATTAAGTACAAACAATGGTGTTGGTAACTATACAGTAATGATGCCACAATTCCCTGAACCAATCGCAGCCGTTGAAGTTGACGACAATATGGATTTCGTTCCGGACAGAATTGGCGAAACTGTAATGGTTGAAGGTATTGTCAACTCTGTAAACCTCACAGCTTCTTCTAACAGATTCGGATACAGCCTTCAGGATGAAACAGGTGGTATCCATCTTACCAAAGGTTCTCAGCCGGGCGGCGAACCAATATATAATATTGGTGACGTTATCCGTGTTGAAGGTACTCTTGGTCAGTACAGAGGTCAGAACCAGATGGACCTTTCCGAAGATCAGCTGAATGCAATTCAGTTGGTTAATACCGGCGTTGAAGTTCCGATAATGGATATGTCAATTGCTGATTTTATGGCTGATCCTGAACAATACGAAGGGATGCTGGTAAGAATCATGGGTATTTATCCTACCGAAGGTTCAGATGACTGGCCTGCGGAAGGCTCTGACGCGAACATGACATTTACTGACGGTATCGACGAAATGACCGTGAGGATTGACCGCGATACCGAGATAGATGGTATGCCTGAACCATTCTGGCCTGCTAATGTTATTGGTGTTGGAACTCAGTTTACTTTCGCCTCACCTCCTAATGACGGCTATCAGTTATCTCCAAACTTCTATTCTGATTTCCAGGGTGTGCCTGCTCAGGTTACAACCAAATTCCAGGTTGATATGACTTATGAAATCAGCGGTGGTGCTTTCGATCCTGTAACTGATGTAGTTTTTGTTAGAGGTAGCTTCAATGATTGGTCAGAAGCTGATCAGCTAATGCCAAACGCGACCGATCCTAACATTTACGAAGGTGAAGTAGTGCGTGACTTTGCTGTGGGCAATACTATAATTTTCAAATATGCTTACAATACAGCGAATGAAACTGTTTGGGAAAACGATCCAAACAGAGAATATACTTATACTGCTGACGATATAGCTACCGGCTATACCGAACTGCTTTATACATTTAATGATTATGTACCAGGTGGCGACATTGAAGTAACATTCGTTGCTGATATGTTCTACGAAATTGAATCAGGCAGATTTGATCCTCTAACTGATATGGTTTACGCAAGAGGTGATTTTAACGGTTGGAGTACTGATGACCAGCTTATGCCTACAGGTGATCCATACCTGTTTGAAAAAACAACAACTCTTAACCTTTCAGCAGGTACTAACATTAATTACAAATGGTACTACGAAGGTCCGAACACAAGTGCCTGGGAAGGTGGCGGAGACCGCGTTTATACAGTTACGGAAGATGATGTAAATGCCGGTTCGTTTACAATTCAGCGTACATTTAATGACCTTAATCCTGACATTATTCTGCAGAACGATGCGGTAGTTAAATTCCGTATTGACGTCACAGACGCTGCTGACATGAACGGAAACCCATTCTCAGTAGTAGAAACTGTTGGTTTGGTCGGTTCTGTTTCTCCACTACAATGGCCCGTTGGCGGATGGCCGGATGAAGATAGTACAAAAGTTATCTGGCTGAATGATGATGGTGTTATGGGTGACGAAGTTGCCGGAGATAACATCTGGTCAAAAGATATTTTATTCGAACAATACTCTCCATTGGATGTATTCTATAAACATAGCATTAACTGGGGTCTTCCAACAAATAACGGTGCCAACGATAATGAATCTATCAGCGGTGAGGACCATCAGATTCAGATGCCAGTTAACTTGTTAAGCGCGGCAATTGAAGTTGTTCCTTTCGGTCAGATGGGTCCGCATGCTCTCGAAAATGTTCAGCTTTACGGAGAAGTTGGCTGGATGGTCAATGTTGATGTAATGGATGCAGGTGGCACGGAAAATAGTGACATGGTAGTATTTGGTACACATCCTGAAGCTACTGATGGACTTGATATCGTTCTTGGCGAAGAAGAATTACCTCCACTTCCTCCGGCAGGCGCGTTTGATACCCGTTTCGTACTTCCGGTAACTCCTCCGGTAGCATCACTCAAAGATATTCGTCCGGAAGGCGATATGATTGAGTGGGAACTTTACTTCCAGCCTGGAACCGGTGGCTATCCTATTACATTGAACTGGGATTCTGCTAACCTTCCTGAAGGTCAGTTCCATATTATGGATCCGTTTGGCGGAAGTTTGGTTAATGTTGATATGAAAGCACAGAATTCTCTTGAAGTAACTAATACTTCAATTACTACACTTGTGATTCAATTCTCAACTTCTATCACCTCTGAAGTTGTTGTAGCTGAAGGATGGAACTTACTTTCTGTTCCTGTTCTTGCTGCGGATATGTCAAAAGACGCTCTTTTCCCGACTTCTACATCTAATGCGTTTATGTTTGACGGTGGTTACCAGATCGCTGAAACATTGGAAAATGGCGCGGGTTACTGGTTGAAATTCGCTGCTGCTGAAAATGTTTCTGTAAGTGGTATGCAAAACAATATGCCTGTTGACGTAGTCCAGGGATGGAACCTTATTGGTCCGTTCGATATGTCTGTAATGGTTGCCGATATCACAACTATGCCGGCTGGTATTATCAGCTCTAACTTCTTCGGATTCGAAAATGGCTACACAGCTGCTGATGAATTAATGCCTGGTATGGGCTATTGGATTAAAGTATCAGATGCAGGTGAATTAATGCTTCTACCTCCTGTAGCTAAAAAAGGTGACGAAACTAAAGACGAAGTTGCGGAAGACGCGCTTTACACAATTAGTATTGCTACTTCAGATGGCGCAGCCGGTTCTTATGGAACTATGGTTGGTATCGATCCTGCTGCTACTGATGGTCTTGATGGCGATCTTGGTGAAATTGAACTTCCTCCTCTTCCACCTGCAGGTGTATATGACGCACGCTTAATTCTTCCTGACGGTACAACCGGTTCTCCTGCTGATTATCGTGAAGGCGACAACAACTTTACAGGCGAAGTTACTTATACACTTAAATATCAGCTTGGTGACGGCGGTACAGCAATGACTCTTGACATAGATATCCCTGAAGTTCCCGGTACAGTAACAATGACTGTACAGGATCCTTTCGGCGGTGTTCTTGTTAATGAAGTTCTTAATGAAGGTGTTGGTCAGGTAGTGGTTACAAATACTTCACTAACCGAACTAAAACTTATCGTTGATTACAACGCTCCTATCCCTGTTGAACTTTCAAGCTTTGCTGCCAATGTAGTTGGTGAAACTATCCAGATTGCATGGGAAACCGCAACTGAAACTAACAACAAAGGTTTCGAAATTGAAAGAAGTGAAGATGGTGAAAGCTTTACCAATATCGGTTATATTGACGGTAACGGAACTACAACCGAAAAACAAGGTTACAGCTTCACAGATCATCATCCAACAAGCGGTACTTACTACTACAGATTACGTCAGATTGATTTTGATGGAACTGCTAATATGAGTCAGACTATCGAAGTTGACTTCGTTCCAACAGAATACAGTTTGGGTCAGAACTATCCTAACCCGTTCAACCCTGCTACCAAAATCAAATTTGCGGTTCCTGTAGAAAGTAAAGTAACTGTAACACTATATAACATGTTGGGACAAAAAGTTAAAGATCTTGTTTCCGCCCAGTTCAACGTTGGCTTGCATGAAATCGATCTTAACGCTTCAGACCTTGCATCAGGAATGTACATTTACAGCATCACTGCTCAGGGTGTTGACGGTAACAACTTCGTCGATACCAAGAAAATGATGTTGATGAAATAAAATAGTACGAAGTACTTGGTACTGAGTTCATAGTTGTAGAGACGCCATCCGCCGCGGCGGAATGGCGTCTCAGACTGTTGACAAAGTCGTTTCGTTTTAAGGTCCTCCTTTGAAGGAGGTGGATTTCGACGATAGTCGAAATACGGAGGATGATTTTTTAATTTTTCGTGACTTTTGGTCATCCCCTATCACAAAAAACGTGATTTCCCCCTTCAAAAGGGGGACTTGAAAATCAACTACCAGGTTTTCCAACAACCTCAGACGCCATATATGGCGTCTTTACAAAAACTCAAAGAAATATTGTAGGGGATGGTCACTGACCATCCCTTTTTTTATTTAATTTGGTATAAACTTGAGGGAATAAAGGAAAGGAGCAATCAGGTTTTCTGTTTCTTTTTCTTTGCAGCGGGGAAAAGAATATTGTTAAGGATCAACCGGTAGCCGGGTGAGTTTTTATGCAGGCTTAAATCTGTGGGAGGATCACCCACAGCATGGCGGTAATCTTCCGGATCATGACCACCATAAAAAGTAAATGTACCACGCCCGAAATTCCCGTGAATATACTTAACCTGCTCTGTTCCTGCTCTTTCACCCATCACATAAACCGAGTTCTTGATGTAATCCTTTCTGAACATGGTAGTCTGCCCCATAAATCCTTTGATAACATTAACATGGTTTTGGGTCAACATCGTAGGAACGGGATCATACTTTGCGGAGAAATCGAACAGAGTGAAATAATCGTTATTTTCACTTCCAATCTCTGTAGGAGAGATATCGATATCGCTGTATTCATAAACAAGCGGATTCATTTCCAGGTTAAAATCCTCAAACGCAAACGTCTGACTGTAATCCAGTTTTTTTTCAGCACCCGGGTCAGGTGAGTCACCATCATACATTTTATCAACAATATCTACTCCTATGGCAGAAAGCGCTATATCATAACTATCGGTAGCCGAGCACATCGCGAACACAAATCCGCCGCTACCAACATAATCCCTGATAGTTAACGCAACCGCTTTTTCCATTTCGGATACTTTATTATACCCAAACTTTTTCGCCTCATTTTCATACAAGGTCTGCTGTTCGATATACCATTGAGCGCCCCTGTAACTTGCGTAAAATTTCCCGAACTGACCTGTAAAATCTTCATGGTGCAGATGGAGCCAGTCATATTTATCAAGGTCTCCCTTCAATATTTCCTCCACCCAAATTTTAGTATAAGGAACTTCGGCATATTCGAGCACAAGAGTTACTGCGTCATCCCACGGCTCATGACCGGGAGTGACATACACCGCGATTTCGGGCACTTTTTCCAGCCTGATAACTTCCATATTACGGTCTTCGCTCTGCACCTCTGAATAAATCGCTGCTGCGGCTGAAGCATCAAGAGGTTTGAAAGCAACACCTTTTAACCGGCATTTCAGAGCAATCTCTTCGGAATAATCGAGTAAAAAAGAACCGCCTCTGTAATTGAGAAGCCAATCAGCTCTGATTCCCGATTTTATGGCATTGAAGGTGATACCGTATGCCTTCAGGTGATCAGACTGGTTCAAGTCCATATTTATCAGAATCTTTGATTGACCATGAATAGTGGTCACAAAAATGAGTAGAAGTAATATCTTTTTCATACAATTTTTCAGCTTTTCAACATTATTGTACTGGTTCAGCGGGAAATGGAATTTCGGTAAAAAAGAGATAAGGGTAAAAGTGGCATAATTAAGAAGCACTTCTTACCTCATATCTGTTTAATTTGGCTCTATTTAATTTAACATTTCTTTTGTTTAATTTCTCATCAATTCTGTCGAGTAAAAAGTCTTCCGGCGTAAGATAAAATAATGAGCTGTGTAGTCTTGCAGTATTGTATTTGTTAATATAACCGGCAATCTGTTTTCTGGCATCCTCAAGATCAATCATTGAAGTTGTTTTCAGACATTCATTATTTATAGTTTTGTGGAACCTTTCGATCTTGCCATTTGCCTGTGGATAGGCAATGGAAGTTC
>BQMY01000149.1 GCA_022181065.1 Melioribacteraceae bacterium | reverse complement strand
GCGATGAAGAAAAATCGTTTTTTGACTATGAGCTGGATATAAAAGTTGTAAACGAAGCGAATCTGGAATTTTTACTATCAAGAGCATCCAATCAGCGATTGATAGCGGATATAGCGGGCGACCTTAAATTGCAGAGCAAAAATGGTGTTGAACGTGCTCAGGGTGGCTTTACACTTCTGGAAGGTTCTAAACTGGAATTTTTCAGAGTTCTTGACGCTACCGGCTCGCTAAAGTTTGAGAGTGATCTTGCGAATCCTTATCTGGATATTATCGCAACGTACAAGGCTGATTATGAAGACCCGCCTAACTATCAGAACCAGACAATTGAAGTTGCTGTAAAACTGAAATTAACCGGTACCCTGGATGAACTTGGTACCAATCTGGCAAACAACCCTGAAAATATCAGTGTTTATTTAGGTACGAGGAATATACAAAATAATATTTCAGATGAATCTTATGACGCGTCAGATGCGCTGTCATTCATTATTGTTGGTAAATTCAAGGAAGACCTAACGCCGGAAGATCAGACTCAAGTAGCTTCAAACGTTAATCTTATAGAAAATACCGCCACATCATTCCTTGGTTCGGTACTTACCGGGTTTGTGAATTCTGCGCTTGGTGATTACGTTAACAATATACAGCTGAGTCAGACGAGCGAATATACCAAGTTTAGTGTATCGGGTAAATATCAACGATTCAGATATAGTATTGGTGGTACTACGGAGGTTTTTGAAAATATCGGTAAGGCTAATTTACGATTAGCGTATATGTTCAGTAATAATCTGATACTGAGGGTTGAAAGGAAAGACCCGATAGTTCAAACCACCGGATACGAAGAAAAAGTAAATGAAGTTGGTCTTCAATATAAAATAGAGTTCTGATGAAAAATCTCGTAAAGTCTTATTTCAGGAAGCATCCCTCGTTAAAAATTAAAGCGAAGGAGCTATCCAAAAGCCTTGGTATATCCCAACCACATGAATACGCCCAGCTAAAATCAATTTTGCATAAACTTGAAAACGAAAGTTTTCTCGAAAAGCGTGGTAAACGTTATTCGCTGGTTATTGAGCTTGAAGGGAGATTGATCGGTACACTTGATATAGTTTCAGGCGGTGATTTTGGATTTGTAACACTGGAAAATTCGCAATTGAAGGATATTTATATATCGGAGAAGAATCTCGGTACAGCTTTTCACGGCGATAAAGTTGAAGTATCCTTATTTGCGAAACAGCGCGGAAAAAATCTGGAAGGTCAGATTGTTGAAATTCTTGAGAGACGTAAAACGGAAGTAACTGGTGTACTGAAAAAAACAAAAAGTTTCTATTTTGTGGTACCCGATGATCAGTCACTACACCGTGATATTTATGTTTCGAGAGATAGTTTGAATGGCGCCAACAATGGTGATAAAGTGGTTATTGGTGATCTTGAATGGAAATCCTCCTTGTTGAACCCTGAGGGGGTGGTTAAAGAAATACTTGGTAAAGCGGGATCTTATGACGCTGAAATAGCGGCTCTGGCAAAAGAATTTAAGTTGAGATATCAATTCCCGTCAGAAGTGCTGAAGGAGGCGCAGGATATCAGCAAATTAATTCCGGAGGATGAAATTAAGAAGAGAGTGGATCTTCGAGATGATCCCGTCATTACTATTGACCCCGAGACCGCAAAGGATTATGATGACGCGGTTTCAATCATTAAAAATGAAGATGGGAATTACGAAGTTGGTATCCACATAGCCGATGTATCTCACTATATTGATAATAATTCGGAGATTTATCGAGAAGCCTCACTAAGAGCTACGAGCGTTTATTTCGTAGGCAAAGTTATTCCGATGTTGCCGGAAAAACTCTCTAATGACGTATGTTCTCTTGTACCCAATGAAGACCGATTAACTTTTTCGGTGTTTGTAACTTTAACTCCGCGAGGAAAACTGCTGGATTATAAAATTGCAAAATCGGTAATTAACAGTAAGAGAAGATTTACATATGAGGAAGTTCAGCAGATAATTGAGGATGGTAAAGGGGAGTTCTTTGAGCAGATATACCATTTTAATAAACTCGCGAATACCCTCAAGCGAAAACGTGAAACCGCCGGTAGCATAAACTTTAGTAGCCCGGAGTACGAATTTGAGCTCGATAAAAAAGGGAAACCGGTAAATATAAAAAAACGAGTACAGGATGAAAGCCATTCGTTGATAGAAGAATTTATGCTTCTGGCAAACAAGGTTGTGGCTCAGCACATCCAAAAAATTTCAGAGAACAAAAAACGCATTCCTTTTGTTTACAGAATACACGATGTTCCTGATATAACAAAACTGTATGAGTTTGCCGGTTTTGTTCGTTCTTTCGGTTATACATTTGAGCCTGACACAGGGAAAATTTCGAAACAGTTCCAGTATCTTTTTAATCAGGTGAAGGATACCGGTGAAGAGTCAATAGTGAATGAAGTTGCGATCAGGTCGATGGCAAAAGCCGAGTATTCAACTGATAATATTGGTCATTTCGGGCTTGCGTTCAGTAATTACACGCACTTTACGTCACCAATAAGAAGATTTCCCGATTTACTGGTTCACAAAGTTCTGTTTCATCATCTTTCGGGTAAAAATGAATACCTTTACGATAAAGTGGAACTTGAAGGGCTTTGTGAGCATTCTTCTGAACAAGAGCGCAATGCTGTAAGCGCGGAACGCCAGTCTGTTAAGATAAAACAGATGGAATATATGAAAGACAAGATCGGATTTATATTCCAGGGTGTGATTTCGGGTGTGACAAATTACGGTATGTTTATTCAGATAATGGAAACAGGTGCCGAAGGGTTGGTGAGACTCAGAGATATGGATGATGACTACTATGTCTTTGATGAGAAAGGATTCAGCCTATATGGCGAAGTTACCAAGAAGGTTTTCAGACTTGGCGACAGGGTTGAAGTTAAGCTGATCAGGATAAACGAAGAGAAGAGAGGTATTGATTTATCTCTTTTGAATTAGGATTATTTATTTATATTTAAGCAAAAACTAACACGGTATCTACCATGAGAAACTTGAATATTTTGACTTTGCTTGTGTTTTTAGCCGGATCTTTATTCGCACAATTTGGACAAAACAGAGTTCAATATAAAGATTACGACTGGCGATACATTCAATCAAAACATTTTGATATATATTTTTCACCAGATGGTGAAAAGATCGCTGAATTTACAGCAGCGGCTGCTGAGGATGCCCTCGCTTCAATTCAGGAGTATCTGGATTATCAGATAAATAGCAGGGTTGCGCTTATTGTTTATGAATCGCATAACGATTTCCAGGAGACCAATACTACTAACTCATATATTGGTCAGGGAACAGGCGGATTCACCGAGCCATTCAAGAACAGAGTGGTATTCCCGTTTGAAGGTGATTATCAAAAATTCCGGCATGTGATCCATCACGAGCTGGTACATGCTGTTATGCGTGATAAATTGTATGGCGGTACAGTTCAGAATATCATCGCCAAAAATATCAGTCTACAACTTCCTCTTTGGTATCATGAAGGAATGGCTGAGTATCTATCAAGCGGATGGGAAACAAACTCAGATATGTTCATTCGTGACGCTATTATTAACGAATATTTACCTGATATCAACAGGTTGGGTGGATATTTCGCGTACAGAGGCGGACAGGCGCTTTTCCACTACATTGCCCAAACGTACGGAAAGCAAAAAATTGGGGAAATGCTCGATAAAGTTCAGGGACTCGGTAATGTTGAAGCTGGTATCAAATCTTCCATAGGTTTGTCAATCGAAGAATTGAATGACAGGTGGAAGAAGCATCTGAAGCGTGAATATTGGCCGGGAATTGCCGAGCGTAGAGACCCGGATGAGATTGCCAAACGATTGACCAACAACAAAAAAGCCGGTGGTTTTTATAATACTTCACCTGCGCTTTCCCCTCAGGGAGACAAGATAGTATTTATTTCTGATCGCGATATTTATCTTGATATATATCTGATGAACGCTTTTGATGGTGAGATAATTGATGAAGTTATTGAAAGCGGCAGAACAAATGATTTTGAAGAACTGAACGTACTTTATCCTTCAATGACCTGGGCGCCGGATAATAACAGAATTGCTCTTTCCAGAAAAAGCGCGGGTTATGACAGGATTTATATCTATGACGTTGAGGAGGATGAAGGGGAAGATATACCTTTCGGATTCCATGGTATTGAGAGTGTTGACTGGTCACCCGACGGCAACAAAATAGCTTTTGCCGGTAGTGACGCGCGACAGTCGGATATATACATTTATGATTTTACTACCAATGAGATGTCGCAGCTTACAGATGATATTTTTTCTGATGCAGATCCTCGTTGGACGCCTGATAGTAAAAGTGTGATTTTCTCTTCAGACCGGGGGAAATATCTGACAAAAGATATGATCCCTGCCGATTTTGCTATGTACAATCATAATTATGAACAACTCGACCTGTATATAAAAAATGTTGAATCAGGAAAAATTGACAGAATAACAGACTGGGAATTCAGTACTGAGAGAAGTGCTGTGGTTTCTCCTGACGGAAAGGAAATTCTGTTTGTTTCCGATTTTAGCGGTATTGACAATCTTTACAAAAAGCGAATTGTTTTTTCCGAGGAAGATAATGTAAGTAACATTCTGGATATCAAGGCTGTTCCTGTCACTAATAGTTTGAATGGTATTAGTCAGTTATCACTTTCGGCTGATGGTAAAAAGCTGGCGTTTGCGTCGTTGTATAATTACGGTTATAACATTTTTGTATTGAACAATCCGTTTGAACTGGAATTGGAAGCAAATGAAATTCCATTTACGAATTATATGACTCGAGTTCGGGAAGCCTCCGAGAGGAACGAAACTGAATTCAAGCGAAGTGATCTGGTAATTAGTGCTCCGAAAAAAGATAATCCATGGAAAAATTATACATTTGGTGAGGAGCAGATTGCGGATACACAACCTGTAGTTGCAGATACCTCCGAAAGAAAAGGCAGAATTTTTACTGGTCAGTATGAAACTGTGGATGATACAACCAATACATCCGGGGATTATAGCAATTACGTTTTTGGTCCCGGAAAAAGAATACAGGATGAAGAAGGTAACACAATCCCGCGTGATTCGGTATTTTCATCAACGCTTGATCAGGATGGAAATTACCTGGTCAACAAATATAAAATCTCTTTCTCACCCGATTTGATATACGCCAACGCAGGCTACAGCACATTTTACGGATTGCTGGGTACGACGGTTCTTTCATTTAGTGACATGCTTGGAAATCACAGGATTGTCGGCGTAACCTCGCTGCAGATTGATTTAAAGAACAGCGATTACGGTCTGGCTTATTATTACCTTCCGAAAAGGATCAATTACGGTATTGAAGGATTTCATACTGCTCGTTTTGTTTATCTGCTGAGAGAAGGGCGAAGAGACCTGTTCCGTTTCAGAAATTACGGCGGGGTGCTTTCCGCTAGTTATCCTCTTAGCAGATTTTACAGGCTTGATGCCAGTTTCAGTGTACTGAACATTTCATCTGAAAATCTGGATGATTTGACAGAATCAACGAACAGGGTTACCTATTTTGTGCCGTCACTAAGCTTTGTGCATGATAACACAATGTTTGGTTATACCGCCCCTATTGAGGGAACGAGATATAACATATCATTATTTGGTAACCCCGGATTAGGTGACAAAGGACAAAGTTTTTATTCGCTGACTTATGATTTCCGTACTTATTTGAGATTTATGTATGATAACGCGCTCGTGTTCAGGATGTCGGGAGGATATTCCGGTGGAGCGAACCCGCAAAGTTTCTTCCTTGGCGGTACGGAAAACTGGGTTAACCGATCATTCAGAACGGGTGAAATACCGCTTGATGATGCATCCGATTTTGCGTTTCTGTCACCGGCATTACCGATGCGTGGTTTTGATTACGCTGAAAAGATAGGTTCACGTTACTCTTTGATGAATCTCGAGTTGAGGATGCCGTTGATCAGAGCATTGCTTACAGGTCCTTTGCCGATATTCTTTCAGAATATTATGGGAGTCGCGTTTGTTGATATGGGAGCTGCCTGGAATGATAATAAGCAGTTGAGGTTATTTGACAAAACCGTATCAGGAACCACCCAGACTAGGGATTTACTTATTGGTACAGGTTATGGGTTCAGGATGAACTTTATCTTCCTGTGGCGGTTTGATATTGCCTGGTCCTATGATATGAGAGAGTTTTCAGGTCCGAAGTATTATTTGTCACTAGGGCTTGATTTTTAGAATTGACAAAAGTATTTCATGAAAAAAGTCCCCTGATGGGGACTCGGACTGTTGATAAAGTCTTTTCGTTCTAAGGTCCTCCTTTGAAGGAGGTGGCTTCCGATGAATGTCGGATGACGGAGGATGATTTTTTTTACTTTTTTCATAACTTTTGGTCATCCCCCATCACAAAATCCGCCCGAGGCGGAGTGATTTCCCCCTTCGGAAGGGGGACTTTGAAATAAACAAGCAGTTTTTTCAACAAACTCAGTCCCCTGATGGGGACTTTTTTTTTATCTAAAACTTCACTAAACAGCTTTTTTTCCGGAGCTTTCAGAAGAGCCGGCAGACTTTGTATCACTACCACCGGATTTAGTTTCAGTAGAGGGAGAAGGATTCGATTTTTTATAATCTGTAATATAAAAACCGCTACCCTTAAATACGGGTGATAAACCCGCGCCGATTTTTCTCTTCACATTCCCGTTGCATTCAGGGCATTCTTTTAATGGTGTATCCGACATTTTCTGGAATGCTTCAAATTCATAACCACAATCCGTACAAACATAATCATAAGTAGGCACAGGTATCCTCGCGATAAATTTTTAACAAGGTGAAAATAAGAAAAATATTTTTAGCACTCAAGGGGGTAGAGCGCTAATGACTATAGCTGAACCGATGAGAAACACGGAATAGCATCATGAAATAGTTTGCGGTGTGTGATGAGAAAGTGACCCCGTATCTTAGTCCTAATGACCAAACTAATCCATCGTAAAACGAATCCGGTATAAAATTGGCAAAAAGTGAAAAATCAAATCCGTGTGCCCAGTTTGATTCAGTGCTGAAGGTTTTATCATTAATTGCTGTGTACCCGAGAGATTCTTCCAGCATAATCCTGCCGTAAAAGGGTTGAGTGAGTGATAACGCACCGGAGTATATGTTAAAAAATGGATAATACGTGCTGCTTTTATTTTCCGGGAGGAAATACTCTATTTTTCGAGCGTGTGAATAAGAGAGATTAAAATAAACTTGATCAAGAAATGGTGGTTCAACTTGTATAAAAATTTCACTTGCCAGTGAGGCGATCGCGGGTGTTCTCCCCGAGATATTCCCGCCACCGAGTGAAGCCCCGAATGAGTACATCTTTGATTGTGAGGTAATTGTTCCTGCAAACAGAAACAGGATAATAAAAAAAGCGGTTTTATTCATCTTCAAAAGTTTTTGCAAATAATATCGCAAATAACGAGTAATTGCAAGATAAAAAAACCGCCTTTATAAAAATTAGTTAAAAATTTCGGCTTCGATAGTACCTATTTTAGATAATACTTTTTTATCGGTAAGAACTTCCGGAGCAAAAGGTGTTTTACAATTAGTTTCTCCATGGTCAATCTCAACTTCACCAATATTGTTGGCGGTGATCAAAGCATAGCGGTTCAGTGATTTGTTACGTTTGCCGATAGCAATCAGGGCAAGGTTCATAGCTTCACGTGAACGATTGCGTTCAGCGTGAATATTTGCGCGGATGATGTCAAGATATGCCTCAAACTCGGCATCGCTTATAGCCTTTTCTTTTCCGGCTAATTTTGCGAGCAGCATATAACCGGCGCGTTTTGTGAATTCATTTTCCGAAAATGTCCATTTCCTCATAAAGTCAACAGCGAAAGGAGATCTGCTTGCAACGTTAGTTACAAATACATCACAAAGGAAATAGTAGGAGATGTTTTCCAGCCATTCATAAATAACAGCTTTAGGGAGTTTACGGGGTTCGCAAATCATAGTTGCGAGGAAGCGGGCGTCGAGATTACCTGTTTTCCAAAGATCAATCGCCAGATCAGAATTTTTCTTGAAGTCTTTAGAGAAATCTTTGAGTTTCACGAGGCTGACACCATACAAGTTTGTACCGGCACCATGTCTTTTCCAGACCTTGACGATTTGCGGATCGCCCATGTCTTTGAGTTGTTTAAGTATTTTTTCGACCATTACGTCTCCTCAAACAGAAGCATTGGTTAAACAGAACATTTATTAAAAGAGGGAGATAATCCCTGTTCAGATTGTATATCTGATAAAATCAAAGGTTTTGGGAAATTTAGTAAGGATAATAAAAATGAAGAATCGCAGAAATCATTAACACCAATATTTTTTGTGTGAATAAACTAAAAAAATTAAGGTAACAAAAACGGGATACGGGTTACAATTATTACATTAATTCGAAATAATTTACAACCAGTTTTTCCGATTTAAGTTTAGGAACATAATGAATATTTTCATCACGCCAGTATCGCAACCTTGTTTCATCGGATGTGTCGTGCAGCTTCACTTCCTCAATTGGTTTTCCCAGGGCGATAACTGAAATTATATTATAATTAAAAGAAAAATTGAGGTTTTCTTTTAGTTTATCTTTATCTATTGAACCAATAATGCATCCTCCAAGACCCAATTCAGACGCACCCAACAATATAGTTTGACTTACAATACCGGCGTCATACAAAAGGTATTTGGGAGTTGATTCTGATAGTAGTGTAATGTAAGCCGAGGGTGTTTCATCTTCTTCAGGGCCATCCCAATCGGTTAAAAAACCTGCCCAACTCAAAGTTTCGAATATTTTTGAATTTGTAGTTGCCGAGTTGGATAAATGAAAACGTATGGGCTGGATGTTTGCCGCGGAAGCACAAAACCGCGCCAAATTTATAAGTTCGATAAGCGTTTTAATGTTAATCTGGTGTTTCCCGTCGAACCTGCGGTAACTTCTATTTTTCCTTACAAGCTCTTTTAGCATAGTTATTAAACCTTTGTGCATAAAACTAAATTTTTCCAACGAATAAACCAAATTAATTCGGGGAATGGTTTGACTTTGAATTATTAATTACTTTTGGCTTTTTGATTCAAATACAAGCATTTCCGAAAAATATATTAATAACTGAGGTATAATGGCAATTAAACCTAACAGAATAGGTGAGCTTTGGTTGATTTTGTTAAAAAAATAAAATATTAGTGTGCCAATGGTACCAAAATCAAGATGTGTGATACCCGGATGGAGATAATCTGTGAGTGAATTATTTTACGACCCTAAAAAAATGCAATGGAACTCCTTGTAAAGTAATTATGATTTCAGGGGCGGGTATTAATAATCCCCGGCTTTGAGCATAGTTTATCAGATTAAACGTTTGCCGATCCCACAATTATTTGCCCTGAAGAAAAAGCAGTTTTGAGGGATAAGCTCATCTTTAGTGCCCGGGGAAGTTTTCCGATTGTGTGAGTCGTTTAATTTGAGCTATATGGCGCTGAATGTGGACCACATTTATTTCAATTGCTTCACCGAGGGTAAAACGAACAAACGACGAAGCCGGGGAGGAGAATCTCAATTTTTTAATATCATAACCGTCAATATCATTTATGAAGTTTATTAAACGAGATATATAATCAAATAAAAGCGTTTCGGGCGAGCCGCTAACATTCATCTTCTCAGGTTTGAATATTTTAAAAGTCTTAAGTTTGAATGATGATTCAGGACTAATAAATTTTACAAACAAGCGTCCAAACCAGGTTGGTGAAAACGCGGTAACCTGAACGAGCCCGCGATCTTTGGTCTTAACTTTAACAGGTTCCATTTTATCAAGGTACATACGTAAAGTTTGTGCCATATGAGCCGTAACTTCAATAATGCTCCATTCTTTAGAGGAGGGTTTCCATTTTTTCTGGTTTTCAGTGTATTTTTCAAAAATGGATTCTAATTCTGATTTCAGGTTACTGAGTTCAGATTTATTGGCTTGCAAAAATTGATCCTGCAGAACTTTCGGGCTGTAATTCATGGAAATTTATCTTTCTTTTTGGCATTAAGACGAAGTGTCAGTTTATTTGTTCCAGTTTAATTTTATCAGATTTTCTGAGTCCTTTTACTACTAAATCATATGATTCATCAATAAGTTCCAGTATCATATTATCTGGCAGGGTTCCTATTATTGAGACAGTATTCCAATGCGTTTTGTTCATGTGATATCCGGGTTTAACCTCGTCATACTCCTCTCTAAGCTCAATCGCGTGTTCGGGATCGCATTTTAGATTGAGGGATATGGGATTATCAATGCCAGTTAGACAAAACATTTTCCCCATGACCTTAAATACCAGTGTCTCTTCATCGAAAGGGAAACTTTCCGTAACTCCAGGCTTCTCCAAACAATATTTTCTTAGAATTTCGATGTTCATTTTTACATCTAATCAAATTGAATTGGTTAATTTATATGCTTAAATTAACGAATTAATTGAAACTTTCAGCATGAGATATTGTATTATAACGAAATGTTAACAATTCCGGTTAAATTATGAAAAAAATACTAATTCTTCTCTCAGTTTTGACGCTATCACTTTTTGGTCAGGATATTGCAAAACTGACAGAAGAAAATCAAGAGATAGATACAAATAAAGTTATTTTGCCCGATTCCGAGCAGATTAAGGTTAACAGAGCCGTGACAACTTTTCTTTCGAGATATCATTATAACAGAGTAAAGCTCGATGATTCTGTCTCTTCAAAAATATTTGATGATTATCTGGGTTCTCTCGACAGGAATAAACTCTATTTTCTGAAATCTGATCTTGACGTTTTTGAGTTGAACCGATTCAACTTCGATGATTTTCTCATGAAAGCAAAGCTGCAGCCTGCTTTCGATATTTTTAATGTTTTTAAGAAAAGACTCAACTCCAGAATGAGTAAGGTATTTGCTCAAATAGATAACTGGTTTGATTTCACTGTTGATGAGGATGTAATTCTCGACAGGGAAGATGCCGGATGGGCAATATCGGATAAAGAACTGGATGAAATTTGGCGTAAAAGATTGAAAAATGATGCTTTGAATCTGGTACTGGCCGGGAAAGAAATTGAAGATAGTAAAGAAACGTTAAAAAAACGTTATCAAAGATATCATAAAGCTTTATTGCAGTACAAATCGGAAGATGTATTCCAGTTGTATATGAACTCTTTCGGTTCAGTAGTTGACCCGCATACCAGTTATTTCTCACCTATCACAAGTGAGAACTTCAAAATTAATATGAGTTTGTCGCTGGAGGGTATCGGGGCTCAGTTAACACCTGACGGAGATTATACGAAGGTTGCCAGAATAATACCGGGAGGACCTGCGGCAAAAGGGAAGGAACTGGATGAAGAAGACCTTATTGTTGCTGTTGCTCAGGGTGAAAAGGGAGAGTTTGTTGATGTTATCGGTTGGAGACTTGATGATGTTGTTCAGCTAATCAGAGGGGATAAAGGTACTCTGGTTAGACTCAATGTACAAAAAGCCGATGCCGGAATGGATATGCCTCCTGTTGAGATCAAAATTGTAAGAGATAAAGTTAAGCTTGAAGAACAGGCAGCGAAAAAAGAAGTTTTCCACATCGAGGAAAATGGTGTAAACTTTAAGTTGGGAGTGATTGATATTCCTGCTTTTTACATCGATTTTGAAGGAAAACGCAAGGGTGAAAAGGACTATAAGAGTACTACCAGAGATGTTAAAAAACTTATAGCTGAGTTGAATGAAGAAAAAGTTGACGGTGTAATTATAGATCTGCGAAATAATGGCGGCGGTTCTCTTGAAGAAGCAATAGACCTGACAGGGTTATTCATTGAGGATGGACCGGTAGTTCAGGTGAAGCAGATGAATGGTCAGATTGAGCTTGGCGAGGATCCTGATGATTCTATTTATTATGAAGGTCCGCTTGCAGTGATGGTAAATCGTTTCTCTGCTTCTGCATCCGAGATTTTCGCAGGCGCGATTCAGGATTATGGTCGCGGTATGATCATAGGTGAAAATACGTTTGGTAAAGGCACTGTTCAGAATCTTATTGACCTGAAAAGGTATATCCCATCGGCACAAGACGCACTTGGACAATTGAAGCTTACCATAGCGAAGTATTACAGGGTTACCGGAAGTAGTACTCAGCACAAGGGAGTTGTCCCTGATATTGAATTCCCGTCAGCGATGCCAGCCGATAAATACGGTGAAAGCTCTTATGAAAGCGCATTGCCCTGGGATATGATACGAAC
>BQMY01000148.1 GCA_022181065.1 Melioribacteraceae bacterium | reverse complement strand
TTCGGTTTTGACGGAAGGATCACCAATCCAGGTTAATGTTTTTCCCTTTAATGCATTTATAAACATCTGTTCTGAAAACCCGTTGACTACAAAAGGTCCATAAAAATCTGGCATACGGACTATCGTGTAATCAAACCCTTTTTCCTGCGCGTATTTTTTTATCAGGTTTTCCATCTGTACCCTGATCTTGCCTTTTTTGGTATGGGGTGAAAAAGGATGAGTTTCGGCAACAGGATTTGATGATGCCCTGCCATAGACATAAACATTACCGGGGAAAACAAATCGTAGTTTTTTTTCGGCTGCAACTTTAAGGGAAGTTTCCAGCATTGAGATTGCTTTTTCTTCCCAGTTGTTGTATGGAATATTAATACCATAGACAAAATGTGTGCACCCCTCCGCCGCTTTAAGCAGATCGTTTGCATTCGCCGCGTCTCCTTGAATCAATTCTATATTTTTCAATCCGGCTGCATACTTTTTCCCTTTTTCAACAGACCTGACTAATGCTTTTACGATATGTCCTGATTCTGTTAATTCCTTTGCGGTTGCTCTGCCAATACCACCGGTAAATCCGGTAATGAGAATCTGTGCCATCTTTGTCCTTTATAGTTAATTTAACAATCATTCATTTTTTACGATAACTAATTTATATGTGAGCATAAGAATTTGATTAGACGATTCAAATTGTTGATTTTCTTTATTATATTAAAAAACAGCCTTTAGCATTATATACGGTGATTATGTCGGGCACTCTCGATTCAAAACTTGATACCTTAAACGGTATTGGAAAGAAACGCGCAGAAGCGTTTGAACATTATAATATAAATAATGTTGAAGACCTTCTGTTTTATTTTCCTGTAAAACATCTAGATCGCAGCAACATAACAAAATCATCGGAATTGAAAAAGTATGTTGCAAATGGTTATGATGGCGAAGCCACTCTTCTGGGATTTGTTATAAAATCCGAAGAGATAAATTATGGTAAGAAATCGATGTTCAAGGTACTTTTCAAGGATGGAAACGGTACTTTTGAGTGTGTTTGGTTTAACGCGATTAAATATTTTTCCGGCAGGTTTAACGCCGGCGATAATTTCGCAGTGGCAGGTAAACCTGTTCTGACAAAGTATGGTAATCTTCAATTCGCGCATCCCGATTTTGATAAAATAACTGATGAAGAATCAGAAAATTTCAAACATACCGGTAAAATCATCCCGTTTTATTCAATCCCCAAAAAGCTGAAAGAATTAAATCTTGGTGATTTCGGGTTAAGAAATATAATCCGTGAAGCAGTTGAGGTTTATGCTGACTCACTCACTGAGACTCTCCCGCCCGAGATATTGAAGTCTAATCAGCTATTACCTGTTTCGCAGGCACTGAAAGAAATTCATTACCCCCGGAATCTGGAAACTTTGCAAAACGCTTTGAGGCGATTCAAATATGAGGAATTATTCTATTTCGAAATTCTTGTAGCTCTGAAGAAACATAAGATCAGGAATCTTCGGAGAGGCGTCGCGATGAAAGCCAACGGTAAATTAGTCAAACCGTTTCTCGAGTCATTGCCATTCAAATTGACACAAGCTCAGTTAAAAGTTCTTGCCGAAATTAGAGCTGATATGGAAATTGATAAACCGATGAATCGTCTGATACAAGGGGATGTCGGGAGTGGCAAGACTATTGTAGCGATATTAGCGATGCTGATTGCCGCCGAGAATGGTTATCAATCTGCTATCATGGTCCCCACCGAGATATTGGCAAATCAACACTATGATACACTCAAAAAAATGGTCAGCAGGTTCGGGGTAAATGTTGTTTCTTTGATCGGAGGGCAGACTAAAGCTATCAGAGCAGAAGCACTCGCGGATATTAAATCACACAAGGCAAATATAGTCATTGGTACTCATGCATTGATAGAAGACACCGTGGAGTTCGATAAGTTGGGACTCATCGTTATTGATGAACAGCATAGATTTGGTGTGACACAAAGATCAAAATTGAGAGATAAAGCCGATCTGCCCGATTGTCTCGTCATGACAGCAACTCCTATTCCCAGAACTTTGTCAATGACACTATATGGTGATCTGGATGTTTCAACAATAGACAAGATGCCCGCAAACAGGAAACCGATAAGGACAGTCATCCGCGGCGAAAGTAGTCTGAGAGGTATCTATAAATTTATTCTTGACAAACATGAAGAGGGATATCAATCATACATTGTTTATCCTATGGTGGAAGAATCGGAAAAAATTGATCTCAAAGCGGCTACAACTCATTATGAGGAATTATCCAAAACATTTTTCAAAAATCGTGATGTGGGTCTTATTCATGGTAAGATGAAGTGGAATGAAAAGCAGGAAATGATGAAACGATTTGCCGATAAGGAGTTTGATATTCTTATCGCGACTACAGTTATAGAAGTAGGGATTGATGTTCCTGATGCTAATATCATAGTGATCAACGATGCTTACCGCTACGGTCTATCACAGCTTCACCAGCTTAGAGGCAGGGTGGGACGCGGTAGCAAACAGGGCTTTTGTATTTTACTGGCGAGTGACGAATATACAAAACAGCTCCAGAAATTTGATTTTAACCTGGATTATTTGTCACCCGCCAAAAGGGAAAAGATAAAATCGATTCTCCGGTTAAACTCGATGGTAAAAACTTCCGACGGGTTTTTACTTTCAGAGATTGACATGAAGCTGCGTGGTCCGGGAGATATTTTTGGTACCAAACAATCAGGATTTCCTGAATTGAAAATCGCGGATATAAACAAGGATACGTCAATACTGGTTAAAGCCAAACAGGACGCTTTTGAGATAATCAATGATGACCCCAATCTTGTTTTTCCGGGGGATAGCCTAATTAAAACCAAGCTTCTGAAATCCTACAAGGGACACCTCAAATTTTCTTCTATTGCCTGAATTAATAAAAATTAGTTTTATTATTGTAATTTTAATATTAAATTACACCAAATATCCAGTTAAATAAATCAGGGGAATAAATGGAAATATTGAAAAAAGTTCTTATCGGTGTTGCGGTTATTGTTGCTTTATTTTTTGTAGTTGCCGCTTTTCTCTCCAGTGAGTACCGGGTTGAAAGAAGTGTTGTGGTTAATACTTCACCTGACGTAGTGTATCCTTTTGTTGCTGAGCTAGAGCAATGGAGGGATTGGAGCCCATGGGCTGAAATGGAACCGACAGCAAAATATACTTTTACCGGTGTACCGGGTGAAGCAGGTTCAAAATGGAGTTGGAAAGGCGAAATTGTTGGAGAAGGTTCTCTGCAGCATGATGAACTTGTGAAGAACAAGTCAATTAAAAGCAGTCTGAAATTTGTTTCACCACAACCTATGACGTCAGTCGAGGAATGGTCGTTCGAACCAACCGATGGCGGTACGAAGGTTGTCTGGATTGATGAAGGTGAATTGGGTTACCCTATGGGCAGATATTTTGGTCTGTTCCTGGATGATATGCTGGGCACTGATTTTGAAAAAGGATTGGCTAAATTGAAATCACTTGCCGAAGCGAAAGCCGCTGAGATCGCCAAAGAAGCTGAAGAGGTGAAAGAAGAAGCACCAATAGAAACTGTTGAATAAATATTTGTTTTCTTTATTGAAGGTCTCCGGATGATTTAACGGAGACTCTTTATTTTAAATTGCTTAACAAAATGCTGGCTAAATCTTCTTCGAGGGTATTCTCCGGGGCTTCAATAATTCTTCCAATTTCGGTTTCCTGATTATATATAATAAATGTCGGTACAAATTTTATATCATATTTATGAAAACCTTCAATGCCGGCTTCTTTTTCTCCGTCAACCGCGTAAATTGTTAAATTCGAAAAATCATAATCAGCATATTTCAGGATTTTTATAAATCGGGGCACTTCCCGATGGCTGTCATGACACCACGTCCCCATTACCAAAACGATTTTAACGTCAGTCAGCTCCTCTTTTATGTTAGCGATTGTTAACGAGTCAACAGTGTATTCTTCGTACTCGGGATTGTACCATAAAGAAAAATCCTTATCCTGAAAATCATCCTCACTAATAAGTCCGAAAAGAATATCTTCCTCTTTAGCGTCATCATATTTTTTGTTATCACTTTCTTGTGCCAGAATGAACGAGGAAACAAGAAATAGTAGAATGAGAGTTTTATTTATCCTTATTCCTGACATCAAGTCCCCACAAGAGTTTATTTCTTAAAATTTGATAATAGTTTGTTTTATTGGTGTGTAACAGGCGTATAGGTTTTTCCCGTTTGTATATCTCTATTGAAAATGGCGGCTCAAAATAGTGTACACGTTGACCGTCACAGTTAATCTGAACTGATTCGTATTGCGATTCGACCGTTACGAGAATTTTTTGAGAGGAGGATATTACCAGCGGTCGCATTGTGAGTGTGTGCGGGGAAATCGGACTAATGGTAATAGCGTCGGATTTCGGACTTACAATTGGTCCGCCAGCCGAGAGGGAATAACCGGTGGAACCAGTCGGTGTGGCAATGATTATACCATCCGCGGAAAATGTTGTTACATCGTATTTATCGATCCGCAGAGTGAGAGTGATCATCTTGGGCCATCTGCCCTTATCAATTACGAGATCGTTTATGGCAAAGAGTTTTTCATCACCTGTTTTTTCACTCACAGCTTCAAGAGCGATTCTTTCATCGACAATGAGAGTTCCCGATTTAATATTCTGCAGCAGGTGATCAAGTTCATTCATGTCGAATTCCGCGAGAAATCCAAGTTTACCAAGATTAAGCCCAACCATGGGTATGCGAGCTTCCCTGAATTCATATGCGGTTGTGAGCATTGTACCATCACCTCCGATGGAAATAATGATATCAGCGACATCCGCAATCTGCTTGAGATTGAGGAATTTTGATTTTTTAATTCCGGGTTTCATTGCGAAATTAAGCTTCAGAAGATCATCACTCAGAACATAATTTATGCTGTACTCGTTAATCTTGTAAATAACTTCCTCAACCACTTCGAGAATTTGCACCTTAGTGGTATTGGGGATAATCCCAATCGTCATTTTTTATCCGTTCTGTTTAATTCCCAAAGTTTACTGTATTTGGTAAATACGTAAGCGGAAGAAAATACCGCCAGAATAAAACCATGAATTCCATCAAGAAAACCGCGTCTTAGAACATACATTTTAAAGAACTGGAAAAGAGGTCGTAATAGCAAATCATTTAAGCCGGCGGTTCTCTTTTTTTTGAATAATTCTTCCGCAGCGAGAGAAGTATATTTATTGAACTTCAAAAAGTAGTGATCAATATCAGGATCAGTATAATGTTCGAGATCGTATTTCAGTCTGCCGATAGTTCCATCTATTTCAAGATTTTCGTGTACGGTTTTGTCATTAAATCGTGCTTTATTTTTATTGAACAGACGAGTTATAAAACCGGGGTACCATCCGCTATGTTTTATCCATTTGCCTAAAAAATATGCTCGGCGAGCCAGTTCGTATGCCGCATGTTCCGGAGCGGACTGTTTGAAAAAATTTAGCTCATTTGATAATTGGGAGGTAATTACTTCATCGGCATCTATCCACAAAATCCAATCATGTTTGGCTCTGTCGACTCCATACTGTTTAGTTTTAGCAAATCCCATCCAATCGATTACTTCCACCGTAACCTGCGGGAACGATCTCACAATTTCCAAAGTTAAGTCCGTAGATTTTGAGTCAACAAGCACAATTATCTCGTCAATAGCATCAATTTGGCTCTGAATGCAGTTGCCAATATTCTTTTCCTCATCCCTTGCGATAATGATGGAACTAATTTTATTCATAGATGTACATATCCGTTATAATGCGGTTTTTTAATTCACTATACAATGTAAACATAAAAAAATAGTAATATTTAATTTACTTTTAGATTGAAATATTATATATTTTTGGCTTAATGAAAGCAAAACTTTGACCAATCAATAATTTTTATACATCAATCACTAATTAATTAAGGAGGTTCTATGAAAAAAATAATGTTCGTAATGATGGTATTGTTCTTTGTTGGTGCTACTACAGTATCCGCACAGGAAATGCAGAGTGGTGATTTCAATGCTGATTATAACAGCGCTGATTTCTCTCTACACCAGGAAAAAGGAACAAGATCTTATGATGTTGACGTTTCTTTCACCAAATCTTTTGAAGCTGTTCCAAAAATTATCTTATCAGTAACTATGATTGATGCTGACAACAGATATAACACAAGATACAAAGTTGAAGCTAAATCAGTAAGCCGTGATGGTTTTACTATTAAAGTTACAACTTGGAATGATTCTAAAGTTTGGGGTATTTCAGGTAACTGGATGGCTCACTCGGAATAATCTCCATCTTTACAAGTTTAGGTCGCGTCTGAGATATGTCGCGACCAAACTATTTAATTCCCCCATTTATATTTTCGCCATACCTTTACTAAACCGTTTAATCCAAGTCGCTCAAGGAAAAGTTTCAGTTTAACCCTTCGTTTTCGCTGCATTAGCTTTTTATGCGCAAAGTCACTATTCAAGCCATATTTGTTTACAACACTGTACATTTCTTCCAGCATATCAAGTTCGTTGCTCCAGCTGATGCCCCCCGCGCTCATTTTTACCATGGGATATTTATTTGCGTAAAATCCGGAATTATAAATCTCTGGATACTCTTTATGCCATCTCACAATCAGGTCGTAATCCATGCAGAAACGATTTTTAATATCGAACAAACCTGTTTTATCGTAAACCTTTTTTTGTACGAACATTGTTGGATGGTTAAACGGCATTGCCTCCTCCGGGGGACAAAGCAGGGGTTTTCTGATAGAAGTACCATATTTAAAATCTTCAAAAAGAATATCTCCATGAATAAATCCCGCATCAGGATTTAATAAAAATAATTCTGATATATCAGTAAATAAAGTATCGGGGATAAACTCATCATCACTATTCAGGATTACAATTATTTCACCCTGAGCAAGCTGAATACCTTTATTAAACGCATCGGAAATCCCGTTATCCCGTTCACTTACTATTTGTATTTTTCCAAGTTTACCTGAATCGGAGTACAACTCGGTAATTTTATCCAAAGTATGATCGGTACTAAGATTATCGATAAAGATGTGCTCGTAATCATCATAATTCTGTTTAAGCACAGATTTAACGTTTTCGGCAATTTTTCCCGCAGAATTGAAAGTTGGGGTAACAACTGTAATTTTCATGTAGTTTTGTCGCAATTGTGAAACCGAAATTTATAAAATTGAATATTATTTTACTATTTCAGAAGCTAATTTATTATTTTGGCACCTAACAACGGGATTGTATGGTTTATTAGCAGATTCAAAGATATATCGGATTTTCTCAAAACCCGCTTTTCAAAACAGAATACCGGTGAGGTATTGTGGTTTTTCGGGGGGCAGGTGTTGGTTTTTATCGCCAGTATTTTGGTTGTAAAACTCCTGACCGGCATGGGTAAAACCGCATATGGCGAATATTCGTTGATACTTACAAACATAGCGTTTTGGTCACTTTTTATATATAATCCTGTAAATCAGGGATTCAACAGATTCTACTTTGACTATAACAATCCCGATTCTCTCCCTCTCTATATTCATCTGATTAGAAAGTTTCTTACACAAATCTCATTGATACTATTTGCCTTGTCAGTAATTGCCGGAGTTGCGGGCACAGTTCTTTTTGATGAAAGAATAGGTTCGTTGATATTTCTGGCGGGAATACTTACAGTATTCTTTAAAATCAGTGAGTTTTCAACGTCACTTCTTAACATAATCCGGAAAAGAAAATTTAACTCAATTGTAAGTAGTGTTGAGCGATATAGCCTAATCATATTTATAATCGGTCTCATCTACACCGATCTGCTTTCGCTGGAAAATGTGCTTTTATGTTACATCGGAATCTCGATATTATTTGGGCTTGTGAAGTTTGGAAAATTTAATTTTTCACATGACCTTAAAGGAAATATAGATAACTCGTTGAAACCCGAGATAACACAAAATCTGAAGTTGTATATCCTGCCGTTTATTGCATGGGGAATTTCCGGATGGCTGCAGTTGAATGGCGAAAAATGGGTCATAGCCAATTATCTTAGTGCCGCCGAAGTTGGTGTTTACGCGGTTATGCTGAATATAATCAACGCAATGATTTCTTTTCCGACCTATTTCATAACCGACTTTTTTACTCCTCATATTTTTAGCAATTTCGCGAGTAAAACCGACAAAGAAAAAATCAATGCAGGATATAATTATATTAAAATAAATCTCCTCATTGTTGTTTGTCTTATTCTTACAGCCACGATTATGAATTTGGTCTTTGGTGAATTGTTTATAAAATTGATAAGCTCTGATTCCTATACGGATAACGCGAGTTTGTTGCCAATATTGACGGTTGGTACCGGCTTTTTTTATATCGGACATGTACTTACAAATGTAGGACTTGCGCTGGGAAGGACTAAAGAGTATGTAATACCCAAGGTTGGCGCAGGTTTATTATCACTCACCCTTAATATTATTTTTATCAGAATATGGGGGATTGCCGGTGTTGCCTTGGCTCTCTGTTTTTCGGGAGTAATTTACGTTACTTATCTGTATTTTGTTAACAGGAGATTGATAAGAGAGTTTGGCAGATAAAAAGAACATATTACTTATATCAGTCCGTGCCGACTATGGTGGCGGTCCTGAACATATATTCAGGTTGCTTCCTTTCCTGCATGAAAAGTATAATGTTTATATAGCCTGCCCGGATGATGAACCATATTTCAAACGTTTTGCGGATATTATTGGTGTTAAAAACCTGATCAAAATACCGCATCGTAAATTTTCACCGTTTACATATCTCAAACTGTTATTGTTTATCTGGAGCAAGAATATATATGTTGTGCATTCACATGGTAAGGGTGCCGGAATATATTCACGATTATTCAAATTTTTCGCGTTTACAAGAGTATTCCATACTTTTCATGGTTTGCACACAGGTGAATATTCGGGATTTCAAAAATTTCTTTATATCGGTCTTGAAAGATTTTTCAGTCTTATCACTGAAGTATGTATAAGTGTTTCAGATAGTGAGAAAAAAAGGCTGACAGAAGAAAAGATTTGCTCAGGCGGAAATATGGTGGTAATAAAAAATGGAGTGAGAATACCGGATTCCAGAAATTCATTCCCTGATAATATACCGTGTCGAATTTTACATACATCACGATTTGATTACGCTAAAAATTCAATTTTGCTTATTGATATTGCCACACAGCTTAAGGAGCTCGAACTTCACGAAAAAGTAATTTTTGATGTAGTTGGTGACGGGGAGGGAAGATCGACAATTGAAAAAGAAGCATCAAATCGCGGACTAGGCAGCATGTTCAATTTCGTCGGATTTAAGAGTGATCTAACATCTTTTTACAAGTCGGCTTTCATCTATTTATCTACCTCAAAGTGGGAAGGACTGCCATTGTCTGTGTTGGAATCAAAAAGTTACGGAATACCTCCCGTGCTTAGCAATGTAACGGGAAACTCGGATCTGGTCGTCAATGGTAAAACAGGACTCCTGTACGAACTCGATTCTCCTTTTCAGGCTGCAAGGTTTATCAAAAACCTTATGGAAAACAGAGAACTTTGGGAAGTTTTATCAGAAGCCGCAAAAGAGGATACAATTAAAAAATATAGTTTGGAAAGCTCAGCCGCTCAGCTGCTCGCTCTTTATGAAAAAAGTAGGGGCTGACCAAATTCTTTTCCTTCCAAATCAAAAAAAGAGGTCAGCCCCGGGTAACCGAGATAGTTGACTTGCTTTTTTGGGCTAAGGGCAAAAGGGAAGTACCGAAGTACTTTCAACTATCCACGATAAAACGAAAAAATTAATTTATTTTAATAAATTAAAACAATTAGTTTAATCATTAACAAAAAGTAAACAAATTTTCACATATTTCCCGTGAATTATTAGTTTTTTTGATAAAACAATATTTATTGGCGACTAGTAGTATTATTTAGCCGATAAATCTTTAAAACGATTTAAGTGAATTTTATGAAAAATTTCAAAGCTATAGTTTTTGACCTTGATGGTACACTCACCCAAAGCGATGAAACAATTATTGAAACTACAATACATACATTAAAAGAAATGGAGTTGTATAAACCCTTCAATGTGCACATATTAAAAGGAATGATAGGACATCACTTCAAGGAAATATTTGATGAAATAGATATTTTTGTTCCGGATATGGAAGAGTTTATCAATGTGTTTAAAGGTAATTATTTCGGTTTCATTGATAAAACCAAACTTTATCCGGGTGTGTTTGAATTGCTGAATAAAATCTCGGAAAGCGAAATAAAGTTGGGATTACTTACTACTAAGGGACAAGTTCAGGCTGAAAAAATCATGCACCATTTTTCTATTTACGATTTTTTTGATATAATAGTCGGTCGTGTTCCGGGAGTGGCAATTAAACCATCTCCTGAACCTCTGATAAAAATAGCGAATGAGTTCAACCTTAAAACTACCGATCTCGTTATGGTGGGAGATACAGAGATGGATGTGCTTTGCGCTCAAAATGCAGGCGCGGAAGCATGGGCGGTTACTTACGGTTATCGAAGCTCTGACGTTTTATCAGAATTAAAACCGGACAAATTAATAACAGATTTTTCTGAAATAAATGAGATGGTATTCGGGTAATGGAAAACGGATTCGTAAAATCGAAAACAAGTAATAATTTCGGACTAATAACTTTCGGACACCCAAAGAGTAATTCACTTCCTTCTGAAGTACTAGCAAAGCTTGCGGCGGAGATACGCGCTCTGGGTGAAAATGATAAGGTTCGGGTAATCGGTATTCAAAGTGCGGGAGAAAAAACATTCTGCGCCGGCGCTTCATTCGATGAGCTTTTATCAATAAATAATTTTGAAACGGGAAAACAATTCTTTTCCGGGTTCGCTAACGTAATTAATGCTATCAGAAAAGCACCAAAATTCGTGGTGACCCGAGTGCAGGGAAAGGCAGTTGGGGGTGGAGTTGGACTGATATGCGCTTCCGATTATGCCTTTGGTACTACTGAAGCAGCGGTTAAACTTAGTGAACTCGCACTCGGTATTGGTCCGTTTGTCGTCGGTCCCGCTGTTGAGAGGAAGGTCGGGAAAGCGGCTTTTAATGAAATGGCAATTGATTACGATTGGCGTGATGCTATTTGGGCGTTTAATAAAGGAATGTTTTCTGACATTTTCGACACCATCGATGAGTTGGATGCTGCTTTTGCCGATATTATTGTAAAACTTGCCAATTCTAGTCCTGAAGCAATGAAAGAGTTGAAGAGAGTGTTATGGGAAGGTACCTCTGATTGGGATGAACTTCTTGAAAAAAGAGCTGAAATTAGCGGCAAATTGGTATTAAGCGACTTCACAAAAGATTATATTAACCAATTTATGACAGAATAAAATGCGTGATTTATTAAAGAATTTATTGATATTACTCATATTCATCACGGGCGCAGCTAATGCGCAGGGAAGATTTCAATCGTTTCTTGAACATGTGGTTTCACTAACATCCAATGATGCAAGAGTAGCGGCGGTTGACAGTTTTATGGTGTACGCTCAGGGTGAGGGAATTCCATTTATTGACAACGATACTGCCAATTATCTTTATCGCGGTAATGTTTCCACAGTACATCTCGCCGGTGATATGAATGGATGGAGCGCTACCGGTGACAAGTTTTCCAGACTTATTGGAACCAACCTCTTTTTCCTGCGGAAAGAATATGAAATGAACGCCCGACTTGACTATAAAATTGTAATCAATGGCGGGAACTGGATTCTCGATCCTTTGAACCCCAACACCTGTAGTGGCGGGTACGGTCCAAATTCCGAGCTGGCGATGCCCGAATATGTTCAACCTGATGAGATAAACTACAAGCAGGGTATTGATTATGGAAGTATGGAGAGTTTTGTTTTTGACGGAACTACACTAAACCGGAACTATAATGTCAATGTTTATTTGCCGAATAGTTATTTATCATCAGGGATGGACTATCCCACTGTTTATTTCCAGGATGGGGGGGATTATGTAAATCTCGCGTATGTGAAAAATATTCTTGATAATCTGATTTATGAAAATAAAATCAATCCGGTGATAGCGGTTTTTGTTACACCCACAAACAGGAACGACGAATATGCCGGGGATAACAGGTTTTTGTATGCGGAAACATTCGCTACGGAGCTGGTTCCGGAAATTGATTCAATTTATCGTACCATAAAATCACCAGCTTCACGACTTGTGATGGGTGATTCGTTTGGTGGAAATATCAGCGCGATTATAAGTTGGGAATACCCTGAAATTTTTGCCAATTGTGGTTTGCACAGTGGCGCGTTCTGGCCGAATAATTATGAAATTTATAACACGATAATCAGCAACGATAAAAAAGATATAAAATATTATTCCGTTTGGGGTACATACGAGGGGCTCTTTACGAATATGCGAAGTTTCAGGCAGCAGCTGATAAGTAAAGGATATGAATTCGGATGGAATGAGTATCCTGAGGGGCATAGCTGGGGTTTGTGGCGGGCAACAACCGATGAAATACTTGAATATTTCTTCCCTTATTCACCAACCAGTGTTGAAGGAGAAACTGTTGTTCCTAACACATTTGCGATTAAGCAGAACTACCCGAATCCATTTAATCCCGCAACTGTGATCAGTTATTCGCTACCGGAAGCGGGGTCAGTTGATATTTCTGTTTATTCAATTTTGGGTGAAAAAGTATTTACTGCTGTGAATGCATATAAAGATGCCGGAAATCACAGTGTGAGTGTTAACATGGGTGATTATAATTCAGGGGTATATATTTACAGGGCGACATTCAACAATGAAGTACAAATGAAAAAAATGATTTTGATAAAATAAACTCGGGATTCAGATGAAAGTTGCTTTTGTAGCAAGTGAAGTTGTACCATTTGCCAAAACCGGCGGACTCGCGGATGTTGCGGGCGCATTACCTGTAGAACTAAAAAAATCGGGTATAGATATTAAAGTATTTATGCCGAAATATTATTCGGTCGATGAAAATAAATATAACCTGCATTATGTAGATTTTGTTGGTGAATTTCAGGTTCGGGTCGGGGGATATCCTCAGCCTATAAATCTTTTCAGCGGATTGCTGCCTGACAGTGACGTTGAAGTTTATTTCATTGACGCGCCTGCGTATTTCCACCGTAGTTCTATTTATACAAATGACCTGGATGAGGATGAGCGGTTTATTTTATTCCAGAAAGCGGTAATTGAAGCTATTCAGAGACTGGGCTGGGGACCGGATGTAATCCACCTTAACGATTGGCAGACAGGGCTGATACCATTGCTGATCAGGGATAATTACAATTGGGACAGGATGTTTGACAATACATCTTTTATGTACACCATTCACAACATTGGTTATCAGGGGGTATTTGGCGAAGATTCGATGAGAAAAGCCGAGATTTCCGAACATTATTTCACCGGTAATCATGTGTTGGAACATGGCGGCGCGGTTAATTTTATGAAAGCCGCAATTTTGTACTCTGATATAATCACAACTGTCAGCTCTACCTACGCAAAGGAGCTAATGTCTGCCGAGTATGGTGCCGGAATGCATTATT
>BQMY01000147.1 GCA_022181065.1 Melioribacteraceae bacterium | reverse complement strand
GAGGAAGAGTTATACCCTTAATGAAGCCAAGCGTAAATCTGAAAGAGAGGAGCGCGAAGCCAGGAAAAAAACTCGTGAAGAGGAAAGAGCCAAACTTTCCAAACTTAAGGTAAAAGGTGAAGAAGAAGTTGACCTTGGCTCTGAAGCAGAACTGTTGGAAGATATCAGGTTGCAGGAAACAGGTCATATTCTTGCTGATTTTATTCTGTTGAGTTTACGGTAGAAGAAATTGGGGAAAACCAACGCCGTAAGAATTATCGAACAGGCCGGGGTTGACTACAGCCTGTTCGAATATGAATTTTCGGAAGATGAAATTGACGCCGTATCAGTCGCGAAGAAAATTGGCGCCCCCCCTGAAGAGGTATTCAAAACTTTAGTAGCGAGAAATAATATTTCCGATATTTTAGTTTTTGTTTTACCCGGCAATTTTGAACTGGATCTGAAAAAAGCCGCACAGGTATCTCACTCCAGGAAGATTGAGCTGATATCACTCAAGGAATTGCTACCCCTCACCGGATATATCAGAGGTGGATGCTCACCCGTAGGAATGAAAAAAAAATACCTGACATTTATTGATGAAGCAGCTCTTTTATTTGATGAAATTTATGTTAGTGCAGGAGTAAGAGGAATTCAGATAAAGATCAACCCGGAAAGTCTTGCGGAATTAGTCAATGCTAATTTTGCGGAAATTACATAATCGATAGTTTTAGATACTTCTCTGCATATAAATTATATTAAATAACTCACCCTTTTTCTTGCCAATTCTTTCAAATTCACCAACTTTTCTAAAACCATTCTTTCTATGAAACATTATGCTCTGCTCGTTTTTGGAGGAAATACTCGCGAGGATTTCAGTTATTCCTTTAGCTTTAGCACCTTCAATGAGGAGTGTAAGCAACTTCTTTCCGATTCCTTTTCCGGTGTATTCCGGTAACAGGAAGTAAGTTATTTCAGCGGTGTGGTTAAACACCGGATATCTGTGATATGCGTGAAGTGAAGCAAACCCGACCGCTCTGTTGTTGTTAATGACAAGCCATGAGGGATAAAGCTCCGTCATTTTTTCATACCGTTCCACCCAGTCCATTTCAAGAGGAGAATCGGGATAAGCCGCGAATGAATGTTCAACAAAATAGTTGATTACATTCAGCACATCCAGTCTGTAGGACTGATCATATCGGATAATATCGTAGTCCATATTATTCTATGAAAATAATTTCCAGTTTGTCATCAATGGAGCACGAAACGCCTGTAGTGCCGTGATGTTGTCGAACAGTTACATTTTTAGTTTGGTTGAATAGTTTGTCAATATGTTTGATTTTAATAGAAATTTGATCAATCAGGTTTCCGGAACTACTTTCGAAATAGTTAATGTTTACAACATTTTTCAAAATCGAAGCCATTGATTTTCCAACTTTGATATCCTCGATATACAAAGCACCATTATTGTGATTTATATATGCAGTATCGTCAGGTAGATGGGTATAGTTAATAAAAAAATAAGGCTTGTAATCTCTAACCAGAGGTAAGCCTAAAAGTTTTGCGTACTTCAAATCAGTAATGTTGTGATCAATGTTATTTTCCGAGTAAAACTTCTTTAAGCTATCGAGGGTATTGTCATCGATGCGAAATGACAGAAAAATGGGGTTTATGCTGGCGGAATCAGTATGCTGTTTGTAAAATTCCGCAAGCCGATCTTTGGCATACTTCACTTCTATGAACTCAAGATACGGACCGGTTTGAAATTTTACGAAAATATTGTTGATACCATTAGCATGTAGTCTTCCCGGTTTTGTTGTGAATCCAAGCGAATCAAGGGTCTGTTTTGTCTGAGACAAATCGGGTGTGGTGAATATAACATGATCAAGTGTATATTGAGCAATAGTAAATTCCGTTAGCATAAAAAGTATTGTAAAAATATGCTTTACCATCCCTGTCTCAAATGTAAATAAGGAGAAATTTACTCATAGTGGTTCTCGGGGTATAGAAGATTTATAAAAAATAAAAGAGCCTTGAAATAAATGTGATCGAACAGATTCCAAGCGACGAGAATACCGATAATGCCGATACCGGGTTGATATACAAAATTCATATACTTGCGGGCAAATTCATCCGGCATGAAGAATTTAATGATAGCGCTTCCGTCAAGAGGCGGAATTGGTAAAAGATTGAATGTGAATAGAATTAGATTCAGAGAGAACCCGATACTTAAAAACTTAGCCATCGCCGCATAAATCCCTCCCTCGTATGCTCTTGTGATAGTGGAGACGTTTATAGAATCAGGGGCGTAAAAAATATCTGATGAAATACCGAGTCTGATCACGATGGCGCATAATAGAAGGATAGATAAATTTGCGAGCGGACCGCCTAACGCCATCGCCGCTGATTTTTTGGGATAAGTCATCGCCCAGTTAACATTATATGGCGCGGATGCCCATCCAATCATCCACCCGCCAAGCAGGAACGAGAGGATAGGGACCACAACGGTTCCGAATGGTTCCCGTTTAACATGTGGTACCGGATTTAATGAAACCTGACCACCTTCATAAGCTGTACGATCACCGAATTTGTAGGAGATAAATGCGTGGGATGCCTCGTGCAAAGTAGTTGAAAAAAGAAAAATTATATACCAGGTTAAACCATCAGCGAATTTATCCATTTTACAAGTTTTTCACTTCAATTTTATTATCAAAAGCCCAGTTCATTACTTTCTCTTTTATTCGGGACAGATGATAGGTGTACCACAAGTCGGTTTTCGCCTCGCTTGAAATAATCTTTTTCAGTTCATCAATAGATAATTGGGGGTCGGGTTTTGAACCAGTTAGTTCTGTGATGAAGCCGATGAGTATTTGTTTTTGCTCATCTCCAGTAATATCAGGTATCTGAACAAAATTATCAGAGTCTTTTACTCGCTTTGCGGTCAGAGCCTGAGCTCTTTCAATTCTGTCTGAAATAGAGTCCGGGTCAATTTCTGAGTCTGCGTCAAAGTACTTTTTAAGAACCGTAACTATCTGTCCGGTCTTTGTATTGATGAAAACTTTGTTCCAATCTTTCTGCAGATAAACGCCTTCTAGCAGGTCTGTGAGTTTGACTGTCATAATATCCCAATTTTGTAACAAGTTAAAGATATCTTTTTGAAATAAATCCCGCAAGTGAAAAGGAATTATTCTTTTAATCGGTCGATATTGTACTCTTCAACCTTGTCCAGTTTTTTAGTGATGGTTCTGGTTTTGCGTGAAGCGTCACTAATTGATTTACTTGCCTGATCCAATTTAAGTTGGGTTTTATCTAGGATATCCCCGAACTTATTAAATTCAGATTTTACTACACCCAGTAATTTCCATACTTCAGAAGATCGTTTTTCAATTGCGAGGGTTCTGAATCCGAGCCGCAGACTATTAAGAATTGCCGCGAAAGTGGTTGGACCGGAAAGCACAATCCTGTATTCACTTTGCAGAGTTTCGGCTAATCCCGGAATACTTAAAACCTCGGCATAGAAACCCTCCACGGGTAAAAACATTATCGCGAAATCAGTGGTTACTCCATTATGTATATATTTTGATTGAATTGTTTTTGCCTCAAATTTAATTCGCTGTTCAATCGCCTTGATTAGTTTGGCTCTTTCCTCTGAATTATGAAGCGAATCGCTATTGAGTTTGTAGAAATCTTCCATAGGGAATTTTGAATCGACGGGGAGAAATAGTTTTTGATTTTCTTCAGGTCCGGGTAGAATGATCACGAGTTCAACACGTTTGCCGGTGCCCGGAATAATTTCGTAATTGTACTCATATTGTCCGGGAATGAGGATTTGTTCGATCAGATTTTTGAGTTGTATCTCACCCCATGTTCCGCGTGTTTTTACATTGGAAAGGACTTTTTTCAGATCACCGACACCTGAAGCAAGATTCTGCATTTCACCCAACCCTTTATGAACCTGTTCAAGTCGGTCACTCACTTGTTTGAAAGATTCGCCGAGTCTTTTTTCGAGAGTTGAAGTTAGTTTTTCATCAACTGTCATTCTCATTTCTTCCAGCTTGGTCTCATTGCTTTTTCTCATTTCGGAGAGGCTTTTTTCAATCCTTTCTTCTAAAGAAGCCTGTCGCTTCTCCATGCTGTTGGAGAGATTTGTTACAACTTCGCGAAAATTCCCCAATTCAATTTTTTGTGTTTTATAGAGTTCATCCAATTTTTGAGCAAGCTGTTCCCCTATAAACCGGGAAGATTCGCGGAGTTCGGCAGATATAAATTTAATAAATTCCCTCTGATCTGCTCGCGATTCGGCGGCATACCCATCCAACCTGGATTCAATTTTTTCAACCAATTTTGAATCATCATTCCCTTTGCTGCTGAAATTTCGGAAAAGTATGATGAACTGGAACATCAGAATGATAATCACAGTCACAAAAATGAATAAATCGGAACCTGATATTTCCATGAACTCCGTCCTGAGGATTGTGAAATATTTTTGTAGATTGAAGTTACAAATTATTTAAATATTTCTCTCGAAATGAAGTTTTATTCCCTATAAGTCGGGTTAATTTTACAGGTTTTTAATGAGTATTAATTTTAAAGTTTTGATCGGGGTTGTTCTCAGTAGCTTGGTATTATTGCCGGGAGTACTAATATTTGGTTATATACTAATCAATCGAACTATCCCGCCTTCATCCGGAGAGCTTTCCAACTCTCTGGTTCAGAACGATGTTAAAATTTATACTGACGCAAATGGAATTGCGTATATCTCTTCAGTATCAGAAGAAGACGCAATGCGTGCTCTCGGATTTCAGCATGCCAAGGAGAGATTGTTCCAGATGGAAGTAATGAGGAGAGTCGCCGCAGGTAGATTGAGTGAGGTTGTTGGGGCTGAAGCCTTGCCTGTTGATAAGCTGTTCAGAACTATCGGGCTTGCGAGAATTGTGGAGAGGGACTATCCAAAATTAAATGATACGACCAAACAGGTCCTTCAAGCTTACTCCGAGGGTGTAAATATAGTATTAAATGAGTATGGTTCTCGTTTTGCGCCGGAGTTAAATCTTTTCCCTGAAGAAGTTGAACTCTGGAAACCTGAAGATAGCTTTCTCATTTCTAAACTAGTTGGATGGACACTTAATTTAAGCTGGTGGACAGATGCGGCTTATATAGACCTGGCAAACAAGCTTGGCGCGGATGCGGTTGAAGCTATTATTCCGCAATTTGACGAAAATAAAAAAATGACAATTCCGAAAGGAAAAGTCGCGGATGTTTCACCGGCGATAAGCATGGTGGAAGTTGACAGGAGCTTTCGCAAAATGTTCGGCTTGGATGGTACACAGGTCGGGTCAAATAATTGGGTTGTTTCACCTGCAAAAAGCGCGTCTAATAAAGCGATGATTGCCAATGATCCTCATCTTGCGGTTTTGCACCCCAATCTGTGGTATTTTACGGTTATATCAGCTCGGGAGTTTTCGGCAGCGGGATTTACGATTCCAGGTGCACCGGGCGTGGTTATTGGCAAAAATGATGTTATGGCATGGGGATACACCAATGTTATGGCGGATGATTGCGATTTTTATTATGAGACTATAGATAGTTCAGGTAAAAAATATCTGTTTGATGGGGAATGGAAAGATTTTGAGGTGATTGAGGAAAAAATTGTCGTTAAAGATTCCACAGATGTGGAGTTGGAAATTCTGATCAATCATCGAGGACCTGTTATAAATAATATACGTCCGAATACATTGCTTCATTATGAAAAACCTGCTTCTTCCACGATAACAATGAGATGGACCGGATTTGAATTCAGCGACGAACCGGGCGCGATTCTGAAAGTGAATCGTTCGAGAAATATTGCCGAATTTATTGAAGCTGTTGAGGGATTCAAATTGCCCGGACAAAATTTCATGTTTGCCGACTCGGCAGGAAATATCGGTTATCTCTGCGCGGCAAGATTACCAATAAGGAAGGATAAATTTCCAACATACATTTATGATGGAAGTAAATCTCAAAATGACTGGTCGGGGTTCGTACCTTATAAAAAAATGCCGAGAATAATTAATCCTGCTACAAATTATCTTGCATCGGCAAATAATAAAGTTATGAAAGATTTTGAGTATCATATCTCAAATATTTGGGAGCCTGACTCAAGAATACGCCGGATAAATCAGTTTCTTGATCGGGATACAACATTTAGTGTGAATGATTTTGAAATTATGCAGAATGATATCAAATCGGTGTATGCGGAAGATTTTGTTCCAAAAATCATTGAAATATTTTCGAATGTAGAAGTCACAGATAAAAACCTGAAAACAGTTCTTGAATTACTGCGACAATGGGATTACGAAATGGAAGCCGAATCCCAAACTCCGGCAATCTTTTCGGTATTTAAAATGAAAATGCTCGAAAACCTATTTCTTGATGAAATGGGGGAGACCTATCTCAAAGAATATACTTTCATGACAAATATTTCCCACAGGATTTTGCAGGAATATTTTAACGGTAGAACTTCAGAGTGGATAGATGATAAAGATAGTGATGAATTGGAAAATTTTAAGGATATAGTTAAAAAATCACTGGTTGATGCGGTTATCTGGTTGGAGCAGAATTATGGAAAAAACCCATCCGGATGGCAATGGGGGAAATTACACAAGTTGAAATTTACACACCCGTTTAGCCAGGGGGCTGAAATATTGAGCCCTTTATTTGATATAGGTCCGTTTGAAGTATCGGGAGACGGAACTACTCTTTCGAACACGGAATTTTCGTTCAATACACCTTACGATGTAAAAGTTGTAGCATCGATGAGAATGATATATGATTTTTCCGCGAGAGATATTATAAAAATAGCGCTTCCGACGGGGCAGTCAGGTCACTTCAACAGTGAAAATTATGATAATTTGACCGAAGGATGGATAAAAGGTCAATATATAGATGTTAATTGTTCCACGGATGATTTTGAAAACAATAATTACGAATTGTTTGTATTAAAGAGAGGCAATTAATAAATTGTGCCAGAAAGAATTTTACAGTAATGAGAGATTATGAAAGTTATAGAACATATTGAGAAAGCGACAGAACCTCTTATAAGTTTCGAAATTATTCCTCCAAAACGTGGCGGACACGTAAAGGACTTGTTAGCGGTACTGGAAGATATATCTGTTTACAAACCACCTTTTATAGATATTACCAGTCATGCCGCCGAAGCTATCTACGAAGAAAAACCGGATGGCGGATATCAGATGAAGATCAAGCGAAAAAGACCGGGTACACTTGGTCTGTGCGCACTCATCCAGAATAAGTACAATATCGACGCCGTCCCTCATGTAATATGTCGTGGATTTACCAAAGAAGAGACTGAAGACTTTTTAATAGAGCTGCATTATCTTGGTATTGATAATGTGCTTGCTATCAGGGGTGATGAAAGTCAGTTTGCAAAACCACTTAAATATGGTAGAAGCGCGAATAGATACGCTGTTGACCTTGTAAAGCAGATAGTGGATATTAATAAAGGGCGCTATCTCGAGGATACGTTGCTTGACGCTGAACCGATGAGCTTTGGAATTGGTGTGGGCGGTTATCCTGAGAAACATTATGAATCACCCAACCCGAATGCTGATATAATGAATACAAAATCAAAGATTGACGCAGGAGCGGAATATATTGTTACTCAGATGTTTTTTAATAATCAGAAATATTTTGATTATCTAACTGCCTGCAATGACGCGGGAATTAAGGTTCCGATTATTCCGGGTTTGAAAATACTCACATCTAAAAGTCAGGTTTACAATTTACCCAAATACTTTCATCTTGATCTTCCTGATGATCTTGTGGACGAAATATTGAAAGCGAAAAAAGAGCATGTATTGGAAATAGGATGCGAATGGGCATTCAAACAAGCAGAAGAACTATTAAATAACAATGTTCCCGCTATACATTTTTATATAATGCAAAATTCCAATCCAATTAAAAAACTGATGCAAAAATTAGGCAGGTAGGATTGCATGAAGCTGAAAGAAGCTACCAAATTACGTTTTAGTAAGATTATCCAGCGTAAAAAATTAAAATGGGGTATCGCAGGGTGCGGCAGATTTTCAGAAACAGCAATACTGCCAGCAATTGAGGCTCTGAAAAGAAGCCAGTTGGTTTCAATTTACAGTCATGATCTTAAAAGAGCTAAAAGCCTTGCAACCAAATTTTCCTCGCTTAGCGCATATGATAATTATAGTGAATTCCTCAGGCAGGATTTTGATATTGTTTATATAGGAAGCGCAAATGCTGATCATTACCAGCAGGTAATAGAGGCTGCTCGAGCAGGAAAACATATTTTATGTGAAAAACCGCTGGCAATGAATTCCATTCAGGCTCGTGAAATGGTTGAAGAGTGCGAAAAAAATAACGTAGTACTAAGTGTTAATTATGTGCACAGATTTCATCCGCTTTCTGTAAAGGCGAAAGAGCTTGTAGAAATGGGATATATAGGTAAAATTGTTCATGTAACAGCCTCGTTTGATATTGATTATGTGCCGGATGAGAACTTCCGTTTCAGGAAAGATCGAAGCGGCGGAGGGGCTTTAAGAGACCTCGGTACACATATGATTGATGTACTAAGATATTTTGGTGGGGAAGTAGAGAGTTCCTCGGGTTATATTGATAATATCGTGTATAAAAGTGAGGTCGATGATTTCTCTACCGGAATGGTAAAATTTGAAAATGGTGGTTATGGTAATTTTAGTTGTTCGTTCAGTGTGAAAGCCGGATTTAACAGAATTGAGATTATCGGGCATAAAGGCTCAATAAGCATCGAGAATCTTGTTGGCGGCAGAGATAAAAGTGTGAAGCTAACAATTAATCTCGCCGGAGAAGGTAAAAAATCATTCAGACGAAGAGGGAATAAAATAAACTTCCGACTTAAAGCTTTGCAGAACGATATGCTTAAAGGTCTTAGACCCGAAGTTAGCGGAAGCGACGGTTATAAAAATATGTTGATAATGGAATCGATAGAGAATGTTTCTTTATAAGAAGGAACTTGTCAAGTTTTGCCACAAGGTTTATGAAAATAAATTTGTTGCAGCGACAGATGGCAACCTTTCCCTACGTTTACCCGACGGGAACATACTTATCACTCCTTCCGGTAAAAATAAAGGCGATGTTGCGATTGAAGACCTGATTATAATTTCGGAGAGTGGTGAAAAGGTTAACGGTACTGGTAAACCAAGTTCGGAAAATAAAATACACTTGCTGATATACCAAAATAGGCCGGATATAAACGCCGTGGTTCATTGCCATCCGGTGTACGCTTCGGTTTTATCTATTACCAAAAACCTGTTTGAATTACCCGTTTTACCCGAAGTAATTTTAACGCTTGGTAAAGTACCCCTTTGTGAATACGGCACACCATCAACCGAAGAATTGCCCAATTCCATGAAACCGTATGTAAAAAAATCCAACGCTTTTCTCTTAAAAAATCATGGAGCTGTTACAACGGGGAAAAACATTGAGGAAGCGTATTTTAGAATGGAAAAGCTGGAGCATGCGGCACAAATTTTATTTACAGCATTCGGAGGCGGTAAAATAAATACTTTGACCGGTTCTGAATTAGAAAAATTGATGGCAGCGGCTAAAGATAGTTACGGAATTGATATCCCTTTTGGATATAAATGATTAGATTTTAGCAGGATTTAACAGATGAAAATCGGATTATTAATTGGTGGAGCATCACCTGAGCGTGATGTTTCAATTGAAAGTTGTAAATCAATATATAATGCACTGATTGAACTTGGACATGAAGTTATTTTAACTGATCCTGCTCTGGGTAAGCATCAGCATGAGAAGAAAGAGGATTATTTCAGCACATTAACACCAACTACAATTTCAGAGAAAAATTATCTTGGCTCGGTTGAGTTTTTAACTAATGAGAATGTTGAACTTGTTTTTAACGGGTTGCATGGTGAGTTTGGTGAAGATGGCAGGATTCAGGCTCTCCTTGATCTGGCGGGAATACCCTATACAGGCGCAGGAGTTTTGGCGAGCTCACTTGCGATGGATAAAGAAGCCTCGAAAATTATGTTCAAACATTTCGGGGTGAATACCGCTGAATGGCTAATGTTTCATTTTGGGAAAGATTCAGTTGATGAATTAAAAACTGATATTCGGGCAAAACTTGGGTATCCTTGCATTATCAAACCGAATAATCAGGGCTCAACTATCGGACTTTCATTATGCGAAAATGAAAATTCTGTTGATGCAGCAATAAAGCTTGCCGGTGAGTTTTCCAGTAAAATAATTATTGAAGAATATATTGATGGTGCCGAGATAGCTGTAGGTATTCTCGCGGATATTGAATTGCCTTTGTGTAAGATTACACCTGAACACAAGTTGTACGATTACGAGTGCAAATATACTGACGGGATGAGCGAATATGAAGTGCCCGCGCCAATACCGGATGAATTGACAGAAGAATTGAAACGTCAGGCCGCTATCGCGTATAATGCTGTTGAGTGCGAAAGTTACGGTCGTGTTGATTTTCGCTTGCGAAAAATTGATAGCAAGCCATTTTGTCTGGAGGTTAATACACTTCCGGGGATGACATCCCACTCACTTGTTCCAAAAATGGCGAAAGCAGCCGGAATAAATTTCAAAGAAATGATAGATATAATCATCAGGGATAGCGTTGAAAAAGCCCGATAAAAAATTGATGAACAGGATAAAGATGATCATGGTAGCAGTTTTGATTGTCGCGGGGGTTCTGTTTGTCTTTTTCACTAATAACGGATTGCTTGACTTTTTTTCCTTAAAAGGAGAAGTGAAAGAATTACGCTCCGAGATTGAAGCAGCAAAAGAAAGACTTGATGATTTGAAAAAAGAGATTGATTCACTTCGAACGAACAAAAAGAAAATTGAAGAGATTGCGCGGGAAGAATACTTAATGCGCTCCAAAAATGAAGAAGCATTCAGAGTTGAAGAGAAATAAACTTTGAAAAAAGAGATACCTCAAATACCATTGGCTGAAAGAGCCCGCCCTAAAACTTTGCAGGAGTTCAGGGGGCAGGATAGCCTTGTTGGAGAAAACGCGCCTCTGCGAAAGATGATCGAAAATGATAGTCTCTCCTCTTTCATCTTGTGGGGAATGCCGGGCACCGGTAAAACAACTATCGCCAGAATTATCGCCAATCAGACATCAGCAGAGTTTTTTCAGCTTAACGCTGTTTCATCGGGTGTAAAGGAAGTTAGAGCCGTAATCGAGAAGGCGAGACAAAATCTCGCGTATAACAAGAAGACGATTCTATTTATTGATGAAATTCACCGTTTTAACAAAGCTCAGCAGGATGCGCTTCTTGCCTCGGTTGAATCGGGTGAGGTTATACTGATTGGCGCGACTACAGAAAATCCTTCTTTTGAAGTGATTCCCGCTTTGCGCTCCAGGGTGAGGATATTTGTTCTGAGTGAGTTAACCAAGGCTGATTTAAACTCTATACTCGATTTTACTATTCAGATTGACCGGTTTTTGTCAGGGCTGAATATTACAGATATCGATCGCGATTTTTTGTTTTATGTTTCTGGTGGTGATGCGCGTACTTTGTTGAATGTATTTGAATCTTGTGTTCTCAATGAGATTGATAAAGTCAAGATAGTAATTGATAAAAAACTGATTGAAACGATTGTCCAGAAAAAGAACATCTTCTATGACAAGGGTGGGGAAGAGCATTATAATGTAATTTCGGCATTTATTAAAAGCGTTCGTGGTAGTGATCCCGATGCCGCTTTATATTGGCTCGCACGCATGCTTGAAGGTGGAGAGGATCCGAAGTTTATCGCCCGAAGATTGTTAATACTCGCCTCGGAGGATATAGGGAACGCGTCACCCAATGGACTGGTTCTGGCTGAATCCGCATTTTCAGCGGTTGAAAAAATTGGTATGCCGGAAGCAAGAATAATTCTTGGTCAGTGTACTTCATATCTGGCATCACAGCCTAAAAGCAACGCTGCTTATATGGGTATTGACGCTGCACTAGCTGATGTGCGCAAGGAAAGATTATATCCGGTACCGATGCACCTCCGAAACGCGCCTACCAAATTGATGAAAGAGCTCGATTACGGTAAGGATTATAAATACCCGCATGATTTCCCCGACCATTTCATACAGGAAAACTACTTCCCTGATAAAAAGAAACCGAGACAGTACTATATTCCCACCGAAAACGGTCAGGAGAAAAAGTTGCGTGATTATCTCGGTTTTTTCTGGAAAGGGATTAAAAAGTATTAGAAATTATCCTCCTTGTTGATGATTTTCTGCAAATGAAGCAATGGGTTTAAGAATTAAAAATTTACAATAAATCCAATATTTACCAATACGTCTCTAAGAATCAAATTTTTACGCAAGATTATTGTTTCTGTCTGATATTCTATCAATTCTACCGTAAATTTCAGCGGGATTAGTCTGTAACCCGATTCAATATTCACTTCAAAACCACCTCTTTTCCCTATGCTTATCCCCCATAAAAGAGTGAATGATTTTGTGATTTTATCATTTGTGGTTCTAATCTGCTTATTTCCTTCAAATTTGGCATTTCCGGGAGCGTCAATATTAAAATCGGTATATCCGAGACCAACTCCGACGAAAGGTCTTGCTACACCATCGAAAAAGGTGTAAAGAATTGAAGCTTCTACTATTTCAGCGATATATGTATGGCTAAGATATTCAAATTTGAAGAGTTCTGAATAGTAGAAACGCCAGCCGATACGATACTTCATGTAGCCATCCGCACTTTCGTATTGAGCTGAAATCCCCAATCCAATCCCGGGAATACCATGACTCAGGTTCATTCCGCCGGTAGCGTTGAGACCAATTCCATAATTTTGGGTATATGATTGTGAAGATATTAATAGCATGAATACCAGTACCACTGAGTGTAACTTTACATCTCGAAACATTTCCCCCCCTGATGTGATGTCTGATAATAATAATTAAAACGCACTAATTAAATAAATAAGTGTAATTTACATCCTTATAAACGTTTTCCCCGGAAGTTGTCGGCAAGCCCCTTTGAACTCCATCGTAAGGAGATTGATTAAACACTCGGAGGTGTTCATACCGGTTTTCAGGGCGATATTGTCAATATGAATCGGTTCTTCTGATAGCGCATCATAAATCTGCGCCTCGAACATTGAGAGGTCTAGATCAACTTTGTTCGGTTTACTTTTGGTAAAAGGACTTATTTTCCCTTGAAGCTCGGAGATAATATCATCCGCATTTGAGACAAGTTTGGCTTCACCATTTTGTATGAGTCGGTTTGTACCTTCGCTCATTACAGAGTTTATGTTCCCCGGGAGTGCAAAAACCTCCTTATTCTGTTCGAGGGCGTGAGCCGCTGTTTGCATGGCACCACCATTGAAACGAGTTTCGATTACCATAGTTCCAAGTGAAAGCCCGGCGATTAATCGGTTTCTTTTGGGGAAGTTCTGGGCATCGGGTTTGGTGCCGGGTTTAAATTCGGTTAATATAAGTCCCTTTTCGGCAATTTCGTGATAGAGCTTTTTGTTTTCGTGCGGGTAGATTACATCCGGCCCTGCCCCGGTAATAGCGATTGTTCTTCCATTTGAGTTAAGAGTACCTCTGTGTGCCGCGGTATCAATACCACGAGCAAGACCGCTAACAATGGTTATTTTCCTCTCTGCGAGTTCAGAAGCAAGTTTTTCAGCCTGGATTTTACCATAGTTAGTAGGCATTCTTGTTCCGACAATAGCAAGGGAAGTTTGATCCACTTCCTTTAATTCTCCGATATAATAGAGAACAAGAGGCGGCATATAAATACGTTTTAATGAGTCGGGGAAGTTTGTATCCCAGAAGGTGATGACCTTGCCGCCAATTTTAAGGAGTTTCTCGAGATCTTTTTCAAGTTCGGGTACAAGATTGTCTTTTTCAGAAATTGCGGTAATGATCCGTTTGGAGAGATTGGCGTCTATCAGTTTGATGTTTTTGAGTTGAGTGTATGTTAATTCCGGGATTTTTTGCAGATCACCGGCAGCTGAAACAAGACTCAGAAGTTTCAGATTTCCGAGACCTTCAACGCTTAGAAGAGATTTAATAAGAAGTAATTGGGAAAAATTATTTTCGTCCACGATAATGTTGCGGATTATTCAGCAACATCAATGTCATCAACTATACCTACAATCATGGTATGAACAGGAGCGTTACGATGACCAAGAATTTGCTGAACCGCGTCTCCCTCTTTAACAATAATAACTGTATCGCCCGGTCCGGAATCAACCGTATCGATTGCGATTGTATCTTTATCCGAATCAAAATTGCCATCGAGTCCGATAGTTCTAACAATAAGTAGTTTCTGCCCTGTAAGGTAGTTGTTTTTATGCGTAGAAACTACATTTCCTATAACTTTGGCAAGAACCATGATTACTCTTCGACTGGTTCGTTCGATTCTTTTTTCTTACTATATAATATTGCAATCGGGAAGATAACAAGATATGCAACCAACATAACAAGCGGGGCGACCGTAAGGGAAACAGGGTTATCCCATGGTCCTTGTGCCATAAGAACGTTGCCGAGGAGCAGAACGGCAAATCCTGCAAAGAAAATAAAGTAGTTGTTTTTATCCCAGTAGTTCTTGAAAGGTGAGGCTATAGCCCCTTGTTTGATTCTTCTTTTTACTTTTGCCATTAGAATTATTTCCAGTTATTAAAAAAATGCCCACTGTTGGGGGGTGACAGTGGGCGGCAAATAATAGATATACATCTATTAAAGTTGTTTCAAAAATATGTTAACACTAAAAGATTGTCAAGTGTTTATTTGAGTATCTGGTAAACAATCTTCCGTATTGTGTCAAATTGTAAGTAAGGGTACTCTTCCCTGAGGTTATCAATGGCTTGACTCGCGGCAACTTTTCGTGAACGCATTGCCTTGAATTTCATCCTGATTTGATAATCCCTCACAGATTTTTCGTTAATCAGACCTTTACCGTTTAGGAGTTCGAAAATATCATCGCTGATAAGATCAGCAAGCGGGTTCCTTGCTGTTTCATTTAAAATAGGGTCTCTCATGTATCCCCCGTATTATTATTAGTTGATGACAGTTAAAGACCGTATTAATTACCCGTTATAACCTCCTAAACCAGATTGAAGAATCTGGACTAAATATAACATCATTAATCTGTAAATCAAAATTTTCGAAAGGGGAAATAATTTTGACCATGATTAAAATTGGCCGGAGTGCATGTTTGTTGACTGCTTTCTGAAAATGATTTCAGTAATTGCGAGTCGTGTGCGCTTCGGTTATGATTGGATAAAAAAGCACAGTAAATGATTTTGATTTAACATCAGGTAAATATCTAACTATTAATTTGAGATTACTAAAAGATGGCTGGAGTTTCAACAGATAAAATCAGTCGACTAACCGGGGTGCATTTATTAATGTAATGCAGGTTTGAACAAACATTGTTGAAAAAAGGTATTCGGGTATGTAAGGAAACCAGTATCCGATATTATTTCAAATCGGTGTTTAATTATTAAAGGCTAATGACTGGAATAAAAAGCATGAATCCGCAATGACAGATTACTAACCTGACTGAGCAATCCAGAACCTGTATTATATATATAAGAGTAATTTCCGGAATCTATAATTGTATCTATGTAACGATCAACATTGATTAGAAAATAGTTGGGAAGTTAGTAAGAAAAGATTTGTGAAGATTAAGCGCTATCAAAGTAACCAGTTAAAATGACAAAGATAGATCAATTAGCAGCATTCTATGAAATACCATGTGGAAACATTATAATAATATATAATTTAAAAAT
>BQMY01000146.1 GCA_022181065.1 Melioribacteraceae bacterium | reverse complement strand
TTTATCCTTGTTTTGGTTGACTTTTTTATCCTTTTTCAGTCAACCTATTTCAGGACTATACAGATTTCCGTTTACAATAAGAACCCATCCTAAATCCTTCCCTTTGGTAAAGGGAAGGACTTCAAAAGCAGTAATGTCAATATAAAATGGCCTCCCCATTTGATAAAGTTTATCCCGTAAGACGGGAGGAGAGGTGTAAAAAAAAGTTTGTCATTCCTGCGCAGGCAGGAATCCAGTCCTATTAATACTTCATATACACCAAGATGTGCGGCCCTTCCCCGCTTTGCGGGACAAGCGACACGGCTCAGGAATCTCCGGAATGCGTCATACTGCTTGAATGGGTAACAAGGAATTAAAGAATCGATTGGGCATCCAGATTTTCTTTTTTGTTTTTGTCTTTTGACTTAAGACTGTTGACCATCGACTTACGACTGCGCTTGGGGATGGGTTCTGTTTCTTAAACCGCGACGATAATAGCCCTCTGGATTCCCGCCTGCGCGGGAATGACATTCGTTGTTCTTTGTCATGCCCTTGAATCCGCCAAATGCGGAGGGCATCTCGTTATACGGAATAGATTTCCGTTTACAATAAGAACCCATCCTAAATCCTTCCCTTTGGTAAAGGGAAGGACTTTGAAAGCAGTAATGTCAACATTAAATGGACTCCCCATTTGATAAAGTTTATCCCTTAAGACGGGAGGAGAGATGTAAAAAAAATGTTTGTAATTCCCGCGAAGTTTACCCACCTCAGGTGTAACCCCATCGGGCATCCAGAGTTTTAGGGATCTAGTATAAATGTTTGTCATTCCTGCGAAGGCAGGAATCCAGTCCTATTAATACTTCATATACACCAAGATGTGCGGCCCTTCCCCGCTTTGCGGGACAAGTGACACGGCTCAGGAACCTCCGGAATGCGTCATACTGCTTGAATGGGTAACCAGGTTTTCTTTTTTGTTTTTGTCTTTTGACTTACGACTGCGCTTGGGGATGGGTTCTGTTTCTTAAACCGCGACGATAATAACCCTCTGGATTCCCGCCTACGCGGGAATGACAATTCATAACCTGTTGTCAGAAAATTAAGAGATTAGACTTCCGCTCGCGGGCGGAAATGACACTCGTTTTTAGTCATGCCCGAGCCCCATCGGGCATCCAGAGTTTTAGGGATCTAGTAAAAAAGTTTGTCATTCCTGCGCAGGCAGGAATCCAGTTTTTCAGAACCTCACCCTCAGCCCACGCACGTGACAAATGTTTTGCCGGCCCTTCCCCGCTTTGCGGGACAAGCGACGCGGCTCAGGAACCTCCGGAATGCGTCATACTGCTTGAATGGGTAACCAGGTTTTCTTTTTTGTTTTTGTCTTTTGACTTAAGACTGGTGACCATCGACTTACGACTACGCTTGGGGGGGGCAGTTTCTTACACCGCGATGATAATAGACCTCTGGATTCCCGCCTGCGCGGGAATGACAATTCATAACCTGTTGTCAGAAAATTAAAAGATTAGACTTCCGCTCGCGGGCGTAAACGACATTCCCTGTCTTTGTCATGCCAGATTTTTTATACCTTTCCGGCATTAGTAGCAGCTTAATGGCAAGAACTGCCGTGCTCTACTTCTTCGATTGTTTTATTCACCGGACTGTGAAGTTTCGGACTAACATAAGGTATTCCCAAACTCAATCCGCGCAAAATGAACAATACGGCAAGCACTACAGCAAAGACAGGGACTAATCTGTTAACCCGTCTTCGTATATTCATGGATAAATACTGCCCTGCAAGTGAAGTAGCGAACATGATTGGAACAGTGCCAAGTCCGAATAACGCCATAAACAAAGCACCATTTAGCGCGCCATCCATCGCCAGTGAGCCGGCTAGCGCTACATAAACGAAACCACAAGGCAGCAATCCGTTTAGCAGACCAATAAAAAACAATGAGGATACAGATTTTGAACGCAAAAATCGGGTTAGACCTTTTTTTACAAGCTTGTTCGTTTCCTCAACATAGTAATTTTGAGCAAGTTTAGATTTCAACGACCTTGGCATAAGTACATACGCAAGTATAATTATTCCCGAAATAAGTGAAACATTTTCCTGAAATCCAATTAGAACAAGTCGCTGTCCAAACGCACCTAGAATCAATCCGAAAAAAGCGTATGTTACCACTCTACCAAGATTGTAGAGAACCCTGCCTAAAATTTTGCTAAAATTGGAATCTCCATAAACAGGTAATGCCAATGCGATAGGACCACACATTCCAACACAGTGGAAGCTGCCAAGAAAACCAATAAGGAAACCGCCCAAAACTTCCATTAATTGACCATCACAATTTTTTCATTAAAATATTCCGATGCTGATGCTTTCCAGTCAACTTTAACTTTCCAGACACCCTTACTCATTTTTTCTGTCAGTACTGTCTGAACACCGTGAACATCAGGCTGAACGGGTAGTTCAAAATCTTCTTCACCCGATGTTGGTCTGTAAAACAATATTGTACCGGTTAAAAACTCCGGACTAAACATCGAGGGATACTTTATTTGAATATTTTTATCGACAATTTTTACTTCAAGTTTTTCCGGTAACGCGTTCGCTCGATTCATTTTATCAAGCTGATTCTGGTATTCCAATTCCTTTTCGTAATAATCCTCAGTTACCAGATTCACATCCTGTGTTGTACTGAAAGCCACCGTACCAAGTACAACAACCATAAAACCAATATATAAGACCGCTATTCCAACGCCCCATGAAATTTTCATTTTGTTTCTTCGCCTTTCTTGCTTTTATCTTTTTTTACATTGCCGAGGAATGATGTTGTTATAACATCAATCTGTCTTCCTTCCGATTCCACCGCGATTGTAATAGGTGTGTTCAATTTACTTATTTCACTTTCCGGTAATATTACTAAAAATTTAGCTTCCACCACGCCCTGAGGTTCAGCGACCAAATCTTGTCCGATTAGCTTAATCTCACCATTTATCTCGCGTAATTTTAACTCAGCCGGAAGATCATTGAAAGTTTTGTTCACAAGTTTCATATCGTAAAGATTACTGATTTTGCCACCCGGCTGTTCCTGATACAATAATCCGGGAGTACGGAGAATTGTAAGCTCAAAATCAGATCTGTTTGCCATAAGAACGGTAAGAAGAGTCAACAACAGTACCAGAACTGTTGTGTAGCCAATTGCTCTTGGTGTAAATATTTTTCTTTTTCCAGCCTCGATCTCATTTTTGGAAGCATATTTTATAAGCTTTTTCGGCTTGTTTATTTTCACCATTACATCATCACAAACATCAATACAAGCTGTGCAATTCACACATTCCAGTTGGGTACCATTGCGGATATCAATTCCGGTTGGACAAACATCAATACACAATCCGCAATCGATGCAATCCCCTTTGTCGCTCTGGTCAACACCTTTCTTGATTTTACCCCGTGGTTCACCTCTCACATTATCATAAGCTATCACGATGGAGTTTTGATCGAGCATAACACCTTGCAACCTGCCATAAGGACAAACCACTGTACAAGCCTGCTCACGAAAATAAGAGAACACAAAATAGAATATACCGGAAAATACCGTCACAGCGGCAAATGTACTAAAATGCTCAAATGGACCATCAACAACCATCTGTTCAAGTTTACCAATCCCGATAATCCAGGCGGTGAAAGTATTGCCGATCAGGAAGGATATAGTGAAAAATATAATCTGTTTACTGATCTTTTTAAAAGCTTTTGTAGCGTCCCAGGGTGCTTTATTTAACGCACGCTGCTTACTTGCGTCACCCTCAATCCAGTATTCAATTTTACGGAATACCATCTCCATAAAGATTGTTTGCGGACAAATCCATCCACAAAATATGCGTCCGTAAACCACAGTAAATAAGAAAATTGAAACAACCACCGAGATCATCGCTAATCCCAGCAGATGGAAATCATGAGGACCGAAAGCCACCCCGAACAGGATGAACTTTCGTTCCAAAACATTCAGTAACATGAACGGATGACCATTTACCTCAATAAAAGGCGCTCCGAATAAAAACGCGAGAAGAAAAACACTAACTATTGTTCTGGCGGTATAAAACTTACCTTGAGGTTTTTTAGGATAAATCCAGTTGCGTGAACCATCATCTTTAACTGTAGCAAGTTTATCCCTGAACTCCTCGCTATTTTTTATCGGTTGAGTCATCTTTAAATTCCGTATTTATGATTCCTTGGTTCCATCATCAACATTCTCTTCTTCCGGTACCCAAATTTCACCCTCAGGCTGTTTTGGTGCCGCCGGTGTTGTTCCTTCCATAGTGAGAATGTAACTTGATACTTCCTGCATTTCTGTGGGACTCAACTGAGTCTGCCAGCTGATCATACCCTTCTGGGGTACACCATATTTTACAGTCTTGAATACATTTACAATCCCGCCACCGTGTATCCAGTACTTATCAGTAAGGTTCGGACCAACAAGTCCGCCGCCGTCGTTGGCGTGACATGACGCGCAATTTTTCATATAAATTTCTTTACCACTGGAAAGAGTAGCGGCATCATCAGCAAACTTGACAGAGTTTTCATCAAGTAGCGCTCCGGAGCGAATCAAAATCTCCTGCTGCATGGCAGCTGCCTGCATCTCCGCCTGATATTCTTCTTCCTGAACATTTCCCGAGCCTATCACATGAAACTGTATCAGGTACACAATACTGAAAAATATTGTTCCGTAGAAAAGGAAATTGAACCATGGTGGAACTTTATTGTCAAGTTCCCTGATACCGTCGTAATCATGGTCAAGCAAGATTTCATGTTCTTTCTCCATGGGAGTAGATCTGGTAATAAATCTGTTAAATATCCTCAATGGTTTCAGGAATTTCTCACCATTAACATCATCAAGTTCAGCGTAAACAACTACCAGCCACGCTATAAATAATACTGTAACAATAGTAACTATTGTCATCGCTGACATTACACCGTCGAGATCGCCGCCGGCGGCAAAAATATTACCGTTGAACAGAAAGAATACAAGCAGCGTCAATAAAACTTTCGGATTAACTTTTATCTTCATTTTACTTATCCTTATTTTCAATTTCAGGGTCATCCTCAAGCGGCATATTTCCCATTTTATCAATCAATGCTTTATCCATCTTCGTTACTTTAACTAAAACAAAGACAAAAAGTGAGAAAAAAACAACCAATACAATTATGGGATATATTTCTACATCCTCTATGCCGCTGAGATATTTTGAAAACATGAATCTATTCCTATTTATTTTCTGCTACGTTAGCTTTTATATCTGTACCGAGTCTTTGCAAATACGCGATCATCGCGATAATTTCCTTATCGGGATCAACAACAACACCATTTGCCGCAAGGTCTTCAACAATTTCCTGCGCCTGCTTCATGGCATCGTCATAAGCAAACTCTTCGTATCCTTCTTCATAAGGAACGCCCAGAGTTCTCATTACAGATATTTTTTTAGATAATGAAGACATATCAAGTTTTTGATCAATCAACCATGGATAAGGTGGCATAATAGATTTTGGAGACATCGACCTCGGATCTTCCATATGGAGATAATGCCACAAGTTTCCATATTTTCCTCCAACCCTGTGGAGATCGGGACCGGTACGTTTTGAACCCCACAAGAACGGATGATCATAAACATACTCGCCTGCTTTGCTATACTCGCCGTAACGTTCTGTCTCCGAACGGAACGGGCGAACCCACTGGCTGTGACAGTTGTTACAACCCTCGCGGATATAAAGATCACGTCCTTCAAGTTCTAATGGGCTATATGGTTTTACACTTGCGATTGTTGGAATATTCGATTCAACAGCATAGGTTGGGATCATCTCTACAAGACCACCGATCAAAACAACAACAGTTGACAACAAAGCAAATTTGATGGGGCGTTTTTCCAACCAGCGATGTATCATTCCCGGTTTTAGAGAATCATTTGCTTTCTCGATAGCCGGAGCCTCATCAGGTTCGTTCGCGACAAATGAGCCTTGTTTTGCTGTAAGTACCAGATTGTAGATCATCATGATCACACCAACGAAGTATAACAAACCGCCTACCGCGCGCATCATGTGCATCGGAAGAATCTGCAATGTTGTTTCAAGGAAGTTAGGATACTGAAGCATTCCCAAATCTGTAAAATCTTTCCACAACAACGCCTGAGCGATACCCGACCAATACATCGGCACCACATAAACAACTATGCCAAGCGTTCCCAACCAGAAATGCATATTAGCAAGTTTTTTGGAATATAATTCTGTTTTCCACATTTTCGGAACCATCCAGTATAACATACCGAAGGTAAGGAATCCGTTCCAGCCCAAGGCACCAGTATGAACGTGTGCTACAATCCAGTCTGTGAAATGCGCGATCGCGTTTACAGACTTCAATGAAAGCATCGGTCCTTCAAATGTTGACATACCATATGCTGTTACGGCAATCACCATAAATTTGAGCATAGGTTCATCACGCACTTTATCCCACGCGCCACGCAAAGTTAGCAGTCCGTTAAGCATACCACCCCATGATGGCGCGATCAGCATAATGGAAAATACAGTACCGAGCGATTGTGCCCAGTCAGGAAGCGCAGAATAGAGTAAATGGTGAGGGCCAGCCCAGATATATAAAAATATCAATGCCCAAAAATGGAGAATAGAGAGCCGGTACGAATAAACCGGTCTGTTTGCCATTTTTGGAAGATAATAATACATCAAACCGAGATAAGGAGTAGTGAGGAAGAATGCCACAGCGTTATGACCATACCACCACTGTACGAGAGCATCCTGAACACCTGCCCAGATTGGATAACTTTTCATTAAACTAACCGGGATTTCCAGCGAGTTTACAACATGAAGAACGGTTACGGTAACAAAGGTCGCGATATAGAACCACAGCGCAACATACATGTGTTTTTCGCGTCTTTTAAGTATTGTTCCAATCATATTGGCGCCAAATGCCAGCCATACAACTGCGATAGCTATATCTATCGGCCATTCAAGTTCCGCGTATTCTTTACTGGTAGATAGACCAAGCGGTAAAGAAACAGCAGCAGCGACAATAATCGCCTGCCAACCCCAAAAGTGAAACTTACTGAGAAAATCGCTATACATTCGGGATTTTGTAAGCCTTTGGAGAGAATAATAGACACCGGCAAAAATTGCATTACCAACAAACGCGAATATTACAGCGTTAGTATGAAGTGGTCTTATTCTACCAAAAGTTATGTACTGAAATCCCAGGTTCAACTCGGGCAGAAAGAGCTGAACAGCAATAATAAGCCCGACCAACATACCAACCACCCCGAATATTACAGAGGCAATTGAGAACATTTTTACCGTCTGGTTATCATAACTGAACTTTTCAACATTCATTTATGTTACTCCTTATAACTGTAGATTTTCAAGATTCCTTACTTTTATCAGACAAAGCATCGGTTTGAGTAGGATGCTTGCCAGTAGATTTCGATTCATTATCTTTTTTATTTTCAAACAGAATTCTTACCGCAGGGGTATATTTATCATCATACTGACCTGATTTAACAGCCCAGATAAACGCTCCCAGAAAACCCAGCGCGACAAGCAAACTGGCGATAATTAATACTACTATTATCTCCATTAAAGTAATTTTCGTTTTTTTGCGTAAAAACCTGTAGCCATGGTTGTAAATATCACAACAGTAATTGAACTGAGTGGCATTAGTATAGCCGCGATTACCGGTGAAAGAAGCCCCGAAACAGCAACTCCGAGTCCTACAATATTATAGACAAAAGAAATTCCGAAACTCGCCAGAATTATTTTTTTTGCCGTAACAGAAAAAGATAAGAATTTTTCCAGTAAATTGAACGATGAAGCTTCAAGAATCGCGTCGCTGGAAGGTGTAAAATTGTTAATATTTTCAGCTATTGAAACACCAACGTCACTTTGTCTAAGAGCTCCCGCATCATTTAAACCGTCACCTAGCATTAAAACAGCTTTTCCCTCTCCCTGTTTTTCCTTAATGAAATTTAATTTAGCCTCGGGAGATTGTTTAAAACGCATCTCGGTACCTTCAGGGAAAATTTCAGCAAGATTTGTTCTCTCACTTTCATTATCACCGGATAATACCGCCAGTGATTTTGCCTTACTCAGTTCAGAAATAATTTCCTTCAAACCTTCACGATAAAAATTTGAAATAAGAAAATAGCCCAAATATTTTTCATCTATAGAAACAAAAACTTTAGCGCCAATCTTTTCTTCGGAAGTTTTTTCATCAACATCGAAGATCAAACCCGCGGAACCAAGTTTCACCGACTTACCTTCTATTTTCGCTGTAATACCCTCGCCCGAAATCTCCTGATATTCCTCAGGTTCAGGGGGAGAATCAATTCCCAATTCAGCATAGATCTTTTTACTGAGCGGATGTATTGAATTACGGGTTATCGAAGCAATAATTCTTTTCTCTTCTTTGGTAAGGGAATTCCCGTTGAATGTAACGAGCGACCTGGTATTGTCCGTAATTGTACCGGTTTTATCAAAAACAATAGTATCAACAACCGCAAGTTTTTCGATAAAGTGAATGTTCTTCAGGTAAAACTTCTTGAGACCGAAAAACCGCAAAGTGTTACCCATTGTGAATGGAGTTGACAAAGCGAGTGCACAAGGACAAGCAACAATCAGAACCGCTGTAAAAACGTGCAACGCGATTACAGTATCATAAAACAACCATATTGCTGAGGATATTATGGCAATCGCAATGATAACAAAAGTAAAATGTTTACTCACCGAGTTTGCGAGAGTTGTGAATTTACTCTCCTTATCCTCATCAAAAATATCGTTGTTCCATAAACGCGTGAGGTAACTTTGCGAAACATCCTTTATCACGTCAACTTCAATAGCTGAGCCCACCTGTCTGCCGCCGGCGAAAATTGTATCGCCATTATTTTTCGGCACCGGATTGGATTCACCAGTCACAAAACTGTAATCAATATTGGCATGCCCATGTATCAAGATACTGTCAGCGGGAATGATCTCATTGTTATGGATTACCAGTCTGTTACCCACCTCAATCTTTTCAACAGGCACAGGCTTTTCCTCATTCCCTGATTTTTTCGTTACCGCAATCGGGAAGTATGATTTATAATTTCTCTCAAAATTTAAAGTCTCGTATGTTTTGTTCTGAAACAAACGCCCTACCAGGAGGAAAAACACAAGTCCGGCAAGCGAGTCAAAATAACCGGGGCCAAAATCAAAAACGACCTCAACTGAACTGCGTAGAAACAAAACCAGAATTCCAAGAGATACAGGTACATCAATATTGACTATTTTCTTACGAAGTCCTTTTATCGCAGAACTGAAATACTCGCTTGAACTGTAGAAAAAAACAGGAAGTGCCAGCAGCATGTTCAGCCAGGCAAATGTATGTCGCAAGTTATCGGTTACAGAATCCTGAATAGACAAATATTCCGGAAAGCTCATCAGCATAATATTTCCGAAGGCAAATCCGGCAACACCAATTTTGTAATAAAGCTTTTTATTTTCCCTGTTTATGGCGTCTTTTTCTTTCTCCTCGAGAGATAAATTAGGCTCGTACCCTATTGATTCAAGAAGCGCGACAATCTCTTTCAGTGAAGTTTTTTCTTCATAAAACCTGATACTAACCTGTTTCTTTAGGAAGTTAGCGCGTGAATTTATCACACCCGTGTTAAGTTTGTATAGGTTTTCGAGGATCCATATACAGGAACTGCAATGCATCGAAGGAATGTGGAAAAGGACTTGAGTAGTTGTACCGTCGGTGAAATCGATCAGTTTTTCCTTTAGTTCAGGATCGTCAAGGAAATCATAATTCCTGACCGATTCATTTTGTTTTGTTACACCCGGATTTTCTTCAAGAGAGTAATACTCGCACATATTATTCTCCTGCAGAATTTCAAAGACTGTCTTGCAACCGGTACAGCAAAAAAATTTGTCATCAATTCGGACTGAATCATCCGGACAAACTTCCCCGCAGTGATAACAAAGCAATTTTTCTTTTTTCTTTTTATCTGTTATTTTTTCAGACTCTAACAATATTCAACAAAGGATATTAAGTTTTTTTTGAAATTACAAAATTAGTGCCAATGTCCTTTCTTCACATCCCGATATAAATTATTCGTTTTATCCGACATGACGACACTATATCGAATTATGCTCTGTAATTTATGTATCAAGATAAGACTTTTGTTTCTCATTATTAAGAAGAATTTTGGAACTGAAAAAGAATTTTAAAGACAATTTAAAATACTTAAAATCTTTTATATTTCCACTGATTTATTTTCAAATTAGGATATTTTTTCTTTTTTATAAATCGCTATAATACTTGCCCGGGAAAAGCCTAAACCTTATTACCTCAACCGCGTAAAAAAGGCGGGAATCCAGAAGACTATTATTGTCGATAATCCAAAACCAGACCCCCCACCCCTCCCTTTGTCAAATGGAGGGGCTAAAAACATTTTATTTTGGCATTACTGCTTTCGAAGTCCTTCCCTTTACCAAAGTTTATCCCGCATAGCGGGAGGAAGATTTAGGATGGGTTCCTGATGTCAGGTTCTCAAAACTGGATACCCTCCGCTTCAGGCGGATTCAAGGGCATGACAACGAATTATTGCTACGTCATTCCGCTTTGTCCCGGCGAATGTTGCGGAATCCGGTAGCTTTATCATTGAGATTATCAATTGAAGTATGCGACCGCATGATCAAAAAACATAACCCTCACCTGCTATATAAATGGAAGGGTGAAAAGCTGAAGTGCCAAAACAGGAATGACAAGCATAAAAGTGATGTCATTTCCGCCCACGAGCGGAAATCTATTCAGGAATTGTTTGTAAACTAAAATTTTGGCTGAAAATTAGTCATAATGAAATCTGCATTTGGCGATCAGGATTGAGTCGTCTGTTACTTTATAAATCAGTCGGTGTTCGTGGTCTATTCTGCGCGACCAATAGCCTTTATATTTGTGTTTGAGTGGTTCCGGTTTACCAAGTCCTGTAAATGGTGTACGGGAGATATCTTTTAGTAACTCATTAATTCGTTTGACCAACTTTTTATCATTTTTCTGCCAGTAGAGGTAGTCTTCCCACGATTCATCAACAAAGATGTATTTCATTCTTCAATCAACTCTTTTGGGAAAGTATTGCCACTATCAAGTTTTTTAATCGCGCTATCGAGTCGTTCCTCGTTTTTTCTGGAGGAAAGCTCAAAAGCGGTAGCATTGAGTGAATTGTATTCTTCCAGCGAAATTACCACAACACCTTTATCCTTGTTACGATTAATGATAAGGGTTTCATAGTCTTTCGTTACGTTATCAAGATATTTTTTGATGTTTTTCCGGAAATCAGAGATAGTTGTGGTTAGCATTATAGGTCCTTAATTGTACGTTATATTGTACAAAATATAGCAAAAAGTGACGAGGTTGTCAATCTCGGGAAAATTACTCGCCTTAGGAAGGGTGAAAAAACATTTTATTTTGGCATTACTGCTTTCGAAGTCCTTCCCTTTACCAAAGTTTAGGGTTCCTGATGTCTGGTTCTAAAAACTGGATGCCCTCCGCTTCAGGCGGATTCAAGGGCATGACAAAAATGAGTGTCATTTCCACGAAAGTGGAAATCTAATCTCTCTACAACGGGATACCTGCTCCATCAGAGGTGGGTAAACTCGGGCATGACAAAGCAATTTTTTGCACGTTGAAGTCAGTTATCATTATCCAGGATCAAAGACATCTACATTTACTCCCCCGGTTTTATATTACATCTTATTTTTATATGTTTGATTGATAAACCAAAACGAAAGAGAAATTATGAAACTTGATTATTTAATATTTGCCGCGCACCCTGATGATGCCGAACTAGCAATGGGTGGAACAATCGCCAAACTGGTTGATCAAGGCACCAAAGTTGGGATTATCGACCTGACCCGGGGTGAAATGGGTACCCGTGGTACTGTCGAATCAAGAGATAAAGAAACACAAGCCGCAACAAAAATTCTTGGAGTACAAATCAGGGTAAACCTCAACCTTCCTGACGGACACCTTGAGCCAAAACGGGAATTTGTCCTGAAAGTTGTTGAGAAAATCCGCCAGTATAAACCCAAAATAATATTTGCTCCCCATTGGAATGACCGTCATCCCGATCATACCGGCGCTAGCAGAATGGTGAAAGAGGCGATGTTTTTTGCCGGACTCACAAAAATTGAAACATCCCTGGAAGGTAAACCACAGGAACGCTATCGACCACATAAATTGTTTTACTTTATGCAGACCTACGAGTTTGAACCAACTTTTATTGTTGATATCTCAGATTACTTTGATAAAAAAATGGACTCACTCAAAGCATACGGTACTCAGTTTTTTAACCCCGGAATGGAAGGTCCAGAAACTTTTATCAGTAAAATGAACTTTACAAAGTATATAATATCACGCGCGGGAGTATATGGCTTCCATATCGGCAAAGAATATGGTGAACCATTCTTCAGCGATGAGAAAATTGAGCTCGATTTAAAAGATTATGTTAAATATTTGGGGTAAAAAATGAATTACGGATTTATCGGTACAGGTCTGATGGGCGCGCCTATGGTTGAAAGACTGCTCAAACAGAATATTACACCAACCATATATAACAGAACCAGATCAAAAACAAACGAACTGGAAAAAGCAGGAGCAATAGTTGCTGATACACCGGAAGAATTGATTAAAAAATCGGATACAATAATTTTTATGTTGTCCGATTTTTACGCCTTGAGCGAATCTATGTTCCCCAACAAAAAAATTGATTATACAGGAAAAACCGTTCTGCAGATGAGTACAATCGCGCCCGGAGAAAATGTCATCCTTGCCGAAAGAGTTGTTAAAAACGGTGGAGACTATATCGAGGCTCCTGTTCTGGGGAGTATTCCGCAGATTAAAGCAGGTGAACTGATCACAATTTTTGGCGGAACAGAAGAACAATTCGCGAAGTGGGGAGACTTTTTTAAAGTCTTTGGTGAAAAGGTAATCTACACCGGAAAACTCGGTAGCGCTTCAAGTGTAAAACTGGCGCTTAATCACCTCATCGCGTCATTAACAGCAGCGTTCTCGTTGAGTCTGGGATATCTGCGCGAACAAAATATTGACCACAATATCTTTATGGACATACTCAGAGGCAGCGCGCTTTATGCTCCCACATTCGATAAAAAACTGAATAATATGCTGGATGGCAACTTCAGCAACCCCAATTTCCCACTCAAGCATATGCTGAAAGATGTGAAACTGATGCTCCACGAGTTTGGACATTCCGGACTTAATACTCCACAACTTGAGGGTGTGGAAGAAATTATTAAAAACGCTTTGGAACAGGGCCTCGGGGAAAAAGATTATTCTTCTTTATATAAAGGTGTACACGAAAAATAGTGTGAATCGTTAATTAAGCCCTTGCATCCTATTTGCAAAAACAATAACAGGAGAATAAATGAGTTATTATAACAGTAAAGTTGTTGAAACCGGTTTTGATGAAACAATCGCAAAAGTAACGGAAGAATTAAAAAAAGTTGGTTTTGGTGTTCTTACTGAAATTGATGTTACTGCTACTTTAAAGAAGAAACTAGATGTAGATTTCAGAAAGTACCGAATTCTTGGTGCTTGTAATCCCCCGTTCGCACATAAAGCCCTCACAGCCGAGCCGAATATTGGCGTTATGCTGCCTTGTAACGTTGTCGTTCAGGAAACTGAGGAGAATAAAATTCAGGTTTCTGTTATAAACCCGATGGAATCGATGAAAACTGTTCAAAACAGTGAACTTGATAAAATCGCTTCTGATGTCAGCAGTAAACTAAGTAGCGTTTTAGAACAGTTATAAAATTTCTATAATCCCGGTACATTCTCTGTATCGGGATTTTTAACCATAACTGTAATCATAAAACAGACTAAAAACATAAAAACTGGATACCCCCCGATTTTATCAGGGAGTATGAGAATTAAGGATTATTATCATTTTGGTTTTTCAGGATTATGTTATTAGTTTCTTTTATTTTTTGCAATCTATTCATTTTTTAATCTCTGATCCGAATTTTAATAACACAAATTTTAAAGTTGTTTTGGACCTAATCGAATAGGGTTTGTTTTTCAGTCCTCCTTGGAAGGAGGTGGCTTTCGACGATAGTCGAAAGCCGGAGGATGATTTATTGCATTATTTGAGACTTTTGGTCATCCCCCATTCCGATTTACATCGGAATTTCCCCCTTCGGAAGGGGGACTTATGAATTGTGTAATCCTACTCACAGGAAAGGAAAACAAACCCATATATTGTCATTTTCGCCGAGTTTACCCACCTTAGGAGGGGTAGAAATTCAGGCCTTTGGAGTTTAGATTTACGCTTTTGCGGAAATGACATTGTTTTGTTTTGGTTGATCACGACGGGTGTGACAAATTTCGCGGATTGTCATACTCGCAAATCCGCTGGGGCGGAGGGAATCCAGTATTTAAGATTGTGCTTGCAGCTTCTAAAATCAAACTCCCCAACTCAAATTTCAGAAATACAAATTATTATGTAATTTTGTTGTCAAAAAAACGGGAAATAAGTGGAAAAACTCACAAAACAGCAGAGCGATAAAATTAAACGTATCAACGTTAAGTTAATTGAACGATTTGATATTCCATATCGCGCGGAAATCCCCCCGTCACCTCTCGATATGCTGATTGCCACAATCCTGTCGCAAAATACAAATGACAAAAATTCTTATCAGGCTTACATTAAATTGCGGGAAGCCTTCCCCGACTGGCGAAAAATACTAGATACACCACGCGAAGAGATAGAAGATATCATAAGAATAGCAGGACTCGGTAAACAAAAATCTGCCGCGATTAAAAATCTGATTTCATTCATAAATGAAAATTACGACGAGATGTCATTAGATTTTGTAAAAGATTTTGACGACCGGAGACTACTCGATACACTAACAGCACTCCCCGGTATCGGTCTGAAAACTGCAAGTTGTGTGTTGCTATTTGCGCTTGAAAGAGATGTTTGTCCCGTTGACACACACGTCCACAGAACACTTAACAGACTCGGACTCGTAAAAACCTCATCTCCGGATAAAACATTCCTCGCAATTAACGGCAACTTCCCCCAAGGGATAGCGCACAGCCTTCACACTAACCTTATCCGGCTCGGCAGAGCAATCTGCAAACCCCAAAATCCGGCTTGTGGTGTTTGTCCACTATTAAGAATGTGCAAATATGAAAATAAAGTAACTTCAAACAAATCAGAATATTCCGAAAACGGCTTTATGCTTCTTGATAATGTGAGACAGTAAATGTGGGTACTTTTTGCTACTCTCAACCCCATATCGGAAGCTTTCCGGAGTATGTTCGCCAAAAAAGCGAGCAAGGATGTTGACTCCTTTATAATATCATGGTTTAACAATTTTATTCCTACGATTGTCTTCACACCTCTGATATTTTTTATCGATATGAACTTCCCACCCGAGTTTTTTATTGGGGTTGCCGGCTCAGGACTAATAAATGTCGCCGCTACTTTATTATATATGCGGGCAATAGCGCTGGGTGAAATTTCTTCCGTGATGCCGATGTTAAGCTTCACACCGATATTTCTACTGGTAACCGGCCCAATTATGACCGGCGAGTTCCCGAATGAAACCGGCTTGATTGGTGTAATTCTCGTTGTGTTGGGTTCTTATCTGTTAAATATCGATTTGAAGAAACGCTCATTATTTGGTCCGTTCAAGGCTTTGATGAAAAATAAAGGTACCCGCTACATGTTCATTGTTTCTTTCATCTGGTCACTATCCGCTAACTTTGATAAAATATCAGTATCTGCAACTTCAATCTGGCAGCATATTGTGTTTGTAAATCTTGTAATTTTTGTCACTCTTACAATAATTGTCTTTGTTACCGGCAAATACAAAAAAGAAGGCATAAGGAAAGCGAGAAAAAATCTACTGATTGTTAGTCTTTTTACCACCGGTTCATTTATCTTTCACATGACTGCGCTATCGCTTACTTATGTTGCTTACGTCGTTTCCATGAAAAGAATGTCGGGCATGTTTTCCGTTATCTTGGGAGCAGTATTTTTTAAAGAAGGCAATTTCAGGGCTCGTTTGGCAGGAAGTTTCATAATGTTTGCAGGAGTTTTAACAATTGTGCTCTCTTAATATAAGAGTTGATGTTTCTTTTTGATTGCAACTTCATTATATTTTACATCTGTCGGAACCACTATTTTGAACTAAAAATAACTCATTTGCATTATCATAAATTAGATTGTTGTTTCTACAATAATCAGACGATTTATCTTCTCAACATCGAAAACTGAAAAAATAAAAGGAAATTTAATGTCAAAAAAATTTGAAGTTGTGGTATTGGGCGGTGGTCCCGGAGGATATGTTGCCGCGATTCGTGCTGCACAGCTTGGATTTAAAACTGCTGTAATTGAAAAAGATAATCTGGGTGGAGTTTGCCTTAACTGGGGCTGTATTCCTACAAAATCGCTGCTCAAAAACGCAGAACTTTACGACACGATAAAAAATCATTCTGATGATTTTGGTCTTACTGTTGAAGGTCTCAGCTTTGATTTTAACAAAATTATTCAGCGGAGCCGAGGTGTATCCGAAAAAATCGTTAAGGGTGTTGAATTCCTCGTCAACAAAAACAAAATTGAAAAAGTCAGCGGATTCGGCAAACTTACTTCCGCTAAATCGATTGATGTATTCGATAATGACGGTAAAAAAATTGAAACTGTCGAAGCGGATCATATCATAATTGCCACCGGCGCCCGTCCGAAAGTTATTCCCTCAATCCCCGTAGATAAAGAACATATCATCACCAGCACGCAAGCGATGATTCTTAAAGAACAACCTAAAGAGCTTATCGTTATTGGTGCGGGTGCTATTGGTGTTGAATTCGCGTACTTTTACTCAGTTTTAGGTACAAAAGTTACTATCATTGAAATGATGGATCAGATTGTGCCCGTTGAGGATAAGGAAGTCGCGCAGACCCTTGCGAGAAGTTTCAAAAAGCGCGGTGTTGATATCCACACGAATACAATGGTTAAAGAAGCAAAAGTTAAAGATGGACGTGTTTACGTTACCGCAGAGAAAAAAGGGAAAGAACTCAAACTCGAAGCAGATATTGTTCTGAACGCCATTGGTGTCTCAGGAAATATTGAAGGTATCGGACTTGAAGAAGTGGGAATCAAGATTGATCGCGGACATATAAAAGTTGATAAATCGAACTACACGACAAATGTTCCCGGTGTTTATGCGATTGGTGACGTAATTGGGCCACCATGGCTTGCTCATGTTGCTTCGCATGAAGGGATTATTTGTATTGAAAAAATTAAAGGTATGCACGTTGCCGATCTCGATTACGGCTCAATACCCGGTTGTACTTACTGCCAGCCTCAGGTTGCAAGCATTGGTATGACCGAAGCGAAAGCCAAAGAAGAAGGCTACGAAGTTAAAGTTGGAAAATTTCCATACTCCGCATCAGGAAAAGCCGCAGCCGCCGGTGAGCGAGAGGGATTTGTAAAAATGATCTTCGACGCAAAGTATGGTGAACTCCTCGGTGCGCATATAATTGGTTCGGAAGCCACAGAATTGATCGCTGAAGTTGGTATCGCGAAATCTCTCGAAGCAGATTACGAAACGATAGTGAAAACAATTCACGCGCACCCGACACTTTCCGAAATGGTAATGGAAGCAGCCGGCAACGCATACGGCGAGTCAATACATATTTAATATTATGTCATTCCCGTGAATCCGCCTGTGGCGGAGGGAATCTCGTTCTTTTATCTTTTTGTAGAGACGTGATATATCGCGTCTCCAATTTTTAAGTCCCCCTTTGANNTCGAAAGCCACCTCCTTCCAAGGAGGACAATTTAGATTAAATTTGTAGAGACGCGATAAATCGCGTCTCATTATCATGCAACAATTACAATGGGTAATAACCCAAACCATGCTCTTAAAAATATTGACCTCATCCCCTAACCCCTTCTCCTATTTACAGGAGAAAGGAAAAGAGAAAATATTGTGAAAGTCCCTCTCCTATTGACTAGGAGAGGTTCGCCACGGCGAATTAGGGTGAGATAAGAAGACTATTGATTTGGTGGAGACGGCATATCATGTGCGCCGGGGCGTAATGCCGTCTCTACAATATACAATATATTCATTATGTCATTCCTGCGAAGTTTACCCGCCTCAGGTGGGG
>BQMY01000145.1 GCA_022181065.1 Melioribacteraceae bacterium | reverse complement strand
ATTCGGGAAATTATGTTAAAAATATTAGTTAGTAATGATGATGGCATTGATTCTCATGGAATTGGGGCTCTTGTAGAAGCACTAAAGGAAATTGGTGAAGTTACCGTGGTTGCGCCACGAACAGAACAAAGCGCGGTAGGGCATGCTATCACGATGAAACTTCCTTTAAGAGTTACTGAATATTATAAAAACAACGAGTTTTTTGGCTATGCGGTTGATGGAACACCTGCCGATTGTGTAAAAATGGGTATAAGAAACCTGATGGATACACCTCCTGATATAGTTGTTTCAGGTATAAATCATGGCTCAAATACAGCAATAAATATTATATACTCCGGTACAGTTTCAGCGGCACGCGAAGCTGCAATAAATAATGTACCTGCAATTGCGATGTCGGTGACATCACACGATGCGAAAGATTTTAATTTTGCCGGCAAACTCGCTCAGAAACTTGTTCGTGAAGTAGTTGAGAATGGATTGGAGCAGGGTACAATATTAAATGTAAATATCCCTAATGTGCCGGAAGAAGAAATAAAGGGTGTTGTTGTCACGAAACAGGGTAAAAGCAGGTGGGATGATATTTACGAGGGGAGAACCGATCCGTATGGCAAAATGTATTACTGGCTTACCGGAAAGCTCGACGATGTTGATTTTACTCCTGACACCGATCAACACGCTATCAAAAATAATTATGCGTCGGTAACACCTATTCATTTCGATCTCACAGATTATTCCACTTACGACAGAATAAAATCGTGGAACATTGAGGAGACTTACGGAATAAAAGAAGAAAAATAATTCCCTGATTCTTCAAATGTCAAATATTTCCGGAATAGATATAGCGTTTAGTTACAGCGGCACTCTTTTGATTGTCGGATTGCTGCTGTTTGGTCTGCTATCGTTTTTTGTATATAAATATACGATACCTCAAACATCACTCTGGATGAAGATTGTTCTCGGAGTACTCCGAACAGTTGCACTTCTACTAATACTTTTCGCGATTTTTGAGCCGGTTGTATCAATAACAGAAAGGAAAGAGCTAACTCCTGTAAATGTTATTGCCGTTGATAATTCAAGCTCAATAGTTCTTGGCGACTCTCTGGTGGTGAAAGACAAACTACCCCTGTTCCTGGAAGAATTGCAAAGCTCGCTTCCGAATACCCGACTTATAACTTTCGGGGATTCGATCAATCCCATCAATAGTCCGGCACAATCAAACTTTAGCGAAAAATCCACCAATATGGATCAGGTCTTTAGTTATATATCCGACAATATTCAAAATGTTGCTTCACTGACACTTATTGGGGACGGAATTGTGAATGAAGGTGCGGAACCGGTATTTTCAGCCGAACGGACGGGCTACCCGGTGAATACCATTGGTATTGGTGATACCACAGTTCCGGTTGATATTTCAGTAGGGAACATTCTATTTAACGAAATAATATATGCAGGGAGTGAGTCACAGGTAGTTGTTTCGATTAATAACCGCGGATTTGGCGGCGAGAAAGTGAAAGTAGAACTTCACGCCGATAATGAACTAGTTTCTTCCCGTAATGTCACACTATCAGAAACAGGACTGGATAAGGTAAGTTTCGAATATATTCCTGATAATTCAGGGATTAAACGAATGTATGTTTCTGTTACCCCACTTAAAGAAGAGAACAGAGAAAATAACAGAAAAATATTTTTTACTGATGTTCGGGATAATAAATTGAGACTTTTACTTATTACCGGAAGTCCTTCATCAGATTTTGCGTTTATCAGGCAGTCATTGAACCAAAATGAAAATATTGAACTGAATATTTTTGCAAGAATAGATGGGGATAAGGTACTCGGCGGCAGAGAGCTGGAAAACAAGGTAGATAGTTCTGATATCTTGATATTTACCGGATATCCGGCGAAAGAAACACGTACTGAAGAGATTAAAAGTGTAGTTGACAAGATAAAATCGAAAAAAATACCATTTCTTTTTACTTTAGGACCGGGAACAGATTTTAGCAAGTTGCGTCTTCTTGAAGAAATATTGCCCGTTGAACTACAATCGTATAAACCTGGATTCACGGAAGTTCAGCCTGAAATAGTTGCTGCGGGATCGCCTTTGCTGGGATCGACAAATCAGGAATCCGTTCAGCAATGGGGGAATCTTCCAACGGTTCAGAAAACGAATTCACTTTTTAGCTTGAAAGCCGGTACGGAAGTGATATCAAAAGTGAAAATTCGGGGTATCCCTGATGAACAAATTTTACTCGCCGCCGGAAGTTTACCAGGTAAAAGATCAATTTTTCTTTCTGCCGCAAATATCTGGAGATGGAAACTTCTCAGGGCGCAGGATGAAAATGAAGTATTTGAAAACTTTCTCAATAACTCCATGAAGTGGCTCAATATTCCTGACAATAAGGAGCAGGTAGTTATCAAGACTGAAAAGCGGGTGTATTCTGCAGGTGAGAAAGTCGAGTTTTCCGCGCAAGTATATGACGACGCTTTTAATCCGGTTGAAAATGCTCTGGTAGAAGTAAATATCAGCGGTCAGGCGAATAAGCTCTCTACAACGCTTACATCGCAGGGTGGAGGACTATATTCTGGAGAGGTGAGTGTTAGCGAATCAGGGTTTTTTCGCTTTAAAGGTAATGCAGTAAGAGAAAATGATTTACTCGGTGAAGATTCGGGATCATTTTCAATTGGTGAAGTGAATCCTGAAAAAGAAAACCTGGTTATGAATAAGATACTTCTTGAAAGACTCGCAAAAGTTTCAGGTGGTGAATATTACAATTTTAATCAAAGAAGCATGTATCTTGATGATATTACATCAGTTGTAAGTGGCGAGAATATCTACGCAAGTTCTGTATCCGAATTGAAACTCTGGTCAGAAGAATGGCTTTTGTATATTATTGTAATTCTATTTTCTATTGAATGGTTTCTGAGAAAACGAATGGGAATGTTATAGAGTCACAATTTTTTTACCCACATTGAATATATTTTTTATATATTAACATCTAATTCTCTTTTACTCTCCTTTTCTGAAATAGAGTCAATGAGAAATTTATAAAAAGATTATAATATCCAATAAAGCAAGGCTTAGTAATGAATTTTATTGAGTGGTCTGATGAATTGATGGTAAATGTACCTGTAATAGATCAACAACACAAAAATATGGCAGATATTTTAAATGCGCTTTACCAGACTTTGGGAAGCGGTAATGAAATGAAAGCCAAACTTTTAATGAAAGATCTGGTTGAGGATGTAAAAATTCATTTTGAAACTGAAGAAGATTTGATGAAAAACAACAAGTACCTCAATTTTTTCTCGCATAAACTTGAACATGATCGTTTCGTTAAAAAAGCGGAAGAATTAAATGAGCAGGTTCAATCGGGCAAGTTACAGGTGAATCTTGAAATGATGAAATCCTTCAAGAATTGGTTTTATAATCATATTGATATAAATGATAAAAAAATGGGCGACTATCTTGTACTAAAAGGTGTTGCTGATGAATCAGTCGGCGAAAAGGTTAAATCCTGATATAAAAGTTTTAACGACGGTCGTTGATTTTTTTCTCCCTCGTTTTTGTACTTTTTGCGATACTAAATTAACGACCGAAGAATTTTACCTCTGCACAGAGTGTTTCTATCAGATCAAAGAGGCTGAGCCGGATTTCCTAAATAGTGAATATGAGCGTAAATTTGCACAATCCGGATTGGTAGAAAATTTTTTGGCTGCATTTGTATTCGAGAAAGAAAAACCTCTCCAGTCATTAATCCACAAGTTAAAATATTCCTACCGATATAACGCCGGTTTGTTTTTAGGTAAAGCCGCCGGAAGCCTTCTTTTAGAACGTACTGAAAAACTTGGAATTGATATATTATTGCCGGTTCCGCTGCATAAATTAAAGAAGTATGAGAGGGGGTACAACCAATCGTTTTATATAGTTCAAGGTTTTAGCGAAGCCATCGGGATAGAATATAGCGAGGATATTTTGATTCGTTCCAAAAATACCGGCACTCAGTCAAAACTTAAAATTGGTACTCGGCAGCGAAATATAACCGGTGTATTTTCTGTGAAAAAAGAGAGTGATATCAAGGGTAAACACGTTGCGGTGGTTGATGATATCGTTACGACGGGGGCAACAATGAACGAATGCGCTAAAGTATTAAAACAGTGTGGCGCGGCAAAAATTACCGCGCTTTCAATTGCAATAGCGGGATAAGTTTACATTCTGTCCGGGGCAGATAAGCCCAATAAACCAAGTCCGTTAGCCAGAACAATTTTAACCGCGTTGACCAGAGCGATTCTAGCTTCGGCGAGGTTTTTCTCTGAGCCAATTATACGGCACTCAGTGTAAAACCTGTGGAACAAAGCAGCCAGTTCTTCGAGATAGTTACTAACTTTTTGCGGCTCAAGATTTTCAACCGCGTAAAGCATATCATCACGGAATGAATTAAGTTTTTTGAGTAACCGAACTTCTGCTTCGTGGTTAAGCAGGTTTAGATGATCGAGAGAAATCTCAAGCTTTTCTTCCTTGGTCATTCTTAAAATTGAAGCTATCCTTGCGTGGGCATACTGAAGATAAAAGACCGGGTTCTCATCCGATTGTTTTTTCGCGAGTTCAAGATCGAAATTAAGATGTGTGTTAATACTACGCATAACGAAGAAATATCTTACTACATCCGCGCCGACCTCCTCAACCAGTTCGTCAAGTGTTACGAAATTAGCCTTTCTGGTTGACATTTTCACCACTTCGCCACCTTGCATAAGGGTAACAAACTGGTAGATCAAAACTTTTATCCTGTCGATATCATAACCGAGCGATTTCACACCTGCCATAACATCAGGGTATGTTGCCATGTGGTCGCTGCCAAAAAGATCAATGATCAGATCATACTTGCGATCAAGCTTGGTTATGTGATAAGCCATATCAGGCAAACGGTAAGTTGGTTCTCCTGTTGATTTGACAATAACCTTATCCTGTTCATTGCCAAGTTCGCTCAGTTTTAACCAGATCGCCCCTTCTTTCTCGTAAGAAAGAGCTTTTTCCTTAAACTGCTCTAAAAGTCCTTCAATTTTGCCATCTTCGTAGAGTGTGTTTTCATTGAAGAAAACTTTCATCTTTATATTAAGTCCGGCAAGAGTTTTTTCAATATCCGCAAAGATTTCTTTTTCAGCTGTTTCTTTAAATAATTTATCATCGAGGGAGCTGATATCATTGCTATTTCCGGCAAGGATCTTTTTAGCGATATCAATTATGTACTCACCCTGGTAATGATCATCGGGGAATTCTATTTCCTCACCAAGAAGCTGTTGGCATCTTATCTTAACGGATTCACCAAGAACCCGCATCTGACGACCGGCGTTGTTGAAATAATATTCACGATCAACTTCATACCCGACCCACTCAAGCATATTTGAAACGGTGTCACCGATTACCGCGTTTCTGCCATGACCAACAGTTAGGGGACCGGTAGGATTAGCTGAAACAAACTCGACATTTGCCCGTTTGCCGGAATATTTGTCGCTTTTGCCAAAATGTGATTTTTCTTCGAGGATTATTCCGATGATATTAGCGAGATAGTTTTTATTCATATAAAAATTGATAAATCCCGGACCGGCTATTTCGGTTTTGGTAACTATCGCAGGATTAAGGTCGAGCGCGTCGATTATTTCCTGCGCAATTTGTCGCGGTTTTTTTTTCAGTTCTTTGGTAAGGAGCATGGCTATATTGGTTGAGTAGTCACCATGTTCTTCTCTGTTGGGAATACTAAAATTGATCGGTTTCCCTTCCAGATACGGCAATTCTTTTTTTGCCGCTTCAAAAATATCAGCGAGTAAATTTTTCAAATTTTATATCTCCGGTGAAAGTCTATATTTGGGTTTGTGTACCGTCTTCGGCAACTTCGATGATAGGCGCGTCGCCCCAGAGTTTTTCCAGGTTGTAGTATCCTCTTGCATCTTCCTTGAAGATATGGATCACCACATCAAAATAGTCGAGGAGAACCCAGTTGAGGGAATCAAATCCTTCACGGTGTGTACATTTAATTCCCTCATCCGCAAGAGATTTGTCAATATTATCGGCAATGGCTTTAACTTGTGGTTCCGAACCACCTGAACAAACAATAAAATAGTCGGCTATGCTACTTAAATCCCGAATGTTGAGCATTTTAACATCGTAAGCCTTTTTCTCCAGCATCAAATCAATAATCTTGTCAGCAAAAACTTTTGAATCCAATTTTCTTCCTTACTTTAATGGGTTTAACTTAAAATAATCTTTTCCAATGATAATAGAAACATCGAGAAAATAATCTTCGTTGATCTGCTGAATAACGTTTTCGCGTTTAACTCCCAGAATTCTCGCTGTTTCGTATGCGTTTGTCATGTTCCCTATACGGTCAATCACAATTGTATTTTCGATATTAAATGATGAGTGATTTCCGATATTAACTACATCAAACTTCCTTGCCCTGAGATAATCTGTAAAACGATCGGCAACACCATTAACCCCGCATCCGTTTTTCACTTCACACTGGATGATCTCGGATGGTGTATCTTTTTGCGTGATCTGTTTTTCAGCAGGTTCCTTGTCGGAAAGTTTCAGAAAAATAGAATAGGATAAATAGATTATAACCCCGGCCAAAATAAAAATGGCGGTATTCAGAAGCATATTTGTAATGGGTGATACAGTCTCTGAAGTTTTACCGGGTTTGCTCAATTTTTCCGAATGTTTTGTTAAAAAAAAGCAGGGCTGAAAACCCTGCACTATTAAATCAAATATTTGTCAATAGTCAAGAAAATTGTTGCCCCGGAACGATCTGTACCTGTCGTATGGGGAGAAGTAATATCCCGCGGGGGCATTTCTGTACTGAACCTGAATGAAGAAATTCTCATAGGGCTGATAATTTAATTCAGCTCTGCTGAGATAGATGCCGTTTATCTGATCTGAAAATCCCTGACCAAATGTTGAATATGGCGAATTAACGAGACTCGCATCAACTTCGAGATTCAGGTTGTCGGTAAATTGATAACCTATTGTATTAGTATAAACACCTAGTGCTACTCCGTTACCGCCAAAAGCCGAGTAACTCATACTGAACTGGTGTTTCATACTGAAATTTTCGGGATTTATAAATCCGGCAAAAAGTGAAGAGGGCTGTTGAGTAAACATACCGCTTTTAAGGTCGATTGGTTTTTCCAGTTCTTCCTTAAACTGAGCATTTACGATAAATGCTGTCGCGAGCAAAATAAATAATATTTTTTTCATAATTGCACCGGTTTTTTCCATTTGACAATATATCAAATGTTAAAGTTTCTTGACGATTTTATTTTTTTCATCAACGAGCACAACGGTTGGTTTGAAGTCTTTTGCTTCTTCGGGAGTCATTTGCGCATATGTAATAACAATAATCATATCTCCCGGGACTCCAAGACGCGCAGCAGCACCGTTAAGACCAATAACACCGGAGCCGCGTTCACCTTTAATAGTGTAGGTTTCGAAACGGTTACCGTTGTTAATGTTAACTACCTGTACTTTTTCGTGAGGAAGAATGCCCGATGCCTCGAGCAAGTCTTCATCCACGGTTAAACTTCCTTCATAAAAAAGATCAGCTTGCGTAATCCTCGCCTGGTGTATTTTCGCTTTGAACATCTCTAATAACATCGTATCGTACAGATCCTGTAACTATTTAATTTTGGCAATCAATTCAATTTCAACAGGAGCGTTAATAGGGAGTTCATTGACTCCAACTGCGCTTCGTACATGTTTCCCGGCATTTCCGAAAACATTAACACAAAGTTCTGACGCTCCATTGGCTACTTTCGGCTGTGCTGTAAATCCATCAGCACTATTGACGAAAACAGTTAATTTTACAATTCGTTCAATATTATCGAGCGAACCAATTTCAGATTTAATAACACTGAGACAATTTATAAAACATATCTCGGCCGCTTTCATACCATCTTCGGCAGAAAGGTCACCACCAACTTTACCTTCGTAAACGAGCTTCCCGGCTTTCATTGGCAACTGTCCGGCTGTCATCACCAGATTATTTACCGATGTTACAGGAATATACGCCGCAAGCGGTTTTGGTGCTTCAGGGATTTCAAATCCCAATTCTCTTAATTTTGTTTCAATCATTTTCATTCCGATTTTAAAGTATAAATATAAGTGAATTAGAATCAAGTTTAAATATATCAATTTTTCCCCACGATAACTTTATAACACGGTATTTGGTAACCGAATATTTCTTAAATTTAAAACAAAAATTCGGGAGTTCGTATGAAGCGTGCGTTTATTTTGGTATTCTTGTTTTTGCAAGTCGGTTTTTTATTCGCAAGCACATCTCTGGAAACATTTCTATCGTCATTGCCGGCAGTGACATATGAAAAAATTGAAACGATGAAAGGATTTGAATCCTCTTACAAGATTTATATCGATCAGCCACTCGATCACGACAATCCGGGTAGAGGTACTTTCGCTCAGAAAATGTACCTTAATCATAAATCGCAGGATGAAGACATTGTGGTTGTTACGGAAGGTTATCTCGCGCCTAGAAATTATCTTTATGAGCTAACCGCAATCACAGAAAGCAACCAGCTTGTGGTTGAACATCGCTACTTCGGTGAATCACAGCCGGAAAAACATAACTGGGAATATCTTGACACTAAACAGGCAGCACATGACCACTTACGAATAATAAATCTGTTTCGTGATTATTACACAAGAAAATTTATTGCTTCCGGTATCAGCAAGGGGGGACAGACTACTCTCTTTCTTAAATATTATTATCCCGATCTTGTTGATGTATCTGTTCCTTACGTTGCACCGATAAATCTTATGCAGGAAGAGCCGAGAATTCATCTCTTTCTTGAGATGGTTGGGGAAAGGGAATGTCGAACCAAAATAAAAGAATTCCAGAGGCTGGCGCTTTCGAGACGTGATTCACTACTGCCAATGCTAAAAGAATTTGTTGAAGAAAAAGATTTGACATACGAAATACTTGAATTTGAAAAAGCATTTGAATATCAGGTACTTGAGTATCCGTTTTCATTCTGGCAATGGGGTTGGAAAGAATACGAAGATATCCCGGATGAAAGTGCATCGAATCAGGAAATCTTCGATCATTTGCAGCGGGTTATCGGAATTGATGGATACTCAGATGAGGATTTACTACCGATAATATCATTTTATGTGCAGGCTTACAACGAAATAGGGTACTACAATTATGATATTTCTTATCTGAAGGATCTGTTAAAAGTTACGACAAACGCGACAAACGAGATTCTGGTGCCAAAAACTTATGTGCTAAATTATGATCCTGAACTTATGCCTAAGATGGTATATTTTCTCGAACGGGAAGCGGATAACGTTTTGTATCTTTACGGAGAATATGATACATGGTCGGCGAGTCAGGTGCCTGTTACCGGATTGACAAATTCGGTAAAGATCATAAAACCGGAAGGGCATCATACAACGAGATTCCTGAATTTGAATGAAAAGGAACAAAAAATTGCGGCAGAAACTTTGAGCAGATGGCTCGAAAGAGAAATAAAAATTGGTAAAGGAAAATTATGACCGGTGAGAAGTTCACAGAATTAGTTGAGATTATGCGTAAGCTCAGGGTTGAGTGCCCCTGGGATAAAGAACAGACATTTGATTCAATCAAGGCGTCAACACTTGAAGAAGCGTATGAAGTTGTTGAAGCGGTAGATGAAAAAAAATATTCCGAGTTAAAACATGAACTTGGTGATTTGTTACTGCACATAGTATTTCATTCTGTGATTGCGGAAGATAAAAAGTTATTTGTAATCGATGAGGTTATTGATTCAATAAAGGATAAGCTCATTCGCAGGCATCCGCATGTTTTTGGAGATGTTCAGGTAGATGGTGCCAAAGATATTGAACGCAACTGGGAAACAATAAAATTGAAAGAAAAAGGGCGGGAATCGGTTCTAGACGGAGTACCGAAAAATATTACCGGATTGTACCGTGCGTTTCGTTTACAGCAGAAGGCTTCTAAAGTGGGGTTCGACTGGGCTGAAAAGCGGGATGTGTGGAGTAAGGTAATTGAGGAAATAAATGAACTCCATGAAGCCGAAGTAAATGAAAACAAAGAGCATATGGAAAAGGAGATGGGGGATTTATTCTTCTCATTGGTGAATTACTCCCGTTTTATTGGAATCAATCCTGAAGACGCGATAAGGCGTACCAATGAAAAATTTATTCACCGGTTTCAATATGTAGAAAAGCGTATGAAAGAAGAAGGAAAGGATATCACAAAAGCCACTCTTGAGGAGATGGATAAGTACTGGGACGAGAGTAAAAGGGATGAGAAATAGCGATTGAAACGGTTAAAACCGTTGGTAAAGTTGACGGGTGTGGTTTTAAGGGGCTGACTAAAAAGTCTAAGTACCCAATGAATCAAAAGTTTCCCGGGGGTTTCCCGCTTTGCGGGACAAGCGAGTGACCTCGTTCTGAGCCTTTGTCCCGATGGACGGGTCTTCGAGGGCCTCAGACACCTTATATAGTCGTCAGTCAATAGTTGCCCGTTTTAAGTCAAAAACGAAAAATAAAAACTGGATGCCTCCCGATTTTACTGGAGGACAATGACATAGTTGTTTTTTGTAAGGGGCTGCTCTTTTTTTAGTCAGCCCCTTAACCGAGAGTATATAATAAATTTAATTGTTTACTCAATAGAGTCTTTGTAATTACTCCTTTGCCTGAGAAATCGATTCCTTTAATGCCCTGAAATCGGCGCCGCTTGGATTCTGGAACATTTTGAGGTCGAATTGTGGTACCATTGCGAGAATGTGATCAAAAATATCCGCCTGAATATCCTCATATTTTACCCACTCAGTAGTGTGGGCGAAAATATAAATCTCAATTGGTAAGCCATTTTGTCCCGGTTCAAGATGACGTACAAGGAATGTCATTTTGTGATTAACATCCTGACGGTTTTTAAGATACTCTTTCAAATATTTTCTGAAAGTACCGACGTTTGTTAATTTTCTGCCATTAACAACAATAGTATCATCCAGTGCTTGTTCCTTATTGTACTTCTCTAATTCAATCTCTTTCTGTTCGAGATACTCTTTCAGCATCTTGAATTTTTTCATACGCTGAATATCATCGTTTTTGAGAAAACGAATGGAATTAACATCAAGGTGAATTGCGCGCTTGATCCTTCTTCCGCCGGATTGCTGCATTCCGCGCCAGTTTTTGAATGATTCATCGATGAGTTTGTAAGTCGGGATTACAGTGATTGTTTTGTCCCAGTTCTGCACTTTAATTACATTGAGCGAAATATCAATAACATCTCCGTCAGCACCGAATTTTGGTACTTCAATCCAGTCGCCAACCTTCACAAGCTCGTAAGATGATATCTGAATACTGGCTACAAATGATAATATCGTATCACGGAAAACCAGTATGATGATCGCTGTTAAAGCACCGAGACCGGTAAGAATACTCCAGGGCGAAGTTCCGGTCAGAACGCCTATAATAAGAATCACACCCCAAATAGAAAGTATAATCGATACAACCTGCGCATAACCTTTAATTGGTCTCTCCTTGAAACGATCTGTAGTTTCAAAAAGATGCACGAGTGAGTTTATCGCGTTAATTACAGCCAGAATCAACGCGAGGATGATGAGTGATTCTGTGGTTTTTTCAATTATGTTCTCGAATCTCGGGATGAGGTACGCAAATTCGTGTATTATAATTAAAGGTGCCAGATAGGAGACTCTGCGAATAAAGACGGAGTTAAGCATAACATCGTCAAACCGTGTTTTGGTATTGTCAATAATGCGTTTGATTGTTCTCAGGATTACTTTGTTCAATATTATATACGCTAATGCGCTTAGTAACAACACTCCTATAAAAGATAGCGTATCATAAATGGCAGGGTGTTGTTCGAGCCATGTATAAATTGAGTCGAGCCAGTTTTTCATTTTTATTCCGTAATTGCTTCTTTTGAAAGAATATTGATTTTATCTTCGGTCATTCTATAAACTGTCCATTCATCCATCGGAACCGCGCCGAGTGATTTGTAGAATTTAATGGCAGGTTCGTTCCAATCTAAAACTGACCATTCAAATCTGCCGCAATTCTCCTCTTTGGCGATTTTTGCAAGTTGTGCGAGTAAAGACTTGCCGTATCCTTTACCACGATGTTCAGGGAGAACGAATAAATCCTCCAGGTACAATCCTTTTTTCCCGAGGAATGTGGAGTAATTATAAAAATATAGAGCGAAACCAACCGGTATTCCATTCTCTTCCCCAACAATAGCGGCTATAACCGATTTTTCACCAAATAGTGATTCTTCGAGCATTTCATCGGTGGCGGTAACTTCGTGGGATAACTTTTCATACTCCGCGAGTTTCCGGATTAGGTTCATTATAGTGGCAACATCTTTCTTTTCCGCTTTTCGGATGCTGAAATGATTGTGATTGCTCAAATTCTTCCTCAAAAAACTTATTTAATAATTCTGTTGCACTAAAATTACTAAATTTGTAACTGAAAAATTTAAATATCAGGTGAAAATTGAGCTCAAAATTTCTTGCTTACGCCTCCTGGGTTTCGGTCTGCATAGTTTGGGGAAGTACATATCTCGCTATCAGGATTGGAGTTAGCGATTTACCTCCAATGCTATTCGCCGGATTAAGATGGATATTATCAGGTATCATCCTGATCCCTTTTCTATTGTGGCGCGGATATAAACTGCCTGCGAGCAAGGAAATAAAACATATTGCAATAATAGGGATTGCACTCCTTGGGTTTGGAAACGGACTGATAGTTGTTGGAGAACAATGGATCCCGAGTGGTTTAACTGCTTTGATGATAACAACCTTGCCGCTTTGGGTTACGGGCATTGAATCAAGTTTACCGGTTGGTGAAAAATGGAACAAATATAAGTTTAGTGGTTTATTACTCGGGTTTACAGGGATTTTACTAATCCTCTGGAATGATATTTTCAACACATTCGGCACCGATTATTTACCCGGAATTTTAAGTGTGTTGACGGGAGTGACAATTTGGTCGGCAGGCACCAATTATTCCAAATATACAAAACTGGAAGTACATCCGCTTATGAGTGCAGCAGTTCAGATGCTAATTGCTGGAATGGCACAAACGCTTCTGGGTGTTATTCTGGGTGAGCACAATACCATTGCTTTTACAACAGAAAGCTTCTGGGCGTTTATATATCTTGTTTTTATCGGATCGTTCCTGGGTTACGTCGCATATATATACGCAATAGCGCACTTGCCGATATCGTTTGTAACTACTTACGCCTATATTAATCCCATTATCGCGGTAATATTGGGTTGGCTGGTGCTCGATGAGGAGATTACACCTGTTGTTTTAATCGCGGCGGTTGTGATATTTGGTGGCGTTTATCTCGTAAGAAAAGGCGCGGGAATGAACAAAAATATCCAACCGAAGAAGTCGGGTTCGACCCCTTCGGTAAATAATTAAGTGACTTTATCAGTGGGAAATTAACCTACCCATATTTCACTGGGATTAAGGTCTGTTTTTTTACGTTTTAATCCCGACTTAACTTTTTTAATTTCCCTGTTGATGGTACGCATCATTAAAACAGCATCTTCTTTTTCAATATTCAGGACAGGAATACGGGGAAGAGAAACGGGTGGAGGAACATGCTGGCTATATGGATGATTATTTTTATCCATTGCAACCTCCGGTTTAAGTATTGTACTAAATATATCATTAAGAAATATTTTCAAATAATCAATATAATATGGTATCCATTAGTATTATTTTTTGGATAATTGCCGGAAATTAATATTCTGTGAAACAATAGATTAACGGAGAACAACTTTTGTTAGTCAAAAGTGATAAAAATGAAATATTAAGTTATTTGAGCGATGCGGCTAACTTCAGGGGGAACGCGGAAAAAGTCTATGTCCCTGAAAAAATTGAAGAAGTTTCGCGTATCCTTCAAGAATGCTTCGAGGCAGGAACGCCTGTGCATATCAGCGGCATGGGCACCGGGTTGACAGGCGGAAGGGTTCCTGCCGGAGGTGTGATAGTCTCAACAGAAAAACTGAACAGAATAATTGAAATTAATAAAACAGAAAAGTTCGCTATTGTTGAAAGCGGCGTAATACTTGAAGATTTCCACAAAGAATTGAAGGATCAAAATCTCTATTATCCTCCAGACCCTACGGAGCAATGCTCAAGTATCGGTGGAAATATATCCAATAATGCTTCCGGGGCAAAGACATTCAAATTCGGTCCGACTCGTGACTATGTTCTGGCGCTTGAAGTTTCCCTTGCTGATGGAGAAACAGTTCACCTTACAAGAGGTGAAGTATTTGAAAAAGATGGTTTCATAGATTTCAAATCAAAAAATGGCAGAGCATACCATATCCCGGTTGAACCTGTAAACATGCCGACAACAAAAAATGCCGCAGGGTATTATATGCGAAAGGGTATGGATGCTGTAGATCTGTTTATCGGTTCAGAAGGGACACTTGGAATAATACTTCAAGCCAAATTAAAATTGCTTCCACTCCCTGAAGATTTTCTCTCCATGCTTCTTTTTTTCGAAGATGAAAATGTTGCATTGAAGTTTGTTGCTGAGTTGCGTGATAGTTCACGTAACAAAAAGAATGAATATATTGACGCTTTGGCTATTGAGTTTTTCGACTGGAATTCTCTCGAGTTTCTGCGAGATGATTTCCCCAATATTCCTGAAGGAGAACGTACCGCTTTGTGGATTGAACAGGATGTAAGTGGTGCGGAATCTGATAACATATTACTGGCTTACACTGAATTACTCGAAAAATATGGTGTTGATACTGAGGAAGTCTGGTTTGCGACCGGTGATAAAGAGAGGCGTGAATTGATAAGGTTCCGGCATGCAGTTTCTCAAAAGGTGAGTGACTTCATCTCCAGAAATAACATACGGAAAGTTGGAACTGATCTGGCAGTACCTGATGATAAATTTTTTGACTTTTATCACTTCTGCAAAAATGGGAGTGAACATTCGGGACTTAAATTTATTGTTTATGGTCATTTCGGCAATTCGCATATCCATCTCAACATGCTCCCGAGTAATGAGGATGAGTATCGAATAGCCAAGGAACTTTACCGGGAACTATGCGCCGAAGCTGTGAAAGCAGGAGGAACAATTTCCGCAGAACATGGTATAGGGAAAATAAAGCGTGAATACCTTAAAATGATGTATTCGGATCGAGATTTAGAAAGTATGAAAAAAATAAAAGCAGCTCTGGATACAAAAAATAATCTTTCACCGGGGAATATATTCCTGTAATAATGAATTTTGATTAACCAATTTCCGTTAACCTTTGATATGAAAAAACTTACACTTATAATCACCTGCGTACTTCTGCTCACCTTTACGGTTAAAGCTCAGGATATGAATTTCAACAATAAACTCCGACTGGCGCAGAGTTACGAGAGAAGCGGGCTTTATGAAAAGGCTGTTGAAAAATATCAGGAACTGATAAAAATTCAGCCTTTTAATAAAAATCTGATACAATCGCTCAACGATATTTATGTCACACTTAAAGAGTACGATAAAGCTATTCAGTTGATTGAAGAGCAGTTGGCGGATAAACCATATGATGTATCTTTGGCTTCTATTCTAGGTAGTAACTATTATGTAATGGGGAATGAAGATAAAGCATACGAAGTTTGGGATAACGCGATCGGTGAAAACAATACTTCCGCATCAACCTACAGAGTTGTGGCGAATGCGGCTATTCGTCAAAGAGCGTTCGGCAAGGCTGTGGATATTCTGCAGCGCGGGAAAGAAAACACAAATAATCCGACTATGTTCCAGTACGACCTTGCTCAGATATACAATGTACAGATGAAGTACGCTGACGCCACCAGGGAATATTGCGAGGTTCTGCTTAAAGATGAGAAACAGATAAACATGGCGAAACAGCGCATCGGCGGATATCTTGAAAGTCATGGAGCATTTGACAATAGTATTGAGGTAGTAGAAGAGTTTGCGGAAAACACCGGGCTGCCGGTCTATTATGACCTGCTAAGCGGATTGTATATCAGAATGGGCAAATTTGAAGAGGCTTATGATATAATCGCTGGTCTTGACGATGACAAATTGAGCAGGAATAATCTCCTGTACAATTTCGCTAATACCGCCATGAGAGAAGGAGCATTCGGTGTTGCCGCAAAAGCTTATAAAGATTATGTTGACAAGAATGAAGAATCGAACATGGTTGCTGCCGCGCGGATAAATTATGCCGCCGCGCTAAAAGGAGCAGTTCATAAACAAACTGAAACAAAAGACTGGAAGAGGTTTTCCCTCCCGGATACAGCGGATCAATCACTTTATAAACCGGTTGTTGATGCCTATAAAAATCTGATTGAAAAATACTCGGGTCAGTTAACAGCATTTCAGGCGCAGTATAATTTGGCGATAATCTATGAAGAAGAATTCCTGGATTATAAATCGGCTAAAGAGCTATACAACACCGTAACAAGCAGAGTACCCTTGAGTGATATCGCGGGCGAATCGTGGCTACGTCTGGGACGTATCGCAGTGCTTGAAGGTGACCTGGATAATGCTGAAAAAGGTTTTTCCAATTCACTGTTTGGTGCAAGAACAAGACAGGAAATTAAGGATAAAGCAAAATTTGAGCTCGGTAAGTTATATATGTGGCAGGGAAATTTCACAAAATCTGTTAATTTCTTTGCCCAACTTTCTGCAAATCCGGCAAATGATTTCGCAAATGACGCTCTCAACTACAGTTTGATTATCAATACATTCATGAAAGATTCTGTGAGTCTTGCACTATTCGCTGAAGCGGGAAGGGCTGCGGACACATACAATTTTGATTCTGCGGCGGAGTTGTTTGGTGAGTTGGCGGAAAATCCGCAGTTGATGCTGTTGAATGAACTCGCGGAAATGAGGAAAGGCGAGATGCTGCTTGCTTCCGGAAAATTAAACGAAGCGATAAATGTTTTCGATAATATTATAAATAATGAGGAAAGTGAATCGAATTATAAAGATGAAGCACTTTTCTTTCTGGCTGAAATCTATCGTAATGAACTGGGAAATGATGAGCATGCAGCCGATTTACACGAGAAATTACTTGAAAATTTCCCCCACTCGTTATATCTTGATAAGTCCAGAGAAATTATTAATGCGTTAAATATCAATAAGAATAAGACTATATGAGTGATTCCAAAGATAACAAAACCGTAAAATGTTCATTTTGCGGCAGAGATAGTAATGAAGTAAGCAGCATGGTAGCCGGACCCGATGTGTATATATGTGATATTTGCATCAGGACAAGCGTGGATATCCTGAAAAATAATCTTGCGGCGTATAACTCTCGTTCAGCAAGTCAGGGTGCCTTAACCCCCGAACTTATCAAAAAAAGTTTGGATGAGTATGTGATAGGTCAGGAAAGAGCGAAGAGAGTTCTTTCTGTTGCGGTTTACAACCATTACAAAAGAATAAACAGTAATTCCTCATTGTTCGAACTGGATGATGTGGAAATTGAAAAAAGCAATATCCTACTGATCGGACCTACCGGTGTTGGTAAAACACTTATCGCGCAGACATTGGCGAAAATTCTGGAAGTACCATTCGCGATCGCCGACGCAACTACTCTTACAGAAGCCGGATATGTTGGTGATGACGTAGAGACTGTCCTGGTAAGATTGCTTCAGGCAGCCGATTATAATCTTGAAAAGGCTCAGAAGGGTATTGTTTACATTGATGAGATTGACAAAATAGCTCGAAAAAGTGAGAGTGTATCGATCACACGCGACGTTTCGGGTGAGGGTGTTCAGCAGGCATTGTTGAAAATTCTTGAAGGAACAGTAGCCGGTGTACCTCCGAAAGGTGGAAGGAAGCACCCCGAGCAGAGTTTAATAAATATTAATACCAAAAATATTTTGTTTATTGTTGGTGGAGCTTTCGACGGTATTGATTCCATAATAGCTTCCCGTATCAACAAAAACCGTATGGGCTTCGATACAGAAAATTCGAAAGCCGAAAATCTTAAAGAAGATGACATGATCCAGCTTACACAGCCGGAAGACCTTCTTGGATATGGACTGATACCCGAACTGATTGGTCGGCTTCCCGTAGTGGCACCTCTTCACAACCTTAACGAAGACGCTATGAAAAATATCCTCACTCAGCCGAAAAACGCCATTATCAAACAGTATAAAAAATTATTTATGCTTGAAGGTGTTGATCTTGAGTTTGATAAACCTGCACTCGACGCAATGGTTAAAAAGGCAATTGAACGAAAGACAGGCGCGCGAGCATTACGTTCGATAGTGGAAAATGTTTTACTCGACGTTATGTACGACCTGCCCTCGATGGAAAATGTTGATAAGTGTTTGATTACTGAAGAGACAGTAAAAGAAAATAAAGCTCCTGTATATATTGAATCAGATAGAAAATCTGCCTGATTCTGTTGCTCTCAAGTTTAAAGGGGCAATTCCTTTTGGAGTTGTCCCTTTTTTTATACTGGAACTAATTCTTCTAAAAGTATTATAATGTAATGCTTCAGATGAAAATGGAATTTCCTAAATTAACAGTAAGAGAATATTTAGGAGAAGAAAATGAAAAAAAGAAAACAGTACACAGGTGAACAAAAGACAAAAATATTACGGGAATTACTTGAGAATAATGTCCCGATAAGTCAATTATGTGAAGAGTATGGCGTTAGAGCAAACGACATATACAACTGGAAGAAAAAGCTCTTCGAATCAGCCCCGAACCTGTTTGGAGTCCAGTCACAGAGTACAAAGAGCAAATCAGGCGATCAAAAGAAGATAGAAAAGCTGGAAGCAACACTTCGAGACCGTGACGAGGCTATCAGTTACCTTGTAAGTGAAACTATCAGTATAAAAAAAAAT
>BQMY01000144.1 GCA_022181065.1 Melioribacteraceae bacterium | reverse complement strand
GAGATATATCAGTGTGACTGGAGTTCAGACGTGTGCTCTTCCGATCTACTTTGTGTCATTCTGATCAATGGCGAAATGCTCGGCATTGCCAACTACAGCGGAGAGTGGGGAAGCCATTCTGTATTGTATCCAGTCGCCGGTATCAGTTTTTACCGATAGCACATTTCTATCAGACGCTTCATAGTTCAGGAGCCATAAATTACCGTCACTATCTTCTTCAAGATTCCAGATTACAAGGAAATTAGGGTTGACTGATATTCCCGCGACGGGTAACTCAGGAGGATAAAAACTTAAAAACTCACCATCATCATAAGTGGAATATCCGGCTCCCCAGTTGGCAAAATATATTACACCATTATTACCTTTGTATAATCTGTGGAACCCATCGAACTTAATTACATCGGTGTTATTATGATTGAAGTTTTGCCAGGCAATACCATCAAACTTGTAAATTCCACCTACAGATGATGCCCGACCGCTACCTGCCCACAAATTACCATCATTATCAACAACCATATCCGAGAATGAATTTAGTGCCGGTCCGCCGGGTGAGATGAAATCATCACTTCCGGTTGGTGGGAAATCAGTTACACCGTTGCTGGTCAGCAGGAGGGGGGGAGATCCGGGATAAATACCTTTATATTCATATTCTGATGAGGAGTAGAGAACTTGAGTATTACTTCCATCATAAGAATAAATATTATCGGAAGTAACAACATAAAAAACATTATCTATAACAATCAGGTCATAGATTGACACTCCGGATAGAAAGTCTTGTAAAATGCCGGTGCCGACATTTCTGTAGACCCCGTTATCTGTTCCTATGTAGGATTTTCCGCCATACGAAACAGATGAGGAATACTCAAAAAGGGAAGCTGAACCGGTTATTGTAATTGATTCCCATGCATCAGGAGAGGCAGGATTTATTGACCCGGGAATTAGTTCCGCTACACCTTTTTCGCAGAGAGCCCTTATTGTGGTATCAAAACTCAGGTTGAAAACTTTTGAATTTGTGGTCAATGCACCAAGTTTTGTATATGTCTCAATGAAAAGCAGAGTGTTTGCGTTCATCAATGAGATACCAAAATCTGTCGCGATATATATTGAATCACCCTTGACTAAAAAATCATTGATACGTTTGCTTGACTGGTCTGCTTTCGCGATATCGGTTATATAGCTGATGCTATTTTCGTTCGGATTTATTACATCAATATATCCCTCAAGGGTACCTACCCATACATCACCATCAGGATGAATTCTGATGGCTGTCACATTCTGGCTGCTGAGGCCCTCACTTTTTGTGTAAGTCGTGTATTCCGAAGTAGTGTAGTCATAACTGAAGACACCACCGGAGGTTGCGGCCCAGAGTACATCATCGCTGACATCAATCTGAATTATGTCATTCATGTTATTGTAATTTTTCCAAACACCCTCAATCTGAGCGGATAATAAAGATGTTACAACAAAAAAAGCAAGAAGAAGAAATCTCATTATTGAATCCTAAAATATTTGTTTTCAGAATAGCTGAAGACGGGTACTCCATCCGGCAGATTTGTTAATCTGATCCGTGTTAATTTACCGTCAGTAAAATCGTCCCGGCTATGACGCAGCAAATTTTCATAACCATATAATACAAAATAGTTTGGGAACTTGTGTTCTAATCTAATACCATTTTTAATATCAAAACAGTCAATTTTATCGTACCAATTTGTAATTGCAGAGCGTGATAGAATTTCGATCGGGTTGGTAATTTTTAACTTATATCTTAATAGTTCCGCCGGATTGAGATGATTTACGGGATAACCGGAGATTTTAGCGGGGATGGTCAGGAAGTAAAGGGTCTCCAACTCATTAAATGTTCTTTTCGAACTGCCAAACTTAGCAATAATCGCATCATTATTTGATGTGTACTCTATCCAGTTTAATTGTGTTTGAACGAGCGAGAAACTATAGAAAACGATAAGAACGGAAAAGCCGAGGAATCGTACCCTGTTACTTTTCAGGTTTCCCAGCAGCATCGCGATAAAAATTACAAAGCCGACCGAGGGTAAATATAAATACCATTTCATCAATAATCTGCTGGCTGGCGCCAGAGTTAATATGATGAAAATTATCGGAAATACATAGATCCTTAACTTTGTGCGGTCTCTGTATAAGAGAAATAGAATTAGAATAACTAAAAATACCCCGACCATAGAAAATATCAGAGGATTGTTTAAAAAGTGCTCTTTTATATTGTAGGAGTCGAACGGTAACAACAGCAATCCTCCAAAAAATAGCATGTTTTTGGCAATTCCGAACAGTCCGGCATCAGGATGTGTTAAATCTGATTGAAATAGATAATTATCAAATACTATGTATCTAAAGAGAATAACCGCTGCCAGTAGTCCAAAATAGAGAGCTGTCTCCATTAGAATAACTTTTGGCTTTTTTTCAGCACAAAAATAGGCGGATAGCGCAATAATAATCGGAAGACTAAACGACATTTCTTTTGTCAAAAACGCAATGAGCGCAAACACTAATGAAGCATGGATTTTGTTTTTCAGATAGTGGATAACTGATGACAAATAAAAGAGGAGTAATAATCTGTCAAATAGATCTGTGTGCCAGATTACAGCCAGATCATGCAAGGGGAAAACAATGAATAATAAACCAGCCCCAAATGGGACAATATATTTATTGGTATCAGAAGTTATTACATGACTGGAAAACTTAAATACCATCACTCCGTTGAGGGAATGAATAATCAGATTGAATAATCTGTAGAGCCATTCATTAGAGCCAAAAAGTAGCGAGAGCGTCCCTGAAATCAAATTACCCACAGGTCTGTAATATGCACCGTCATAATCCTTCTTATCCAGAAGTCCTAACCATTCAGAGAAGGAATGAACAGTATTTCTTAGTATAAATGCGGGTTCATCACCAAAAAAAGAGATAAACAGTGAGGGGAAATAAATTATAATTCCGGAAAACAGAAGAAGTAAAATATAGTAATTTTCCGATCGTTCTTTAAGGTCCAGCTTCAATTATATACCAAATGTTTTCAGTTAACCAGACCGAAAATTACTAATTATTTTTCGAAGCTAAAAACTCTTTCATTTTTTCTACATGTGACGGACTGATGTGATAAACTCCGAAATTTTTCTGATCATTTCTTGTCCCGCCGTGAAAGTCGCTACCTCCTGATTCGAGTAGATTGTACGTTTTTACGAACTTCTTCAATTCTCTTGTCTGGTGTGCTTTGAGTGAAGGATGAATTACTTCAATACCGTCGAGCCCACCGCGTACGAGTTTTATCAAAGTGTGCTCTGTGATATTACCGGGGTGCGCTGTAAATGTAAGTCCGCCTGCATCATGAACAGCCTTGATCGCGTCGAACACATTCAAGTTCTCTTTAGGAACATAAAAAGGGGAATTTTGCATCAAGTATTTATCAAACGCTTTGTAAATATTCTCAGCGTACCCCTTTTTTACAAGAGCCGCAGCAATGTGAGGTCTTCCAACGGCGGATATTCCGCTTATTTCAAGAACTTCCTCAATAGTTAGCTCTACACCGAGAATTTCAAGACGTTTACAAATCCGTTTCGCTCGGTTTAGTCGTCCGTCGTACAGCGTTTTTAATAATTCGAGAAAGTTTTGATTATTCAGGTCGAATAAATATCCAAGCAGATGGATTTCAACACCGTCTAGATATGTACTTAATTCAACGCCGTTTATAATTTCAATTGCATTGTCCCGGTTCAGCTCGAGAGCTAACTCCAAACCCGCAATCGTATCGTGGTCGGTAATGCTGATTAAATCAAGACCTTTTGTTGAAGCAAACTGAATAATTTCAGCAGGGGAGTGTGCTCCATCAGAAAAATTGGTGTGAATATGTAAGTCAGCTTTTAGTTTAGGAGTCAAATCAACCAAAAGTTTCTTTGAATTTTTCGTAATTAAGAATTCTCAGTTTGGAGCCTTCTAACTCAATCAATCCTTTTTTAGCAAACGAATGAAGAGTTCTGGAAATAGTTTCTCTTGAAGTGCCTGCCATATTTGCCAAATCCTGCTGAAGTGGAAGTTTCTCAACTTCAACAACGCCCTGTTTTATTTTACCAATATCATCAGCTATTTGTAAAATAACAGTCGCTACTTTACCTTCAGCGTCTTTTAAAGTGAGGGCTTTAATTTTCATATCTGCCATTCTCAGGCGATTTGCAAGCTCCTGGAGAAGTGAGATTGAAACTTCGGGAAACGATTTGAGCAAGTCGAGAAATTGCTCGCGCTGGATTATAAATAGTTCGCTATCCTCCAGAGCTATCACTGTTGCAGAACGGGTCAGACCGTCGAGTATTGCCATCTCACCAAAAAAATCTGATTCATTCAGGATTGATAAAATAACTTCTCTACCGTCACTACTTGTTCTAACTACTTTAACTTTTCCGGAAATAATTACAAAAAGCGCAGAGCCGGCATCTTCTTCCATTAAGATAACATTATCTTTGCTGTATGATTTACGTGAACCAACCTGAGCGATTTTATCTATAGTCTCTTCGTTTAATTCGGAAAATATTGGAACGTAGAGTAAAAAATCAGTAGAAATATTCATTCTATCCTCATATAAGTTGAGAGATGCTAAAACTATCTAAAACTTAATATAATTTATAAATTGATCTATAATCAAGTATAAAGTTCAAAAATAGCTTTAGATTTAAAACTTTAGGAGTTTATTTCTAAAATGATTTCCCCGGATAAAAAAATCCTGTCTTCAACCCGGGTTTTAGACAGGATTATAAAACTATTTATTCTGCATTTTTGCCCATGTATCTCTTAGTGTGACGGTCCTGTTGAAAACAGGTTTGCCCGGTTTACTATACCTGGTATCAACGCAAAAATAACCATTTCGTTCAAACTGGAATTTATCACCTGCCTTTGCGTCAGCGAGAGACGGCTCCAGTTTACAATCTGTTTTGATCTCCAGAGAATCCGGATTAATAAACTCAAGGAAATCTTTTTTCTTATCACCGGTTGGGTCTTCAGAGTTGAAAAGTCGGTCATATAGCCTGACTTCAGCTTCAATCGCGTGCTGAGCTGAAACCCAATGGATCGTTCCTTTCACCTTACGGTTACTGTTGCTCATTCCCGATTTTGTCTCTGGATCGTAAGTACAATGAATTTCTTTTATGTTACCATCATCATCTTTTATTACATCTTCGCACTTAATAATGTAAGCATAACGAAGACGAACTTCCTTTCCGGGTGACAAACGGAAAAATTTTCGAGGAGGGTCTTCCATAAAGTCCGTTTGTTCTATAAACAACTCTTTTGAGAAAGGAATTTTGCGTTTACCGGCGGTTTCATCCTCGGGATTATTTATTGCTTCAAGCTCTTCAACTACATTTTCAGGGTAGTTTATGATAACAAGTTTTACCGGATTTATCACAGCCATAACACGATTTGCGATTTTATTGAGATGATCCCTGATCGCGTATTCAAGGCGACCAACATCTATTACACCATTCCTTTTCGCTACACCAACCTCTTCAGCAAAGTTTCTGATAGATTCCGGTGTATAGCCTCTTCTTCGGTAAGCTGATATTGTGGGCATCCGCGGGTCATCCCATCCATCAACTATATTTTCATTTACAAGCTGCAATAATTTACGCTTGCTCATTACTGTAAATGAGAGATTTAATCTCGCAAACTCAATTTGCTGAGGATGATGCGGGGCTTCAACTTCATCAAGAAACCAGTCATAAAGAGGGCGGTGGTTTTCAAATTCCAGCGTACAAACCGAATGCGTGATTCCTTCAATTGAGTCTGAAAATCCGTGAGCAAAATCATACATCGGGTAGATACACCATTTGTCGCCGGTGCGATGGTGTGATGTATTGCGAATTCGATAAACTGCGGGATCGCGTAAATTCATATTTGGTGAGGACATATCTATCTTTGCTCTTAAAATATGTTCACCATCCTTAAATTCACCATTTTTCATCTTTTCAAAAAGTTCAAGGTTTTCCTCAACAGAACGATTACGGTATGGCGATTCCTTCCCGGGTTCGGTTGGTGTTCCCCGGTATTCTCTTATTTCATCAGCGGAAAGACTATCAACATACGCTTTCCCTTTTCTGATTAAAACGAGCGCGTATTCGTAAAATTGTTCAAAATAATCGCTTGCAAAATAGAGTCTCTTCTCCCAGTCAAACCCGAGCCATCTTATATCTGTCTGGATTGATTCCACATATTCAACATCTTCTTTTACAGGATTTGTATCATCAAAGCGAAGGTTGCATTTACCTTTATATTCTTCAGCAAGACCAAAATTCAGGCAGATTGACTTTGCATGACCTATATGCAGATACCCGTTAGGTTCAGGGGGGAATCGGGTATGAACCTTGTTATTGAACCTTCCTGATTTGTTGTGCTCATCAATAATCTCTTTAATAAAATTTTTAGGGAGATTACTTTCATTTTCGTTTACTTTTTTTTCTTCCATAATACTCTCAATCTTTAACCAATTTTAATTGAATCAACGGCTTTTCTGATTCGTTCAACAACTTTTTCTTTACCAAGAATATATAAAAGATCAAATACTCCAGGACCTGTACCCATGCCGGATGTGGCAACTCTGACAGGATGGATCAGTTTACCCGCGCCAACACCAAGTGATTCAGCAGTCGCTCTCAAGACAGATTCATAATCATGCTTGTCACCAGGGTTATCCATCTTTTCGAACGCATCCGCTAATGCAGACATATGATCCGGAGTTTCGGCTTTCCATCTTTTTTTAATGACATCCTCATCATACGATGAGACTTCTTCAAAGAAATAAGGACTCTTTTGCAAATACTCAAAAGCAAAAGATACCCTCTCTCTCATAGCTTCAATAATAAGCTTAAGATAATCATCACTTAATTCATCATTATTATATTTTGATTTCTCAATTTCTTCCCGAAGCAGAATTAAAATTTCGTCTGCGGAACGACTTCTGAGGTGTTCGGCGCTAAGCCAGTTCAATTTCTCAATATTAAATATCGCGCCTGCCTTATGCACCTTCTCAAGAGTAAAGCTATCAATAAATTGCTGCATATTAAAAAATTCGGTGTTATCGCCAAAACTCCAGCCAAGAAGCGCAACGAAGTTATTCAGTGCTTCCGGAAGATATCCTTTTTCACGATATGATTCTACAGCAACATCACCCTGACGTTTACTCAGTTTCGACCTGTCCGAGTTCAGCAAGAGTGGGAGGTGAGCAAAACGTGGTAAATCCCAGCCCAGATATTCATATAGCAAAACATGCTTGTGTGTGGATGAGAGCCACTCCTCACCACGTATGACGTGAGTAACACCCATCAAGTGATCATCAACCACATTCGCGAGGTGATAAGTTGGGAAACCATCACTCTTGATTAAAATCTGATCATCTATCACATCGCGGTCAAATTCTACTTTGCCTCTCACAATATCATCAATTATAACTTTTGGTCCGGGTTCAACGTTGAGTCTTACAACATGAGGTTCGCCGGCTTCAAGTTTTGCATGTACTTCCTCTTTGGATAAAGAGAGTGCGAACTTATCATACTTGGGCTGAAGTTTTTTCTCCATTTGTTCTTCACGAAGTTGTTGTAGTCTCTCAGGAGTGTCAAATGCATAATAGGCTTTACCTTTCGCAATCAGTTCGTCAGCGTATCTTTTGTAGATATCCAGTCGTTCAGACTGAAAATATGGACCAAAATCACCACCTTTTTCTGGACCTTCATCATACTGAAGCCCGGCCCATCCAAGAGTATTTATCAAATTTTCAACAGCGCCTTCCACATATCTGTTTTGGTCTGTATCCTCAATACGTAAAATAAACTTGCCATTATTTGCTTTGGCAAAAGCGTAATTGTATAATGCTGTTCTAAGTCCGCCTACGTGCAGGTATCCGGTCGGACTTGGTGCAAAACGAACTCTTACATCTGTATTACTCATAAAACTCCCTGATTCGAAAATATCAAATGAATAAGGGGACAATCATCTGATTGTCCCCTGAAAATTTTATTATAAGGATATGTTAGCTTTGACGGGTATAATGTTTAACTTTTTCTATAAACTCTTTGCTATCAATAGGTTTGGGAATATAATCAGTTGCACCGGCTTCAAGGCATTTTTCACGGTCACCCTTCATAGCGAAAGCTGTAAGAGCAATAACCGGGGTGTCGTGGTAGCCGGGAAGAGTTCTTATGGTTCTCGTAGCATCGAACCCATTCATAATGGGCATCTGCATATCCATAAGTATTAGCGCAAAGTCTTCCTTTTTTGCCATATCAACTGCCATCTGACCATTTTCGACAACCACTATATTTGTAAAATTATTCTTCTTCAATAATCGTGTAACAATTATCTGAGAATGTTTATAGTCTTCGGCAAGAAGTATTTTTACAACATCCTTTTTCTTGATTACTTCCTCAACAGGTGGAGGAGTATCGTACCGACTAATCATTGCAGTAATATTATTACGAAGGCTTTCAAAATTCGTGCTTTGTTTAGGGAACAAAGATTCGAACATACCATCAATCTGATGAAGGTCTTCTTCGTAGTTTTCCTTACCGGTGTAAATTATAATAGGAAGATTGGCAAATTCATCCTCCGATTTTATTTTTTTAATTAATTCGAAACCGTTGACCTGTGGCATATCAAGATCGATAATAGCGAGATCGATGTTTTTGCCCCTGATATTATCCATTACTTTCCATGATTCACTAAATGCCAGTGAGTTAAAACCCGCTTGTTCAATGGCATTACTTACCAGGTTTAGAGCCGGTTCATCATCATCAACGCAGAGTACAATAGAATCACGTTTGAGTTTATAGTTTGTCAATACCTCAACAAGATAGTTGTAGTTGATTGGTTTGACAAAATATTCCACAGCACCAAACATATAAGCTTTTTGTTCTTCGGCCTCAACCGAAAATACAATTACCGGCGTACCTTTCATTTCCGGTAACTCTTTCAATTCTTTCAGTAATTCGAGACCGTTATAATTCGGAATTTCAATATTGAGTATAACCGCGAGAAAAGCGTCATTTTTAATTTTTTCAAAAGCCTGTTTCGGGGTATTAACTACCGCGGGTGAATAACCCCACTCTTCGAGGTATTTCTCCATCATACGTGAAGTGGAAAAATCATCTTCAATTACCAGAATTTTATTGTTGTTTTTATCCGGTTTTGGAAGCTGTGTAATTGTACTGGTGATTTTATCGGTAAATTCACCATCAATAGAAAATTCAAACGCGAGCGAGTTTGATGAAAGTTTATTTATCTTGAAGGAACCACCCATCATTTTGGAATAGTGGTTAATAACAATCAAGGAATACCCTGAGATATCGGCATTTGCCAATTCAGGGATATTATTTTGAAAATTTGGTTTCAGAAGTTCTTTTATAGAAGATGATATACCATTATTCTCATTCCGGATATTGAACTTGATTTTTTGATCCGCTTCCAAACCCAGAAATAAGGTTATATCTCCAGCCGGATTCAAGACATGGAGGAATTTAGACAAATTGATAATTGCATATTCAAGCATTGATTTATCGGCTGAAATAGATTCAGGCAACTGATTTCGGTATTGGATGTTAAATCTTATACCCATTGAACCGAGTTCAGATTTAATTTCCGGAGCAAAATTTATCAGCACTATTTTCTCTTTATTTACCTGAACAGTGCCATTCTTTATTGCTTGATATTCATTGTCAGAAAACATAAGTGATTCCAGTTTGTCGGTAATTTCTTTTAGTTTGATGAACCTGGAAGAATCAGTTTTAATTTTACTTTCTTTCGAAATATTTTTTACAGAGTTTATCAGTTCTTTTACTAAAGTACGTGATTCTTCATCCACCCCGGCGACCGGCCTGGAAGCAGGAGCAACCTGAACATCTTTTGCTTTACCAATTGTCAGCAACTTATTGATTAACTGGCTAAATTCCCAATAATAATTATGCTGGTCTTCAGAAAAAGGGCGTGATTGAACAACTTTTATGATAATATCGGAGTTCTTATCCGACCTGAATTTTATGCAATATCTTGTGAAGTCATCTTCATTTTCACAAAGAACTGTGCCGCATCCAGGATTGTAGCTTATTGAAAAATCTTCCGAGGAATCTCCGAAGCCATCCATGTTAGTTTTAACGACAGAGTTGATCCTTATGTTCGGATCAACATTTGAGGATTTGCCTTGTAGAAGTAATTTCCCATTTTCATGGAGGAAGAACGCTACGGCATAAAGATTCTGCTGACCAATTAGAAATTCACATATTTCATTGAATACGTTCCTTTCAGAATGGGTTGCTGCCGAGAGTAAATTTTTAAGTGATTTAACGGTTTCGAGCATTCTCTGAGTATAGATTTTTCCAACATAATTAATTATATAAAGATAACGTTAAATTGGTATCAAATTCAATATTTTTAAGGCTTTGTGATATTTTATTTATCTGATAGAATCCGCGTGTTTTGTTTAAAAATTGCGTAAACAAAAATAATCTCACTACCAAAAGATGTAGGGCTAAAAAAATTGCTAAAAACGAAGAATACGGTTAATTTCAGTTCTTGATTGATATTCCACTTTGGATAAGAATATTCGGACGTAATTAATGGAAGTTTTACAAATATCGGCGCTGATTTTTGTCTTTCTCCTGATGGCGGTACTCATGTTTCTGCGGAAAATTCCCGCATTGCTTGCCTTACCGCTGATGGCTGTGATGATCGCTTTAATAGGAGGAGTCAGGGTTGAGCATGTCATAGAATATGTTCTCGGGAAAGGTGCCGTTAAACTCTCAACCGCATATACAGTTGCGATGTTCGGTAGTATGCTCAGTGTTATTCTTCAGAAAACAGGTGTGGCTGAATCTTTTATCAAAAAGGGAGCGGAACTCTCCGGAGATAATCCCTGGATAATTGGTGTAATTATGCTTGCGCTCATTACGCTGCTTTTTACTACTCTCGGTGGATTGGGAGCAATTATTATGGTTGCTACAATTGTCCTCCCGATTATGAGTTCGGTAGGAATCGGTCCAATGACAGCAGTAGGGATATTCCTCTTCGGCTTGAGTATCGGCGGTACTTTGAATGTAGGTAACTGGGCTGTGTATGTAAGTGTTATGGGATTAACTGTCGATGAAATCAGACCGTTCGCGCTTGTGATGTTTTCCGCCAGTTTTATCGGAGCAATTCTCTTTATCACCATTCAGCTTTACCGCGATGGTCAGGATATAAAATTTGGCAAAGTTTTAATCAGGACTCTTTTCCTCGTTCTTCTCCTCGCCCTCCTTTATACCGTTTATAGTTATATACTTCCTGAGCAAGTCCGCGATCAACTTATCGGAATTATATCTATCACCGGTATAATCCTGAAATATTTTGTAGGTCTTGGAATTATATATCTCTTCGTAATCTCTATATTTCGAGCAATCAAAACCAAAAATTCAGGCTCTCGTGACGTACATTGGAGTGCATACTTTTCACCGATTGTTCCTCTTTTTCTAATTTTACTTTTTAACACTGATTTCATTGCCGCGTTTATTGTCGGACTATTATTCGCTTTTGTCTCCACCTATAAAAAAGGTCGTCTCAACCTGTTTATCCAGTCTGTTTTTGAAGGTGGTGGTGTTGTCATGCCTGCCGTAGTTTTGATGTTTGGAATAGGTATGCTGCTTGTGGCGATAATGGGTCCGGGACAGGCATTGGAAGCTTATCCCGAGGGTTGGCCCGTATTGAATCTGCTCAAGCCGGTAATGCTGTTAATTGTTCCCGAAAGCGCGTTAACATACGTTTTAGTGTTTACCCTCGCTGCACCACTGGCTTTGTACAGAGGTCCATTAAATGTTTGGGGAATGGGTTACGGTCTCGCGGCTGTTTTCCTTGCGAGCGGACTTAATCCCGGAGCAGTGATGGGAGTTTTACTTGCGGTTGGTCAAATTCAGGGGATTAGTGATCCAACGAATACACATAATGTCTGGCTCGCAAACGAAATGCGGGTTGATGTTCAAAAAGTTTTATGGAATACATTACCTTATACCTGGATACTCGCCATTATTGGTCTAACTTTTTCTGCTTTACTTTTTATGTGATATCGGATGAAAAGAAAAATTAAAATAGGTATTGATGTTGGCGGCACGTTCACCCATGCCGTCGCTTTGAATATATCGGACTACAGTATTATAGGAAAGGCTTGTGTTCCGACAACACACAAGGCTTCGGAAGGTGTTGCCAGAGGTGTAGTTGATTCGATGAAGATATTATTGGATCAAAACGGAATTGAACCTGATGAAGTAACTCTTATTGCTCATTCAACTACTCAGGCAACCAATGCTTTACTCGAAGGTGATGTAGCAGTTGTAGGTGTTATAGGCATGGGTAAAGGGATGGAAGGAAGACGCGGCAAGGGTGAAATGAATCTTGGTAATATTGAACTTTCACCCGGTAAATATCTAGCGACAAAATTCAAATATCTCGATCTGGCTCAGAATCTTACTGAGGAACGGATTAATATTTCTGTCAACGAACTTGCCAGGAAAGGTGCGGAAATTTTTGTGGTTAGCGAAGTTTTTGGTGTGGACCATCCTGAAAATGAAGAGTTTGTTGTTTCTGTGATTGCCAAAATGGGTTACAAGGCTACTTCAGCAAGCAGTATATCCAAATTATACGGATTGCGTGTTAGAACCCGCACTGCTGTGATCAATGCCTCAATGATGCCGAAGATGCTGGAAACAGCAAATATGACCGAAAGCTCTGTCAGAAAAAGCGGTATTAAGGCGCCTTTAATGGTAATGCGCAGTGACGGCGGAATCATGGATATAAATGAAATGAGAAAACGCCCGATCCTAACCATGCTATCAGGCCCGGCCGCGGGAGTTGCCGCTGCATTGATGTACGCAAAAATATCCGATGGTATTTTTCTCGAAGTGGGAGGTACTTCAACTGATATTTCCGTGATAAAAAATGGAAAACCACAGGTAAAGAGCGCCCAGATAGGTGGTCACAGGCTTTACCTCAAGACGCTTGATGTCAGGACACTTGGAATTGCTGGCGGATCAGTTCCGAGAATAGAAGGAAAAAAAATTATTGATGTTGGACCAAGAAGCGCGCATATCGCCGGCCTGGCATACACAGCTTTTGCTGATGAAAGCGACTTTACGGATGTAGAAATTGGAACAGTTCAACCCATCGAAGGAGATCCTGATGATTATTTGTCAATCAAAAACAAAAATAATTCGGAAGATTATACTCTTACCCCAACCGCGGCGAGTAATTATCTGAATCTGGTCGAAGTGCATGGACACGGCGAAGCAAATCAGAAGGCTATTGATTCTTGCTTTAAATCTGCAGGAAAACTTCTCGGTTATGACCCGGATGATTTGGCAGATGAGATTCTCAAACTTTCCGCGGAAAAAATAAAACCGATAATTTCCAGATTGATAAGAGAATATAAACTTGATAAAGATCTGATCAGATTTGTCGGTGGCGGCGGTGGTGCCTCCGCGATAGTCCCTTACACTGCCAAATATCTTGAATATGATCACGGGATTGCTGAAAACAGCGAGGTTATTTCAGCGATCGGTGCAGCATTGGGAATGATAAGGGATAGCGTTGAAAGGAATATATTAAATCCATCGGAGGCAGATATAATCACTCTCCGTAAAGAAGCTATGGATTCTGTAGTTGCGATGGGAGCAATTCCCGAAACTATAGAAGTTTCGATTGAGGTTGATAGTAAAAATAAGAAAGTTATCGCAATCGCGATGGGTTCCAGTGAGATGAGAACCAAAGAGATAGAAGTGAAGGAACTCGAAATTGAGGATATTCTTTTTGTTGCATCAACTTCATTAAAAACGCCTGTAAATACTCTTGGTGTTGCCGGTAAAACTTCTTTTCTTTACGCTGTGGTTCATGAACATCATCAGAAGCACCTGTTTGGTCTATTTAACAGTCATGAAAAAAGGGTAAGAGTAATTGATAAAGAAGGAACAGTCCGATTACAGGTAAATGACTGTCTTGTTAAATCATCTACCCCGAAAAATGTTAAAAGTGAAATTTCGGGGATGATCGAAGAACTTACATCATTTGGAGACGCAGGTGCTCTTGTGCCAGATATTTATATATTAATTTCAGCAAAAATAGTAGATTTAACAGGATTGATAACTGAATCCCAGATAATGGCGCTAATTGAGATTGAATTATCCAAAACTTTACCCGATGAGGAGTTGGTAATAATTGCAGCAAGAAAAAAATAGAAAATATTATGATGTAATTGTAATAGGAGCAAGTGTTCCGGGTGTGTTTTTTGCTATTGAGCAGAAAAAGCTTGGTAATGATGTATTGCTCATTAATAAATATGGCTTCCCCGGTGGATATTTGACGGAATCTTTGTCAATACTCCAGATGCTGGAACGGAATTCTCTTTTTCCTGAAATAGAAAATTGGTTGTCAGATTTGGAGGAAGATAATGGATTACTCTTCCAGGCTTCCACAACTAATATTTTTAATCCCGAGAATGTTAAAATCTCTCTGCAGAAATTATTGCAGAATCATGAGATCGATATGTTATTTCACGTTTTCCCAAAAAATATTGAAATACAAAAACGTAAGGATAATAAATTTGTTCTTTGGGGGAAGGAAGGGGCAATAGAGTTTTATTCCGGGTACGTTTTCGACGCTACCGAAAATTTCCTTCTAAATTTGTTTTTCGAGGAGGGTGAAAATAATGCGATGGAGTACAAATCAAATCTTATAACTACCGAAGTGATGAGAGAAAATATTGTTGATATAAATGGTGATGCAAATGTCTATCAACTTGCGGATGGAAGATGTTTTATGCAATTACCGTTTCAGGTTAGTAATAGTGATTTTTATGAATCTGATGCTCAGAAAAAGATTGATGAAATATCAAAACATTTAAAAAAACGTAAGTGCAGAGTACAGGTTCTGGCTCCACAAAGCGAGATAACTTTTAATATAAAGCAGGGTCTCTATCTTGATCAGTTCGAAGAGTATTTCGGGGCATTTGTAAAATTTGTTGATGAGCCTGTCATACCACATAAAATATTAGAACTCACCGATAAACTTTTAAAACTCAATTTTACCTGATTATGAAAAACAAAATATTTAAAGAAATGCGCGGGGGACTTGTAGTTTCTTGCCAGGCGGAAGGTGATTCACCATTCAATACACCCGAAGGTGTATCATTGTTCGCGAAAGCCGCGGTGCAGGGTGGTGCTGTTGCGATAAGGTCCCAAGGTTTGCGCAAGACAAAAAAAATTATTGAAACTGTTGATGTACCCGTAATTGGTCTGATCAAAGATGCTTTCAGTGATGGAAGCGTGAAAATTACTGGCAGTTATAATGATGTTGAAAAACTTGCGGAAATCGGGACTCACATAATTGCCGTTGATGGAACCTATCGCAAGAGAGAAGGCTTATCGGGCCCTGATTTTATTAATAGTATAAAAGCCAAATATGATGTTGTGATCATGGCGGATATTGCTACCCCCGAGCAAGCGTTTGCCTGCGCTGAGGCAGGAGCTGATTGTATCTCGACCACACTCAGCGGCTACACGCCTGAAACCGCAGATTCCAAAACAGATAGACCAGATTATAATCTTGTGAAGCAAATAATTCCAAAATTGAACTGCCCGGTATTCGCGGAGGGGCGCGTCAATACTCCGGAATTTGCCGCAGAAATGATCCGTTTGGGTGTTTGGGGAGTTGTTGTCGGGACAGCTATTACACGTCCGCACATTGTAACCGATTGGTTCGTGAAAGCGATAGAAAGTGCAAAAAATGAAAAATATCAAAAATATCAAAAATAAATATGATGTAATAGTTACCGGGGCAGGCATTGCCGGTGTCAGTGCGGCAATCAAAGCCGGTAGTATGGGCGCGAGTGTTCTGCTGATAGAACACTACGGGTTTGTCGGTGGTATGTCAACAGCGGGGATGGTTTCGCCATTTATGAATCATAAAATTGATGGCAAACCGTTAGTAAATGGTGTATTTAGTGAGATTGAATCGGGAATGCGTCAAAATGGTGGAATGATTGATAACGGCTTCTTGGCAGATTCCTTCAGATCGGTAGTGCTGGAATTGTTGGCAAAGAATAATGTCACGGTTTTACTGCATTCGGGAGTAATTTCCGTAAACAAGGTTGAAAATTGTATAAATTCATTAGATATATGGCATAATAACAGAGTTGAAAAAGTTGAAGGGAAGGTATTTATAGATACTTCCGGGGATGCCCATATTGTATATCTTGGTGATTTCCCATGGGTCAAGGGTGATGAGAAATCGGGGCATCTGCAAGCATTAACTTTGTTTTTCCGGATGGGGGGCATAGATATGACAAAGGTCGCTGATTACGCGCGTAGTCACCCGGAAGATTTTATGGAATGGATGGAATTCGATTTTGACTTCTCCAAAATTTTATCAGTTGCCGGTTATTACAGTTTTATCAAGCGTGCTCATGTTGAGGGAAAACTACCTGAGGAGATAGAATATATCTTTTTTACCACCTTGCCGGAATCGGGGGAGGGGTCATTTAATACCTCTAATGTTTTAGGTCTGGATGGCTCAACTTCATTTGATTTAACCAGAGCTGAACTGATTGGTCGCAATCAGGTGGATGCGGTTGTCAGGTTATTGCAAGAGGATGTACCCGGTTTTGAAAAATCTTATATCGTTGAAACTGCTGTACAGGTTGGTGTCAGAGAAACAAGAAGGGCGGTTGGTGATTATGTGGTGACCGGTGAGGATATTAAATCGGGTGCCAAGTTTGATGACGCGATAGCGAGAGGCTGTTACGGGATTGATATCCATGGTCAAAAAGGGGAAAAAAGCAGGATGGAACATCTTGATTCTGGTGTATATTACGAGATTCCGCTTCGGGCACTTATTGTAAAGGATGCGAGTAATCTTATGGTTGCAGGTAGAAATATATCGGCTACCCGCGAGGGGCACTCGGCTTTACGGATTATGCCGACCTCATCAGCTATGGGTGAGGCATGTGGAGCCGCAGCCGCAATTGCCGCGAAAAAAAATTCTGAGTTACGCGATGTAAAATACGATGAAATCAAAAATAATATTATAGATAATATACAGTTTTAATTATGGATATATTTTTTGGAACCGATGGCTGGCGGGGAATACTCTGCGAGCAGATAAATGAAGATTCTGTGGCAACAGTTGCCCAGGCATTAGCTGATTATTTAAAGATGAACAGTCTTGGTAGTGCGGCAGTTGGTTATGACGGGAGAAAAAAGAGTGATTCCTTTGCGGAAATTTTTGCCGAAGTTCTATCAGGTAATGGAATTGATATAATACTCTCGGACAGGGTTATTCCAACACCTGTTCTTTCATTCACCGTTAAAAAGAGAAATTTGTCTTGCGGGGTTATGATTACCGCATCGCACAATCCTGCGGAGTACAACGGAATCAAATTTAAGGATCATTACGGAGGTCCTTTTTTTACAGAAAAAACCCTTCTGATTGAAAATCGGTTATACAAAGCGGAAATCAAAAAAAATCGTGATAAAATCTCAATTGAAAATCTTGTAAATAGCTACTTTGAAGAACTTGATATAATTCTTGATAAAAGTCTGATTGCAATAGGGACTCAAAAAATTGTTGTCGATTCGATGCATGGAGCGGGGGGAACAGTAATAGAGGGGTATCTCGCACGGTTTGAGAGGAAAAATATCACCACAATTGCGTCAGAGATATTGAATGATTTTGGCGGAAGGAATGCCGAACCAATAGAAAAAAATCTTACTCCGTTAATATACTTTCTGAAAGAACATGAGGAATTTGGAATAGGACTAGCAACAGATGGTGATGCGGATAGATTAGGCGTTGTTTCTTCGGGCGGTGAGTGGTTAAGCGCTCAGGAAACCATTTTGCTGCTCGCGGATTATGTGAAGAATGTAAAAAAAATTGGTGGCGATTTAATAAAAACTTCGAGCGTAACCGGAAAGTTTGATAAAGTATTTTCTGGTATTAAAGTTCACGAGGTTCAGGTTGGCTTCAAATATATATGCGAAAAAATGATAGAAACAAAAGCCGCTTTCGGAGCAGAAGAGAGCGGTGGATTTGGTTATGGTTTTTTTATGCCTGAGCGGGATGGTATCCTTTCTGCGCTCCTGTTCGTTGAAATGTTGGAATACTATAACGTGCAGTCATTAAAGCAATTACTTCAACTCAAGCGCGAAGAATTCGGTGAAATATTTTATGATAGAATTGATCATCCTTATCACAAGTCGGACAGAACAGAGTTGCTACCAAAATTGTATGAATCTTCACCCGACGAACTTGCCGGATTTAAAGTGAAAAGTATCTCGGGATTCCTGAGCAGCAGGGGAATTATAAATGGTATTAAATTTCATTTTGAGGAAGATGACAGGTGGCTTCTGATAAGAGCATCTGAAACTGAACCTCTTATACGCATTTACGCGGAAGGTAAAACCATGGCAGAAGTTAAAAATCTGCTTGAAACAGGGAAAAAGCTTTTTAGTTGAAAGGATAGAATTATGGAAAAGTTTGTAAATCTGGAATATGCCCAGATTCTACAGAAAAAGTTGGGATACGAGTTTGCGGTAATTACTAACCCTGAATATGTACATCCGGCATTTGAAATGCAGCCGTTGGCAAAAAAGATTACAACACCGAGGTATCACCTTAGCGCGGCGGTGATGGATATGGATGGAACTACAACCACAACAGAGCCACTGTGCCTGCATTCACTGGAATATATGATCAGAAAAATGTCAGGCAAGATGAATATTGAGGAGTGGCATGGTCTCGATAAAACAATTGATTATCCGCATGTTATTGGAAACTCCACGACAAAACATGTTGAATTCCTCATAAAAAGATATACAAATTATCTTAAACCAGAATTGATTGCTGAGTCTTATATTTTTGCGGCGGTCTGGACATTGGTTTATGGCAAGGATAGCAGACGAAAAGAGGAAGTTGAGATAAATCTTAAAAATTTCGGTATTGCCAAACTTGCTGATTTGATTGAGGAAAAACGAAACAGTTTAGTTGATGATAAAAGTTTCGATCTTCTGATAGAGAACGCAAAGCATAATTTTCTTTCTGACTTTAAAGCAGCAGGCTATGTAAATCAGGTTAAGGCTGGTGTGGATATCTATTATCAACGATATCACTACATCATCGGTAAGATAGACGATGGCAAATCTGATGAAGTTTCTGAAGAGGTTTTCGGTAAAAAAGGGATAAGGATGATCGAACCGATGCCGGGTGTTGAGATATTCCTGCCGTTAATTAAAGGCTGGTTGGGTGATGAAGCCTCCAAATTATCGGGTTTGCTAATTGAAGATTATTTCAGGAAAAATCCGAATGTTAACCGAAAATATGATGAAGTGGAGCTTGGAGAAAAACTTAATGAAATTTCTGCACGGTTTGTACAAAATCCATTAAAGGTCGCTATCGTAACTTCCTCAATACTTTATGAAGCAAATATCGTTATGAAAGAGGTTTTTTCGATACTGTCGGAA
>BQMY01000143.1 GCA_022181065.1 Melioribacteraceae bacterium | reverse complement strand
ACGATCAGATAAAAGAGGAAATAAAGAGATACAAAATCCCAGTTAGAAAAGGGAGAAAATATGCGCATAAAACCAAAGGGAAATTAAAATATCCCATGAACAATAAACGGGTGTTTTAGCATGAAAACCACTAAGTTGACGCCATTGCCTTTTGAAGGGGGAAATCACTCCGCCAAAGGCGGATTTTGTGATGGGGGATGACCAAAAGTCACAAAAAATGAAATAAATCATCCTCCGTCCTCCGACATTCGTCGGAACCCACCTCCTTCGAAGGAGGACTTTATAACGAGACGACTTTGTCAACAGACTGAACACAAGTTAATCTTTTTTATTTTACTTGTTAGTAAGAAGATAATTTGTCATCTTTGGTCTGATAAAATGCTCAAAACAAACTATCAGCATCAATATTATTTGAATCTTGACTATTTACATCTCAATCGATAACTTAAATTAAAATTAATCAATCATTACAAGGACGGTACTATGGGCAAAAGGTTTACCGTTTTATGCCTCTTTCTCTTTTTATTCCTGGGTAGCATAGTTTCAGGGCAGAATATCCTTTTAAGTCCCGCAAAAGGATATTTTCTCGATAGTCCAAACAACTTGAAATTCAAATTGTTGTTTGCGCCAACCGATTCACTTATTTTTAACTGGAGTTTCCCCGGTGGAGGTTCACCTTCGGACCTTAAAATCAAGGTGGGGTCTTCTCCCGGTTTTTACGATGTGACAGAAACACCCGCAGCGAATGAGAGATTCAGTACAATACCCGGTAACTCCCCGTTAAATATGACCACGGGAAGGTATTATGTTATACTAACAAACTCGGATGCGGATAATCTGAATGATATAAAAGCTGATTATCTCGCTAATCCGAATACCATATTTTATTCAAACGAATCGCAATTTGTGGTTGAAGCGCTAACGGCACCAATTGCCCTCAGTCCTTTAGGAGTAACAGAGAACCCGACTCCCCTTTTTGAGTGGACGTCTGTACCGGGTGTTATTTCCTATTTTTTGATTGTATCGAGCACACCGTTCGAAGTTGTAACGCTACCTAATGGTGAGGTCAGTGTTGAAGGCGCGAATCTTATATGGGAGTATATCACAAGTGAAACTTCCATTCAATATGGAGAAGTTGATCCCAACGCGCCATATAACCTTGTGCCGCCCCCCCTTATACCGGGAACCGAATACAATTATACAATATTAAATCTTTATGATACGGAAAACATAGCATACGGAAGTTCTGTATTCAGCGGTGTTAACTCCTTTACCTTTGAGGGAGTATCTACTATTGATCCCCCAAACCTGGTTGCGCCGGCTGATCAAAGCATATTTTATGGTGAGGAAACTATTACATTCCAGTGGGACCCTGTAACGAACGTAAATAGTTACACACTGTATCTTTTTCAGAGGGTTACTTCATTTGCCGGTAATAATCAGGAAATTGACGTACCTATCTGGAACACTACCACTACAAATACGCAGGTTGATTATCCCGCGAGAACAACTCTCACAAAAGGTAATTACGTCTGGAACGTTATCCCGAATGATGATCAGGGCGCGGGAAGTATCAGTGATACTTACTTGTTTGAATACATCCTTGATGTAGGGAAATTTGTAACAACTGCCCGTACAACAAGGGATGGTAGTAACCTGCTGAATTTTCAGTTTGAGGTAAACGCGATCGAGAATGGTGTATCACCGGCAAATCCTTATGTTGTCAGTAATTCTCAATCTTTTACTGATAGCCTTGTAGTGGGTCTTTACGAGTTTACCGCCAGTAAAACCGGTTTTTACGATTCCACATTTACTGTGGAGATAACTCAAACCGGAACCGCTAGTGCCGCGTTATGGCTAAGACCTTATCCCTCAGTGATAAGCGGTGAAGTTAATAATCAGGATGGTGCTGCAGTGACCAATGCTGATGTAACCTTTACAAATATCCTCACCGCGGAGGATTTTATGGTTGCTACTGATGGTAGCGGAGATTTCAGTGCAACCCTGCCTAAAGCTACTTATAGTATCGATGTAACGAAAGCAGGCTACCTCGTTCCTGACGAGATTTTAGTTACTGCCAACGAAGATCAGGTTGTTATACCGGATCCACTCATTCTTACACTTGATAATGCCTTTGTTTCAGGCAAAATGATAAATGATCTCGGACAACCGGTAAAACAGGCTACAGTAGTAGCGACCAAAGGAACAATAACGCAGCAGGTTTCCAGTAACGCAAGTGGTAATTATTCCTTTACTCTCTCTTCCGGTAACTGGAGCATATCAGCTTCGAAGACCGGATTTATTAGTCCGACACCTTTGCCGCTCAGTCTGAGCACAGGTGATAATTTACAAAACCAGAATTTAACTATCATACCACGCGCGAATCAGGTATCAGGTTTCGTTTACAGGGTTACTTCCGGCGGTACAACACCGTTTCAGGGTATAACTGTAACAGCGACACCAAATAGTGGTTCTCCTGTAACAGCTACTACAAGTCAGACAGGTGAATTCAGCCTTAGTGTGAGAAGTGGTACATATACAATATCTGTAAGCAAAACAGGTTTTACCGCATCTGATCCGGTTCAGCTCACGCTTGGTGTTGGTCAGACGGTTTCGGGTGTAAATTTTAATCTTACTCCAAACCCATCCTCTATCTCAGGTGTAATCACGCTACCAAATGGTACCGCACTGGGAGGCGCGACTGTTTATACAAACAGCGGTGTGACAACTACGTCACTTTCCAATGGTACATATACACTCTCTGTTTCAAGCGGTACCAGGATTGTGAATGTGGAAAAATCGGGTTATATACCCCCTTCAGCTAAAACCGTGTCGGTATCGGCGGGTCAAAACCTTACAGGTATAAATTTCGAAATGTCGCCAAACGCGGGTACGATCAGCGGTAAGGTTACAAACTTGCAGCAGCCTCTCGTTAACGCGACAATTACTGTAACCGCCGGATCACAGTCATACACAACTGTTACAAATTCAACCGGAAATTATACGATTTCTCTTCCACCATCAACATACTCGGTAAAAGCATCAAAAACCGGTTTCGAAACAAGTTCAGCACTTACAATTACAGTTGGTCCCGGACAGGTGAGCCCTAACAATAATTTTAGTTTAATTGAAAAAATCGCGACATTCGAGGGAACGGTTACCTCTCTCGCGGGCGCACAGCTGAATAACGCACAAATAGTCCTTACAGAAACAGGTAACGCATCCAATACCTCCAACACAATATCAAATGTTAATGGTAATTTTGCTATATCTGTTGAGGCCGGAAAATCATATGATTTAACAATAAGTAAAACAGGATATTCCACTTATAGCGATTCTTATGAAAATCTTGTTTCCGGTAGCAGTTTAACTGTAAATGCTACTCTTACAGCCAACCCGTCTTCTGTCGCCGGTAGAGTAAAAGATAACATACAAAATAATCTTTCAGGTGTAGCTATAAAGATTTATAACCAGAGTGGTACACTTGTAAAAACAGTTACTACTACCGCGAATGGAACTTATAATTCAGGTCTGACAGCGGGGACTTATAAAATCAAGGCAAGCAAAGCAGGTTATGCCCCTGATAGTGCCAACGTAACTTTGGTATTGGGTCAGAATCTTACAAATATAAACTTTACGCTTCCTGAAAATTTCGCGTTCATTACCGGTACGGTGAAGGACTTTAGCGGAAATGGTTTGCAGGATGCTACAATCAACCTGATCGGAAACACCGGCGGTGCAACTGTGCTATCGGGTTCGGGAGGTACATATTCTATCCAGAGCCTTATCGGTGGGACGTATAACATTACTGTTGAAAAGGACGGGTATTCCGATACTACAATTTCAAACTACACAATTGCCGATGGCGATTCCAAAATTATTAACTACACATTATTCCAGCTAAATGGTGAAATAAGTGGTGTCGTTCAGGATAATCTTGGTAATCCGATAAATGAGGCAACTGTAGTTCTGGTAAGAAAATCAAATAATTTCACAAGTACAAAAACATCATTAAGTGACGGCTCTTTCAGTTTTACCGGACTTAATTTCGGCGAGTTTGATATTTATGCTCTTAAATCCGGATTCCTGCAAAGCTCAACTCAGACACTTACGCTTACACTACTTAATCCTGTCCAGACTGTGGCAATTGGAGATTTGATTGAAAAGAACAGTGTAATATCCGGCTCGATAAGAGATGATGCGGGATTAACACTTAGCGGTGTCGCAATTTCCGTTTACTCATCTTTCGGTTCGGGGGGTGCCGTTACCAACAATGCCGGTGAGTTTGAAATCGCGCAGCTGGCGCCGGGCGACTATCAGCTCCTTGCTGAAAAAACAGGCTATGGAAGTATCGATTCAACATTCACGTTAAATCAATCTTTTACACTAAGTCTGGTGATGCCTAAAAACACATCCAGCATTACCGGATCGGTGAGAAATCAGTTAGGAGAAGTACTTCCGTTTACTGTTCCAATCACTGCTGTCACTGAAGACAGAAGTGTGTTTACCGGGCAAACCAATGCAGCGGGTAATTATACTATTAACGGAGTCCCGGATGAAGCTGATTTTACAATCTTCACAGAGGTTTTCAGGGAAGGTTATATTAACGATACAACGCAGTTCAGGATAGACAATGGTGTATCAAGTGTTACAATCAACCTTGAAGTTCAGGAAAATCAGTCTGCTATTAGCGGTAATGTTGGAGCGGGTAATGTTGCTGTACAGCTTACAAATAATGGTACCGGTGATATAAAAACTATCTCATCATCAGCGAGCGGTGCATTTTTATTCGAGTTCCTTGATGAAGGAAGTTACACTATTAAGCCTACTCTTGCCGGTTACGCATTTACACCTGCTACAATAGATGTATCGCTCGGTACAAAAGATAGTGTAAACAATGTGGATTTTACAGCTGCAGAAAGTATTGGCAGTATTACCGTATTAGTTAGAACCAGCGCTGAGGTCGGTATTGATCAGGCGACTGTATCAGTTGTTAGTCAGGACCAAAGCACAGTGCGCAGTGGTGTAACTAACACGCAGGGCAGCGTTGTTTTCAGTAATCTGCCCGCTAATAAAACATACATTATTACTCCGTCAAAAGATGGTTATTCAGCGGATCCTGTTTCATCAACGGAAGCACTCGGTGTTGGTGAAGACGCTACCGCAAGTTTCGTGATGTCACGAAACAATTCTGAACTTAAAGGTCTGGTTTACAGATTGGCTAGTGGTGACAAAATCCCGATACCTGATGCTACTGTTATCGTAAAATATAACAGTGGTCAAACATTCTCGGGTGTATCCGGTGATGACGGAACGTATTCAATTCCAAATCTTCCTGCAGGTGACACGAGAGTATCTGCAACCAAGTCCGGATATGTGAGTAACACATATTCCGTAACACTTTCCAACAGCGTTTATAACCGTGAAATTCTAATGACAGCGGCTATTGTAAGAATTCGCGGATACGTTAAATATAAAGGTGAAGGTGTTGAAAATGTGAATATGTCTTTAAGCTCCTCCTCCACACAATCTACAACCACATCCGCAAGCGGATATTTTCTTTTTGAAGGTGTTGGTATAAAAACAGGAGCAAATGACACCACCCTGTTCCTCCTTGGTATCAATGATGATAATTATCCGGCGCTGAGCCAGGTGATTACGATTCCAAGGAGTCTTGCAGGAACGATGATAGATGCTGAAAACTTCATTCTTCCTAGTGGTTCTGTCACAATTACGGTTACTGACGGTCAAGCAGTTGTTCCGGGCGTTAAAGTAACATTTACAAAGCCGGACGGTGTTTCGGATGTTGTGGTAACCGGTGTAGAAGGCAAGTATGTAAGTGAGGAAAATCTTGTGGCAGGTCAGTATAGAGTAAGTCTGGAGAAAAAAGGCTATCTCACTCCACTGGATGTATCGACAAATGTTATTCTGGAAAGTGATACAACAGTAGTTGATACGACGTTCAAGATGCCCTACAGATTCAGCCAGATTGATTCATTGTTCGCAAATGTTGCGACAGAGGTCAGCATAAATTATTCCGGTGACCAAACCGGAGTTGAAGCAACACTTTATTACAGAAAAAATACAGCAGCAAACTTCAAAACAGTTGCAATGTCAGCTGCAGGAGATAAATTCAGCGGATTTATTCCGGCGTTGTTTACGCTCGAGGATATTGTTTATTATGTAAACGTTCTTGATAACAATACCGGTATTTCATACACATCCGCGGAATACACTATCACACCGCTTGCAAGTGGTATTCTTTCGAATATAATACTAAAACCCGCACTTACCGGTTTAACGTTAAGGGCAGAAGATATTTATACTGTTAGTCTTGTTATAAGAGATGGTCTAAATGCATCTTTGGAGGATCAGTTTACCGGTCCGAATCACCCCGGAAGCATCGACTGGAATATAGCAGAGGCTCCCGGTATTTCGATAGAATATCCAAACACAACCGATAGTACTGTCGCGATAATCAAACCAACCGCTGAAGGTCTGAATGAAATAACCATTACTACAGTGTTGGGTGGTGTTTCACAGGTCAAGGTTGTTAGATTTAATGTTAGTACTATCCCACTGAAAGAACTGGAAGTATTTAGCCCGGTAAGAAGAATAAGCAATAAAACCGGTGGTGTTCAGCTTTCATATAGTGGTATAGATACACTTAACCAGCAGATCACATTAGGTTCGGAAGTTACCTGGTCTCTTATCCCGACTAATGCCGGTATCATTACTGAAACGGGTTTTTACAGTCCGGATGACACAACATATATCGGATTTCCTGAAATAATTCTTGGTGATAACCTTTCGGATGTGACGAGTTCAGCGAATATGGTTGTATTCGCGGAGCTATCACCAGAGGGCAGTTTTATGCTGAAAGATAATTCGGGAATGCAATTGAATGTACCAACCGGGGCAGTGAATATTCCTGTTGAGATATCGCTTGAACAGCCTCAGTTCGGACCTGCAAAGCAGCAATTCACCCCGTTAGGTTCGGGTGGAACATATACTGTATCCGAGAATCTTTATAACTTCCAGTACAGATCGTCACTTGGTCTTCCCGGTGATAGTTTATTGAAGCCGGCAACATTATCTCTTCCGGTAGATAATTCGCTCAAGTTTTTTGACGGTGGTAAAAAAGTAGCATACTATAATCCGCAGAGTAAAATCTGGAGATTATTTGAATCCACCGACAACAGCAGCAGCTTATCAATGAGCAGTTTCGCCAAATTTGGTGAGTATGGAGTTTTGACGCAAAATGAACCCCTTGGTTTGAAACATGTGGCGGTTCTACCATCTCCGTTTTCACCACAGGTCGCTCCGTTGAAAATTGGTTATTTCCTAACCACACCTGATAGAAGCGCGAGTGTTACTATCAAGATATATAACATTCGCGGTGAGCTTGTCAGAACTTTGCTTGAAAATGATTTCCAGATTTCAGGCAGGTATGGCAGCCGGGCAGGTATAAAGGAAATTACCTGGGACGGAAAAACCAACGGCGGTTATCTCGCGAGAAATGGTCGTTATATTATTAAAATAGACGCCAGGGATTCAACCGGCGAAAAATCGGAAATCGTTCAGGTTGTTTTAGTTAAATAAATTTACCGGGGAAATAAAATGAAAACGATAAAATATTTGGCAATATTGCTACTTATCCTCCTCACCATCCAGGTGAGTGGACAGGAGTTATCGGGTATTCCCGGTGCTTTTGTTGACATAGGTTTCGGAGCCCGTCCAACCGCGATGGGTTCCGCTTATACAGGTCTGGCAGATGATGTCCATAGTGTTATCTGGAATCCCGCCGGACTCTCTAATCTGCGTAAAAAACAAGCTGCATTCACTTACACAGATCAGCTCGGACTTATTAGTTATCATTATCTCGCTGCTGCGATGCCACTTTCGAGAATTGATAAAAAAACTATAGGCCTGGCAATTATATCTTCAGGTGATAAAGCCTTACAGGAGTGGACAATACAGGGAACATACTCGCAGGAAATTTCAGATTTTCTTGTTGGTGTGAGTCTCAAATTCCGCTATGCGTCGTTTGGTAACAATGATATCAATGAATCTGACTACGTGATATTTGAGCCGGATGAAATAAATGAAGGAATAATGAATCAGGTGTATGGTTCTGCTTCCGGGTTTGGTATTGATATAGGCGCGATGTATATGCTCTCCCGAAACATCACAATCGGTTTGATGCTGAAGGATATTTATTCACCGGTTTATTGGGATTCTCAAAATGAAAACCCCGTAAATCAGCCAAAAGGTCAATATGATGAGCTGATTCCATTTGAAACAGTTTTTGGTACTTCTGTAAGAATTACCGAAGAGATAGTAGCGGCTGTTGATTACGCGCCCAATTTCACTGCTGAAAGCAATGCAAGGTTCAGCGCGGGTGCCGAATGGAAATTGTTTAATATAGTTTACGCCCGCGGCGGCATGCAATACTTCGCTAATGATGTTGAAGATGAGAGATACTCAATCGGTACAGGTCTTGATCTTACAATGATCAAGGATTTGCGTGTTCTTGTTGACTTTACATATCTCTTTGAAGAGATCGATAATTCACTACGTTTTTCATTAGGGGTTGAATTTTAACCGGAGAGGAAAAAATGATTAAAAAGATATATACATTATTTTTAGTTTTACTGCTCTCGGCGGTTTCGTTCGCGCAGGTTGATGACACCCCGATAATGCAGTACTGGGTTGGCGGTACCCTTAATATGGATATGGCTTTCCAGGGAAATATGAACGGACCCGGAATGGGTTCCGGTATTTTTGCCGGAATTGTGAGTCCGGGTATCAGGAACGGTGCAAGCGCAATGTACAGTAATCCTGCTGAATTAAGCTTTCTGAAGTCACCGCAATTATTGTTCGACACAAGAATGATGATCGGAACCCATACTCTTGGAATTTCCGATAGTGAAGTTATTTCTGAAGAGACGCTCACAGATGGTTCGGATGATTTTCTAACCGATACTACTACTTTCAAACTTCCGGCTAGCAGTTACCGAAAAGATACTCAGTTAGGTGGTGTAAATATCTACCAGCCCGGAGGAGTTACTTCACTTTCCTTTGCGCTGCCTTTGAGTGACCGCCTCGTCGTTGGATTTGGTTATAATTCACTTATGCAGTTTGATATGAATATGCTGGTTTCCGGTATAATGACAAATATCAAAACTGAAAAACAAATCGGTAATTCTGTTACTCCAATTGATATGCTTCTGAACTCATCACTATCGATGCAGATGACCTTCAGAATGAGCAGCATGAGCTTGTCGGCAGGATACAGACTTTTCCAGAATGAGAACAACCGTACTTTGAGTGTTGGTATTGCCTTTAACAGGTACACAGCATTCCACCAGCTGAATAACAAATTCAACTCCGATGGCATGATGGTTATCAGTAACAGTACAGAGTATTACTTTAATGATCCATCTGATAATGTTCTCGATTTTAATGCCGGGGAAACCAACAGTTTCTACTGGGAAACACGCGGTAATTTTGAGGCTGTTCAATGGGGCGGCAGACTGGGAATGTATTACTATTTCGGTGACAAGGCGAAGTTTTTCTCAAACTTCAAATTATCACTTGTTTACGATCTGATGCCTGAAATGACACTTTCTGATGATAACGCTTTTTCACGAAGCTATCAGCCTAAGTTTCTTACAGGCAGACCTCTCGGTGAGGATGAAGAGACAATGGATATCATCATCGACTCAATCGATATAGCCAAGCCTAACCTGACTGTGGAAACATTTAATTCGTTCGGGAATTCGGTGAGGGTCAATATGCCTTCTTCACTCACTTTTGGAATGGATATAAGTCTGGGTAAACATCTTTTCGCGTTTAATTATGTTTCATATTCGGGTGAGTTGTCATACCAGATGGATAAATTTAAATTTGGTAAAAAGGCGACTTCCGGCGTGAGGTTCGGGCTCGATTTTCATTTCCCTGATAAATTCAAGGGGGCAAGCTGGCTTCTTCTTCCGTTAAGGGTATTTTTCCTTGATCTTGACGGAGCTATATTCCAGTTGTTCGCAAAACAGACAGGTTACAAGAATCCTCACTATCGTTATGGTATCGCGCTTATGAATGGTGAGCCGATTGTTGAAGGATTTAATAATGAGGATACTCAGTCACTCACTGACGCTCTTGATATACCTTTGATAACCGGATTTTCAATGTCCAGGACTTACACAATTTATGAAAATATCGATATAGGTGTATTGGTATTCGGGTTCCCTGAAATGATGATGCGTTTTTCATTCGGGTATAACTTTTAGAAATATATAGATTTTCTTTCAATCCCTCTTCAAAACAGAAGAGGGGTTGGGGAATTTTTGTTCCTGTTAATCTGGTTAAACTCTCATCCGATTACACAATCCGATATGTTGGATATTGCGTCTGATCGTTGATAAAGTCGTCAAGCTATGAGAGTCAACCTATTTCAGGATCATACATTTTTATGATGGGGGATGACCAAAAGTCAGGAAAAAAGTAAAAAATCATCCTCCGTATTTCGACTATGGTAGAAATGCACCTCCTTCGAAACTGTTCTGAAGAATTTCGGGAGGAGTATCTTAAAACGAAACGACTTTGTCAACTGTCTGCGGCGAGGTTTCCCCGCCTGCTTTTATCCAATATTATGAATAAAAACGCGCTAATTATTTTTGCAAAAAGACCGGTATCCGGGAAGGTAAAAACACGTCTAGCCAATGGAACATCTGAAGAGTTTGCGTTATTATTTTATAAAGTTTGTCTCGATTATTTTTTTTCTATGACCGCCGGTCTCTCCAAACAATTCCCCATCGATACATTTTTTTACTTTAACGAACAATATGATACCGCTGGTGATCACAAAGTTCAGACAGGTGATACACTTGGTGACAAAATGGGGAACGCCTTTAAAGAGATTTTTGAGTTGGGATATGACAAAGTTTGTATTATAGGGACTGATATCCCCGATATAAGTCCGACCATAATTAAAAACGCTTTCGACGCCCTGGAGAATAATGATTATGTTATCGGCCCGGCTGATGACGGAGGTTACTACCTGCTGGGAATGAAAAAACCTGAAACATCAATTTTTAACAATATCAGTTGGAGTACGAGTTCTGTTTTGACCGAAACCATTCAAAATATTGGTAAAGCCAGTTACAGACTATTTGATATATTAATTGACATTGATACATTGGAAGAACTAACCAAATGGATCAATTGTGGTCATGGGAACCATGAGTTAAAGGGCAAAATTAGAACATTGATGAAAGATTTTAAAGTATAAACCAATAAATTTTAGTAATTTTGAAATTCTAATAAAGATTTTCGAATCCGTATAACCTTTGTTTGCTTATTTTCAGTTTTTTCTAAAAGAACATTCATTAATTGTATTATTTTTTCGATAATAACTATTGATTACTAATATTATTTCTTTCGTTAATAATTAAAAAAAAGTAAGTGTTTAATCAGGATTGTAATGCTGTATCACATTGAAGAATCCCTATTAGAATCAGCCGGAGTTTTCAGTTGGGAATATAAAATTTCGACAGGAATACTTTGTTTTAGTAATGGTTTTGAAAAAAAAACCGGTATTAAGGTTTCTTCTGTAAATTCTTTTCATGATTATTTATCTTTCGTCTCTCCAAATGACAAATCACGTATTAAGAATAATTTCAAATTACTTGAAAGTGGTGATCACACTTCAATACAAACTAATTATAAAATTAACGGAGTAAATAATAAATCCTTCGAAGTAAGAGATGTTGCAAAAAAAACCGATGAAGATACTTTGAAGGGAGTGTCTGTTTTAACAGAAATTAAATCGACATCGAAAAAACTTTCTGAACACGATTTTCTGATGGTGGCGAATATAAATTCACGTGATTTTACAGTCCAAAGTGTGAACTCCACCTTCTTGATGAGAACGGGTTACAAGAGTGAGGAGTTGTTAGGGAAAAAACTATCCTCGGTTGGTGTTTTCAGGGATGACTTTGATAAGAGCCTTACCGAAGTTATTTCTACTGATCAGTATGTTAGCAAGTCATCATTGTCAATGACTTTAAAAGATGGTCGGCAGCTCAATGTTTATTCCTCATTTGAACATGAAAAAAATAATGGTCGCGATTTCATCAGATTTTTTGGAATCGATTTAAGTTTTATCGCGATTCTAAATACTATTTCGAATGATTTTTTCCGAATACTTCAAAACAGCCCCTCTACTATAGTCGTAACTGACAAAAATGCCGTGATTGAATATGTTAATCCCAAATTCACACAGCTTACCGGATATCAACTCGAGGATGTGATTGGCAGAAAAACCAATCTTCTAAAATCGGGATTTCAATCTGATGATTTTTATAAAGGGATGTGGAAGTCACTGCACGAACAAGGATACTGGGAAGGTGAGTTTAACAATTTAAGAAAAGATGGCAGCACATTTTGGGAAAGTGCCCGTATCTCATCAATCCGGGGATCAGGGGGGGATATATCCCGTTTTATAAAGTTCGGGGAAGATGTAACCGAAAGGAAAGAATCGGAGATCGCCCTTCATATTGAAAACAATATTTTAACAAAATTGCATGTTTATGATGCGATTGAGACCCAATTAAACTGGATTCTTGAAGTTATTACAGAAACAATTGAACTGACATCCGGAGCGATATATTTATGTAACGAGTATAGCAGTTCAATTCCTTTTGCGGTTAAAAACCTCTCTAAAGAAGAAGAATTGTTTTTTGGGAAAATTCTTACCAATGATAATTTCAGAAGTTTACTGGATGAAGGAGACGCAATTTTCACCAAACTTGGTGAAATGTCCAGTTTTACCTCGGAAGAACTAAAAGAATCGAGTTTAAAGGCTTGCGGAATTATTCCTGTCACAGTTAATTCAACATTGCACGGCGCGATATATCTTTGCAGCTCACAATATGAGTTTATCTACGAACATCTACGCCATATTTTAACTAGAATTCAACCATTTATTGCTCATACCATACTCCTTGCTAAAGAAAAAGATAACGCACAAAAAAGCCAGCTGGACCTTTCACTTGCATTTAGTTCTGTTGATGCCGGAACATGGGTTTATAAAATTCCGGATGATCGCCTTGAGCTAAAGGAAGTTAACAATTGGGAAGAGATTCTGGGATACAAAGCATCCGACTTTCCGGAAATATCAATAAATACATGGTTAACTTTAATACATGAAGAAGACAGAATAATCTGTTCCCAGGAGTTCCAAAACGCGATAATCAATAAAGAAGATTACAAACTTGAGTACCGAATTAAACATGGTTCGGGTAAATGGCTTTGGGTAAGCGCTCACGGCAAAATAACCAGATTTGATTCCTCGGGTAATCCGCTGGAGATGCATGGCATTATCTACGATATAACGAAACTGAAGGAAAACGAAGAACGATTAAAGGAAGCTCAAAATATCGCAAATCTTGGATATTGGGAATATAGTTTTGTTACGAATAAGGTAACATGGTCTGATGAAGTATATCATATATTCTGTCAGCCTCTTCATGACGATACATTTACCTACGAACGCTTTTTTGAGATTGTGTATCCCGAGGATAGAGAAATAATATTAAGAAACTATACAGAATCTATCGAAAAAGGGGTTCCGTTTGATTTAGTATTCAGACTATCACTCCAAAATAATCAGATCAGATATATACATGCCCGCTGCAATACTGAATACGGTTCAAACGGTGCACCAGTGATATCTAAAGGAATTGTTCTTGACATAACCGAAAGAGAAATTGTTAAACAAAAGCTGGAATTGAGTGAACAAAAATTCCGACTCCTTACTGAAAATACCCGTGATGGTCTACTGATATTTGAAGCAGGACGTATCACTTATATGTCACCCGCATATAAAAGGATGATGGGTTATGATGATGAATACGATGAATCTAATCTTGATCTGTTAAGTATCACTCACGCGGAGGATATTGACAAAGTTTCCCAGAACTTATACGGCTCGATCGCCCAGCGAAAAAATGAGGTGATGTATCAGTTCAGGGCAAGAAAAGCTGACGGTACTTATTTCTGGCGTGAAGATTCCGCGAAATTCCTTTACGATGACAGAGGTATTTACAATCGCGCGCACATTGTTGCCCGCGATATCTCGAAACAGAAAGAAGCCGAGAAAAAGCTGGTAATTGCAAATACAGAAAAATCCGCCATACTGAACGCGCTCCCCGATATGCTCTTTATCTTTAATAAAGATGGTAAGATAATTGCCTCTCACAGTGCCTCGGATACTTCACTTTACACTTCACCGGAAATTTTTCTCAATAAAAATGTACGAGAGGTTTTACCGGAAGAAATCTCCATCATAACAATTCAAAATATTAAACGCGTCCTTAAAACGAGAGAAATTGAAATATATTCCTATAAACTTGAGGTTGAAGACGAAATAAGGTATTTCGACTCCAGAATGGTCTACATCGATTCCGGTAGAGCCATGGCTATTGTCAGAGACATTACAGCGAATGTCAAACTCACCAATGAACTTATAAAAGCAAAAGAGGATGCTGAAAAATCGGAAATACTTAAATCCGAATTTCTTGCTCAAATGTCGCACGAAATCAGGACTCCGGTAGGAGCGATTATGAGCTATTCTCAGATTTTGCGCGAGTATATTAACTCCGAACTGGAAGAAGTGGGCTCAATATACGAAGGTATCGAACGGTCGGGCAAACGAATCATCAGAACCATTAACCTTATCCTTAATACATCGGAAATTGAAACCGGTTCTTACGATTTTAATCCGCAGGAGCTCGATCTCAAAGATGATATTTTCACACCTCTGTTAGCTGAATTTAAATATCTGGCGGAACTTAAAAATCTGGAATTTCGCGTCGATATACCAGCGGGAATAAAAGTTTTTGTTGATGAATATTCGTTTATGCAGGTCTTTGGAAATCTGATCGATAACGCTCTGAAATATACCGAACGAGGATATGTGAAAGTTAATGCTGAAAAAATAGAAGAACAATGTGTAAAAATTGTTGTTTCCGATAGTGGTATAGGTATCTCGAATAAATATATCCCGCAGCTTTTTAACGCGTTCACACAGGAAGAGACCGGATATTCGCGAAAGTTTGAAGGCACCGGGCTTGGTCTCAAGCTGGTTAAAGAGTATTGCAGTATGAACAAGGCAAAAATCTCTGTTGAAAGTCAGAAAGGGAAAGGCTCAAAATTTATCGTAAAAATTGCTCACCGCTAGAACAAAAAAATACGAATCCGGAATACCACTAATCATCCCGAATCCGCATTAATAAAATCACTCAACGCGTGGATATGAAACAGTTCTAATTTTTAAGAACACCTCTGCTATAACCTTGCAGTTGATTACCGGAAACACCAAGATCAAATCTCTCGATGGTAGATTTGAGTTCTTCTGTGAGCTGGTTCAAACTGTTGGTGGCGCCTGCAATCTGCTGCACTCCCTGCGAAGCTTCGTATGCAACATTATTTATCGACTGGATGCTATTGCTTATTTCTGAAATTGTAGCTGATTGTTGTTCTCCCGCTACAGCAACCTGACTTGATATCCCGAGAACCTTATCAGAGGAGAGAACAATTTCATTCATAGAGCTGCCTGCTTTCATTGCCTTCTGCATACCGTCAGAAACCTGGGAATTGCCTTTTGCGATTGCCTCAACGGCGTTTTCACTGTCAGTCTGAATTTTAGTTACCATGCCTACAATCTCTTTGGTGGCAACAGTAGTTCTCTCTGCGAGCTTTCTTACTTCATCAGCTACAACGGCAAATCCGCGCCCGTGTTCCCCTGCCCTCGCTGCTTCAATTGCGGCATTTAGCGCGAGGAGATTAGTTTGATCCGCGATATCATTGATCACCTGAACTATTTGTCCGATCTGCTCACTACTGTCACCCAATTGCGAGATTATTTCCGAAGCCTCATTTACAACAATTTCAATCGATTTCATTCCATCGATAGTTGACTCAATGATATTTTGTCCGGTAGCCGCAAGATCACGTGATTCCTGTGCTGCTTTGTTAGTAAGCACAATATTCTGCGAAGTTTCAGCTACGGTGGCAGCCATTTCTTCAATTGAAGCGGCAACTTCGTTTGTTTGAGCGTTTTGCTCCTGCGCGCCTGCCGCCATCTCTTCGGTACTCGAAGAGATTTGAGTTGCTGCGGTAACTGTTGCCATAACTACTTCACTAACCTGAAGCAGCATTTTTCTTATATTTTGCGCAGAATTGTTGAAACCTTGGAAAAGTTGATCTATAATTTCATTTTTATGTTCAGGATCGAGATTTACTAAAAGATTTCCATCTGCAAATTTCTCCATTTCGCTCAACATTTTTCTGGTGCTTTCATCCAGATAGACCTGCTTTTCTTTAGCGGCAGTAATATCTGTAATAAATTCAAGCGCTCCCACAATCTCGCCGTCATGGTTTTTTGTTGCAACACCTTTATAGAGAATTGATATTTCATTGTTATTAGGTCTCGCAATCGTTTCCGATTCATGCATTTCATCATACTTCATTGCGTTTGCGCATGTACAATTTTTTGTATTACAATCATTGGTCAGCATATTTTCGTAACATTTCTGCCCGAGTATTTCATGCTGGGTTTTACCTGTTATTTCGGCTCCGGCTTTATTTATATATGTGATGTTAAAATCTGTGTCCATCGCCATTACAGGAGTGGGTAAGTTATTAAGATATTCCGTCTGGATTTGTATCTTCGCAGACATAGCATTAAAACTATCGGCTAGAACTCCAAATTCATCATTTGTCTGCAGATTGAGTGTCACCCCATCTTCTCCTCCGGCAACCCGGTTGAAGACGCTTTCCAGCTTATAAATGTTTTGTGTAATATATCTTACATTCAGATATGCCACAGGAATTATCAGTATGATCAACAGGAATGTGGTTACGATAGTCCAGAACGAAGTTGACTCACCATTTGCAATAATTCCGGCATAATACTCAAGGCTTTGGGAAGATATCCGCTGCTCAAGCTCATCGATATTTGTCAGTACATTTTCCGCCGATACATCAAATATCTCCATTGCCTGATTACCTTCGGCACTGCTGATACCATACGCCCCAAACATTTTGTACCCTGTTTCGTAAAAACCGTGGAGGTCCTGTTCAAGTTTTATTAATTTGTTTACTGTTTCATCTTGGACAGAATTATTATTCTTCCAGTCGTTGATTAGTGAAATCGACTTGTCAAAAAACAGTTTTGCCTCCCCGGTTATAACTTCTTCATCTTGTGTGAGGGACGCGTCGGTGAAAAATTGCCATACGTTTGCTATAGAGTACTGAATTTTTCCTGCGAGAAATTTTTGTTCCTGTAAATGCGAGTATTCCGCGAACTCATCATTTATGCTTTCGATATTGTTTGTTACAAAAAAAGAGAATAGCGATGTGAATAAGATAATTGCTCCAAATGCAGCGATCATCTTTGTTTTGATGCTCCAATTCATTAAATAAACCCCATTAGTATTTTAAAAACTCAAAACAATCTGACTTGTAATTGTGCTTATATTCTGAGAGTGAATGCCAATTTCATCCTGAAATTCAATCCGGAAATCAACGCTTCCGGTGATAGAATAGCCCATGAGAAATGAAAATTTCTTTGTTGGCCCCGTAATTTCCGAATGATAATCGATTAGCCATTCAGCAACTCTAAATCCGGAGTAAAGAGGAAGTGAAATCCATTCTTGAAGATAAGTCAAAGCTTGTATATAATATCCGTTATGATTGAAATGGAGACTATTTTCCGCGAGGCAACCATCGAGTATACCGTCAGAGTTAATAAATTCAGCTCTCAGTTCAAAAATCGAATATTGATATGACAGATCGAAACCCATAAGATGGCAATGTGTGAACCCTGTTTCACCTAGATTTGTCAGCCATGAGAATCCTAACTCAAGATTTTCGATCGGGAGCGCACCCAATCTTCCACCTATTGAAAGATCATCTTCCATTAGTCCGTTCACAGCGAATAAATTCAAATTAACACTTGGAAAAGTAGTGTATAGATTCAGACCTAAATTGTTCATTGCATTGATGGTACGGTCAACAATGAGGGGAGAAGAAATGAATTTGCGGTCTGGTGAAGGGATGTATCTGTAATCCAATCCAAAAGGGATATCAAACTGCCCGATTTTAATGCCGGATTCAACAATAATATTGTGCCGATAAAGATATGTATCGTCCTGACCGAAGAGCTGAATATTACACAAAGCGGAACCAAGTTCAAACTTTTCCGATTCGCCGTTATATGCAATCGCCCCCTCAGCGGATATAAAGGAAGCGATACCTCGGGAAAATCCAATTTCAAATTGACCGTAGTCAATACCTTTATTCTCCGCAGGTGATAACTGGAATTGCTGTTGGATATCAAAAAAACCGTTTATTTCAATACCCAATTTGCCATAACTGCTAACATCCTGCCCCATTATAAATGAGGCAGGAAGAAAGACCAAGATGATCGTAAACATTCGATTCCAAGCGTAAAACATATAATTCCATCTTATTATTCTTTTGTTCCATTATCGTCGCTTAACCGTTTAAGTTTAGTGCTTTAAGCAACAATTGTTCAACATTAATATTATTTTATAATTAATAAAGAATATAAAAACTCATAAAAGCGGAATATTTATTCTGCTTATAATGTATCCAGTGCAATTCAATACGGTGAGATAAAATTTTATACAAAATGTTTGAACTATTTTTTTTGCAAAAAATTGGTGTCTGGATTATTTATTCCGGGAATTCTGAATAAATAAAAAAATTGGTTATTCCTTTTAGATGGATACCCTTTGAGATTTTTCTTTACTGTGATTAAAAAATGATTGATATTATACCGAAATCAATATTTACATTTGGGTGTTTATCACCCGTTATGGAAAGAAAATATGGAAAACGGGAAAAAGTTTGGTACCGCACCGGTATTTTTTACGGCGATCTCAACAATATTAGGGGCTATTCTATTTTTAAGATTTGGTTACGCCGCAGGAATGGTAGGTTTCTGGGGTGTTATCATGATAATTTTGCTGGGTCACCTCGTTACGATTCCAACAGCTCTCGCTATATCTGAAATAGCTACAAACAAAAGGGTTGAAGGAGGGGGCGAATATTTTATTATTTCCCGTTCATTCGGGTTGAATATCGGCGCCACAATAGGAATGGCACTGTTTCTTTCTCAAGCCATTAGTGTTGCGTTTTATGTTATAGCGTTTACTGAATCTTTCGATTTTCTTTTCCGGTATCTCCTTACAGAACATAGTATTAACTTACCACGTCAGGCTATAAGTATTCCTGTAATGACTCTACTTTCCTTTATAATACTAAAAAAAGGTGCCAATTTCGGTGTAAAGGCTTTGTATTGGGTTGTTGCGATCCTTGCCGGTTCTTTAATTCTCTTTTTCCTGGGCGATACTCCTCATGCTGCTGAAAGCGGGTTTAGTCTCGCAAATGCCGAATTGAGGAATATGGACAGCTTTTTCGTAGTATTTGCGATAATTTTCCCTGCATTCACCGGCATGACTGCGGGAGTGGGGTTATCGGGTGATTTGAAAAATCCCGGTAAATCTATACCTCTCGGTACTACCACCGCAACATTTGTGGGAATGATAATTTATTTTTTTATCGCCTACAAACTTGGTATTTCCGCCACCGCTGAAGAACTGGTGGAAGATCAGTTTATAATGGGGAAAATTGCCATTGCGGGGATGTATGTAATTCCGCTCGGTCTGGCGGCTTCGACTATCTCGTCCGCGCTTGGTTCTGTTATGGTAGCTCCAAGAACCTTGCAGGCACTTGCTGTAGATCGTTCATTCCCGCTTGCCAGATTTAATGTCTGGCTATCAAAGGATAGAAAAACTGACGGGGAACCCGCAAACGCCTCGTTGGTGACTGTTATTATCGCATTTGTTTTTGTAGCAGTAGGTGATGTTAACGCCGTAGCAGAGATTATTTCAATGTTTTTTATGGTAACTTACGGTTCACTCTGCCTGATTTCATTTCTCAACCATTTCGGGTCTTCGCCGGCTTATCGTCCTTCATTCAAATCCAAATGGTACTTCTCACTAATCGGGTTTGTTATTTCTGTTTGGGTTATGTTCAAAATCAATACACCATACGCAATCGCTGCGATAGTGCTGATGACTCTGCTCTCAGTATATATCAATTCGTATCATAAAAATCGAAAAGGACTGGTATCTATATTCGCA
>BQMY01000142.1 GCA_022181065.1 Melioribacteraceae bacterium | reverse complement strand
CTAATCTTGAGGAAGCTTATAATTACTAATTAAAAAAAGTCAACCTATTTCAGGACGCTACAACTGGATGCCCAATCAATTCACCGGGATGTCAGGTATGACAAACTCTGGAAACTGTCATTTCTGTGAATCCGCCAATGGCGGAGGAAATCTATCACCCAAACCAGATGCCTTCTGTATTTGTCGGATTCAAGAGCATTACAGAAACAAGGTTTCTATGCTTCGATGGGCAAAGTAGTCATGTGAAATGAGAGTGATTTATAAAAAATTGACTGATATCTTTATGAATGCAGTTAGTTAAACAAACTGTGGTCTGAAGAGTTTAGTTGTTATTCGCGGATTTAAATGATATTCTTACTGAAGTGCCTTTACCTTTTAAAGATGAAAATTTGATATCAGCATCATTGATTTCACAATACTTCCTCACAAGGGTCAAGCCCAACCCATTACCATCAAACTCACGGGTATATCCGGTTTGCTCCTGAGAGAAAGGTTCATAAATTTTACTAATGTATTCAGGATTTATTCCAATACCGGAATCTTGAATAAGCAAATTGTGGTAATTGTCCGATGAAAAGATTTTAGTTTTAATTTCGCCTTTATCTGTGAATTTGAGAGCGTTATCGAGTAGATTGAGTATTATTTGTGTTAATGAGTATTCATCAGCATAAATAGTACTATTCTCCCCGGACGCTACAAAGTTTAGATCGATATTTTTTGATTTGGCAGGTTCAACAAACTCTCTCGTTATTTTATACGTCAATTGATTGAGGTTAATTTTTTGAAAATTAACTTCATAATTACCGGTTTGGAGTTGTGATACATTTAAGATCGAATCAATTGTTCGTATCAATCTTTTGCTGCTGTTATCAATTATTTCAAATGAATCCTGTAATTCCGCACTTAAAGTATGTTCAGTTTCCATCCTCAGAAGTGAATTAAAATTAAGTATTGTATTAATAGGAGTTCTTATTTCATGCGACATTTGAGCAAGAAATTCTGTTTTAAGCTTGTCAGCTTTTTCCGCCTTTTCTATCGCAAGATTGAGTTCCTTTTCAATAATCTTTCTTCGCTCAATTTCATCTTTGAGGACATAATTTGCTTCGGTTAACTCTTCGGTTCTTTCCCTAACTTGCTCCGAGAGCACTATATTATGGTTATGCAGCTTGATTTTAGCGTCATCGAGGAGTTTCCGGGTAATAAATTCGCGCCGAATAAATAGTTCAATCGCATAACTTGACATCATTCCAAGCATATTCGCGGAGATCATGAAAAAGTTATTGTTGATAATGATATCGATCGGCGAATTATCTGTGAGAAGCAAAGAGATTTCATAAGTAATTACAATCATCCAACCTGCTAAAGTTGCCCAGACAAATTTTATCCTCAAAAATGTATAGCCGTACATAAATACCAGAATTAAACCGGCATAGTAGTTATAATTGACCGGTGGTTCGGCTATTTGAATCATATATATTATTGCGCTACCGGAAATATAAGTTGTTAAGGCAAGGAGAGGTTGGTTGATTTGTTCGAGTGATTTTATATATGTAGATAAAAGCGCTAATGAAGCTACAGGGAGAACAAGAAAAAACCTTAACATCAAAAAGGTTGTCAGTATTTCACCCTCAACTACGAAGCTATCCAAAAAGCCAAAAGCTGAATAAAAAACGATTCCAACCAGTAATGTAATTCTTATTTGCTTTTTTATTCTTGAATTATGGTAATCGTTAAAATGAGACTCAACATCCGGGGTGAAGTATAACGTGAAGGGATTAATCTTTGTGTTATGGATTTTCATAAAGAAATATACAAAAAGATATAGTGAGAGTATTGCAATCCAGGGAAAAAATATCATTTCAAAATCGATTGCTTGAAATATTCACCGAATGTTTTCGGCTTCCCTAAAAAATATAAAAATGGTTTATAGAATACGGTTTCACTCCAGAAAACCGCGCAGGATCTTGAATTTTTTATCCTGGCTATCGAAATACGTGCATAAGATCCAATCATCATAAACTTCCAGAAAATTTATTGTGACCAGATTATTAAAACTATAAATAGTTTTGGTGTTGATGCCGTTATAGTGTAATAATCTGTCGATGGCAAATAAAATCATATCATTTTCACTACGCCCGCGTATTGACCCTATATTATGAGCAGGATGTGGTATTGTTTTAATTTTGTGAACCGAGGAGTCTGAAATTTTGTAAATTGACGCCAATTTGTCGTGCATATAAATTTCATTATTCATCTTGAAAAGCGACAATGGCTCTTCATACCAGGTGATTTCTGAGATACCATTGTTAATATGATAGAGTGCAAATTGATTACTGGCTGACCATTCCGGGTTAAAGGTGAAGTATATATTTTTGTCATCCTTTACGGCAAAAGAACCTATCGAACCGGATACATTCGGGTTCTGATAAACTGTCTCAATACTATTTCCGGAAGATTTCATAATTTTTACACCTGTCGAGTTGTATTGAGTGCTTAATAAAAACAGACTCTCATTGTAATACTCGTGTCCATAAAAAAAGGTAACGCCACGTTCGGGTTTGTATAGAAGTTGAGGTGTTTCACCGGAGAGATATGAATAAAGAGCACCACTCTCTGATATGAGTAATAAACGGTCGTTAAATCTTAACGGTTGACATCGTGAAAAAAATGAATCTTCAAATTCACGATTAAAAGTATTCCCGTCAAAAAATCCTATCCCGGCAGCACCGCGTGAAATTTGATATCCCATATAGATTTTATTTTTATCCACCACAAAAGGGTTTGAAAAATAGAATGTTAAATCAGGGTTGTTTTCCGCAGACAAGGTAACCACTTCCCAATTATAGTCGCGGTTTTTTTTAGAACCAAATTCAGGCGGAGTAGCATTTTCGCATGCGGAGACAAATAAAATTATAATAATAAAAATGAACGTAAATACAGATTTCGGTGTGAATATCATTTTGCCCTCGTAATATAAATCACTTATCCAGTATAAAAGTAATTCAATATCAAACAAGACACAGGTGTATTAATCTATGGGCTAATAATAGCTTGCGCTGGTATGCGGAAAATATAGATTCCTTCCTTCCTGTTGCGGATAAACTTCGTGAGAATGACAAAATTTTAAATTAGAATGCAATTCCTGATCTTCCAGGGGCAAGGTTATTACACAATGCCAGTCTGACAAGGTGTTTCTCCACTTTCCGGAATAAGTGATGAAATCAGCGTCTTTCATCTTCAGTATCCGCGCCCATTAAACAGGTATTGCTACACCAGTCTTTCTTTTATCGCTTTTGCTACAGCTTCCGATTTTGAGTGAACTTCCAGTTTTTTATAAATGTTTTTAAGATGCCGCCGGACGGTCTCCTCGCTGATAAAAAGTGTATCGGCTATTTTTTTATAACTTTTACCTTCACACAAGTTGGAGAGGACTTCATGTTCACGGGATGTCAGATCAGGGGAGGGTTTGATTTTGAATGATGAAACTACCATTCTCGCAATTTGTGTACTCATGGGGGAACCCCCATTGATCACTTCTTCTATTGCAGCGAGAATTTTAACAGGAGGTGTTTCTTTCAGCAGGTAGCCTGTAGCGCCGGCGCAAAGAGCGTCAAAAACATATTCATCATTTTCATGAATGGAGAGAATGATAAAATCAACATTATCGTATTTGGCTTTAATGCTTTTTATACCTTCGATGCCCGACATTCCCGGAAGCGATATATCCATGAGTATTACATCCGGAAGCTCCGCCTCAATTCCAACAATAGCGTCTTCACACGACTCATACTTTCCGATGCACTCAAATCCGGGAGATCCGTTTAGCAAAATCGCCAGACTCTCTCTTATTTCCTTGTCATCTTCAACAATTGAAACAGTGATCATACCACCTGCAAATAAATTCTTTTCCCAAAGTATAAGAACTTACGAGATAAAATTCCTGTGAAATTATTCCGCACTGCAGGTGAATATAATTTTTGTGCCTGACGGGAGTGAATTTATATCCAAAGTACCACCCAATTTGTCGGCTCGATTTTGCATTGATTTGAGACCGGTTCCTTCGGTCATTTTATTAAACTCAAAACCCGTGCCGTCATCAGATATTACGATTGATATCTTCCCGGAATTATATTCAATCGAAAGAACTGCAATGCCGGCTTCCGAATGTTTTACAATATTAGTCATCGATTCCTTACAAAGTAGTGTAAGATGTCGGCGCAAATCCATACCAAGTTTTACAGAGTCAAAATCTGCGTCTATACCTTTTGCTTCGAAAGTGATATCGGTTGAATCGAATAATTCATCACCGAAATCTTTAAGCCGGATGTATAAATCCGCGAGGGTATCCTTTTCAGGGTCAAGATTCCAGATAAAATCGCGAACACCGGAAGATAATCCCGCGCTCAGGTCGCCGATTTTACTCAGGTAGATTTTTGTATCGTCAGCTAAATCCCCACCATTTCTTCTCAGCAGTTCAGAGTAAAGTGAAATTTTTGTGATTTTATGACCAAGTTCATCGTGAAAATCGGTAGCAGCCTTTTTTCTTACACGGTTGCTCTCGGCCTCTCTGATTTTGTTGGTTCGCTCAATTTCTTTCATTTTTTTTGAGAGGTGTTCATTGTGCCCAACATATATAAATCCTGTGAGAAGGAGTCCGATACCAGAGAGGAACCACCATTGCGCGTAAAAAGGGGGCTGAATAACGATTGCGATCGAATCAGATATTCTAAAACTGTCAGGGCTTTTTATGTTGTCACTTAATTCAAAAGTATATTTGCCGTGTTTTAATCCAGAATAAGAAGCAAAATTTTCACCTTTTACTTTTCTAAACCTCTTGTCAGCTCCTGAAAGCCGGAAATAATAAACATTATTCTTTGGGGATGCGTACTTAAAGGAGTTAAAATATATGGTAAAACTGTTTTCATCGTTATTGAGGATCAGTTCTTCCTGAAAAGCATTATTCGTTCTACCCTCGGTATTCAATTCTGTGATGCGGGGCTGCTGTGTATCTTGTTTAGTATGGTTTTCAGGTGTAAGCTTATCGAGGTCAATGATATCGAGTCCATTCATTCCTCCTGCTGCGAAGGTGTTATTATCGAGTTTTGCGAGGGCGCTTTTATTGAAAAGATTATTGGTAAGACCATCATTAACCGTGAAGTTTTCAAGTGTTTTTGAGGTGACATTAAAGAGCGAAATTCCGGCGTGGGTTGATAGGAGATAAGTATCAGGGGATTCGGTTTTCTCTATACCGGCAATAACACTATTGGGTAGCCCATCCTGTTCTGTGAAAAATATCAAACTATTCTGTTCTTCATTAAAAATTACGAGTCCCCCCGCAGTACCAAGCAGAAAAACATTTTTTCCCACCTGGCAAAATGAGAAAAGATAATTATTGGGTAGCTTGAAACTGTTCTCTCTACCTTTTGCAAGATATTTATATGATGAATCAGCCGGATTAAAGATTGTGATACCCATATAGGTTCCAACCCAATATCTGCCATGAGTATCGGTATTTAGTGATATGATAGAATTTCCCAGGATGCCATCGGTCGAATCAGTTTTTGTCTCCCAGCGGGTAATATTGCCGGATTTGTATTCGTATAAACCATTTTCAGTACCGAAGAGGTGATGTGTTGTGGAAATGACTTCTATTTTATTAACGTTGGTACTGAATTTCCCCTTAAGATACATATCGATACTGTTTTGTGAGATATTATAGCTTAATACTTGATTTCCCGATGCGAGGAGCAATTCATTGGAAGAAAGTCGTGAAATATCCATTATCGGAATTTCTTTATTCCCGAAACGGTTTATTTCGCCATTTTGATAACTTCCGAGTCCGGCGGATGTACCAAACCAGAATTTATCATCCTGCGCTAACATTGACCAGATTTTCCCGCTCTTGAATCCTTTTGTTTCCAATTGACCGGAATCAAATCCCTCAAATGCTTCAGGTTTCGGATAAATTTTTGTTAATCCATTTCCATACCCTGAAACCCAGAGTGCATCTGAATTATCAGAATAAATTTTGACTAAGGGAGCCCCGGAAAGTATAGCATCTGGATGTTTTTTATTCTTTTTGGGAATAGCAGAAAGGATGGAATAAGTTGAGTCAACCAGATAGAGATACTCTCTTGTAGCGATCCATAGATTGCCGGCAGGAGTAAGCGCGGTTTTGCCCGGATGAACAGTATCTTTTGTAGCGCTGTTTATGATCGATCTTTCGGAGAGAGTACCGGTTTGCGAGTTGAAAGTATAAAGAGACGAATTACCGGAAATTATAAAACGATTATCGGGCGATAAAATGACGTCTGTAATTCTTATCAGTTCATCCGAATCATAGGTCACAATTTTATCATGGAAGATCGAGAAGATACTTCCGTCGCTGCCAAAAGCGAATATTTCACCAATTTCACTTTCGAAAATATATGAGATTTGTCCGTCTCTGTATTTCCCTGCACTTTCCGGCTTGAGAATTTGGGCTTGATTATTTTCGAGAGAATATTTAATCACACCACTGTTAGTTGTCCCTACATAAATTTCACCGGTTTCACTAATGCAAAGGGACCATGCCATACCGTCCCATGATTCGGTTAAACCGAGATTGACCGGTGTATAATTTGTAAACTTTCCAGTAGATTGTTCCAGAATTGAAAAACCGCCGCCGTACGTACCACACCAGATATTTCCAGCAGAGTCTTCAGTAATATAAATTATATCATCATTGGCAATGGAATACTCATTTTCCGGATTATGCCTGAAGGTGGTGTAATTATATCCATCATATTTTACGAGTCCGAACATTGTTCCGAACCAGATATATTCTCTGCTATCCTGATAAATGGCATAAACAGAAGAATGTGCGATACCATCGTTCAGAGAAAGCTGTTCGATTTCGAAATTTCCTGCCAAAAGTAATACAGGAAAGAGCAAAAGTGCAAGGTAATGTTTTATTCTATTCATAAGCTTTTTTAATAAGTCACATTTTGTGCTACATAAGATGATAAAAAAATATATTAAAATTAATAACCCATTTGGGGTAATTACATTATTGAAAACAGATAATTGGAGCTTGAAAGAGCTAAACTTTAAATAACTTAGTTCGATAATGATAATGCTAGAAAAGCCTTAAATCGATTGAAATATAGGGAAAAAAGTTTTTATCGTGAAAAATAGTGCTTTTGTCGAAAATTGAAGGATATTTGAAGATTAACGTTAATTTGGATATTAAATAAATTAGACCAATTAAAAACGGACAGAAGGTGCGTATGAATTATTCAAAAATTAAAGGTTTATCAATTAACCTGCTGATAATACTACTTATTGGTTTCAGCAGCGTGACATTTGCAGATGGTCCCGGGGGAAATTGTAATCTTTCCGGCATGACATCCTTTACGCAGGGTGGTTGGAGTAGCAAAGCATCAGGGAACAATCCCGGTACAATAAGGGATACATATTTTGATGATGTTTTCCCCAATGGGTTGATTATTAGTGGGGGACAATACACACTTACTTTTACAAGTAGTGCGGCTATCAGAGCGTATCTTCCCGCAGGAGGGCCTTCTAAGGCAATGACTTCAAACCTTACTAATCCTACCATTAGTAAAATAGCTGGTGGTGTGTTAGGTGGACAAGTAGTCGCGGCAACACTTAATGTTGAATTTGACGCTTATGGTGTTTTCGGGCAGAATGATTACGAGTATGGTGAATTGGTTTATACGGATGGTCCGTTCCAGGGTATGTCAATAAATGATTTTCTTGTAATTGCCAGAACAGCACTTACAGGCGGTAGTACTTCGGGATATAGCTATTCTCAGATAAATGACGCCGCAACTAAAATTAATGAAAATTTTGTTGACGGTACCACAAACAAAGGTCACTTTACTTGCCCTCCATCAGTTACGGGAAGTCTTGGCGATAAAGTTTGGATCGACACGAACGAAGATGGTATTCAGGATAACGGTGAAGCGGGAGTGAATGGCGTTGTTGTTACTTTGTATGATGAGAATGATACAGAATCAGGTTCAACTACCACAGACCAAAACGGCAACTATCTTTTTGAAAATCTTGATGCAGGTAACTACTACGTTAAGTTTACTCTTCCTTCTGGTTATGAATTTACCTCTCAAAATCAGGGTAACAACGATAATACAGATTCGGATGTTGATGTTACAACAGGTGAGTCTGATGTAGTTGCGCTAAACGCGGGTGATAACATCACATCTGTGGATGCCGGTTTAGTTCAGCTAAAAGCAAGTCTGGGTAACTATGTATGGCTTGATTCCGACAAAGATGGAATTCAGGATGGTAATGAGTCGGGTATTCAGGGAGTTACGGTAAAGTTATATGATACCGGCAATAACCTTTTGGATACTAAGGTTACCGGTCAGGATGGTACATACTTATTTACCAATCTGGATCCGATAACCTATTATGTGGTTTTCGAACTGGTTAATGGATATGCTTTCAGCCCTCAGAATTCAGGTAACAACGATTTGATCGATTCTGACGCTAATACTTCAACCGGAAAAACCGCGAATGTAACCCTCGCTGCAGGTGATAATAATTTATCAGTTGATGCGGGTATGTACGACACGAGAGGCAGTATTGGTAATTATGTGTGGGTTGATGCTGATCAGGATGGTATCCAGGATAACAATGAATCCGGTTTAAGTGGTGTTACGGTTGAGCTTTATAACTGTAATGACGTTTTGCAGACCACCGTTACTACGGGTCAGAACGGTGAATACTTATTCTCCCAGCTTTTACCGGGTGATTATTATGTGAAATTTACTTTACCAAACGGCTATCAATTCAGTTCACAGGATGCAGGTAATGATGACGCAAAAGATTCGGATGCTAATACAACCACCGGTAAAACGGATTGTGTAACATTAAGCGCTTCTGAAAATAATCTTACTCTTGATGCTGGTTTATTCCAGCCCAAATCGAGTATTGGTGATCTTGTTTTTATTGATGATAATGAAAATGGTGTGAAAGATCAGTCGGAGCCCGGTATTGTAAATGTTCCTGTTTACTTGTATACCTGCGATGATAATCTTGTTGCACAGACAGTAACTGACGATTATGGTAATTATCTTTTTGCCGGATTAGATCCAGGTGATTATTACGTTAAAGTAACGAAGCCTTCCGGTTATTTCTTTACTACGCAAAATGCCGGAAATGATGACGAACTTGATTCTGATGTTGACCAGATTACCGGAAAAACAGCATGCATCACACTTGGACAGAATGAAGATAACCTGAGTGTTGATGCCGGATTGTATCAACCTACGAGTGGTATTGGTGACTTTGTATTTGCCGATAATGATCAAGATGGTATTCAGGATAACGGTGAAGTTGGTGTCCCGGGTATAGTGGTTAAACTTTATGATTGCTCTAATAATCTTATCTCAACCACTCTTACTGACGCTGACGGTTTGTACAGATTCAGCAACATCCCTGCTGGTGACTACGATGTAAGATTTATTCTGCCTAACGGCTATCTCTTTTCTCCTCAGGATCAGGGAAATAATAACGCGGTTGATTCCGATGTGAACCCACAGACCGGTCGCACAGGATGCTTCTCTCTTGGAGCTAATACAGTAGATACAACATGGGACGCTGGTATTTATCAGCAGCCTGCAAATGTTGACCTTGAAATTGAAAAAACAGTAAATAATGAAAATCCGGATGACGGTGATCCTGTAACCTTTACAATTACAGTTACAAATAACGGTTCTGCCGAAGCAACGGATGTTGTGATAACTGATTTATTACAGACCGGTTTTGTTTATACAAGTTCTTCGCCTTCAACCGGTACATACGATGATCAAACAGGTGAATGGGAAATTGCTTCATTAGCCAATGGCGCGTCCGCGACATTAACTATTAACGCTACTGTTGATCTTGGTATTGTTCAGGTGTTTAACCTTATGGATGCACAAACATTCAACGTATTTTTATTCGATGATTTGATTCAGCCTTCTTCAGATACCGAAGGTAAACTTGCTGTAGGTGGAAACGCTTATCTCGCAAGTTATAGTGTCGGTGATAAACTTGAAGATTCGGGTGGTCTTGTCGACGTACTTATTGTGGGTAAACATCTTGAGTATGTTTCGGGACGAGTTTTTCATGGTAACGCTACTTATGGTGAAACTACCAACTTACCAAAACCTAACGTAAGTATAGATGGTACTTTACGTCAGGATGATGTAATCGATTTTGCGCAGGCTGAAATTAATCTGAAAGGGCTTTCTAATTCATTAAGCGGATATGCCCAGGCAGGTACGGTCGATTATACATTTGGTACATTAAATCTTACCGGAACCAACCCGTACATGAACGTATTTAACGTTAGTGGGGATACACTTTCCGAAGCACATACATTTAATCTTTCAGTACCGAACGGCGCTGTTGTGCTTGTAAATGTTTCAGGAGATAACATTGAATGGAGTGGTGGTTTATTTGTTAATGGCACTGCTATAAATAATGTTCTTTATAACTTCTATGAAGCACAGGATATTCATATTGTCTCGATCGATGTAAGAGGTAGTATTCTCGCGCCATACGCGCATCTCGATTTCCCAAGTGGTGTTGTAAATGGTCAGGTGATTGCAAAATCAATGACCGGTACAGGTCAGTTTAACAATCAGTTGTTCGCGGGAAACATACCTGTCGATCCAAACCTTGTTAACTGTGCCGAGATTTCAGAATCTACACCTGCGGATAATAATGCCGCGAATAACACAGCATGTATTACCGTAACAGTTGGTGACGTTAACACTGGCGGTGGAAGCGGCGGTCAGATTGTATATGAATGGACGCAAACAGGCGGCACCGGGCTGAATGAAATAGTCTGGACGATGGCAAATGATGTTAATGGTGATATGCTTGCGGGTACGGTTGGAGGTAAGATTTATCGCTCGGCAGATGAAGGCGCTACATGGACACGAATCAATAACTCAATGAATGTTACTTACATCTGGGATATCGTTATTGATGCTAACGGTATGCTTTATGCCGGTACGGAAAATGGTATCTATTATAGCAATGATAACGGAACTACATGGCAAGGTCCTGTAATGTCTGGTAAAGATGTAAGAGCACTGGTAATTGACGGCTTTGATAACATCTATGCAGGCACATGGGGAGCCGGTGTTTACAAGAGTACAGACGGTACCACCTGGACTGAAAAAATAAGTGGTCTGGATGCTCTTGCGGTTCATGCTCTTGCGGTTGACGCAAACTCCGTGCTATACGCCGGTACATATGGCGGAGGTGTTTACAAATCGGTTGATTTTGCTGATACATGGGAACAGAGTACGCTCGGATATGATTACGTATGGTCACTCGGTATAACCAGCAACGGAACTTTGTTCGCGGGGACATACGGTGGTGGTGTTTACTCCAGTGAGGATGGCGGTGCGTCATGGTACCTGATTGGTGGAACTTCAGCTTATGTTTATGCTATTACAGTTGATGCGGCTGATAATGTATTTGTTTCCACATGGTCAAATGGCGTTTATATGCTTACCGCAAACGGACCTACTAATAACGGTAACCTTAAAGGTGGTCGTTACGAAGGTACAGAATCACTGGCATGGATGAAACTGGGTCTTGATGAAAGCGGAATCAGTTCGCTGCTTGTAGATCCTCAGGGATCAGACTTGTACGCAGGTGCAGAAGATGGTACGGTTTATAAACTTGAGTTGGCTTCTGTTACCAGCGTTGAAGAAGACGTTGAGGAAACAAATGAAGTTCCGACAGAATTCAAGTTGAACCAGAACTATCCTAACCCGTTCAACCCGAGTACAAAGATCAGCTTTGCTATCAAGGAAGCAGGAATGTACAGACTTTCAGTTTACAACCTGCTTGGTGAAGAGGTTGCCGTACTTGTTGATGGTGAATTAAACGCGGGTTATTATGATGTTAACTTTAACGCTGCCGGATTGTCTTCAGGTATTTATATCTACAGACTTCATGGCGCGGATGTTAACTTCACCAAAAAAATGATTATGCTGAAATAGTCGGCAGTCACAAGTCGATAGTCAAAAGAGATAAAACGTAGAGGCGTACCATGGTGCGCCTCTACCTGGAAAAAACATATACATTATTATGCAGGGGATGGTCACCGACCATCCCTTTTTATTTTTAAAAGGATTATAAAAATCAGGTTCCTGTGGTTCGAGAAACTTTGTCCTGAGCTTGCCGAACGGCTCACCAACCGATCACCTGTCCTGCAACTTGGGGAATTGCCGTTCGTTGGGGAAAAGGTTTACTATGACCGGGTTTGGACAGGCTTTGTTCTTTGCCATTGCCCCGATTGACGGGTCTTCCCCGCTCTGCGGGACAGGCGAGTGCCTCAGACACCTTTTTTAGTCGTAAGTCGAATGTCTTAAGTTTTTAGTCAATGAAAAATCGGATAACCTCTGCCCCAGGTGGATGTGCGGGTATAACATACCGTCTTGGGTCATTCCTGCGAAAGCAGGAATCCAGAAATATAGCATAGTCGTGATACCTTAATCAGAACCCGGCCCCTGCGAACTGTCGCATAAACATTATCAAATGGAGGGGCAAAAAACACTAATATGTAATAAATCATCCTCCGTCTTTCGACTATCGTCGAAATCCACCTCCTTCAAAAGGAGGACTTTTATAACCAGCAACTTTATCAACATTCAAAGTTCTTTCCTTTACTAGTGTTTATCCCGCAAAGCGGGAGGAAAGATACCGAAACCATCTGGGATATTAAGGCATTGACGGGTCTTCCCCGCTGCGCGGGACAGGCGAGTGCCTCAGACACCTTCTATAGTCGTTAGTCGAATGTCAGAAGTTTTTAGTCAAATGAAAAATCGGATAACCTCTGCCCCAGGTGGTTGTGCGGGTATAACATGCCGTCTTGGGTCATTCCTGCGAAGGCAGGAATCCAGAAATATAGCATTGTCGTGATACCTTAATCATAACCCGGCCCCTGCGAACTGTCGCATAAACATTATCAAATGGAGGAGCAAAAAACACTAATATGTAATAAATCATCCTCCGTCTTTCGACTATCGTAGAAATCCACCTCCTTCAAAAGGAGGACTTTTATAACCAGCAACTTTATCAATATTCAAAGTTCTTTCCTTTACTAGTGTTTATCCCGCAAAGCGGGAGGAAAGACACCGAAACCATCTGGGATATTAAGGCATTGACGGGTCTTCCCCGCTCTTCGGGACAGGCGAGTGCCTCAGACGCCTTCTATAGTCGTAAGTCGAATGTCAGAAGTTTTTAGTCAAATGAAAAATCGGATAACCTCCGCCCCAGGTGGATGTGCGGGTATCACATGCCGTCTTGGGTCATTCCTGCGAAGGCAGGAATCCAGAAATATAGCATAGTCGTGATACCTTAATCATAACCCGGCCCCTGCGAACTGTCGCATAAACATTATCAAATGGAGGGGCAAAAAACACTAATATGTAATAAATCATCCTCCGTCTTTCGACTATCGTCGAAATCCACCTCCTTCAAAAGGAGGACTTTTATAACCAGCAACTTTATCAACATTCAAAGTTCTTTCCTTTACTAATGTTTATCCCGCAAAGCGGGAGGAAAGACACCGAAACCATCTGGGATATTAAGGCATTGACGGGTCTTCCCCGATGGACGGGTCTTCCCCGCTGCGCGGGACAGGCGAGTGCCTCAGACGCCTTCTATAGTCGTTAGTCTATGGTCGTAAGTCACCAGTCAAAAAAAACAAAAACCTGGATATCCAATCAACTCGCCCAAACAAAGAGCATGACAAACTTGGGAAATGTCATTTCCAACTTGATTGGAAATCTATTACATAAAACCAGATGCCCTTTCCCTTGAGCATGACAGGACACTCTGTCGTCCCACTTCTCAGGATGGGTGGAACATCCTTCCCACACCTCTGTGCGTAAATTTTTGGTGATGGAAGGACTTTTGAAAATGACGCTAAACATACTTCATGCCCCACTCAATATTTTTTAGTTTATGTTTTATATGTGTAGGGACTGAAAAATTACAACTTGACAAGCCAATTATATTAAATTATATTAACATATACGTAAACGTATAGATGTTTAATAATAAACGTAATGGTATATGTCAAAAATATATTTGATAGATGAGCTTGCCGAAGCTGTAAAGATAGAAAGTCAGACTTTAGCTTTATGGGAAAAAGGCCAGTTGATAAGGGCGTTTGGGCATACAGATGACGGAACCCCATATTTTTCTGAGGAGGCTATACAGGAATGCATAACAATTAAGAGTCTGGTTGATCTTGGATATAACTCCGAAGATATTATTAAAATTAAGAAGAAGGTCGGGTTACCGGGGAGTTTGGGTAATGATGATTCCTCTAAATCGAAGCAAAAATTGTTAACTGTTGGTGAACTTGCCGAAAAAGTAGGTGTATCTTCACGTACACTTAAACATTGGGAAGAAAAAGGAATTATAGAATCGGATATGCGAAGTGAAGGGGGATTCCGGTTATATTCAGATCAATTTATTTATTTCTGCAGTCTGGTGCAGGACCTTCAAAACTTTGGATACACTCTCGATGAAATAAAAACGGTTTCAGATTATTTTCGTGATTTTTTGCTCCTTAACTCAAGTTACGAATCTTTTCCCAAGGAGAAAGTTGATGAAAAATTAACTCCCATGTTAAACGAGATTGAAACGCTTTTTACGAAAATGGATAAGCTGAAGCAGGGTATAAGCCGGTGGGAAGAGCTCCTCAAAACCAAAAGAAAAGAAATATTAAATATCAAAAACAAAAATAAAAAGAGGCCCGAATGAGTTACTCAGAGTTATATAACGCTGTGTGGAAAATGTTTTCCGCTAACGAAAACAGATTCGGAAATCTTGAATTTCACAAGCTTGATTATGTATCAACCAACCAGTACGAACAGAATGAACTTGAAGGAGATACGGATGAGAACTACAATGTTTTACTACAATATTTCCTGAAGCATAATGAATATTCGCAGAAATATATTTTCCGGTACCTGAATGCTCCGGATAACAGTTTTGATGAAAACAACAACTTTAATTATTATATCATCAAACAAGCGGGAAATGAAAAAATTAAATCGGCGATACTTCTGCTTCACGGTCTTAACGAACGAAATTGGGCAAAATATCTTCCCTGGGCAATCAGATTGGCAGAAATAACGGGTAAAGCTATAATCCTTTTCCCGCTAGCGTTTCACATGGACCGGGCACCCTCAGAGTGGAGTGATCCCCGAATTATGAAACAGGTTGCGAAAGAGCGAATGAAATTATTTCCTGATGCGCGGTACTCAACTTTCGCTAACGCGGCTTTGAGCACCAGACTCCAGTTTGCTCCGGAACGGTTGCTGCTTTCAGGGGTTCAGACTTATGATGATATTGTGAATTTGATGAAAGAGATCAAAACCGGGGGGCACAAATATTTTGAGAAGGACGCGAATATTGATTTGTTCGGCTATTCGATTGGGGCGTTTCTCGGAGAAATATTATTGACCAGCAACCCGGATAATCTGTTCGATAGTTCACGGATGTGTATGTTTTGCGGTGGTGCTGTACTCGACACAGCCATACCTGTATCGAAAGCGATTATGGATAGTGAAGCCGCCAGGGCAATGCAGAGATATTACAGACGAGAAGAATTTATTTCGGGAAAAGCCAATGATATCACCAGAATGGTCAAATCTTTTGAAGCTGTTGGAATATATTTTAAAAGTTTGATCAATAGCACTATTTATCCCGCGTTAACCAAGTCATTTTTAAATAGTGTGAAGGATAAAATTAAAGTGATTGGATTGGGGCAGGACACTGTATTTTCTGTTGATTCGTTGAAGAATACATTTGGTAACGGTCTTTCGGGAGTGTTGGATATACTTGATTACAACTATAAATATACTCATGAAAAACCATTCAGTGAAAACCATCCGGAGCCGGATAAAGTTGATTACGCGTTTGAAAAAACTTTTGCTATAGCGGGAGGTTTTTTGTCGTGAAGGGTTAGCTTCTCAATTTCTGTAGTGCACATTCGAAAAACTGAAATTTTCCATTTTCTTCGGCGAGTTTGAAACCGTTAAGTTTCTTCCCGGTATATTGACCCAGGAAGAACGTGGCGAACAAAATTGGTGCAATTCCGAGAGTAAGTTCAACATTAAAAATATCACGAAACCAAATTACAAACGGAACCGGAATGTGTATTGTAAGAAACCAGCAAAAAGTGAATTTTCTGGTATATTTCCTTAGGTATCCGAAAGGGATATTTATTAAAAACGTAAGAAGCGCAGTGTAAAATATTTCCAACTAAACAAGATCCTTATTGTTGTAAAGCTCAAAAACTGTTATTTCAGGAGGCATACCGATCCTTCCTGGAAAGCCGATAAACCCAATTCCGGTATTTACGTAAATATATTGTTTTTTGCCATTTTTATTTGTTTTGTTGTATAACCCTCCCCATTGTTCATATCTGAGGTTGGCCGGTGACCACCTCCATCCGGGAATTTCAACACCAAATTGAGCGCCGTGTGTATGCCCTGAAAGGGTTAAATCAATATCCGTTTCTGTAACCTGTGCATCCCAATGTGTGGGATCATGCGATAATAATACTTTGAAGGTATCCTGTTGAGTACCATTGAGCGCTTTATCGAGGTTGCCATATTGCGGGAAAGGACGTAAACCCCAGTTTTCAACTCCCACAATTTCAATTTTGTCATCATCAATTACTATTGAACGGTTTTCATCGAGAAGTAAATCAAATCCGGCTTCACGTTGAATGGATTTCAGTTTGTCGAGGTTTTGAGTTTTTTCCGCAGGAGAGTTCCACCGAACATAGTCGCCATAATCGTGATTGCCGAGAACGGAGAATTTACCTCTTTTAGCTTTAATATTTTGAAGCAGGCTCTTGAAATTATCCGCCTCAGCTGAAACATTATTGACTATATCACCTGTGAAGACAACATAATCAGCATATTGTTCATTAACGAGTTTAACCGCCTCTTCTACTTCCTCCCTGTTATTCACAAAGCTACCGAGGTGAAAATCGCTGATTTGCAGAATTTTTATTCCGGAAAAACTTTGGGGAAGATTATCGAACCCTATTTTAATATTTCTAACTGTAAAATCAAATTTGCCTTTAACAATGCCATAAAAGAGTGAAGCAAAAGGGATCGCCGCGAAAATAATCCCGGTTGTATTAAGGAATTTTCTTCGTGTGATGGTTGGCGCGTTACTTGAAATTTGAGGTCTGTGTTTAATTTTATTCCAGAGATAGCGGATTCCGAATATCAGATCATCGAGGATATTGAATACAAGGAATATAAGTTTGGGAACGTAAAAGAGCATAAAAAAGCCGCTCACAAAATGGAACCAGCCTGTAGCTGAATCGGTAGGGAGATAACTTCTTAACAGCATTATCGCTCCAATACCTGTAACCGCGATAATGGTGACAAGCCAAAAAGCTATTTTAACACCAATCACAAGTTTTGGGTTGAGGTCTCTTACTACCTTTTTAATACCGTAGTATATATAAGTATCAAGGAGACCAATTATAAGTGTGACTATCAGAAAAAAAACTATCGGATTGGAACGCATAAGCCTGCTACATCTACTGAAAATAATTTAACAAGTAAATTAAAAAAAAGATTCAAACGGAATTGTAATTACCTTTGAAAAAAAAGATCCAGAAAGTAATAGTCTTCTCTTATATCACAACTCTTCTCAAGATAAAAAAAGTTTTTACGATAATAATATCGGTACAGATTAATTTAATTAAGAATTTGATGGTGTTTAACAACTATTTTTTTCTACTTCAAAGTTTTGTAGCGGCATTTATGCTTGCCGGAGGATTTTTCAGTCTTGTGCTTTATCTTGGCGATAGGAGGGTTAGATCTAACTTTTATCTCTCACTGGTATCGTTTGTTTTTAATGAGCAGGTTAAATAAAGAGAATGATTACTTAACTCCTCGACGTCAAGAACTCACTTACCATGCAAATTCATTTAATTAGGAAGATAGATTTTTTTATTTGAGGGGATGTCTAAATTGATAATTTCTAATTATCAATGTTATTTTATAAGCGTGTTTTAACTTGTATAAGACGGAAGAATGTATTAATTTACCTTTTCGTATAAAAATGAAATTTAAGCTATATAGCATTTTGGAGATTTAAATGTACACAGTATTAGTCTTGTTAGCGATGTTTGCAGCAATTTTGTTGATTCTGGTAGTGCTTATGCAGTCAGCTAAAGGCGGCGGACTTGCGGGTTCTATCGGCGGTGGTGCAGGAGCAGGCGGTTTTGGTCAGGCTTTTGGTACAAGAAGAACAGCGGACGCGCTTGCGAAAATTACCTGGTGGCTTGGTGGCGGTATTATGGTTGGCGCGATTGTTATAAATCTGTTTTTCCTGCCAGGTAAAAGCACAGTTGAACAGCGTGAAAGTATTATCCAGAGCTCTCAGCAATCCGCACCCCCGGCAGAAGTTAACCTTCCACCGGTATTGGAAGAATCATCTACAGATAATAACTCTGATACAGAATAATATTTATTAAAGTTTTTTTGCTATAGAGTCCGCCCTGTGCGGACTCTATTCATTTTTGTAGAGCACTTCAATTATCTCATCTTCAATATTTTTGTGAAATCTGCCACCCTTTTTATCATATTGTAAAATGATACTTACAATTAATTCATTTCCATTTTTTGTATCAAGATAGCCTGATAATGCAGTTACACCTCTAAGAGTACCGGTTTTCCCAAAAAACTTTCCCCGCATTCCGCCTGTTCTGATTCTTTTCTCCAGAGTGCCGTCGCGTCCGGATACCGATAAAGTATGTTTATAGACTTCGTACAAATTTTCATCGAAATAAACATTGGAAAGTAATTCAACAACTGCTCTTGTTGTAACAAAATTAAAACGAGATATACCTGAGCCATCAACTACTTCAGTACCTGCTTCAAATATTCCCATCTCATCAATAAGTGTCAATATTGCCTGGGTAGCGTAAAAGGAATTCCCCTGTTTATTGGAGTAGTAAGCTCCAACCAGCTTGAATAAGGCTTCGGCTTTGAAGTTGTCACTATTTTTGTTGATCACCTTTAACAGATCCAGCAGGGAGATATGACTTGATGCCATCTCAATCGCCGGAATAGCCACGACACCTTCTGCTGCTTTGCCGTTCACCGTTATGCCATGTTTTTCAAGTGTGTTTTTTAGAATTGAGGCAGCCCACAACCTGGGACTCTCAACAAAAATTGAATAATAAAGAGGGTATTTGCGCTTTCGTAATCCTCCTTTAACAACTAGTTCAATCTTTCCATCGTCGATTGAAAGATCAAATCGCGGAGCTTTTCTGTAAGATGTGATTTTTGCGCTGTTAATAATTTTGCAGAAATCAAACTTGTTGCGTATATCAATTTCAAGGCTATTACCTGCCTTCCCGGAAGTTGAAGCCCTTACATTTAATTCGTTTCTGTCGATTACCAGAGCTGAAACTGGAGGTAAATTAACATTTGCTTTTTCATCAATAATCCAGTCGTCCCTTGTATAAATATCATCAAAGTAGGAATCATCCGCGAAAACACCCCCGTTGATGACCTTTAATCCGCTATCTGCCAGTGATTTTACCATGCTATCGAGACGAGAGTATGAAAAAGTAGGGTCTCCGAACCCTTTGATGTATATGTTCCCATCGAGCGTGCTACCTTCCCATTCAAGGGCGTCTGTTAGAAGTCTGGTATATACTTTTGCATCGGGCCCGAGGTATTCGAGCGCGGCTACGGTTGTGAAAAGTTTTGTGTTTGATGCCGGGATCATTGGTTTTTCGATGTTGTGTTCGTAAATGATCTCGTCTTCGAGTGGATTATAGATCATAACGGAATATTCACTGCTTTCAGGTAGCTGCGAAAGAATTTCTCTTATTTTTTCTTTGGTGTTTTGAGCGCTGGTGATTGTGCAGAACAGAATACTAATACTTAATATTTTGAATAAAACTTTTTTCATGTCAGATTGGGAATTGTTTACGATATGGTCAACAAATATATGGAAAGAAGGGGGTAATAGCATAAAGAATTATTTGTATTTTTTGAAAGCGATTTGTAGAGTGGGCTAAAAGCGGATAGAGATTGTAGAGAAATCCGATCGTTTAATTTAAGTCCACATAAGAATATGAAACCCAGGTTTGAAACTGCAAATTGTGTTGGCATCTGCGGATAGTGTAAATAGGGATTATCAATTAGTCTTACAACTAGGAATAAGTCATCCTCCGTCTTCCGACTTTGTCGGAATCCACCTCCTTCTGAAGGCAATGCTGTCAACTTAAGGGAGAAAATGAATTTAAAATTCAATAGGATTGTTATAAT
>BQMY01000141.1 GCA_022181065.1 Melioribacteraceae bacterium | reverse complement strand
TATTTTTCTGGCTGTCCCATAATTTACTCCTTTGATGGTGCAACTTATTTCAGGACTTCACAATACCAGCCTCACCAACATTGCCCGGCCCTTCGACGCGGCTCAGGAACCTTGTTAGTGAGTGGGGTAATCGGGTAAACAGGAATGACAATACAAAATTGTTTCCCTCTCCTGTGACTCAGCCCGCCTGCCTCTGGCACGGGAGGGTTCGCCGCGGCGAATAAGGGTTAGGTAGAGTAAAAGCTTTAAAATAAAAAGGGATGGTCGGTGACCATCCCCTACGAAAATATTTATTTTTTCTTCGTAAAGACGCACTATGGTTCCCCGCGAGCGGGGGTACGCCTCTACGTTTAACTGTCGACCGCCCTTCGACCATGCTCAGGAACCGTCGACTTAGTAGTCTCAACTTTGTACTAACGACTTAGTACTCAGTACTATTTTATTTCATCAACATCATCTTTTTGGTGTCAACAAAATTACTTCCGTCTACTCCCAAAGCTGTGATTGAGTAGATATACATACCACTTGACAGCTCACTCGCGTTGAAATCAACTTCATGTAAACCTACACTATAGTTCTGTGATACTATCTCTTTTACCTTCTGACCCAGCATGTTGTACAATGTTACCGTTACCTTGCTATCTACAGGTACAGCAAACTTGATCCTTGTACTCGGGTTGAACGGATTGGGATAGTTCTGACCCAGACTGTATTCTGTTGGTACAAAATCTACCTCTACTGCGTCACTGTAGCTTGATGTTCCATCAAAGTCTACCTGACGTAATCTGTAGTAATATGTACCTGATACAGCATGATGGTCTGTGAAGGTATAGCTCTGTTTTTCACTTGTGGTTCCGTTACCATCTATGTAGCCTACTTTTGTGAATGTAGCGTTGTCTTCACTTCTTTCTACTTCAAATCCCTTGTTGTTTGTTTCTGTCGCTGTTTCCCACGCCAACTGTATTGTTTCACCCACTACATTAGCAACGAATGATGACAACTCTACAGGGATAGGTGCGTTGTAGTCAACGATAAGTTTCAGTTCTGTAAGTGATGTATTGGTTACCACTACCTGACCACCACCTTCGTTTACTACTTCATTAACAAGTACTCCACCAAAAGGATCCTGTACTGTCATTGTTACTGTACCCGGTATTTCAGGGATATCTACATCAAGAGTCATAGATGTTCCACCGTCACCAAGCTGATACTTGAGTGTGTAGGTAACCTGACCTGTATAGTTGTTATCACCTGTACGGTAGTCAGCAGGAGAACCTGTTGTACCGTCAGGGAGTATCATTCTCGCGTCGTATACACCTGCAGGCGGCAATGGAGGCAGTTCTGTTTCACCAAGGTCACTGTCGATACCATCAGTAGCGGCAGGATCGATACCAAGCATAAGTCCGTATGAACCGGCAGCTCCGTCACTTGTGGACAATCCAATTGTGTATAGCGCGTCTTCCGCGATCTCTTCTGCATCATTACCTTTTTTACCTGAAACATTCAGCATCAGGTCACCGGCAGCAGAAGTTTTAACCCAATAACCATAACCTGATTCAAGTGTTTCAGCCGCGTAATAAGCGGAATTAAATCCAAAGAAATCGGTTGTGATAATTCCCGCAGGAACTGTTGTAATTGCACTTACCAGCGCATCAACGTGAAGCGGACCAATAAGGTTCCAACCTTCGACAAGTGATGTGTTCTGATTAACAGGTGTACCGGTCATAGACATCGCGTCGGAGTTATCATACTTGATCCAGTAACCTGTGCCGTTAGTTAACATATCTTCTTCAACATAACCATTATCGTAGTAGTAAGCGGGACTTGAAGCATTTTCATAAACAGCTGAAGGAATCATGTCATCCAGCATCAACGGAACTGAAACAAGATTCCAACCTTCCGCCATGCTCATGTTCATTGTCATGGTTCCTGACTGTCCAAGTGTCATTGTTACAGGAACAGTTACTGAAGCATTATCAGGGTCGTTACTTGAAATAATAACATCCATGCTGTAGAATCCTTCCGGCAGCTCATCGGTAACGAATGTGAGTTCAAGATCAACATTGTTTCCGTTGTAAATTCTTCCGCCCATATTACCGGAAACGAGCCATTCTGGTTCGGCAGAGATCATTACAGCTTTGCCTGCTCCAATGTATGCTGAATTATAAGCGATCTGCAACCCGTCATTTCCGGAAGCGTTTTCTATACCTACTGTAGAGCTTGTGAGGTCACCCGACATTGAGTTGTAATAAATCATAATTTTACCGGAGGAATAAAGAACCACCTGATATGTAAAGGTACCACTTCCAAAATATTCGCCCCAGTTATCATACTGGATTACAAACTTGTTACCCATGTTTTCATAATAAACAGTACCTCCATTACCACCATCGAGATCATCCCACAAAGCGGAAATAATAGTGTTTGGATTATCTGAATTCGGTATTTCATCGTTTGTGTATGTATTGCCGCTAATTGTACCAAAAGTTATAAATCCGTTAGTACTTGCGAACGCTTCACTATATTCTTCACCATAAAACTTGAAGTTAAATCCAATAGGCATGGCTTCCGAAACACCTTCATCCATTGCGTTGAAAGTACCTGTTGCAGTCCAGTTTGTTACAGCGGTACCTGTACCGGAAATATCAACCCATTCATATTCCGGACCGTTCGCTTCGTCACTGTCGATCCATTCATATCCGAATAGATCAGGACCACCGGCTCCTTCAATAGAATAACCGTGAATATTTGCAGGGTCATCTTTGGTTCCGAAGCTTTCAATAGCTGATTTTGCGGGAACCAATTTCGCTTTTACTTTCGCGTTTTCCGGGAAGGTATTGTTCGCGAAAACAACATCATAATCAAGCGTTGAGGCACTGCCCGAATTGTTGGCAATGTTAATATTTTCTGTTGTGCTTGCGCCGGGGTTCAGTTCAACGTTAATTTCTGCAGGTGTTACCGCCATATCAGGCGCTGAAAGTGTTGTCCCTTCCGGCACGTTTGATACCTCTGACCAGTTATCCCAAAAGTCTTTTGATCTTACTGCAAAATAGTAAGTCTCATCAAATCCGAGACCTTCGATCATATAAGTTTCCATTACTCCGGGATCAGCAGGACTTTCGCCATAAGCAAGCTGGTCAGCAGCAAGGAATGTATTCTCGTCGGTGATTGGAGCAGTTGAATATCTAAGATCATATTCTGTAACACCACCGGCGGAGCTATCCAAAGGCGCGCTCCATGTAAGTTTAAGAGTATTTGATGTTGGCTCGGATACCATTAAATCCGCCACCGTGGTAGGAGGAATCGCATCAGGTGTACCAGCGTTCATGATAGCTTCCATCGCGTTTATGATACCCCATCCGTATTCACGGTTTGGAGCATCGGCGTTATCTGCTGTCATTCGTAAAATATCTCTCACCTGCATAGGTGTAAGTTCAGGGTTGAATGATAATACAAGTGTAGCTACACCCGCTGCCAAAGGGCAACTGAATGATGTACCTGAAGAAGAGGTGTATCCTGTTGTGCCAAAAGTTGATGCCACTTGTACACTTGAACCCATTGCCATAATATCCGGTTTGATTCGACCATCAACTGTATTACCTACAGAACTGAAACTGGATCTAGTGCCTGATGAACCAACCGCTCCAACAGCAATAACGCTGTCACCATCGGAAGGAGCACCAAGTGTATTATGAGTTGCGTCGTAACCTTCGTTACCCGCAGAGTTCACAACTACAATACCTTTTTCAGCAGCGAGATCAGCGCCATTTGTTATTACTGTGGTATTTCCATCCATATCTTCCCAAGTATAATCCGGATATGGTGAATCAAAAGTAATATAACCAAGAGAAGTAGATGTTACGTCAACACCGATACTATCTGCCCATTCCATTGCGGAAACCCAGTGGTCTTCTTCAATTGGAGTTTCACTTTCATTATTTTCAGTTTTAGCGAGAATATAATCAGCCCCGAACGCCGGACCGAAATGATTTCCGGGATCGTAACCACCAATAGTTGAGAGGGTATTTGTTCCATGATCACCGGTTCCCATATCATCACCGTCGTCAACATCTTCGTCACCATTCACAAAATCCCAGGTAGCGAGAATATTCATCTGGTTAAATGTATTGTGTTCAAGGTTGTTAAATCCTGCATCCATAACACAAACCGTAATACCTTCGCCTGTGATCCCGAGATCATGAACCGCAGGCACGCTGATCTGATTAAGCTGAGTAAATGAACCACCATAATCAAATGAGTGAGTACCGCGAGGCTGTGTTGCCCGTTGAAGCGCTTCCGGACTCACATCATCTTCAACATCATAATTTTTATTAAATGCTCTTACAACATCCATTTTTTTGACAAAAGACATTGTCGCAATTTCTTCGATAGACGCGATATTGATATACGCGCTCACACCATTAAACCATCGGGTGCGGTTTCTAATTTCAGCTCCTGTCTGCTGAAGCGCGCTTACATAATTTTCATTAACGGGTAGGTCTGTAAAATCGATTAAAGTACTTTTTTCGAATACTTTTGCGCGTCGTTTTAACGATTTTTGTGAAACAACGAGCTGTGGATTATTAAAATATTTTTCTGTTGAATTACCTTTGTCTGTAAAGTAAATCCATGCAAGTACTTTTTCTCCCTGATCCATTGCCGCCGCTTTTTGTGAAAGGTATGGGGTTACCTTTTCACTTTGGGCAAAAGAGAGAAGAAAAGGGAATAAAAAGAGGATAAAAAGTTTCTTCATTGAATAACTCCAAAATGATAAATAATAATTAGCGTTTTTGAAAATAAGAAATTTTATTGCCCGATATTTGATCCCGAACAATTATTTGCACTAAAATTGAAATAATTTCATAATTATATGCGTTATGGGGTGATTTTTACAATTTTCAATTCAAAATTTCTAGCTGGCGATATGAGATTTGGCCAAAAAATCCATGGTAAATATGGCGGAGGAATATTGAAATCCGGATCATTTCCGGATCTGGTGGAAAGATAGTATTGATTTCATTTCGTTATTTACCGTACGACTAGAAAGCTGTTAAACGCAGTCCCTACAATACTCTTCCTTCCGGTACTTTAAAGAGTTTTTCAAGCTGTTTTTTAACATTACCGTCACCGAGTATTATCAGATAGTCTCCGGACGAAACGTTAATATTATTCCCGGCATTTTTATAAAGCCGATAACTTCCATTTTCCTTTTTGGAAATAGCAAGGAGTATTGAATTATGCTCTTTTTTAAGGGTGAAAAATACCTCTTCACAATTTTTACCCAGGAAAGGGTTGCTTTCGGTTACATGATACTCCATCATGTCAAACTCAAGATCGGTGTTTGATGTTGCCATCAATTCCTCTGTTATATACGCGACATCGGGCTCGAAGATATAACTTGCTACCAGTCGGCTGGCAATTTCATCTCGTGTTACAGCGTTTTTAACTCCTGCCGAGCTGAAGGTTTCTTTAAGATTGGAATTTGAGAGCGAAACTATAAAATTTAGTTCTCCATAGTGCTTTTTTGCATTCAGAACATATACAAGGCATTTTGTATCATCGGGGAAACTAACAAAAACAGATGAGGCTTTTTTAATATTTGCTTTGTCAAGAGCCTCGTAATTTTCAAAATCAGCGAAGAGTGAAAAGACTTTATTACTAAATAGATCATTTATGAGGTCTATATCATTTTTGTTGTTTGTAACGATAGCAACTTCTTTATTAGCCTGAATAATTTCTGCGGCAACCTTTTGGCTGAAATCATTCCACCCGATAATAACCACATGATTTTCAAAGTCTGTTCCGAACTGTCCCAATTTTTTCTTCTCCATTATGGTGTTGAAAAAAGTTGTAAATTTTCCTATTAAATAACCAATCAACCCTACGCTGGCTATCACATATATATAACCTATTATCTTTCCACCATCAGTGACCGGATACATATCTCCGTATCCCACAGTTGTCAACGATACCATCATATACCAGATAGCATCCCACAAACTATTTATGCTGGAACCTTCAGCGCTTTTTTCGAGACTTACAAGGAGCAAATTAATTGCTACGACAATCGCTATTGTAATCAGAAAAATAATATTTGAGCGAATCTTATCTTTTTTCATAAATCTAATATATGTCCCAATTTCCGTCGAGATAATATCTGTATAATACAGGATTATGTATTTTATTAACTTTTACCGAATCGATTTGCAAACTGAATATATCCTTCCCGAATGAAGTAATAAGATGCATCGCTTCATTGTTAAGCCAATTTAACTCTATTTGATCAAACTTTAAAGATAAGGCAGCATTTCTCAATTTTTCCTGCGGAATTGATTTGCTCCCCAAAACCCAGCCCCACTGACCCATTGTAAGTACCTGATTGTGCATTTTTAGAGTGCTGAATCCGGCAGATTTAATTGTTTTTTCGATACACAAAAAAGCCTTTGAAGCATAATAAGGACTTCCTGCCTGTGTTATAATCGCACCGTGAGGGCGCAATATCTTTGAACATTTCACATAAAATTCATGACTGTAAAGACGACCCAATTCAACAGAACGTGGATCAGGGAGATCAACTATTATCACATCGTAAAATTCTTTCGTTTCCTCTACAAAATTATATCCATCGGTATTGATTATCTCAACTTTGGGGTTAAGTAACGAACCTTTATTCATATCTAAAAAGATTTCGTTCGTTTTTGCCAGATTTGTTACTGCAGGATCAAGATCGACAAGGGTGATTTTTTTAACAGATTGATATTTCAAAATTTCTCTTGTCGCGTTGCCGTCCCCACCACCAAGAACCAGAACATTTGACGGGTTTTTTACAAGATTCATTATTGGGTGGACAAGAGGTTCGTGATACAGAAATTCATCAAGGGTGGAGAGCTGCAAGTTTCCGTTGAGGTAGAACCAGTAATTATCTTTCCATTCTGTGAGCACAATTTTCTGGTATTTGCTCTGCTCTTCGTAAATAATTTTATCCTTGTATTTCGCCTGTTCCCCGAAAAAGATGATTGGCTGCGCCGCAAAAAATCCGGCGACCAGTACCAATAAGACTGCACTTCCGGCAAGAGTTATTTTTGCCAATTTTTCTGAGATTGCTTCCCGAATCATAATTACAAGAGCAACCGCAACGGTGAAGTTTATCAATCCCAATACAAACGGGGTATAAGTAATTCCAAGAATGGGCAGTCCGACAAACACAAAAAAGACTCCACCAAGGAGGCTACCATAATAATCGTTTTCAATGACTGAGGATACGTTGATTTTCAACTCCTGCAATTCAGAATTGAGACGGATAACAAGAGGTATTTCCATTCCAATCATCAACCCGATAATTATCGCGAGTGTATAAATGATCATACCCGTATAAACAGTAAACGCGGATGCCATGTATGCAAGTAGTGGAGAAAACGCCACAAACAATGATAGCAAAAACTCGATAGTGATAAATTTTATAACAAGGTCGGTTTCAAGGTAACGGCTGAGTCTGCTCCCCAGCCCCATAGCAAACAACATAACGGAAATTATGAGAGTCCATTGTACGACAGAATCGCCGAGGAAATATGTGGCTAGCGTTGAAAGAATATATTCCGCTACAATACCCGAAAGACCGGTTGCGAAGATAGCGATTTTAAGAATGTATGATTTCATTGGAAAAGAAATTATGAAGTGAGTGTTTTCATCATAGCAATGTATTGATAAAGAAATTTCGTCTTAAAAGTCCTCCTTTGAAGGAGGTGGATTCCGACATTCGTCGGAAGACGGAGGATGTTTGGTTACAGAATGTGGTCATCCCCCATCACAAATACGCCTATGGCGGAGTGATTTCCCCCTTCGAAGGGGGACTTAATATTTACAAGCTCCAGGTGATAAATATCGCGCCACCGATATAAGCGAAAGCTTCAATAATAGCAACTCCCACATTCGGTTTTTCCTGATTGACTACCTCATCAGTAAGATTCCTTCCCGGAAGCAATATTTTATCCGCTATAAACCTCGCAATCGGAAGGAAGACCAATCCAATAAGCGCGTCAATTCCTGTTGTCATTAAACTTTCTTCCCACGATACAAAATCGGGAATCAGCGCAAACCGCAAAAGTATTCCAATAGAAACAAGCGCGCCTGCAAAGCCTACACCAACGGCAACATTATCTTTTTCGATATGCTCATGAATATCATAAGGAGTGATAAGATTGTAAACATACGATGCGATAATGAGCATTAACTGACCAATAATCCAGAATACTATCGCGGTATCATATCCTCCGCCTAATCCTGAAAGAGAACCCCAGATTACAAGTCCGGTTGCTATTGCGCTCGCGGCTTCGACAACACCTGTACCAACATTCTGATCTTCCACTATTTCCTTACGTACAGAAAATGTACGCAGGATAAGTTTATCATTGATCAAAATTGAGATGTTAAGAAGAATAATTCCCATCAATCCGTATGAAAAAATATCTATCAGGTCTTGAACCATTCCGTTCGAAGGACCAATAATAGCGGCGCCGATGGCAAACATTAACCCGATGAAATAACCTGTATGAGCTACCGCGAACGCGAGGTTATCCTTTTCGACCAGTTCATCTTTCACATTTATATCTTTGTGAAAAAAGTGATAAACGTACTTCCCGACAAAGAAGATAACATAACAGCTCGCCAGGTAAACAAGCGAAGATAAAATTCCGTCAAATATCGTTATCATAATCCAAACTTATTTGTGATTAAAATTATTTACCAAAACCGCCGCTGCGTGAGCGTGAACTATACCCCGAGTTATATCGTGAAGCGTTTCGGGATTTTCTCGACTCCAACTTATTTGCCCAGGTTGAAGACGGATTTGTTTTTTTTGCGAATGTGCTTCGTGTACCGAAAGTATTTCCACCAGTGGTAGTTTTAGGGCCATAATATGGACGGCTTCCACGGTAGCTGCGATCGTAAGTGGTCCATGAATCTCTGCCTACACGGTACGAGCCCCAGCCGAGCATATCCCGCATTAGTGAATATTGACCATAGAAAACCCAAAAACTGCTCCCTCCGCTGTTATTCCAGTAGCCGTATCTGGAATTACCAACATAGTTTGAGTATCCGGGAGGTGCTGCTTCCTTGCTCACTTTTCCATTTACTTTGGAAGCGATTTCCATACCCATATTATTCTCATTCAGGGCAAAGAATTCTTTTGTCACCCGCTGCCAGTCGGTTGTGGAGCTGGAAGGTTTTCCGTCTTTCATTCTTACCACTTTATATTTGTGGTAATAGTCTTTGAAGAATGTACCTTCAACATTCATATCATACAGAATGATAGAAAATGTTGAATCACCATCCATTTGTTTTACAAGCTCGTCAACAGGGGATTTTGTAAAATCTTTTCCGCCGCACGCGGTCACTGCTAAAACGATTGTAAGAACAAATAATAATTTAAGATTTTTCATAATTTCACTTCTATTTTTCACCGGGAATTATGTTAGATATTTCAAATTCTTTTATAACGTTTCCATAAGACGCTTCAAAATCTTCCTCACCCCATTGTTCTATTACAAGGGTAAACTTGTCGTCGTCATCGTAATACTCCCACGAGATAAATTTTGCTGTTTTACCGGAAGTATCATCCATATCACGGAAATCGCCTATCTCCTCACCCTCATAATAGAATGTTTTACCATCATACTCAAGTTTTTTTGGTGGAGTATCATTTTTAAGGATTTCTTCAGGAAGGTCTTCTTTTACGGCGCGGACTTTTATTTTTTTAGTTAGTGTAATGAAGATACCATCATCTTCATCAACGCTAAGGAAACGTTCTTCCGTACCATCACGTACTTTATATTCTTTTGAATAGTAGTTATTACCCCAGTCGTATTGAAAAACAGATTGCACCACCCAGGATTTTAAATCGTATTCAAAAATAAAACCTTTATTGAGGTCTGTAACTCTGAGATTGGTTACATCGTAAGAGGGTTTTTCCTCTTTTTTCTTGAGGAAATCAAAAAGTCCCATAAGCACCGCTAATTATTAATAATCAGTTACAAAGTATAAAACAAATAAGTGTAAATCAAAAAAAGAGTTTGTTAACAGAAAATGAGAACCCCAATTTCACCAAAACTTGTACCGAGGGAATATCCGCCATGGCGAATCCGTCTCAAAGTGTCTTCGTTCCAGGTCCTCCTTTAGAAGGAGGTGGATTTCGAAGATAGTCGAAAGACGGAGGATGACTATGTATTGATTTGTGACTTCTGGTCATCCCCCATCACAAAATCCGCCTCCGGCGGAGTGATTTCCCCCTTCAGAAGGGGGACAAAAATAAACATAGCGTCTTTCAACAAATTCAGACGCCAGTAGGTTGGTGAGCCCTTCGGCAAGCTCAGGACATCATCTCTCGAACCATATGGCGTCTTTACAAATGTAATGAGTTTATTTATTCATTTTTGCTTTTAATGCCGCTAAAGCATCGGATGCTTTAGTTTGCGGACTGTCAGCAAGTACACTGTCTATTTCATCATCAAGTGATTTATTGCCATCAGCGATATCACCATATGCTTCAGCCAGTGCTTCTTCCTGGTCCACTTTTTCTTTCATTTTCTCAAGCATGGAAACAGTGCTGCCGCTATCAATATTTGCCATCTGTTTGTTCAATTTTTGAGTGGCGTTATTTACTTTTGCGCGGGCTTTCAACGTTTTTAACTCATTTTCGTAATGAGAAATATTTGAACGCAACTTTTTAATATTTTGATCAAGCTTTGATATATTTCCATCAAACTTTTCTCTGTTAGTCTCGGCAAGAGCTGCTGCTTTCTCTGCTTCTTCTTTCTTTAAAAGCGCTTCACTTGCTAGTCTGTCAGCCTCGGCTCCGTCAATCTGTCCTGACTGAGCTTTCTGTAAAATCAGCATAGCTTTCTGTTCGTAGTCAACAGCTCTGTCATTAGCTTCTTTCGCTTCGTTTCTTGAACGGATAGCCATTGCTTTAACCTCAGCAAAAGCTTTAAGACTATCATCAAGATCTTTTTTAAGATCACGAATACCCTGTTCGGTAAGTTTAATAGGGTCTTCCAGTTTATCAGCAAGGGAGTGGGCTTCCGCCTGTCCCATTTTAAATATTCTTTGAAACAGATTCATTTTTATCCTCTTTTTATAATTTCGCAAACTTTAATATTTTATCGGAATATTCGCTCAACATCATAGCAAGTGAATTGAGAGAACCTTCAAGTTCATTCAGATCAAGATTTTCAAGTTCAAGTGTATCCCTGAAAATCACCTTTTTACCGGTATCATCAAGCGCAAATCCGCCATGTATAACTTCACGGTTGATTTTCAGAAGATCCTTGTAAACATCCGCATTATCACTTTTTACATCAAAAATGTGCTGTTCCATCACAAGGATAGGGTCTTCACAATCGATTACCAGACCGGTAATTCCCTGTTCATGATTCGCAACTACAACAAGTTCAGATTGTGTGTCTTCGGTAAGAATATCATATTCCAGTTCATGCAGATATTCTTTTACCTTGCTAAAATTACTCATTTTATTCCTCCGTTTAATTCCGCATATTTATGTTTTAATATAAAACTTTATTTTTTCAGACGTGTTAAAATTCAAAAAATTATAAAATGCTAAACCATAAATGTTTCACCAAATTCTTAGACGAATCAACACGCTAATTGTTTTTCATAACTTATACACATGAACACTACATTTTATTCAGTTAAAAAGAAAAAACATATAACTATTCCGGTTTTTATTCCTGAGTTGGCGTGTCCGCATCAGTGCGTATTCTGCAATCAGGAGAAAATCACTGGTAAAAAACTTTATCCTGACGCCAAACTGGTGGATGAAATAGTTAACAAATATTCATCCACGATAGTGCCGGATGATGAAGTGGAACTCGCGTTTTTCGGGGGTAATTTTACCGGAATTGATATTGATGAACAAGTTAAGTTTCTTTCGGCTGCCAACAAGTATGTGAAATCAGGATTATTGCAAGGTCTTAGAGTTTCCACCCGACCTGATTATATTTCTGATGAGATTCTCGATCTCCTGGAAAAATATAATGTGAAGACTATCGAACTTGGCGCTCAGTCCATGAGTGACCATGTGCTGAATAAAGCGGGTAGAGGTCATAAAGTGCAGGATACAATAATCGCGGCAGAGAAAATAAAAGAACGGGGAATTTCTCTCGGTCTGCAAATGATGATAGGTCTGCCGGGGGATACTCATAAAACCTCAATCGAAACAGCGGAAAGAATCATAGAACTCGGTGCTGATAATACACGTATCTATCCCACTCTCGTAATTCGTGATACATACCTTGAAAAGCTTTATCAGCAAGGGAAATATACTCCTCTTTCCCTTGAAGAGGCTGTATCACGCACAAAAGAAATATACCTGATGTTCGAAAAAGCGGGTGTATTTGTGCTCCGAACGGGCTTGCACCCAAGTGAAGGTTTTACCTCAGGTGAAGAACTGGTTGCCGGACCGTTTTTTATCAATTTCAAAGAATTGGTTATGACTGATATATGGAACGATATTTTCACCAAATACTTCACGAAAAGTGACAAAAAACAGGACATAAAACTGTATGTTAATCCCGCCGAATTTAATTTTGCGGTTGGTTACGAGAGTAAGAATAAAAAGTGGCTGGGAGAAAAATTCCGTAAAGTAAAGTTTTACCCCGAGCCACAGCTTGAAGGGAGAGATTTCCTTGTTGTTTATTGTTAACAGTACAATTTCAGATGAAGCAGTAAACAGGCTTAACCAGTTTGGAGAGGTGATTTTGTTTTCCACTTCCGGGATTGTAGATAATTACCTTTCGGGGCATGCAGATCTATTCTTTACAAAAATTGGCGACAGACTTATATACGCTCCAAATACTCCCGAAAAATTTATTACTAAACTGAAAAGAGCCGGTGTTAAACTCGAAATGGGAAAGAAGTCTGTTTGCAGGGATTATCCTGATTGCGCAATCTATAACGCCGCGATTTCAGGTGGTGTGGTAATTCACCAGTTTGGTATCACCGATGAAGTTATCAAACTGTACACTCAAAAGTATTTAACTATAAATGTTAAGCAGGGTATGACACGATGCAGCACACTTATTTTGAATAATAACGCCGTTATAACTTCCGACAAGGGAATAGAAAAAGAATGCGTTAGTAAAGGAATTGACACTTTATTTGTTACCACGGAAGATATTATACTGGCGGGCAAACCATATGGATTGTTTGGTGGCTGTTGTGGAGTTCACGGGGATAAAATATTTATAAATGGTTCATTGTCGAAAAAAAGTGGCGGAAACATTATTCAAACATTTCTTGATAAATACAACATGGAAATTATCGAACTTGACGATACCCCCCTCACCGATATCGGAAGTATAATTTGCCTGTAAGATATTTACGACTTTTATGGGCTTATTAAGGGATAGATTTCCGCTTTCGAGGAAATGACAAATCCCAAAGTTTGTGTGCTCAACTTGATAGGGCTTACAGTTTTTTCAAAAATGACCTCAACCCCCAGCCCCTTCTCCTGACATCAGGAGAAGGGGAATTACCAAATAGTGGTGGCGCAAATTCCCTCTCCTTTGCTAAGGAGAGGTTAGGTGAGGTAGAAAAATTACCGCATAAAAATGTAAAAATCTTCTGGATTCCCTCCTGCGAGGGAATGACAAGTTAATAGTTTTCAAGTCCTCCTTCCCGAAAGCTTACGGGACAGGTTCCCGGAGGTGGATTTCGACGATAGTCGAAAGACGGAGGATGATTCATTGGGTATTTAGACTTTTTGGTAATCCCCGAAGTTACAAAGAGTCATCTTTTTTGACTTACGACCATTCAAGGTTTCTGAGTTATATTAATTAACCCGCGCAGCAGGGAAGACACGTCATGTCTAATGGATTTATCATTCCCGGCCCTCCCGCGTTGCGGGACAAGCGATCACGGTTGGTGAGCCCTTCGGCTCCGCTTCACGGGGCAGGCAAAAGCTCAGGACAAAGTTTATTGAACCTCAGGAATCTTTTATTCGTCATACCTGTGCATCTACCACATGCGAAGTAATTGGGTATCCAGTTTTTCTCTTTTGACTTACAACCATTAAATGTGTCTGAGTTATATCACTTGTCCCGCCCAGCGGGGAAGACACGTCATGTCTAATGGATTTATCATTTCCGGCCCTTCGAGTCACCTCAGGGACCTTTTATTTGTCATGCCTGGCAGGCTAATTAGTATCTGCCTTTATAATATAGTCTAAAACTCCTTCAAGTTGATCAGCACCGATTCTTTTACTCAAGATTTTTTTATCCTTGTCGAGTAAGTATATCTGCGGAGTTGATTTTATATCATATAACTGCATCACCTTGCCTATCTGGTATGGATGAGCCGCATTCGTCCACATTGTAAGATTGTTATCTTCAATAAACTTACGGTCTTCTTTTACGTCGTCACCAACTGAAGTGGATATTGTAAAGACCTTTAATCCATCTTTTGCGTATTTTTCATAAACTTTTTTCAAATCAGGAATTTGTTTTACGCATTGACCGCATGTTTTTCGCCAGAAATACAATACAGTGTATTTTGCGTCGAATTTGTGCAGGCTTACTTCCGCGCCATATTGTCCTTCAAGAGAAAAATCCGGGGCAATTTTCCCGATAAGTAAAGGTTCCAGTGCTTTTCCGCTATCAAGTATCTCCTCAAGTTTTTCCTGATCCGTCCAGGGAGCCAACCCTTTTGCGTAATAATTATTTACAAGATGTACATAAACGGCATCGAACCCCACAACTAATGATTTTGCGTATTTATTGAGAAAATGAATGAGAAAAAATTTAAAATTTTCCCCGGAAGGATTCATCTTGTTAAGGATAAGGTCAATTGCTGTTATGAGTGAATCGGGATTTTGAACAGTAAGTGTTGTTTCATACTGATTTATTTTATTGAACAAAACCGGTGTATATAATAAGCGGGAGTCACCAATATCCAAATTATCGAAAAAGTGATCTCGATAATAATAAAACTGTTTGGTCTGGATTTCTTCCTCGCTCCCGGTAAATTCGGGGATTTCGATATTTTTCTGAGTAGCAAGGAGCAGAGCTACCAGACTCCCAGGATTGGCATCAATTATTTCATCCTGTTTATCTGCAACATTTTTCTCCAGCTGCAGCAGTTCGGCATCTATATTTTTCAACTGACTTTCATTTGCGCCTTCCTTTTGCAGGTTCAGTTCTTCGATAGCTTTTCGTGGTTCAACCAAAAATTTCAGCCATGTCTGAAATACTCTGTTATTAGGGGCTTCACCATATAACTCAATATTTGTGGTAAGATCTTCCATTTTAGTTCGAACAGAAAAATTTTGCTCGTTTTCATCAATAAGAATCTCGAAATAATTATTATCGGGTTTGGTCACTACAAGATAAATTCCTGCGGGAAGTGGTTCATCTCCCTTAAACACGAAACTTTTGTTATCATTTACGTTAGCTGTATCAGCAATGTATTGTTTGTCGCCGTAATAGTAAGCAAGATAAAGTTCACTCTCCTTATAACCTTCGATCCGAACCTCTATTCTGTGACCATCCTGTGCAGAAGCATGACTACTAAAAGTTAAAAGGAACAGTGCTGAAAAAACAATTCTGCGTATAATTGATCGATTCATAATTTCAATTACCCTGTTATTTCTTTTTATAGTTTTTATTTCAACTTTGAATATTCGCTATTTAATTAAAATAAATATATAAAACAAGTCATTTAATCTGATTTTAATAAACATGGAATGGAATATTTTGAATGATTCAGGGTGCGGGTTTAAAACAAAAACGGGAAGTCTGAACTTCCCGTGTGAAGATTCATATCTATATCTATCTTAAACTACTTTTAGTAGCAAACTTAACATTATACCGGCTGCTACCGCAGAACCAATAACACCTGAAACGTTTGGAGCCATAGCATGCATCAGCAGATAATTTGAAGGGTCTTCTTTAATTCCCAAATGTTGAACTACACGCGCGCTATCAGGAACAGCTGAAACACCGGCTGCGCCAATCATCGGATTTAGTTTGTTGTCCCCTTTGAGGAAGAGGTTCATGAATTTGGCGAATAACACACCACCCGCTGTTGCGATCATAAATGATACCGCACCAAGTACAAAAATTCCTATTGACTCGGGGGTCAGGAAAGTGGTAGCCTGAGTTGACGCACCAACTGTGAGTCCCAATAATATTGTAACAATATCGATAAGGGGCTTTGCGGCTGTATCAGCCAAACGTTTAGTAACACCCGATTCTTTTAGCAGGTTTCCAAAAAACAACATACCTAATAGTGGCAAACCACCGGGGGAAATAAATGTTGTAAGTAGCAAACCAACTATCGGGAACATTATTTTTTCAAGTTTAGATACTGAGCGTGGAGGTTTCATTTTTATTTTACGCTCTTTATCAGAGGTCAGCAGTTTGATAATAGGTGGCTGAATTACCGGAACTAGTGCCATATAAGAATAAGCCGCGATTGCAATTGCACCGATTAGTTCCGGAGCGAGTTTTGAAGAAAGGAATATAGCTGTTGGTCCGTCTGCACCACCAATTATACCAATCGCAGCCGCCTGCTGTTCGGTAAAGCCAAGTAGCAGAGCGACTATAAATGTAAGAAATATACCCACCTGAGCCGCGGCACCGAGAATCATCAATTTCGGATTGGAGAGCAATGCCGAGAAATCTGTCATCGCGCCAATACCAAGGAAAATGAGGGGTGGGTAAATACCTTTTGTCACACCATAATAAAGGTAACTGAGAACCGACCCTTCTTCATAAATTCCAAGCTGTAAACCTGCTCCTTCAACAAAAGGTATATTCCCGATGATTATACCAAAACCAATTGGAACGAGTAGCAAAGGTTCGAATTCTTTTTTAATACCGAGATAAAGAAAAAATGATCCGGCGGCAATCATAGCAATGTGACCAAGGGTTGCGTTGGCAAACCCGGTATATTGCACGAATGTCTGAAAGCCGCTCCATAATTGTTCTAATACATCCATTTATTAACTCCCTATCTCTACTAATGTATCACCTTCAAGAACCGAGTCGTTAACGTTAACGGCGATAGAAACAATTTTACCATCTTTATCGGCTTTAATATTATTTTCCATCTTCATGGCTTCCATGATGAGCAGGGAGTCACCTTGTTTTACAACATCTCCCGGTTTAACTGCAATCGACAAAATAGTACCCGGCAATGGAGCTTTAACCACACCTGCGCCTTTACGTTCAGCAGGTCGGCTTGTCTTCGCTGAAGAAGTATCTGTTGAGTGCACAGCAGGTTTTCTAACAAGACGCGGAGTTTTACTTGTTTTTACTTCTTTTTCAATTTCAACTTTATACGATGTTCCGTTAACTTCCAGCTCCGCTATGTTATCCTCAATGTTGAGGATTTCCACATCGTATTTATTTCCTCGTATAGTAAATTTGAACTTTTTCATTTTTTATCGTTCCGTATTTTAATTTCTTGGAGAATGTCTCAAACCATAGATTTTTGAACTCCATGGTGAATAAGGTCTTTGAACCTTCTGGATAGTTATTACGGTATTTTCAAAGTCATGAATCTCTGCGAAATGTTGATTCAGAGCCGTGGCAATAGCCGCGGTTACTTCACCTGGAATATCCAAATCATCATTTTCCGTTGATTCGTGTCCGCTCTGCTCAAGTTTTTTCTTAAGATTCAACTTAAGGAGTTTGGTGAAATAAATCATAAATACTGATAGCCCTACCAAAGCCATAAAAACAATTGCGTATCCCAGAATTGAAATTATGAGTCCGTCATTCAATACAGTCCAGAATTCCTTGGAATTTTGGGCTGTTTCTCCGGCTTGTTGAACTGCGGTGTTTAATGTATCCATAAATACCTCTCCTCCCTATAATGGAATGTTTGAATGTTTTTTAGGAGGATTACTATCTTTTTTGGTTGCCAACATCTGCAACGCTCTAATAATACGGAACCTTGTATTCCTTGGTTCAATAACATCATCTATGTAACCGTATTTTGCCGCAACATAAGGATTGGCAAATTTCTCTTTGTATTCTTCTTCTTTTTCAGCCATGAATTTTGCTCTTTCTTCAGGATCTTCTATGGCTTTTAATTCTTTAGCGTGTAATACTTCAATTGCTCCTTTCGGACCCATAACCGCAATTTCTGCCATCGGCCAGGCGTAGTTTATATCACCGCGAAGATGTTTTGAGCTCATCACATCGTATGCGCCACCGTATGCTTTTCGCAATATAATCGTTACTTTAGGTACAGTTGCTTCACCATATGCGAAAAGAAGTTTTGCACCGTGAACAATAATACCGCCGTACTCCTGTGTAGTACCGGGCAGGAATCCGGGAACGTCAACCAAAGTTACGATTGGAATATTAAATGCGTCGCAAAATCTTACAAATCTGGCAGCTTTACGCGAGGCGTTGATATCAAGCACTCCCGCAAGATAATTTGGCTGATTGGCAACGATACCAACTGAAGAACCGTTAAATTTTGCAAAACCTGTAATTATATTCGGAGCATAATGTCGCTGGACTTCAAGAAATTCATTGTAATCAACAATTGAATGAATAACATCCTTAACATCATATGGTTTGTTGGGATTATCAGGAACAATTTCATTCAACATATCATCCAGTCTGTCAATAGGATCATCACATGCGGAAAGTGGAGGATCTTCCAGATTGTTCTGAGGCAGATAGCTCATCAATTTTCTGATCAACAGAATACCTTCCTGCTCATCTTCAGAAACAAAGTGTGTAACACCCGATTTGGAAGCATGAACCATTGGCCCGCCAAGCTCTTCGTCAGTAACAACTTCACCGGTAACTGTTTTAACAACTTTAGGACCGGTAACAAACATGTAGCTTGTGCCTTGCGACATAATTGTAAAATCAGTCAACGCCGGTGAATAGACCGCGCCACCCGCGCATGGACCAAATATAGCAGATATCTGAGGTACTACACCAGATGCCATAATGTTGCGCTGGAAGATATCAGCATAACCGCCAAGAGATTTTACACCCTCCTGAATACGAGCACCACCGGAGTCGTTTATTCCGATTACAGGCGCACCAACCTTCATTGCTTTATCCATAACTTTACAAATTTTCTGAGCGTACATCTCGGAAAGCGACCCACCGAAAACTGTAAAATCCTGTGAGAAGATATATACAAGTCTGCCATCGATAGTTCCGTAACCGGTCACAACACCGTCTGAAAGATATGTTTGTTTATCCAGACCAAAATCATGTGTACGATGACTAACAAACATATCGAACTCTTCGAAGCTGCCTTCATCAAGTAACATTTCAATTCTTTCGCGGGCAGTAAACTTACCTTTATTGTGCTGAGACTCAATACGTCTTTCACCACCACCCAAACGCGCTTTTTCGCGCATGTCCATTAGTTCTTTAATTTTATCTTGTATCGCCATTTCAATATTCCCGAAGAATAAATTTTTTCAAAATCGTTAGTTTTTATCTTCACAAAACTCAGTCAAGACACCGCCGGTAAATTTCGGGTGAAGGAAACCTATATCAAGCCCTTCAGCACCTTTACGCGGTTTTTGATCTATAACTCTAACACCTTTTTCTTCAGCTTCCTTTAGAGCAGATTCGATATTATCGACATGGAAAGCCAGATGATGAATACCTTCACCTTTCTTTTCAATAAATTTGCCTATTGGTCCTTCGGGGTCAGTAGATTCAAGAAGTTCAATTTTTGTTTGTCCTACCTTAAAGAATGCTGTTTTAACCTTCTGATCAACAACTTCTTCTACAGCGTAACATTTTAAGCCGAGAACATCTTCGTAATATTTAACCGATTCTTCAATATTTTTGACGGCAATACCAATATGTTCGATATGCGTTAAATTCATTTTATCACCTGTGTATTTTTAATTTTCTCAACAATTGTACTTGGATGCAATTTTTATACCATTAATTTTTTCTCGATATGATGCAAATATGAAGTAAAAATATACTTAATAGTTATTAAAGCTAATTATAAACAATTCTTTTATAACAATAAAACAACATAGCATTCTCAATACTTGGAATGTCATTATCTAAACTGAAAATATATTTTTCATTCTTTTTCATTAATTCACTTGACAAAACGAATTCAATCGATTAATTTTGATATTCGTATTTGATAGTTCTTATAGAAAACTTGATATATATTCCACGATAGCTCAATAGGTAGAGCATGCGGCTGTTATCCCGACAAGTCGGGATGTAGGTTCGAAAAGTATATCGTGATTTCAAAGTTTTTGTTCTTTTCAAATATGTAAATATATTCCACGATAGCTCAATAGGTAGAGCATGCGGCTGTTAACCGCAGGGTTGTAGGTTCGAGTCCTACTCGTGGAGCAACCAGAACCCGGCTTGATTTTTTCTCTCCGGGTTT
>BQMY01000140.1 GCA_022181065.1 Melioribacteraceae bacterium | reverse complement strand
ATGAAATTTTGGTTACCGGGTTGAAGGGATTGGGGTAATTTTGGGAGAGTGAATAAGACTTAATTTGCATTTCCTGAAAGTTTTCTTCATTCAAATTCAATATTGATTGACCGGTAATAACTTCATAACCGGTTTCAGGATAATAAAAAATTGTTTCGACCAGCCCATTATCTTTTGTCGCGAATTTGTAACATAAGTCATAATTCTGATAGGGAAAATCGGGATCAGGGGTAACATTGAAATAATGAACCTTATTATTTCCCATTTCAGTCACCTTTTGAGTATCGATAATGACCGTGTCGGTACCATTTGTATAACCATAAATGAAGTCAAGATACTGAACAAAACTTTTACGGTAATCGTACGGATGAGTTACCTTCACCTTTAGAGTAATATTAAACAAACTTACTGAATCTTCAACTGTAAACTCCGGTGCGTAACCCTTACTTTTTGTAACAAACTCTCCGGTAACGCTATCATAGACGCGCGATTCCAACAACCTGGAGTAGCTGGTAGAAAAAGGCATTCCATATTGTTCCTGTTCATTCACGAGTCCTAAGTGTTCGCCATAATATTCCCACATAAAGGAGTTACTATAACCAATAAAACCTTTTTTGCGAACTTCACCGAAATACTCATCCACTTCTTCATTAATCATAGCAGAGACTGTATGTCCGGAACCATCCTGCAGTTCCGCGAGTCTCCCGGAGGGAATGGAAAAATCCATAATCAGATGTTCCGCATCATCATTATACGAGTATAATTTGCGAGAAGTGCTGTCGTACCTCTGTGGGTTTCTGTTGGAATCAAAAAGAAAATATTGTTTGTCATCAATGAGTGTATCGCCGATAACAGATACTTTGTAAGTATATTTACTATTTGAATAATTACCGTTAGAAGAGTAAAGATATAACCATAAATTTCCAACGTGCAGATTAATGAAATGTGTGTCTTCAGGTATATATGGATCAATTCTATTATATCTTCTTAATCCATAACAATTATAAAACTTCAAATCCTGATATAAGTTGTATTCATTGGGGGCATTAAAATTGGATATATTTGTGTGTACCCAATCGGCACCGGAATTCTCTGAATGATAATATTCACCCTCCACAATTCGAAAAAACAGATCATTTTTATCCACCTGAAAACCATTTTTTCCCGGAAGTTCGATTGTCGTCCAGCTTTCCCCGCCATTTTCAGTATAAAGTACTGATGTTCCCAATTCATAATAAATTCCGGACGCGGATTTATGAATTTTGCCCGAAGGTTGGTCTTGAAAATCTGCAATCGTTTCGAATGTTTCGTTATATGCGTTAAATCTTTTTAATACACCATATGTATCGAATATATAAAGCGCGCCATCAAAATAAAAAATATACTTGCTATAAAACGGAGTGACTAATTCATTCCAGGTATTTCCACTGTTTGTGGAATAATTAAAAATGTTGGAGTTTTTTTCAACGGTAATGATTGTATCTGAACACCCTTCCAACATGGTTGAGCCGGTGTTTTCGTAAGGTGTGTTTACCGATGATGAACCTTGGCTCGTCTCACTGTATATTGTTACATGATGCTTGCTGACAATATAAATATCACCACTGATTCCCTCGGTAATGTAGCGAAAGTCCCAAACGTAAGGCAGCATCTCAATAGTGTACCATGTATCACCATAATCATCAGATGTATATACTTCATCATAATCCTTGATATAAGGCTTGTTGCCATTTGATACAAAAATATCACTAATAGAAGTTGATTGTATTGGCGAGTTTATTATCTCCCAATACATCTGTTCCTGTGCGACTATAAATGATGAAAACAAAGTGAGTAACATTAAAATCTTCATTCCGCCCCCGGAATATTTAGCCCTTTAATTATAGTAGAAAATACCCTTTATAAATCAGATAATCAAGTTTTATTGTAATCCCGGACAATGATTTGGGTAAGAATTCTGGTCAATTATTCTTGACCAAAAAAAATGCCCAAATGAATTGGGCATGATATTGTCAAAAACCTGATTGTTGATTTTTACGTCCCCCTTTTGAAGGGTGAAATCTCTCCGCCATCGGCGGATTTTGTGATGGGGGATGACCAAAAGTCACAAAAATGTAGTAAATCATCCTCCGTCTTCCGACTTACGTCGGAATCCATCTCCTTCAAACCTGTGCGCCTCAGGCGTAGGAGGACTTTGAAAACCAGCAGCTTTGCCAATGATCAAAAGTCCTTCCCTTTAAAAAAGTGAAGTCTGCCCCAGGCGGATAGAATGGGTTACTTTAATTTCATGCTCTTTACGGGGGTTCGAGTACCTCACCCACCTATGATAGTCATTAATCTATGATTGTAAGTTGGAAGTCAAAAACGAAAAATAAAAACTGGATGCCCCCGATTTTACTGGGGGACAATGACATTGCTGTTTTTTACAAGGGGCTGCTTCCCTTTTTAGACAGCCCCATAATATAATTTTTTTTGTCATTCCCGTGTAAACGGGAATCTATACTCTTTTAGATAAATAGTTTGTTTAAGAACAACTATTTTGCCATCAATGCTGAAATAGCTGATGTATTTACAATGTCATCCACACTACAGCCGCGGCTAAGATCGAATAATGGTTTTTTCAAACCCTGCACAACCGGACCAACAGCTTCAGCTCCACCGAGTCTCTGAGCGATTTTGTATCCGATATTTCCCGCCTGAAGATCAGGGAAAACAAGCACATTTGCTTTACCCGCAACGTCACTTTCAGGTGCTTTTTTCTTACCGATTTTATCAATAATTGCTGCGTCAAACTGCATTTCGCCGTCAATTTTCAGGTCAGGGCGTTTTTCCTGAGCTATTTTTGTTGCTTCGAGAACTTTATCAACCAGTTCATGTTTAGCGCTGCCTTTGGTTGAGAATGACAGCATCGCTACATAAGGTTCTTCACCGGTTAAAGCTTTGTAGTTATCCGCTGTAGTAATCGCGATATCAGCCAATTGGTTTGCGTCAGGATTTGGAACAACCGCGCAATCGGCGAACGCGTATTTAGTTTCCGGGAATATCATCAGGAAAAAACTTGAGACAACAGATGTACCTTCAGGCATCCCGACACATTGAATTGATGCTCTCAATACATCACCTGTCGAAGCATATGAGCCTGCCACAAAACCGTCAGCCATACCTTCACGAACCATCATCGCGCCAAAAAACAAATCCCATTTCATTGTTTCGCGCGCTTTTTCAATATCTACACCTTTATGTTTGCGGGCATTATAATATATATTTGTAAAGTCACTTAATTTGTCAGATTTTTCAGGATCAATTATTCTTACACCCTGAAGATCAACGCCCCAGCTTTCAGCGTCAGCGCGGACTTTTTCTTCATTTCCAATAGTAACAACTTTAACAACACCTTCTTTTGTGAGTATTTCCGCCGCGCGTAAAACTCTTTCATCATGCGATTCGGGAAGTACAACAGTTTTTTTCTTTTTTGCCGCTTCTTTTTTGATTTGTTCCAGCAATTCAAGCTCTGCCATTATATCACTCCTTTAGTTATAATTCATAAAAAAATCGTTCAAAATATACAAAAAATTTCGGATGTGTGTATCATAATAAACAAATTTATGAATGACATATTTTGAAAATAATGACTTTAGATGTAACAATTTTACTTATTACGAGTCTTAATGGATAGCGGCTCTTTTTAGTGGCCTGGAAATATATTTCAGATCAAATTCCGGAGTGATTATATGGTTAAAATTTATTCAGTCTTTCTTTTAATCCTTTTGGCAGCGTGCGCACAAAATCCTTCCAATTTTGTTGACTCAGAATATTATGAAATTACATTTGATAAATCTAATCCTGCGCTTGTAAAGGTCAAAGCAAAATTAGGTGTACAAGACTCCCTTTTGTATATGAGTTTTAACGGGTCAATGTTTGAACACTGGAAAGACTACGTCAGAAATTTGGAAATAAAGGATGGTAACGGGAATAGTGTCGAATTCTCCCCCGACTCTTCCGGCTGGGTTATCCAAGGGGAACACAATTCTCTCAATCTATCTTACGACATAGCTGTTGAACATGAAAAAATAAGATGGTCGGGTGGAATTGACGGAGTAGCGTTCGTTCGTGATTGGGGTGTAATGTGTTCCGGTCGGTCACTTTTTATCATGAACGGAGAAGTTAAAAACAATATAAAAGTAAAGTTTAATCTACCCGATGGATGGAAAGTTTCATCTCCCTGGCTCTCTCACGGCGATGAGAAAAATCTTCGAACTGTAGAAAATCTGCACGAACTCCAGGAATCCTTGATATTTGCCGGTACACATGAAGAATTTGAGGTTTCACGCGGTTCTTTCAGCGTAGTATTTGCTCTCGGTGGCGAGGGGGTTTCCGGTCAAAAGGAAAAATACCTGAACCTTGCTGAAAAGAGTCTCGATTATTACACCAAAATTATGGGGGGTATTCCCGACATTTCAGGTGATAACAATCAATCACGGATTTTGGTGCTCATAAACAAAGGAGATGAAATTGATGGTGAAGTGATCGGTAAAAATATCAGTATGTTTATGAATCCTGAAGCAGACCCGCAAAATCAGATAATCGGATGGTTCCTCTATACTCATGAATTTTTTCATCTCTGGAACGGAAAATCTATCAAGTATGAGGGAACAGAATCCGACTGGTTTAAGGAAGGTATTACAAATTACTACGCGCTTAAAGCCATTGATGATGCCAGTATAGCCGATGAGGGAATGATAAAAAGTGTACTCAATAATCTGTTTTATAACAGATATATAAACGACTCGGCGCTCGGTAAACGAGCCCCTGCTTATACTGCGTCAGGTTTTGACAAGCATGACCACTGGGGATTAGTGTATGGGGGTGGTCTATTCGCGGGTATATGCATTGATATGGCACTGCGCCACGAAAGTTATAATCAAATCAGTCTCGATACAGTAATGAAAAATCTTTATACTAAATATTCCGGAAACGAAAAATTTGTAAATAATGAGACACTTCTAAAGGAAATTAATTCACTAACTGAACAAGATTTTTCCACATTTTTCGCGAACTATGTAACCGGATCTGAAATTGTACCTCTTCAGGAATATCTTAAATATGCCGGTGTTGATGTTGACACAACAAATAAATCTCTAACACTAAAGCATAAAACAAATAAAACCGAGCTGGAAAAAAATATTTGGGAAGGTTTTCTCGGAAGGAATTAAAAAAGGAGTTGGAAGCTGCCGAAAAGCAGCTTCCTAAAGATAAATTATATTTGTTCCAATGCAATTTCAAGATCTTTGATAATATCATCCGCGTTTTCCAGACCAAATGCTATTCTGACACCACCTGCTTTGATACCGCGCTCTTCCAGTTTTTCCGGAGGAACAACCGAGTGTGTCATCGAGGCGGGATGTTCAATCAAAGTTCTTGTATGCCCCAAACTGACTGCCAGTGTGAGCGTATAGGCGTTGTCCGCTGTATAATCCATCAACTTCCCGCCTTTCATTTTGGAATCATTTGCGTCTTTACCTTTCAAAACAAAATAGACCAGACTTCCGGGAGTAAATTCGCCAGCATAATTTCGCATCAGTCTCTTTGCTACTTCATGATTTTTCGATGATTTCAATCCGGGGTAATTTACAAACTCTACCTTCGGATGCTGCTCAAGATATTCAGCAACTTTCATAGCAGAATCTACCATATGCTTCTGACGAATATGAAGTGAAGGCATTCCATATGTAAGGATTGACCACGCAGCCTTTGTGTTCATTATCGCGCCAAAATCCTTTCTGTAGAGCAACAACATATCTCGATATTTATTAGGTCCGATAACAACACCTCCCATATCGGTGCCAAAACCGCCCACACCTTTGGTGAGTGAGTGAACTACAAAATCAGCTCCATGTTCAATTGGTCTTTGGCAGTAAGGAGTTGAGAATGTATTGTCAACTACTACTCTGATTTGATGATTTTCATCTCTCTTTTCATTTTCGGTTTTGATAATTCGCGCGATTGCCTCAATATCAATAATATCAAGATTCGGGTTAGCCGGAGTTTCAAAATAAATCACTTTGGTTTTATCGCTTAACACTTTGTATATATTTTCTGGATTTGTGAGGTCTATCGGATGCACCCCGATGTTGTAGCGGGGATACCAGTTATTGAATAATGAGATTGTACAGCCGTATAAGGTTGTGTGAGTGATAACTTCGTCACCCGTTGCAGCGAGCACACCCAGCACCGCGGAAATAGCTCCCATACCGGACGCGAAACTTACCGCCATCTCCCCTTTTTCTGCATAAGCAAGGTTTTCTTCCAGAATATCCTTGTTTGGTTCACCAAGTCGGTCATAAATAAAAATCGGAGCGTCATTACCGAACTCTTTGGTGTTCGCGAATTGCATAAATCCCGCCGCGCCACGCTCAACAGAATCGAGCCGGAATGTAGTTGATGATGAAATCGGTGCTGTTACATGATGAGAATAATCCCATTTGTTGGAAACATCTTTTCCATAGATAAGATGTGTTTCCATTGAATACTTTGTATCATCTACATTGTTTTTTTTCTTCTCGTCCATTTTTTCCCCTGTTAAATTTATATTTGCACTTTATTATCTATTTATTCATTAAAGTAAACTAATGCTGATCTGATAAATATTAAAGCGAAGAATAGGAACCTGGAGTAAATACCGCATATTAATTTTTGAAAATAGAAGAAAAATATCGTGCGTATGAGATCAATCCCGTCTCAGGGGTTATTATAATCCCCCAGGAAAAAAAGTCCGACAAAGACAGAAGCAAAAAGAAAGAAATGGAGAATAATGAATAATACTCTTTTAAGTTTTCCGATATTAAACGCGAGAGAGTCCCAAATAATAATCATCAGAAGATAAAGAAAAAAGAATGGCATGTAGGGCAGGTCTAAATTCATGTAGTATAGTAAAACAGATATAATGGCGAAAATAAAGGTCCATATCCCCATACTATAAGCGTTTAACACCAGATGCTCTATGAGATTTTTCTTTAGTCGGAAGTATAATATTTTCGTAGTTATCGTAAAAATCGGAAGAAAAAGCATGTAAAGTACAACCGGAAGTGTCACATAAGGTGTGGTGGTTGAGATATTTACTTCCAGAAACCTTTTTTCCGTAATCAGAAAATTAATTCCAAGTACAATTGTAGATATTATAACCAGGCGAAACGGACTAAAAAAATATTTCCGATAACCATTCCAATAGTTTTGCACCACAAAAGGAGAATTAAATATCATCGCCTTTATATTCCTCGGCAATGAACCATCCATGGAGAAAAAGGAGTCGAAAAAATCGTGCAGCAAACCTGAAAACGAGATACGTTTTCCAATATATTGTTGACCGCACTCGGGACAATATTTTTTCGATATTTCAGTTCCGCAGTTAGAGCACTTTACCATAGGATATTTTTGTTATTGTTAAAAATTGCTTATTAATGTCACTTCTGCGTACCCGACCAGTTACAGAAAAGCCTCCGGTTGGTGAGCCTGTCGAACCACGGAACGCTAAATAAATTGGAATTCATCTGTAATTTCAATGCTACGATCCTGATCTATTTCAGTCCAAATATTAATATCGCGATTAATATTGTTGATAAGTTTTATGTTCCACTACTCAATAGGCGCACAAGTTTGAAGGGGTTCACTCCGGTTGGTGAGCCTGTCGAACCACGGAGTTAAAAGTCAATTGGAAAATTTTTTACTTCAAAAACACTTACTTTTAATTCATCTGAATACGCATATCGTGACAATTATGATTTACTGTTTTCTCCAGTCTTTATCATTCCTGCGTAGGCAGGAATGACTCCGCTGATTGTGTCCTCCTTGCAACTGCTTAAAGAGAAATCACTACAAATCGTTGGACCTCAATTTATAAAAACCACATTTAATGACACAATCAATATTTTCCCCCAATATACTCACAATTCTCAAAAATTGCACACGTGTTTTAATCACTTAAAAAGTTTGAAACTAATTTGGGTCTTTTCTTGTATCGTCCTCCTTTTGAAGGAGGTGGATTCCGACGAAAGTCGGAAGACGGAGGATGACCAGATGCAAATAAAGTTACAATTAGTATTTCACTTTCAGCTCGCTAACACAATTTTGATTAAGAGAAATAAAAATACACTTGCATTTTAAAGTATGCATTATTATGTTGACCTCAGATATATAGAAGCTCTATATATTTTCATTCTACATATCAAGATGAGTGGAAAATGAAAAAATCCGATTTGTCTGTTTCAAATCTTACAAAAAATTTTAACGAGGCATTGATACTCTCAATCCTCTTTCTCGAGCCAAAACATGGTTACCAGATCGCGCTGGAGATTGAAGAGAAAAGTGAAGGTCTCTTCAAATTTAATCATGGTACTCTATACCCCATCCTGCACAAATTAGAGAAAGAAGGTTTGATAAAAGGTGACTGGGAAGCTGACAGCCCGAAACGGAAACGGAAATTTTACGCTATAACATCAATCGGCAAAAAGCATATGAAGAATCAATATAGAGAATGGGAAAACCTCACTAATCACTTTTTTAACATCATCGGTGAGGTGAATAAATGAACCGATTTATGCCATTACTGAGAGAAATAAATTCCAGACTCGCTTTACCCCAACCGCTAAAATCGCGAGTTATTCTTGAAATATCCGGAGATATAGAAGATACATTCGATTATTACATAAATAAAGGTTTTACCGAATCCGATGCTGAGAAAAAAACTCTCGACAAGTTTTCGCTTTCGGAAGAATCTCTTGCCGAGCTTATAAACCTGCATACTTCTCAATACAAAAGCTGGCTGAACAATTTATCCGAAAATACCCGCGCCATCTGGGAGAAAACTCTCTTGTCGCTTGTAATGATGATAGTTCTTGTTTCCTTTTATACCTCGATAAATTCTGCTCCATTTTTTCAAAATACGAGTTACTTCACATATCCGGTACTCGCTCTTTTTTTTATCACCATCGGTGCCGGATTAATAAAGTTTTACCAGTTTTATGTTGTAAAGAAACATGAGACGCAAAAGCTGAGAACCGGACTTAACCTTGTACTCTATCTAACTCTGGTAACTTTTTTTACTGGTGTGTTCGGGTACTTTGCCGAACAATATTTATCCAGTGGCGCGGGGATACTAAGTGGCGAGTACTTTTTTCTCGGTTTGCTCACGAACGCTGAATCACTCGCACAGTCTGTTGACTGGATGATCAGAAGTACATCGCTGATGATGACAACTTTGGGTGTATCATTGACAACACTTCTGATTTGGTTTTTTCTCACTAATAAAGCCGGTAGTATTGAGGAAGCAGAAGTTTCCATACTGCTGGAAAATCATTAACTAACACGGAGGAAGTTATGAACTTCATTATGCAAGGCGGAATTTTTATGTGGCCGCTGCTTATCATCGCAATCGCGGTAATAGTAATTGCCGCGCGAAAAGCCAACGACCTATATATGAAGGAAGGACTTTCAAAATCACAACTGGAAAAAGGTATCAATACCATCCTTTTTTGGGGTTCGTTCAGCATCATATTAGGTTTTTTCGCCCACTTCATGGGGGTGTACAACGCTATGATGGCAATTCAGCAGGCAGAAAATGTATCACCGGCAATTGTAGCGGGTGGATATGGTATGTCGCTGATAACTATTCTTTTCGGATTTGTAATATTTATTGTTTCACTTCTGATTTGGGGAGTTTTCCGCGCGAGATTTAACAATCTGATGATTACGGAAAATTAGGAAGAACCGAATTCTAATAATGAAGTTGCGGGTATTTCACACGACGGGAATCGGGAGATACCCCGCTTCATTAAAAATTAAGAATTCGGCTCTAAACTTGATCCATCAAATAAGAATTTACGAAATAGCCTGCTTAATATCTTCAATCAAATCTTCAATATCCTCTATTCCGACAGATAATCGGATCAGACTATCAGTTAAACCCATCGCTTCCCTGTCAGCTTTTGGAACAGAAGCGTGAGTCATCGAAGCCGGATGACATACAAGTGATTCAACACCGCCAAGACTTTCAGCAAGTGTAAATACTTTCACTCTTTTCGCGAAATTTCGGGCTTTCTCTTCGTTACCAAAATCCACAGATACCATTCCGCCAAATCCGGTCATCTGTGTTTTTGCAAGCTCATGCTGCGGATGATTCTCCAAACCGGGATAGATAACTTTTTCAACGAAAGAAGCGCTTTCCAGATATTTTGCTATCTCCATTGCGTTCTCATTATGTTGTTTCATCCTTACTGCTAAAGTTTTTGTCGCGCGCAATGTTAACCAGCAATCGAATGGCGATGGTACCGCGCCAGCCGCATTCTGGATATATTTTAATCTCTCATATATCTTATCATCACTCGTAACAACCATTCCACCAATCACGTCACTATGACCATTCAGGTATTTTGTAGAACTATGTATTACTACGTCCGCGCCAAGCTCAAGAGGTCTCTGGAAATACGGACTCATAAATGTATTATCCACAATTGAAATAAGTCCTTTTTCCTTGCAATAGCTTGAAACCGCATTAATGTCGGTCAAATTCAGCATAGGATTGGTTGGAGTTTCGATATAAACAATTTTCGTGTTATCCTTGACGGCGTTTTTAATATTATCAAGATCCATAGCGTCAACCCAACTGAAATCGATACCGTAATCCTTGATTATCAATTCCATCAATCGATATGTACCACCGTAAACATTATTGGAAACCACAACATGATCTCCTGCTTTAACGAGGTTCATCAACGCCTGAATTGCCGCAAGCCCGGAAGCAAACGCTATACCATACTTCCCTTTTTCCAGCGCGGCAATATTTTGCTCAAGGGCAGCCCTGGTGAGGTTATGTGTTCTGCCGTATTCATATCCTTTGTGTACACCAATCTCTTCCTGCACATACGTGGATGTCATGTAAATAGGTGTCATTACCGCGCCTGTTTCGAGGTCCGGTTTTTGTCCCGCGTGAATCGCGTCTGTTGAAAATCCCATAATAATCTCCGGTCAATCTTTATTTGTTTTCACTCATAAATTCAATTAAATCGTATCGTGAAATAAGGTCCACAATACGTCTGTTCTCCTCAACCAGTACCGCAGTTGAGTTTTTAAGTTTTGTCTTTACTTCCTGTAAAGGTGTATCCATGCTCAAAACGGGGAAACAATCTTCCATCACATTTCTGATTGGCTCATCAAGAAGCGCCTGATTCTCAAGGATTTTATGTGTAAGATCGGTTGACTTCACACATCCGAATATCCGTCCTTCCAGCAACACCGGTATCTGAGGCAAACCGTGAGTATGCAAAATATCAATTACCTCGCTAACTTTCATCTCCGGATTAGCGGAAATAAAATTTCCATCACCGGAATTTTTCTTCTGAAACACCAAATCACGCAATGTGGCTGTTTCGAGAGACAAAAATCCATGCTCTACCAGCCAGTCATGATTATATATTTTAGAAAGATACCGTTCGCCAATATCGCAGACAATAAATACAAGTACGTCATTTTCTGTCAGATTTTCCGCAACCTTTAACGCAACATGCAAATTAGTCCCGGTACTTCCTCCTGAGAAAATAGATTCATATTTGGTAAGATTTTTTGCCGCGGCAATAGACTCAGCATCAGTAACATTTATAACTTCATCAATGTAATCAAAATCTACATTTTCCGGTAAACAATCCTGCCCGACTCCTTCAATCAGATATGGAGTCCCTTTGATCATCTCACCACGGTCTTTCAATGGTTTATAGATTGAACCGTAAGGATCCGCGCCAATAATTTTTATATCAGAATTTTTCTCCTTGAGATATTTGCCTGTACCGCTGATTGTACCGCCCGTTCCAATACCTGAAACAAAGTGGGTTATTTTCCCTCCTGTCTGTTCCCATAATTCCGGTCCCGTTGTGAGGTAATGCGCCTCAGGGTTCGATGGATTAGAGTACTGATAGGCGAAGAAAGAATCAGGAATCTCCTCGTTCAGCCTTCTGGCAATATTCACATAATACTCGGGATGGTCGTGGTCATGCGCGTTCGATGTAATAATCACTTCACTTCCCAGCGCTCTAAGGTAGTTTATCTTCTCCTGGCTTACCTTGTCGGTAACGACAAATACAGAGCGATAACCTTTGTAAGCGGCGGTTAGAGCTATTCCGATACCGGTATTTCCACTTGTCGCTTCAATTACGGTTCCACCCGGTTTTAGCAGACCCTGGTTTTCGGCATCAAGGATCATTTGCAGACCTATTCGATCTTTCACACTTCCACCCGGATTTTGAGATTCCAGTTTGGCAAAAACCTGTGGTTTTAATCCTTTGGTAATTTTGTTCAGTTTGACTAATGGAGTATTACCAATCAACTCCAGAATATTATTTTTATATTCCAAAATATCCTCGCTATCATTTTAGTTATTTAAACGGATAAGGTGTCTGGTTGGTTCAGTGGAGCCGAAAAATGGGATTAAAAATTGTAACCCCTTAAAAATTCTTCAGCGGTCATACGTTTTCGCCCTTCCGGTTGTATTTCAAGTATCTCTATACAACAATCGGAACAGCCAACGTAAATTTCCTTTTTGGTGGTTTTAATTTCTGCCGGATTTATTTTACAATCTTCAGCTACTCTGGATTTATAAACTTTATATTGTTTGTTTCCATGAATAAAATACGCGCCCGGAAATGGTGAAAGACCTCGTATCTGATTAAACACCGTTCTCGCCGGTTTTTCCCATACTATTTCGCATGTTTCTTTTGTTATTTTTGGAGCCGGAGACGCAAACGTATCATCCTGATCCTTTAACTCGTAATTACCAGTTTCGATCAAGTTAACAGTTTTTAGCACCAATTCTGCTCCGGTAATACTCATTTTATCATGCATCGAACCGAGATCATCCTCATCAGTAATAGGTAATTCTGCTGTTAGGAGCATATTACCTGTATCAACTTTTTTCTCGAGGAAGAATGTTGTGAGTCCGGTTTTGTCGTCACCTTTCATTATTGCCCACTGGATTGGCGCGGCACCTCGATATTTAGGAAGCAACGATCCATGCAGATTGAATGAGCCAAACCTTGGCATAGAAAAAACTTTTTCCGGCAAAATCCTGAAAGCCACAATAACAAATAAATCTGCGTTAAATTTTTCCAATTGTGAATGGAATTGTTCATCTTTCATCTTTTCGGGCTGCAGCACCGGGATTTTATATTGTAAGGCATATTCCTTAACAGGAGTATAGCTAACCTTTCTGCCACGTCCACGTTCTTTATCAGGCGCGGTAACAACAGCAACAACTTCATGTTCACTTTTTACAAGTATATCGAGAGATGGTACCGCAAAATCAGGAGTACCAAAAAATATAATCTTCATATTCAACTCATTCACAAAAAAAATCGGGACAACAGCCCCGAAAAAATTTCAATTCTATTTTTCAGTTATGGGATACTCAGGATCAATCTGGCGTTTCATAATTTTCAGTAGATCTTTCTGCAACGACTTCTTAATTTGTGGTTCAACTCGGTCAGGGATCATTTTACCAATAAGATGATCATACTCGTGCTGGATAACACGCGCAAACCAGTCATCCACTTCCAGCTCAATTTCTTTCTCATCCGTATCAAGATATTTAATCAGTATTGATTCCGGTCTTTCCACATCAGCGCGGAGATAAGGGAGAGAAAGACAGCCTTCTTCATATATCACAAGTTCGTCACTGCTTTCAGCAATCTTCGGATTGATCATCACAACAGGTTTATGGTCGCTATATTCTTCCAGCACAGACAGGTCAATGACAAAAACCTGTTTATCCCAACCAACCTGATTTGCCGCAAGACCAATACCCGAAGCATTCCTCATAGTCAAAAACATATCTTGTATCTTTTCGATCACTTCACCGTTAATATTTTCGACCGGCTTTGCGATTTCTCTTAAAATCTGATCACCATACACGGTGATTGGTAATATAGACATTCTATCCTCTGGAATTAATGTTGTGAAACAACTTCCGCGCTCAAATCCTCATACAAATATACTTCACTTGCGCAAAAAAACATTCTTATGAACAACCTAAAAATAATCAACATTTGTTGAAGAATAAAGACCAGAATCAAATAATAAAACGGAGCTTTCGGGATGAATGTTCCAACAACATTATAAATAACCGCTCCTAACGCGCCTATGACAGATACAAGGACAAATACTCCAAATATTATTGTGAAATTATTTTTCAAAAATTTAATTGTGAAAAATACACCTCGCCACATCTTCATTTCGTCAGTTATAGCAAGATGAATTTTTGTATAATCTGAAACAAGCGTTACAAGAGCAATTAAAAAGAGTAGTACCAGATAGCGCAAGGAACGCAAAATAGCATCAGCGTAAATAAATTCTGTTCGCTGAAATATCCATTTGATAAACTCACCAAGATAATCGTTCACCAAAAAAGCGAGTCCAAAAAAGAACAACGAAACAAAAGTAACCTTCGTAAATCGGAACCAGTACTTTACTCCGCCGTAGAAAAAATCCACGAAGTGATTCTTCTTGGGGTTATGGAAAACAGAAACCAGTCCCGCTAGAAAAAAGGTCTGTATGAGTGCATAAATAGCTACAACGCTGTAAATGGTATATGGTAACTGATCCAGATTAGATTTAAACAATTCTCTGAACTGTATATACCAGATATAATCCAAAGTCATGCTCAGTTGTTCATTTAATATTGAGTGCGACAAACTGTTTGCGAGTAAATAATATAATGATGCCGATAATATCAGAGCCGCTGCCGCATTCGCTCCCCAATGCAGAAAAACAAACTTGGTATTATAAAACACGAGACGGGTAGCGTGAACCATTGTCTCCTTAAATCTATTTTTCATCCTACACTCCCCAGTATCATCAATGCGTTTTGAATCCAGAAAAACCAACGCATGGAGATTGACCACGCACCTGTATAACCGGCATCAAGAGTATATGAATTATCCGTAAAATTCACATCCAGCATATTTTTTCTCTGAGGGTCTATCTCTACAGATTTAACCTTCTCTTCACTTGAAAAAGTTACAATTTTAAATCTCTCTTTGCCATCCCAATTGAGTAGCGAACTTCCTGGTTCTTTATTGATTTTTATATCTATCGGAAAAATTCCATCTCCGGTTCTCGTAATTTTTAATTCGTATCGCGAATCCCCTGTTTGAACAAGATAGTCGATCTTGTAACTGTAAGTAAATGATTGTGTGAAAAGTTCAGCAAGATTATTACCATAAACAGGCAGACTTTTAAGATGTTCAACGTAAGAAGTGGAAAAATCATTGTCATTTCCTGAGTGATACACTTCTCTTAGAATTTCCAGATGTTTGGAAACCCCTATCGATTTCTCTACTGTAAGAAATGAGAGTGCCGCTTTATAACGCATCCCTCTTGTAAAATCATTATTTTTTCCCGAATCATCAATTATTTTGGATACAAGTCTGTCTCGATAATAGTACGGGAGATGTTTAGCCCCGCGAGGCAATTCATAATCCCCAAGAGTATAAAGTATTGGAATATGATTATACGCAAGAAATAGTAAGCCCGGTATGGGATAAAATTCGGCAAAACTGAAAAAATTGGATGGTATTCCAAAACTTTGCTCATAAAGAAGCTCTGACATATAATCATTAAGACTATAGTACACAAATTGATTTTGGCGGAGATCATAAAACTTTTCAAAACCAAAATATTGTCTCGACAACCCTTCAAATATTTCTAATTCGGGCACACCGGAGATTCGCGGGGAAATAAATCCCGATTTTACTGAAATCACTCCGGGATAATCCTGCTCTCCGTAAAATGTTCTTGGAAAATCAATTACAACAAGTTTTGAATAAGGGAAATCATCAATATTTTGCTCGAGATAATTTATACCATCCAATAGCGCGGCTGCTATCCTTTCCGAATACTCCGTTTTTTCCTGTTGAGAATAAACTTCAATCTTCACCTTGCACGTATCACAAGGCAGAGACTTGGTCAACACTTCCATATCCTCCCCTGCGAACCAGGTAAACGCTGGAGATATCTGCTCTGGTAATAAAACTTTAGTTTCATCAATAATTTCAAGATTTGAAGCTAACTGATAACGCGTTGGGATCTCATATGTTGCAGAGTAAATTGATTCTCTCACATTTTCCAACTTTGCATACCAATTTGAAAAGAAGTAAAATTCTTTTCCCGATGCTTTGCCGAAATCACTCACCAATGTGGGTGGAAAAATGGAATATTCTAATTGTATGGTATTTAATTGAATATCTTCCGGGAGTATCCGTATTTGAGCGGAATCTTCACTAAAGGTGTAACTGAGTTCAAACCCTCCGGAAGTAATTTTGTCTATCACAAATACATCGGATAATGATTTATTATACTCATTTATTTCAGCGCTATGGAATATTTTAGCCGGAAGCCAATCGAGTATGATTTTTTCTGCCGAATCTTCCGGTATTCCAATAATCTGAACCACATTGATTTGTTGAAATAGCGAGTCACCCGAAATTTGAAAATTGTAGGTTGGTAGTCCAGGGTTTTCAGATGTCTTTACACCGCCGGTAGAATTTTCTGCAATCCTGCCCTGAATGTAAGTATCATTCAAGCCGGATAAAACCGCGAAAAGGAGGAACAATCCAACAAGAACGATTATTTTCTTCATCTGCAGACGGCTACCACTTGTTTTGATGGATTCTGGCAGGGTTGTACCTGTCTTCTGCTTCCTTTGATTCTGCCGCGTAGCCAATGGCGATCAATGATACAGGAAGAATATCGTCGGGAAGTTCCAGAAGATTACTCAAATCTTCCATCCGTTCTTTTTTCGGATAAATGCCCAGCCATACACCTCCAAGTCCTAACGAATGAGCTGCCAGCAGCAGATTTTCAGTCGCCGCAGAGCAATCAACAGCAAGGTATTCACTTGAGGGTTCAGTGCGTTTATCACCGCATACCGCTATTGCCATGGGCGCGGTTTCCAACATTGCGGCGTAGGGATGAAAATCCCTTATTTTATCAAGAAGCTCTCTTTTGTCAATCACAATAAAATGCCAAGGCTGCGTATTTTTCGCTGATGGTGCTGACATTGCTGATTTAAGCATTGTTGTGAGTATTTCGGCAGGAACTCTGTCAGTTCGATAAACTCTTATACTTCTTCTGGTAAATATTGAATCTAAAGTTTCCACTTCAACTCCCTATGGTTGCTCGCAATATAAGACTTCTACAGGTTATTTACTATCTTTAATTGGCTCACCAAGCCATAAATCAGGGTTGATTTCTGCTTCAAGGATTATTTCCAAACTGTCTGCAAGCTGATAAAACATATCAATTCCGGTTAAATTTTCAAGGCTATCCACACAAACAACAAAACTTGTCAGGTCTTCGCTGCTTTTTTCATTTGGAAGCAAAAACGCGATCATCTTAATTTCAGGCTCTTTAATATCGAGGAGTGCCTTGAAGTAGTAATCAGGTACTGATACTTTATTTTCACCGATTGTTTTCAAACCACCTGATAGAACCGGACCGGTAACCACATGCAGCTCTTCGCAATCACGGGCAAAATCTCTGACAAGCGCTTCAAGTTCTTTCCAGATGCCGCGATTAAAGCCCGGTAGCTGCGGACTCATATTGCTCATATAAAAAGATTGTAACATAGTTTCTTCACTAAATCGCATATCAGCCGCAGGCGCAAGATGCCCCCTGTCATACCCTGAACCTTTGTAATCCTTCAAACTTGCCGAACCGGTAATGACATTTTTATCCGATTTGAAACGATCCTTTCGTTTTACAACGGGAGTTAGCTCTATCAAATCAAGACGGTAAGCCACCCAGTCAGCCTGCTCATGCTCTTCATTGTATTGAAGAGTAAAACCGGGATATACAAGCAGTTGTTTTGTTGTATCATGTTCAGGTAGAAAAATATCCTGCGCGAATATCGTCATTGCGGATAAAAGCAGAATCAATAATGTTTTCAAGATGATACCTAATAATTGATTTAATTAACAATAATAACAGAGTTTGTTGAAAAACCTAAAAGTTTATTTAAAAGTCCCCCTTTTGAAGGGGGAAATCACGTTCTTTGTGATGGGGGATGACCAAAAGTCACGAAGAAAGTAAAAAATCATCCTCCGTCTTCCGACTTCGTCGGAACTCACCTCCTTCCAACCTGTGCGCCTCAGGCGTATGAGTATCTTAAAACGAAACGACTTTGTCAACGGTCAGCCAAACAAATTAGTTTCAAGAAAGAGAATTGAAAAATTCGAACCTTTATATTTATAAAAAAATAATTGCTTAATTAAAAATAATTAAATAAGTTGGATTTAAATATATCCACATCCTTTTATATAATATTAAGAATTTGCGATTACTAAACTGATTGGATAATTATAGTTGACGATCGACCGGAGTAAAAAAACCGAATTATTTATTCCGATAATAGCATATTTTTCTCTTGGTTCCGGATCCTTCTTGTATATATGAATCAATTCATGTCACACCGATAATTGGTAAAAAAGCTCTACCATTATATATCAATTTATTCTAAAATATACGTGAGGCATAAATGTCAGATTCCAAACAGTTTGAGGTAAATTTTTTCAAGCCTCTGTCAGATCATGCCAGAGCCAACCGGGGACTAATCCTTATATTGGCAATTATATGGGCTGTTGCCGTCTTCGGATTTCAGTTTCTGTTGATGTGGCTAAACCAGCCTACACCTGAGGATAGTTATGAGAAATTTACTTCTGTGTACCCGGCGGTAATTGAGAGTAATGCCGATAACAACACGGATAAAATAATTTTCTCAAAAGCTCTTCTGCACATCATGGGCAAAAATGTTGCCGTTAGCGATGCCGATAAAGCGATTGTAAAAACAGCTTTTTCCTGGACAGTGAAAAGTATGTTAAATGATTCCTTGAAGCAGGAATTATTCCAACTAAACGAAGCGTCATACTCATTAGCTGCCAACACACTTAAACTCGAAAATGAAGGATTCGACAAAATTATGATTGACCTTCTCCCCTTCTCGCTGGTGAAGGTTGACTCCGAGGCTTTTCCCGAAGAATGCAGGGCTAAACTCCCCGGAATTATGGAGTTATATCTCATTCACAACAGAAGTTTCTTAACAGACTTCAATTTTCTTGGTTTTCCTTTCCATTACTGGTACACGGCGCAATTCCTGCTTATCCTGTTCGTTGTTTTGTGTATCATTTACGCAGTTCGTATAGAAAAAGCAAATTCCAAACACAACTTTGTTGAAGAAACTTAGATGAATAATTCCGGAGAAAAAATGAAAAGTTTATATAAAATATTATTTAGCTCCTTTTTCCTTCTTGGTTTCTCGCAAGAGCTTCTGGCTCAATCAGCGACTAAACTGGAAGGAGAGTTCAAGACTGGTCCGGCAATAATACTTATAGTTTTGCTGGTTGTTTTTATTATGGTGGGAATTTTTAACCGTGCCAAGGATACCTCAACATACTGGGCTGCCGGACGTAAAATTTCACCGGTCGGCGCGGGAATGGCAATCGCGTCAAACTGGATGAGCGCAGCTTCCTTTTTGGGTATGGCGGCAATAATGTATGGTGCCGGATATCATGGTCTCTCATACGTTGTTGGATGGACCGGTGGTTATGTATTACTACTGATACTTATGGCGGGTCAGATTCGCCGATATGGTAAATACACCGCAGCTGATTTTATAGGTGACAGATACTACTCCAAAGGCTTGAGAGGATTTGGTGCAGGTCTGGCAATCTTTATTTCATTTTCATATTGCGTGGGTCAGTTTGCAGGTATAGGATTAATGTTCAAGTGGATACTTGGAATTGACTATACCTGGGCTGTAATTATTGGTGCATCCGTCGTACTCTGCTACACACTAATTTCAGGTATGCTTGGTGTAACCAAAAATATGCAAATCCAATATGTAATAATCATTATTTCATTCCTGATCCCAATGTTTATTCTGGCGTACAAGTTCGGATACTTTTACTGGATCCCACAGGTTGGTTATGGAGCCGTAATTACTGATGTTGTGGAAGGTATCGCTCCGGGGAAAGGGATAACAGCGCTTGGACATGATTTTGCCATCTTGCCATCTCCCGAGTTCGCGATGCCCTGGGATCCGGCAACAGGGCAGACAGCGTTTCAATGGATTGCAATTTGTTTCTCATTGATGATAGGCACTGCGGGTCTTCCTCATGTAATTCAGAGATTTTATGTTGTTCCCAGAGCAAAAGACGCAAGATGGTCTGTTGTTTGGGGATTATTTTTTATATGTGTTTTATACTGGAGCGCTCCCGTCTATTCTGCATTCGGAAAGGTGTTATCTTCCAATCCCGAGGTGGGCAAACTTGCCAAAGACGCTATCGTGGTTTATACAGCACAACTTGGTGATGTCTATCCGTTAATTGTAGGTTTCCTTGCGGCCGGTGCTGTTTCGGCTGCATTTAGTACTGTTTCCGGATTACTGGTAGCAGGCGCATCCGCTTTCTCACACGATCTCTACTATAGAGTAATTAACCCTGACGCATCAGAAAAAGTACAAATGCTGATGGCGAGATTAGGAACCATCCTCATGGCCGCCGGAGTTGCGATTATCGCGCTATTAAATCTTGGACTAATAGCTCAGCTCGTAGCAGTGGCTTTTTCACTGGCTGGTTGTACTATCTTCCCGCTTTTCCTTTTGGGGATCTGGTGGAGCGGATCAAACAGAACTGGAGCGTGGGCAGGACTTATAGCAGGCTCATCTGTTTCACTTATCGCGCTTGTTTATTTCATTACCGCTAAATATGGTGTTGAACTACCACTAGCTGAAACCGTTACATATTACCTTAACGCCTGGTATTTTGCTTTATTTGGAGCCCCTTTGGCAGTATTTACTAATATTGTTGTTTCGCTAATATCAAAAAACAAAACTCCTCTTGAAATTAAAAAATTCCTTGCAAAAGAGGTTCATAATTACAAAGTAGATTAATTACTTACAATCAGGGGTGCTAATGCACCTCTGAGTTTATTGAATAACCTTGTATAGTCCTGAAATAGGTTGACTGAAAAAGGATAAAAAAGTCAACCAAAACAAGGATAA
>BQMY01000139.1 GCA_022181065.1 Melioribacteraceae bacterium | reverse complement strand
TTTCAATATTGCCGCGCCTGCCGCAGTATCCCATTCCCATGTAGGGCCTTGTCGGTAATAAAAATCAACAGTGCCGTCGGCGACGAGACATAGTTTTAATGAACTACCTATCGCTTCAAAATCTTTTATATTCAATGCGTTGAATATACGTTCTTCTTCTTCAGAACCGTGTGATCTGCTTCTTACAGCTTTAAGATTTCCGGACAATCCGTCGCTTACTGTAATTTCGCTCACATTATTGTTCTCTGAAATATATGCTTTCGTTCCTTCAGAAAAGAATGTTTTATTCAAAACCGGAGCGTGCACAACACCCATTATAGATTCTGTTCCTTTTATAAGAGCGATATTTACTGTAAATTCACCATTACGCTTAATAAACTCTTTTGTTCCATCAAGCGGATCGACAAGCCAAAAATACTTCCACGATTTTCTCTCTTCTACCGGAATATCTTTCCCTTCTTCTGAAATCACCGGTATTTCCGGATAAAACTCATTCAGTTTTTCAACAATATAATCATTGGACGCCTTGTCTGCTTTGGTAAGCGGCGAATTATCCGATTTGATCTCTGTTTCAAAATCATCTGTATTATAAATCTCAAGTATAATTTCACCAGCTTTAACAGCGATATCAACAATTTTTTTTGTATCAATATTTTTTAACATAAAATCCTGTATCACATTAGAAATAGATAGATAATCGCTATGCTTAAAACTCCGAGCAATATCTGAAGCGGAAAACCTATCCTGAAATAATCTTTAAATCTGTAACCACCGGGACCATATACCATCAAGTTTGTCTGATAGCTGATTGGTGTCGCAAAACTGTTACTCGCGCCAATGGCAATCAAAACTGCCAGTGGATGTATTCCGATACCCATTTTTACCGATAAAGAATACGCGATGGGAAACATCATAACAGCAGCAGTATTATTTGTAATAAAATTAGTGTACAAAACAGTAAGAACGAATAAAGAAACCATTACAGCAAGCGTTCCGAAATTTCCCGCGAAATTTATGATCATATTCGCGAAAAAATCTCCTACACCCGATTTCTCCATTGCTATTGCAATACCAAAAGAGCTGGCGATCACAATAAGAACCTTAAAATCGATAGAGTATATGATATTGTTCCCGGTAATACTCCTTGTAAGTATCAATAAAACCGCTGAAATTCCAACAGCGGAAACAAGAGGTATAATACCCAAAGTAGCTAACACCAGCAAAGTGATGAATACCAGAACTGAAAAATAACCATGCCAGCGAGGTTTTGAAGGGACCTGCTCTGTTACGGAAACCAGACTAAACTGCTCTGAATTATACCATTGCGATTTAAAGTCTTTACCGGCAAGCAAAAGAAGTGTATCACCTGCTTTTAACCTGATATCACCAATTTTTTTCTTTATTCTTTCTCCATTCCGATGAATCGCGAGAATTACCGCACCATATTTTTCACGAAACTTCAACTCCCGAGGATTTTTACCTAAAAACTTCGAACCGGGAGATACTACAACTTCATAAGATTTTATTTTATCCGAATCATAATATTTCAGATCAAAATGCGAATGTTTAAGCAATTCCAGACCTTTCGTTTTCTGGAGCTCAATAATAGTTTTTGGTAAGCCCGTAAAAAACAATCGATCTTCAAGAAATATTGTTTCATCAGGTCCAACCGGAGTCAATATTTCACCGTTTCGTTCAATCTGAAAAAGATACAAACCTGTCAGATGTCTCAAACCGGCATCTTCAACAGATTTCCCGATACCCGCAAATTGATCTGTGACTTTTAACTCAATTACAAATTCGCGTGTACTTTCACCTATCTGCGCTTTAGTAAGTTTAGAATCAGGCAACAATTTTTCACCAAAGAGTATAAGGTAACCAATCCCCACAATGGTCAACGGAATTCCAACGATAGATAATTCAAAAAAAGAAAAACCGGGTATCCCGTTCTCTATCATTAAACCATGAATTATCAAATTAGTACTTGTCCCAATTAAAGTACACATTCCACCAAAAATTGTCGCGTAAGAAATAGGAATAAGAAATTTCGAAACTGAAACTTCATTTTTTTCAGCCCATTTTTTCACGACCGGTATTATCATCGCCACTATTGGCGTATTATTAAGGAATGCTGATAAACCAGCAAGTGGGAATAATAATTTCACCAGAGTGGACGGATACTTAACCTTCTTTTCCGTGAAAATCAGGTCTGCGATTTTATCCAGAATACCTGTACTTTTAAAGGAACCCGCAATTACAAACAGTAATCCGATAATTAGCATTGCTTCATTTGCAAATCCGGAAAGAGCTTCTTCTACGGTAATTACTTTACCGACAACCAATAACATAAGAACAGAAAAGAGCGCAATTTCCGGAAACACCCATTCTTTCACAAGTACAAGAGTGAGTATCAGAAATAACGCAAGTGTGAACCAAAAATCGAACATGCTTTGTCCTTAGACAATCATTCCGGCAGCAACTGTTTCATTCGTCGCTTCATCTATGAGAATAACACTACCGGTAAATCTGTTCCTTTTATATGGGTCAACTAATAATGGTGATGTCGTCCTTACTTTTATTCGGGCAATATCATTCATATTAATTTCGGTATCTTCCCTGGTTCGCTGAAGTTTATTTATCTCCATCTTGTAAACCACTTCTTTAACAAGAGTTCGTACTTCATTTGTAGTATGGCGAAGGATATATTTTCCCCCAAGCTGAAGCGGTTTAGGATTAAACCAGCAAATCATCATATCAATATCTTGCTCAACATTGGGTTGATTATTTGGTTTCACGATCATATTCCCGCGTGAGATATCAATATCGTCCTCAAGTCGTATAACAACAGACATTGGAGGGAAGGCTTCATTCAGTTCACCATCCATCGTGTCAATCGATTTAACCTTTGATGTCATACCTGAAGGCAGTACCATCACCTCATCACCTTTACGGAATATTCCTCCGGCGACCTTCCCGGCATAACCACGATAATCATGAATTTCATCCTTGTAAGGTCTGACAACATACTGCACCGGAAATCTTGCGTCAATATGATTATAATCACTGCCAATGTGGATATGCTCCAGTAAATAAAGAAGTGTCGCGCCCTGATACCATTCCATGTCAGGCGATTTTTCAACAACATTATCACCCTTCAAAGCGCTGATCGGAATAAACTGAATATCCTTGATATCAAGTTTTGCCGCAAAACCTTCAAATTCGGAAACTATCTCGTTGAATCTCTCCTCGGAATAATCAACCAAATCCATTTTGTTAACACAAATTACAAGATGAGGTATTTTCAACAGAGACGCGATAAATGAGTGGCGCAATGTTTGTTCAACAATACCGTTTCTTGCGTCAACTAATACAAGAGCTAAATTTGCTGTCGAAGCACCGGTAACCATATTTCTGGTGTACTGTATATGTCCGGGAGTATCCGCAATGATAAACTTTCGGTTTGGAGTAGCGAAATATCTGTAAGCTACATCGATAGTAATTCCCTGCTCCATCTCGGCTTTCAAACCATCGGTTAGCAATGCAAGATTAACATCTGTCAAACCGCGTTTTTTACTTGAATTTTCTATTGTCTGTAATTGATCTTCGAATATAGACTTTGTATCGTAAAATAATCTGCCTATAAGGGTACTTTTACCATCATCAACACTACCTGCGGTAGTAAATCGTAAAAGCTCCATATCAAAATAATTTTTCATTTAACTCTAGTAAGATTAGTTAAAAATATCCATTTCTTTTTCTGTCTTCCATCGCGGTCTCTGAACGCTTGTCATCAGCTCTGCCGCCGCGTTCTGTAATTCTGGAGGCCGCAACCTCATCTATTATTTCTGTAAGGCTAAGCGCTTTCGATTCTACCATTCCCGTACAAGTCATATCACCAACGGTACGGCATCTGACTATTCGTTTTTCAACTTTATCATTTTCACCTTTCGGTAGAAATGCTGAATCTGCCAGAATTACTCCATCTCTAACAACCACTTCTCTTTCATGAGAAAAGTAGATAGGCGGGATTTCTATCTTTTCGCGAGCGATATATTGCCATACATCCATTTCGGTCCAGTTACTCAGTGGGAAAACTCTGAAATGTTCACCCATATTTTTTCTGCCGTTATATAAGCTCCACAACTCGGGTCTCTGATTTTTAGGATCCCACTGACCAAATTCATCACGATGTGAGAAAAATCTCTCTTTGGCGCGTGCTTTCTCTTCATCTCTTCTACCACCACCCATTGCGCAATCAAACTTATGCTCTTCAAGGGCATCAAGTAATGTGGTAGTCTGAAGCATATTTCTGCTAGCGTGAATACCTTTTTCCTCAGTCACTCTTCCTTTATCAATAGTATCCTGCACCGAAGCAACAACCAGATCCGCGTTAAGGTATTTAACAAAATTATCCCTGAACTCTATCGTCTCGTCAAAATTATGACCCGTATCTACATGCATCAGCGGAAAAGGTATCCGCCCCGGATGGAACGCCTTTTTGGCAAGATAAGCCATAACAATGGAATCTTTTCCACCTGAGAATAGTAGTACCGGTTTTTCGAACTGAGCAGCTACTTCCCTCAGTACATATATCGCTTCCGATTCAAGTTCGTCTAAATGTTTTAATTGATAATTGATCATTTTATCATTTTCATTTTAATTAAGTAATCTATAATTTTTTTTACCGATTCTTCTACACTTTCTTTATGTGATGCAACAACAAGCTCAGGTGATTCAGGCTTTTCGTAGGGAGAATCTATACCCGTAAAAGCTTTTATTTCACCGTTCCTGGCTTTTTTGTATAATCCTTTTACATCCCTGCTTTCACATACTTCAAGTGGACAGTCGACAAATATTTCAATAAATTCACCTTTAGGGAATTTACTTCTCGCAAACTCTCTCTCCGACCTAAATGGAGAAATAAAAGAAGTAATAACAGCAACACCAGCGTCAGCAAACAAGGAGGCAACCTCACTTATTCTTCTAATGTTTTCAACTCTGTCACCCTCACTAAACCCCAAATCGGAATTTAATCCTTTTCTGATATTATCACCATCAAGCAGATATGTGTGAACTCCCATCTGGTGCAATCTCTGTTCTACACTATCAGCAATGGTAGATTTACCACTACCGGATAATCCGGTAAACCAGAGACAAAAAGATTTATGACCTTTAAGTTTTTCGCGGTCATCTCTCGATATTTTCAGGTTCTGCCAAACAGTGTTACTGCTCATTAATATCCTCTTTTGAGAACTTTTTTATAATCAGCTCTGGTCATTAATTCAACAAGCTCGTTAAACTTGATGTTTGGTGTCCATCCAAGTTTTTTCTTCGCTTTTGCGGGATCACCTATCAATAGCTCAACTTCCGTTGGTCTGAAATATCTCGGAGATACTTCAACCACAGTTCTGCCCGGTTTAAGATTTTCAATATCCGGCTTGAAGGTTCCGTTTTCAACACTAAGTTCATTAGTAATAGAGAGAAGTTTATCTGTATCGACTTCAGCAATTATACCTTTTTCGTTTTCATCCTTGCCTTGCCAATCGAGAGTTACACCCAACTGCGCAAAAGAGTATTTCACAAAATCTCTAACAGTATTTGTTTCACCAGTCGCCAAAACAAAGTCTTCAGCGGTTTCATGCTGAAGTATGCGATACATACCTTCGCAATATTCCGGAGCGTAGCCCCAGTCACGTTTTGCGTTAAGGTTACCAAGCACAAGTTTATCATCAACTCCGCATGCGATTTTTGCCGCGCTTCGGGTAATTTTTCTCGTTACAAATGTTTCACCCCTTCTTGGTGATTCATGATTAAACAGAATACCATTGCAGGCAAAGATATCATATGCTTCACGGTAGTTTACAATTATCCAGTAACCGTAAAGTTTTGCCACCGCATATGGTGAACGCGGGTAAAACGGAGTTTTCTCGGTCTGAGGAATTTCCTGAACTTTACCATATAATTCACTCGTGGATGCCTGATAAAACTTGGTTACCTTTCCAAGTCCAACTTCACGGATCGCATCAAGAAACCTGAGTGTACCAAGCGCGTCAACCTGAGCCGTGTAATCTGGTACTTCAAACGATACCTTCACATGGCTCTGCGCCGCGAGATTATAAATTTCATCCGGACTTATTTTTTCCAGGAGTCTGTTTAAGTTACTTGTATCAACAACGTCTCCATAATGAAGAAAAAGTTTTTTATTTATGATTGCAGGGTCATTATACAAGTGGTCAATTCTCTGGGTATTAAAAGAACTACTTCTCCTAATAATACCATGGACTTCATAACCTTTCTCCAATAATAGTTCGGCAAGATAACTTCCATCTTGTCCGGTAATACCTGTAATTAATGCTTTTTTCATTATCTTCTTAATTGTTGATAGTTTTTCCTGTTAAGAACTTATGCAATACTTTCCAAATACCAGTCGTATGCTTTTTGTATTCCCTGATCAAGAGTTAAGTGATGCTTCCAGCCGAGATTATTCAGCCTTGAAACATCCATTAGTTTTCTTGGTGTTCCATCAGGTTTTGTGGAATCAAATTTCACTTCACCTTTGAACCCTGTAATTTTTTTTATTGTTTCGGCTAAATCACGAATAGTTACATCTTCACCGGTACCAATATTGATATGTGAGATACCTTTGGAATAAACATCTTTGGCATCAACTCGCTCTAAAAGATATACCAGCGCATCGGCAAATTCCAGGCTGTACAAAAACTCTCTCCTTGGCTTGCCAGTTCCCCATACTTCAACCGCAGGATGATTTTCTTTTGCCGCAGTATGAAATTTTCTAATCAATGCCGGAAGTACATGTGAAGTTTTGAGATCGTAATTATCAGCAGGACCGTATAAATTTGTCGGCATGACTGAATAAAAATTACTTCCATATTGTCTGAAATAGTTTTCACAAAGTTTTATTCCAGCTATCTTGGCGATCGCGTATGGCTCGTTTGTCTGTTCAAGCTCATCTGTAAGAAGATATTCTTCTTTTAGAGGCTGATCAGCAAACTTGGGATAGATACAGGATGAACCAAGGAAAATTAATTTTTTCACGCCATGAACATGTGCCGCATGAATCAGGTTCGCTTCTATCATCAAATTATCGTACAAAAACTCAGCTCGGTATGTATCATTGGCTAAAATTCCACCAACTTTTGCGGCTGCCACGATTACTACTTCAGGTTTTTCAAATTCAAAAAAAGTATTTACTCCTGCCTGGTTTCTAAGGTCAAGTTCACTAAAATGTCGCCCAACAATATTCTCATACCCTTTGTCGGATAAAGTTTTATGCACAGCGGAGCCAACCATTCCGGTATGACCGGCAAGATATATTTTTGAGTTTTTTTCCATAATGGTAAAATTATATGAAAAAGTCGTTAATCACCATCAGCCAAACGACTAATATTATTGTGATTAACGACTTAAAAAATTATTTATTCAAAAATTCTGATACTTTAGATACAACGTATTCTATTTGTTCTTTTGATAGTTCTGGATAAACCGGAACTGCAATTGACTCCTCTGCAGCTGCGTTTGAATGAGGATAATCTGCGTCATTCGCATTGAGATATGAGAAACAATCTTGTCTGTGGAATGGCACAGGATAATAAACTTCGTTTCCAATTCCATTCTCTTTCAGGAATGCTCTCAAACCATCTCTCTTATCACCAACTCTTAATACATACTGATTATAAATGTGATAGTTCTTGTGACCTGTTTCTTTGTACACAGCTTCAGGAAGAAGAACCTTATTATTTGCGTCGTATTCAGTTTTACCTGTACCTTCTGCCATTCCGGCTTCCACAAACAATTTTGTGTAAAGATCAGCGTTTTCTCTTCTTTTTTCAGACCAACCATCAAGGTGAGGTAATTTAACTTTCAATACTGCTGCCTGAATAGCGTCAAGTCTGAAGTTACCACCAATCATGCTGTGATAATATTTAGGTTTTCCACCGTGAACACGCATGATTCTTAATTTTTCGCCAAGTTCTTCATCCATAGTGACAACAAGACCACCGTCACCAAATCCGCCAAGGTTTTTACTTGGAAAGAATGAATAACAACCGATATCTCCAATGGTTCCAACTTTTTTTCCATCTTTATACTGAACGCTGATAGCCTGAGCGCCATCTTCAACAACTTTTAGGTTATGGGCTTTAGCGATAGCCATTATTGGCTCCATGTCAGCACTTTGACCATAAAGGTGGACAGGTACAATTGCTTTTGTTTTGGATGTTATTTTTCTTTCAACATCTTTCGGATCGATGTTATATGTCACCGGATCGATGTCAACAAAAACAGGAGTAGCGTTTAATCTTGCAACTACACCGGCAGTAGCGAAAAATGAATAAGTTGGAACAATAACCTCATCACCTGGTTGGATATCTAACGCCATAAGGGCGATCAGAAGCGCATCAGTACCTGAAGATACACCAATCGCTTTTTTTGCATCCAGGAATTCACACATTTGTGCTTCCAGTTCCGTTACATCCGGACCCATAATAAAATATTGTGATTCAGCAACTCTCAAGAGAGCGGCATCAAGATCATCTTTCATTGTTACATATTGAGCTTTCAAATCTAATAATGGAACGTTCATTTCATCTCCAAAAGTCTTTTTAGTTCTAAGTACAAAGTGCTGAGTGCATAGGTTTTGACTCAACAATTAAACTATATTTTACTGTTAATAGAATTTATTAAACCAAATAATATTTTTTTTATTTCAACCAAATCTTTATAAATTGACTCGAACTCCTCTACACTAAGTAATTCAAGGTCTTTTAAAACATATATCAGTGATTGCACCTCAGAAGCTGAACCCATTGAATAATGTAAATACCTCAAAAAAGATTTTGAGGAACCTGAATCAAATCCTTCAGCAATATTTGACATCACCGACACCGATGCTCTTTGAATTTGATCTCTCAGACCTCTATCGTACTTTAACTTTTGTCTTTCACAAATTGAATAGACAGTAGTAACAAGTTTCCTTGATTTTCCATGCTTCGAGTTCTTCAAATCTGGTTAAAGCCATTTTTTAGGCTCTCAGTACTGAAATCTCAGCACTAAACACTATTCAACCTCCACTACATGGTCTTCAACATACTGATATTTTTTACCCGATCTTTCGCATGAAGCAAATCCGTTTTCATCAAACTGAAGTTTTCTACCTGCCTCGCTTCTCCACGCAACTATTCTCGCAGGATTACCAACCACCTGTGCGAAATCGGGTACATTCTTTGTGACAACAGCACCAGCGCCAACAAAAGCGAATCTACCAATTGTAGTGCCACAAACAATTGTACTGTTTGCACCAAGTGACGCGCCTTCCTTAACAAGAGTTTCGACATAAAACTCAGCACCAACCTGAGGATATTTACTTCTTGGGTCAAGGATGTTAGTGAAAACCATTGAAGGACCGCAAAAAACATAATCCTCAAGCTTTACACCTTCGTAAACAGAAACGTTATTTTGTATTTTTACAAAATTTCCAATCTCAACATTATTAGCAACGTTCACATTCTGTCCAAGTACACACTTTTTACCAATTTTCGCACCCTTCTGAACATGACTGAAATGCCATACTTTTGTACCTTCACCTATCTCGACATTATCATCAACGACAGCATATTCATTTACATAAAATTTTTTTTCTTCCATTCTTTCCTCTAATCAGTTAAACTAAAACAAATCCAAACTATTTAATTGCACAAAAGCCCAAAACACTGCTAGAATCTTTAGCATTATAAAATGTTTTGGACCTTCATAAAAAAAATCCTAGACCTGTTTAAGTCCTTCTTGCGCTTTTTCCAAAATTCTCAATACATCGAGAGCATGCTGGCCGTCTGTAACAGGTTTAGTATTGTTGTTAATTGCATCAAAAAAGTGTTGTTGTTCTGACATTAATGGTTGACCCGGTTCAAAATCAACAACTTCGTAATCACCATCAAACTTTTCAAATGCACCATTAACTTTCTTAAATCCTTTTGGGTAAAATTTAAGTTTTTCAGTTTTGAGCGTATCTTCGAAAACGAACATACCCACATCACCAATAACTATCATTCTTTGTTCTTTAAAAGGATGCAGCCAGCTTACATATATATGAGCATGGACATTATCCGGATAAGTGAGATAAGTTAAAGTGGTATCTTCAATATCATGCTGGAGAAAAGTAGCACCATGCGATTTAACATCAACAGGATTTGCACCGGTAATATACTGAATGATTGAAATATCATGAGGAGCAAAACTCCAGAGAATGTTCTCTTCACTTCTCAAAGCACCAAGATTCAGTCTGTTACTGTAGATATATTGAAGTTTACCAATTTTCTTATTTTCAACTTCCTGCTTGATCTTCAATATTGCCGGATGATAAAGCAAGATATGTCCCACCATCAACTTTAGCTCTTTCTCAATCGATAGCTGCAGCAACTCTTCAGCATCAGAACTTTTAAGAGTGATTGGTTTCTCCACAAACGTGTTTTTACCCGCATTCAACGTCTTTTTGGCAATATCATAATGCGTCTCGGCAGGAGTAGCAATTATTACTGCATTGATTTCCTGATTACCAAGAACATCGGATAAATCCTTAACAAGATTAATTTTTTCGTTTAATTCTTTTACTCTGGCAAGACTTGCATCACTTGAATCACAGATAGTTATATTTTCTGGGGCGAGTATTCCAAGTGCTGTACGCACATGGTTAAAACCCCACCTTCCGGCACCAATGATGGCAAGTTTAATTTTTTCATTATTCATAATATTCTATTGTTTTTTTAAGTCCTTCTTTAAAATCAACTATTGGTTCGTAACCAATTTTCTCTTTAATAAGCGAGATATCAGCAAATGAATGTTTGATATCACCGGGACGAGGATCACCATAAATAGGATTCACATCAGAACCAATCAGCTCATTAATGTTTTTTATAACCGTGTTAAGATCCGTTCTTCCATGACATGCACAATTCATTGCTAGTCCTGACTGGCAATCAACGGTAGCAGACTTAAGATTGGCATCCACAACATTTTCAATAAAAGTAAAATCGCGCGATTGTGTACCATCACCATGAATTAGAGGTTGTTTTCCTTTTTTCATTGCTGTGATGAACTTTGGTATTACAGCGGAATATTGCGAAGTTGGATCCTGCCTCGGACCAAAAACGTTGAAATACCTCAGCGCTACGGTTTCAAGTCCGTAAATACGTGAAAAGACGTGACAATATTTTTCACCGGCAAGTTTGGAAACTGCATACGGGGAGAGTGGATTGGGTGTCATTCCTTCATGTTTTGGGAGTGCGGGATTATCACCGTAAACCGATGAAGAAGAAGCGTACACTACCCTTCGAACACCTTTTGTTCTTGCTGCCTCGAGGATGTTCAATGTTCCTGTAATATTAACTTCGTTTGAGGTGATAGGATCATTAATGGATCTTGGTACTGAAGGAAGAGCCGCCTGATGTAAAATCACTTCAACATCCTGAACTGCTTCCATAACAATATGATAGCTCCTTATATCACCCTCAATAAGTTCAATATCTCCCTCGAACTCAACCAGATTATCTCTCTTTCCGGTAGAAAAATTATCGAGTACTTTAACCTTGTGTCCTAAAGACAAAAGTTTTGAAACTATATTGGAGCCGATAAAGCCGGCTCCACCTGTAACTAAAAAATTCATTATTAAGCTTTCACAATTTTTTCTAAAATAATTCCGTTCTTGGTAAACGCGTTTCTCGAATCAACGATAAGTTTTGAATGTTCAGCGATGAATTTGTAATCATAATCATCATGATCTGTACTCAAAAGAATCAGATCGTAAGAATCTAGGTTTTCAGGGGTTAACTCAACTGACTGCATTTCATAGTGGTATTTCCGGGTTTTAGGCAGTACAGGAACGTAAGGATCGTTGTAATCAACTTCAGCGCCTTTTTCTCGTAAAATTTCAATAAGTTTTAGTGAAGGTGATTCACGCATGTCGTCAATATTCTTTTTGTATGCCGCGCCAAGAATAAGAACTTTTGAACCATTCAATGATTTTTTCTGAAGGTTCAATGATTCCATACACATTTCAACCACATAATATGGCTGAATAGTATTTATTTCACCCGCGAGTTCAATAAATTTTGTATTTACATCATATTCTCTGGCTTTCCAGGTAAGGTAGAAAGGATCTATCGGGATACAATGACCACCGAGTCCGGGACCCGGATAAAATGGATGGTAACCGAATGGTTTTGTTGAAGCCGCGTTAATAACTTCCCAAACATCGATATCCATTTTGCTAAATACCATCTTAAGTTCATTTACCAACGCGATGTTGATCGAACGATAAATGTTTTCAAGAAGTTTGGTCGCTTCAGCCGCTCTTGTTGAACTAACAGGTACGGTCTGAACAATAATTTTATCATATATAGATGTTGCTACTTTAATACAATTTTCTGTAACACCACCAACTACTTTAGGAATTGTAGCGGTATTATAATTTGGATTATTAGGATCTTCTCTTTCAGGGCTGAAAGCAAGGTAAAAATCTTCACCAACCTTAAATTTGGTCTCACTCACACCCTGAGAAACCGGTGCGTTTTCAAATAGCGGCATAAGAATTTCGTCTGTAGTGCCCGGGTATGTAGTAGATTCCAAAGTTACCAGTTGACCTTTTCTAAGATACTTTGCTATTGTAACAGCGGTACCTTCCACATACGACATATCCGGTTCGCGGTGTTCATTAAGTGGAGTAGGAACGCAGATTATAATCGCGTCAACTTCAGGCAAGCGTGAAAAGTCGGATGTAGCCTTGAGATAGCCTGCTTCAGCAGCAGTTTTAATTCTGTCGCCGTCAATATGTTTGATATAACTTTTACCGTTATTAATATTAGTTACTTTTCTTTCATCCAGATCGAAACCCAGTACATCGAATTTTTTTGAAGTAAATTCCAAACCTAATGGAAGCCCAACATAACCTAATCCAATAATTCCTATTTTGGCTGTACCATTCTCAATTTTGTTTAAGATTTCCATGACAATACTCAATATTTGAAGGATATATTATTATTTTTACACTTACAAAAAACAAATTTAAACAAGTAAAAATATAAGCAATTAAAATTTTTCAAGATAGTGATATTTCAACTATGTGACATAAAACATAGTAGAAATAGTAAAGAGAGTAAAAATGCCGAGAATAATTATGAGATACCCATTAAATAATCTTTAAATTCACCTTTATAATTTTCGCCAAGTTTTAATAGCTGTTTTTTATTGATGAATCCTTTCAGATAGGCAATCTCCTCAAGGCACGCGATTTTTAGTCCCTGTCTTTTTTCAATAGTTTCAATGAAATTTGACGCATCCAGAAGTGAACTGTATGTACCGGTATCCAACCACGCAAATCCTCGACCCATTAACTGGACAGAAATTTGACCGGATTGCAGAAAAACATTGTTCACATCTGTAATCTCAAGTTCTCCCCTTGCCGAGGGTTTGAGGTTCTTCGCAACTTCCACAACTTTGTTGGGATAAAAATATAGCCCGATAACCGCAAAATTACTTTTTGGCTTTTCAGGCTTTTCAACAATAGAAACAACCTGTTTATTTTCGTTAAACTCAACGACACCATATCTGGATGCTTCTTTCACGTAATAACCAAATATTACGGCTTCATCTTTAGCTTCAACACTATTTTTAGCTTCCAGTAACAGGTTTGATAACCCCCCGCCATAAAATATGTTATCCCCTAAAACAAGGCAGACACTGTCATCACGTATAAATTCTTCTCCTAAAATGAACGCCTGAGCAAGTCCTTCCGGTCGAGGCTGAACTTTATACTCAAGTTTTAAACCCAGTTCGGTACCATCGCCTAACAATTCCTGAAATCGGGGGAGATCATGCGGGGTAGAGATTATAAGGATTTCTTTAATTCCGGCCAACATCAGTGTTGACAGCGGGTAGTATATCATCGGCTTATCATAAACCGGCAACAACTGTTTACTGATCACTTTGGTAAGAGGATACAAACGAGTACCGCTCCCACCTGCCAGTATAATACCTTTCAACTAAAGAACCTCAACAGAAATATGAAAAAATTTATTTTCCGTATGTATATTTACTGATTTTTATGGTAAGAATGCAAATTTTATTTTAATAATATTCACACTGCTTGTCTTTTTTTATTATTTTATTTATTTGTTCGTTTTAATATATTTTGTTTGTTACGAAAATTACATCTCTCTTGCAGTAAAAGGGTTCCAAACCTCATAATTTCGAAATATTACCATACGAAGTTGCGAAATTTAAAGTCCCTTCGCTAGCGCTTTCATGCTCAACATTGGTGACAACAATTTTCATTTCACCTTTTTTGTACACACGTATCTCAGCATCATCGCCACTTATGTTTTTTGTCTTATGCACTGTGAGCAATTCCATCTCATTTTCCCGGATGAACTTATCCGCCTCGAAATTGTCCATCTGCTCGAGTCCCTCACGCTCTTTGTTTACCAGCTCCAGGAATTCATTTTCAGGCTCTGTAACACCACTCACAAAATCAACTGTGGCTAAAATCACACTGATGTTATCGTTTCCACCATTTTTCTTGGCCTCATTAACAAGCACAAACGACTCGGGATTTACATCAAGGATTTCTTCTATTGTGTCGTCGTCAACAAGATCAGTCAAACCGTCACTGCAAAGCAAAAAGGTATCACCCGATATAACAATATCGCTAATCTCAAAAAAATCGACTTCAACCTTTTCACCACCGCCAACTGAATTGAGTAATACGTGAGTAGTTCCCCTGTCATATCCTGCAGCTTCCGCGAGAGAATGATCTTTTGATATCTTTTTAAGAATTCCGCGTCGGAATCTGTATAATCTGCTGTCACCGGCATTGATATAAAAAACTTTATTTTCGTAAAATAGAATCGCGATGAGGGTTGCTCCCATACCTTTTTTGGCGTTATCACGACGCGCCTGTTCTACGAGTCCTTCATGAATTTCTTCGATAGTTTCGGTAAAATAGTTGCGTAATTCTTCAAGAGATAAATCTGATCCAAGTCCGTTCATTGCAACGGCAAGTTCTCTCAGAACAGTGGCACTCGCTACATCACCCGAACTGTGACCGCCCATACCATCTGAAACAGCAAAAATCACCGGGGAAACTTTGGTATCCTTTTCAAACTCTTTATCGTAAACATCGTCGCGAATGAGGTCGGAAATTATCAGAAGCATATCCTCGTTATGAGCTCTTTTCAAGCCGGGATCTGACGCTGCCTTCACCATAAATTTCATTTTTCACCTAAAGTCTGATTGTTTTATCATCATCACTGTCATTTCCGGTGATCTTGACGATAAATTCAATATTTGCCAGAATTATCCGCGAGTTATTTTCAAGTTTCTGCGGAACATTAGCTGGCAACTGCTGACCACTATATTTTGTACCGTTTGAAGAATCGAGATCAGTTATTCTCCAGTTCGCGCCGTCGTAATCTATTTTCGCATGTCCACCGGATATCTGCTTATACTCGAAAAACTTATCGGCGAATCTCCCTTTTTTCCTTCCGAGAATATCACCGGTTTCAATCAACAAATTAAAGTTTATAGCGTTATTTACAAGTCTCAGTTCCGGTGTACCCGAATTTTGGACCGGTTGATCATGAGTTTCTACCCTGGTTGTTGCGACAAGATTTGGTTCTTCTTCAGGAATTTTCTGCGTGTTAACATCAGGAGTTGTTGCAGGCTGACCCGAAGGCGACTTTTGCTCATTACGTTCTTTTGCCGAAATCAGTTTCTGACCGTGTTCGGTACAAATTTTTCCCTTACCCGGAGTTCCGCACTGAGGACAAACTTTTATTTCCTTGCCACACTGATCGCAAAAGAAGGAATCAGATTCTATTTCATTTTTACAGAACGCGCAAATCATAATTCAATATCCTCTTTATTTATTGTGACAAGATCTTCTTTTTGGAAATCGGGTGAATCTAATAACGCTACAATTCGTGAACTCTGTAACTGTTGTGCTTTTTCAAATACGTTTCTTACCAAACGCGCATTTCCGAAATTTTTATCCCGGTTTTCATACATCTCGGTGAATTTCGCTGTTAACAGCTCTTCAACTCCTTCTCCGAGTATCATCGATTTTTTCTTTGCAAGCATCTGGAATATCGCTAGTAGTTCTGCCGGCACATAGTCCTCGAATATAATCTCTTTTGGAATTCTACTTCTGAGCCCTGGGTTTACTTCAAGAAATTGTTGCATTTCGTTGGTGTATCCGGCAAGAATACAGATGAACTTGCCACGGTCGTCCTCCATACGTTTCATGAGTGTTTCGATCGCTATCTTGCCAACATCATCCCCACCGCGTGAAGAAAGTGTGTACGCTTCGTCAATAAAGAGAATGCCACCAAGCGCTTTGTCAATAGCGGCATTAACTTTCGGTTCTGTCTGACCCTGATACTGCCCCACAAGGTTGGAACGATCAACTTCCACTAGCTGTCCTTTAGGGAGAATGCCAAGCGTTTTGAATACATCCGCTATAATTCTGGCAACAGTTGTTTTGCCTGTACCCGGGTTCCCGGAAAAGATGAAGTGGTACGCCGTTGATGAAGAAGAGAGCCCCATTTCCTTCCGTTTTTTCTCAATTCGTAGGAAGTTGCTGATCTCTTTTACCTCATTTTTAATATTGTCGAGACCAATAAGCTGGTTCAGCTCACCATAAATCTCTTCGAGTGTTCTTTCTTTATCCTGCGATTCATCCCACGGAATATGCTCAGGCTGAATTGTAGTATAATCTTCGTTTGTCAATTCATCCGTAGATTTTGCTGATAATGAGTTTGACAAATTTCCGGTTACCTGCTCGAAAAGTTTACGCATTTCACGGGCGTTTGCGAAGTTTTTATCCCGTTCATCATAAAGCTTCTGAATCGCTTTTTTTAGCTTGACATCCGCTTCGGGACTAATTTTATAGTTTTTCCTTCCGGCAAAAGCTTTAACAAATATTTCGTAAAGTTGGTCGGCGTTGTAATCATCGAGATGGATATATTTATCGAATCGGCTCCTCATTCCGGGATTTGCCTCAAGGAAACCTTCCATATTATCCTTGTAGCCGGCGGCAATCACAACAAAAGCACCTCGATCATCTTCCATACGCTTCATGAGTGTTTCAATTGCCTGCACACCTCCTTTATCCTTATCACCAACGTCATTTGGCGGGTTCAGAGTATATGCTTCATCAACAAAGAGGATACCTCCGGTTGCCTGATCACAAAGTTTGTTCACCTGATTCGGTGTATCATTCTCGTAAGCACTGACCATCTGACTTCGGTCAACCTCAACTACATGACCTCGAGGTAAAAAGTCAATCGCCTTGAATATCTCGCCGAGTGTTCTCGCGACTGTGGTCTTACCTGTGCCGGGATTACCCGTGAGTACGAGGTGCATTCCAACTTTTTCACCTTCACTAAGGCCGCGTTTCACGCGCTCTTTATCAATTTTTATACGTTCCGCGATCTCCTTGCATGCCACCTTGACTTTATCCATTCCAACAAATTTATCAAGTCCGGCAAGTATTTCTTCAAGTGATTTTTTCTGCTCACCTTCTATTTCAGGAATATGCTCAACCCGAATGGTTGTGTAATCTTCATCAGTCAATTCATCAAATGGTTTTGAAGACAAACTTCTTGAAAGTCGGGTAGTAACCTCATCAAAAAGTTTGCGCATTTCACGCGCGTTGGCAAAGTTTTTATCACGCCTGCTGTACAAATCCTTGATAGCAAGTTTAAGTTTTTCATCCGCTTCGGGAGTTATGCTATACTTTTTACGTTTCGCAAATCCTTTAATAAATATCTGGTGGAGCTGTTCCTCGTTGTAATCGTCAAGATGGATATATTTATCAAAACGGCTGCGCATTCCCGGATTGGCTTCAAGGAAGTTTTCCATTTCCTTCTCATATCCTGCTGCAATTAAAACAAATCTGCCGCGATCATCTTCCATACGTTTCATGATCGTTTCAACAGCTTCCTGGCCATAGTTGTTTGAACCGCCATCTGCTTTTGCCGGAACAAGTGTGTAAGCCTCGTCAACGAATAATATGCCACCCATTGCGAGCTCTACTTGCTTGCTCACAAGATGTGGAGTTTCACCAATGTGCTGACCGACCAGACCGCTCCTGTCAACTTCAATTACATGACCTTTCGGCAAGAATCCGATAGCCTTGAAAATTTCACCAAGTTTTCGCGCTACAGTTGTTTTACCGGTACCCGGGTTACCTGTAATTACGAAATGGAGTCCTACTTTTTCACCTTCACTCAAACCACGATTCACACGTTCTTTTTCGAGTTTAATTTTTTCAGCGACGTCGTAGCATGCGTCTTTCACCTTTTCCATTCCAACAAACTGATCGAGCTCGGCTATAATTTCATCAACCGATTTTACCTTACTATCATCACCTGAGATATCAACGTATCTGAGGGTATACATCTCATCGCTGATATCTTTGCCCTGCTGGTCAAGTTCAGTTACACGGGCGCTCTGGCGCAAGGTTGCGGAGTCGAATATATTTCTGACTTCACGCGCATTTCCGAAATTTTTATCTTTACCCGCAACAACCTGCTTGAAGTGTGGCAACAATTTTTCTTCTGTCTCGTTATCGAAACGAAGACTTTTCTTGGCTGCCATACTTTTGAATATGGATAACAATTCGTCCGCCTTGAAGTCTTCAAATTCAACGTATCTTGTAAAACGTGACTGTAATCCGGGATTGGTATTGATAAACTCGCGCATTTCGTTTGTATATCCCGCAGCGATTGTAATAAATCTGCCGCGATCGTCTTCCATACGTTTAAGCAGTGTGTTGATCGCCTGCTGCCCAAATTCTGTTCCGTCAGAGAGAGTATAAGCCTCATCAAGGAATAACAGACCTCCCATGGCGGAATCAATCAATTCATTTGTTTTGATTGATGTCTGACCTGAAAATCCTGCCACCAGTTTTGAACTATCCACTTCAACAAGATGCCCTTTGGTAAGCAATCCGAGGTTCTTGAATACTTTCGCAAGGATTCTCGCAACAGTGGTTTTACCTGTACCAGGATTACCTGTAAAGACAAAATTGAGATTTGGTACGGTGAGCTTCCCGCCGCTGGCTGCGATTTTTTTCTTTTCCAGATTAAGATAATTGATCAAACTGGTGATTTCTTTTTTAACTCCGCCAAGTCCCTTGAGTTCATTCAATTCTGCCATAATTTCATCAACTGCCGCTTCCTTGGGTGCTTCGTAAGGAAGGTCTTCGGGCATGATTGTGGTTAAGGCTTCACGGGTTTGCTGGTCATAAGGAAGTGTTGAAATCCTTTTCGAAAATCGGGAAACCGTGGTTTCGAATAATTTACGCATTTCGCGTCCGTTACCGAAGTTATTGTCCCGGGCATCATAAATTTCTGTAATTGCCTTTCTCGCGATCTCTTCTGTCTCCGGGTGCAGCACAAATTTTTTCTTTTTGATATTCATTGCGTAAATATCAAACAGTTCATCCGGTGTATAATCATCTATATGTAAAAACCTGTCAATCCTGCTCTTTATACCGGGATTGGCCTTCAGGAAGTTATCCATCTCATTTTTGTAGCCGGCAGCGATCACAACAAACTTGTCACGGTCGTCTTCCATTCTTTTCATCAGGGTTTCTACCGCTTCCTTGCCATGGTCATCACCTCCGCCACCTAGTTCGCCACCCTGATACAGGGTATATGCCTCATCGACGAATAAAATTCCACCCATCGCCTGATCACAAAATTGGTTGACAGTCTTCGCGGTTTCATTTTTATATGGACTAACGAGATGCGATTTGTCCACCTCAATTACATGACCACTTTCCAGAAAATCAAGCGCGGCAAAGATTTCACCCAGTTTACGAGCCACTGTTGTTTTTCCCGTACCGGGATTACCGGTTAGAATTGTATGCATTGAGAGCTTCATTCCGGTATCAATACCGCGTTCCTTCTGCGATTTTGATGTTCCGATAATCTGTGCTATTTCCTTAACCGCATTTTTTACAGCGGGCATCCCGATGAATTCATCAAGTTCAGCCATTACTTCATCATATGTGCGTTCTTCTTCAACCTGTCCGATGATATCTTCCGGTTTAACAACATTATTATCAGGGTCACCCTTAGAAATTCGGGACAGATAGGCTTTGAAAATATCTTCAGCTACATTGACCGCAAAATGTCCGTTACCTGAAGCGGCAGTTTTGTGTTTTACCGCATACTTGAAAAGACCTTTTAAACGTTTTTGTGAATCTTCATTTAGCTGTAAATTGTACTTTTGCAGATTACGTCTGCAAATTTCGAGCAGCTCCGGAAGATTATAATCAGAGAGTCGGAGAATTGAATTAAATCTGTTCCTTATTGATGGATTTTTCTCAAGGAAATCTTCTGTACCTCCGGGTAAACCTGCCAGGATTACGATTGGGTCAAATCCGAATTTATCCATCTCGGAAAATAGCTTGTCTATGCGAGAAACATCACTTGCGTAACCGCCTGGAACGAGTTTCTGAACATTGTCAACGAATAGAATACCACCTTTTGCCTTTTTGATGTTCTCATCAAACTCCTCCATGTACTTTTCAAAATCAACGGCATCAACAAGCTCAATATTTTTGTTACCTATTAGTCCGTTATTATAGAAAAGATTCTGCAGGACACCACCGATCAGACTTTTACCTGTTCCGGTATTACCTATGATGATGGTGTGCATGTTTATTCTCTGCGAGCCTCCCGTAGTACGTGATTTCAGCGCACGCGAGATGTTCACCAGATTTGATATTTCAGTTTTTACTGTTCCAAGACCAACGAGGGCATTCAGATCAATACTTTCACCTGTCATTAATTCTTCGCCACATCGTTTACAATATTTGGCGATATCCCTGTTTGGAGCGTTACATTTTTCACAATTTATTGGCATAATTTTACCCTGATAAGAAATACTTACAAACTTTGAATATGGATTCCTGCTTTCACAGGAATGAGCATATTTTTTCGTCCCCCTTCGAAGGGGGAAATTCCGATTTTAATCGGAATGGGGGATGACCAAAAGTCACAAATCCCGATATGTCATCC
>BQMY01000138.1 GCA_022181065.1 Melioribacteraceae bacterium | reverse complement strand
CCTGCTGGTGGGAGTGGAGGAAGCTCAGCTTCACCCAATGCCACGTCAATAGCATCAGTTGCTTCAGGATGAATACCAAAATTGTGTGCCGCGATACCAATACCGCCATCTTCAACGGTCATCGTCACTTCGATAGCGTCACCAACCGGTGTAATTAATGTTGTTACCTGAGCAACGTTACTGTAATCTGAAGAGACATCATCCGCGACAGCTTTAACTCTGTAATTATATGTGGTACCTTCCGCAACTGTTTCATCAACATAAGAAGTAACATCCGCGCCAAGTTCAGCAACAACTTCGTATGCTTCTGTAGCTACTTCACGTTCTACAACAAAACCTGTTTCGTTGTCACTGTTATCAACCCATGCCAGATTAACCGCGCCAATCACCAATGCTTCAGCAGTTAAATCTGAAGGAGCGTTCACGGTAACAGTGGTTTCACCGAAAGTCAAGGTAACTTTCAATTCTGTAAGCGAGGCGTTTGTAACTATATAGTCGTGTGTACCCGGTCCGAATGTTTCATTGACCAAAACACCACCAAATGGATCCTGAATATTCATTTCCACATTTGCCGGAATAGTAAAGTTCATCATATATTCGGTAAATGAGTCACCAAGCTGCCATTTCAGGGTATATTCTTTTGTACCTGTATATGCATCATCACCTTCACGATAATCGATAAGAGAAGCAAGTGATCCACCCGGTAAAATAAATCTTGAATCAAATACGCCCGCAGGTGGAAGCGGAGGAAGTTCAGCTTCACCCAATGCCGCGTCAATACCATCAGTAGCTTCAGGATGAATACCAAATTTATGAGCAAGGTTTGCAAATGAGCCTCCAGTAACTGTCATGGTAACTTCAATCACTTCACCAACAGGTATAATGAGAGTAGTTACCTGAGCTACGTTACTGTAGTTTGATGATACATCATCTGCGACAGCTTTAACTCTGTATTTATATGTTGTGCCTTCCGCGACTGTTTCATCAACATAAGAAGTAACATCCGCGCCAAGTTCAGCAACAACTTCGTATGCTTCTGTAGCTAATTCACGTTCTACAACAAAACCTGTTTCGTTATCACTGTTATCAACCCATGCCAGATTAACCGCGCCAACGACCAATGCTTCAGCCGTCAAGTCTGAAGGAGCGTTAACAGATACTGCTGTTTCACCGAAAGTTAAGGTAACTTTCAATTCTGTAAGCGAGGCATTTGTAACCGTATAATCGTATGTACCCGGTCCGAATGTTTCATCGACCAAAACACCACCAAATGGATCCTGAATATTCATTTCCACATTTGCCGGAATAGTAAAGTTCATCATATATTCGGTAAATGAGTCACCAAGCTGCCATTTCAGGGTATATTCTTTTGTACCTTCGAAAGTTTCGTCACCCTGACGGTAATCAATTAAAGAACCTGTGGTTCCATCAGGCAGAATCAATCTTGAATCAAATACGCCTGCAGGTGGAAGAGGAGGAAGTTCAGCTTCACCCAATGCCGCGTCAATACCATCAGTGGCTTCAGGATGAATACCAAATTTATGAGCAAGGTTTGTAAATCCGCCTTCAGTAACTGTCATGGTAACTTCAATCGCGTCACCAACAGGTGTAATGAGAGTAGTTACCTGAGCCAAGTTACTATAGTCTGATGATACATCATCTGCTACAGCTTTAACTCTGTAATTATAAGTAGTACCTTCCGCGACTGTTTCATCAACATAAGAAGTAACATCCGCGCCAAGTTCAGCAACAACTTCGTATGCTTCTGTAGCTACTTCACGCTCAACAACAAAACCTGTTTCGTTGTCACTATTATCAACCCATGCCAGATTAACCGCGCCAATTACCAATGCTTCAGCCGTCAAATCTGAAGGAGCGTTAACTGTAACGCCACCGCCGAGTTCATAGGTTGCGGTTACATTAAGTGAAGTTAAAGCAACATTGGTTACATTCACCTCACCGGGTCCGGCGGAGAAAGTTTCATCGAGTAAAATACCGCCGAAGGGATCCTGGAAATGCAGGGTAACACCATCGGGCACTTCAAATGCAAGATTATATGCAGTGCCGCCATCACCAATCTGCCATTGAATTTTATGAGTGTACTCGTAGGTTGTTGAATTGTCACCAAAGCGAAAATCCTTATTCACCGGTGTGTTATCCGCAAGAACTAATCTGGTGTCAAAAATACCTGCCGGGGGAGGAGGTGGCAGTTCCGCTTCGCCTAGAGACTCATCAAGTCCATCGGTAGCATTGGGGTCGATACCGATATTGAGAGTAAAATTACCTGAAGCGTTATCTGTTGCGTTTAATGCAATATTAACGAGGGGATTATCCTGCGCGAAGAGCATTAAGGGGAGTAAAAAGGTTAGCGTTAATAGCTTTTTAAGCATTGAGCCTCCTGATAAATTAACGATTTATTTTCGTAAAATGAATTCCTTAATATTTCAAATAACCAAAAGTAATATTCTTATATTTATCCAAGTTTACTGTGACGCGCTTCACAATATAAAATTAGTTTGATGAGGATGGAACTTACAAAGATAAATTCTTGAGCAGTTCTTTAGATATTTCACTACGGGGATTTTTTTTAATGATCGCGATATCACCTTCATCCGCAATTCTACCATTTTCTACCACGATAAAATACTCGCATAAATTGGTCAGATATTGCAACTCATGTGATATACAGATCAGTTGTATTTTATTACTCCCGCAGTAATCCTTTAAAACCGTACTTAATCTTTCTTTATAAAAAGCATCCTGAGCCGCAAAAGGTTCGTCTAATACCAGTAAATCCGGTTTGAAAAGAAGTTGGCGACAAATAGCTAACCGTTGTCTTTGACCGCCGCTTAATTCTCCGGCTTTTTTTTCCATAATTTGAGCAGTAATACCTAATCTTTCGACTAGATAATCAAATCCGGAATTAAAGTTCCCTTCATTATTAAATACTTTATTAACGTCCCGCAATTGTGAGATACCAGTTCTGTAAGGGTTTAACAAATTGAGCGAGTTTTGAAAAACAACACTTACTCTTTTACCTTCAGGATTTATCTCTACTGTGCCGCGGTTCGGTAAAATCTCACCAAGGATCATTCTGGCAATTGTACTTTTTCCGCTACCTGACCGACCAACAATCGCCGACATTACGTCTTTTATATAAAATGATATATCGTTAAGAATGTAGCGATTTTCCTCACTACTTAAAAGTTTAAATTTATCAGGAATGAAATAAACGCTATTAAATTTTATTAACATAAGCTAATTGTCAAAAAATTTGCTGAAAATTTGTGTGCAAACCCTTTATCCTGAGTAACCGTTATAATAATCTTCTCTGAATTTTCCACTTCAACTAAAAGCTCATTTAATTTATTTATTGATATAGAATCAAGCGCGGAGGTTGGTTCATCAAGGAGGTAAATCTCTTTATCCATCGCAAAATTGAGGGCTATCTGAAACTTCTGTGCCATTCCGGTACTCAATTCATATGGCAGAAGATTTTCTGTCTTTTTACTATGTTCAAATCCCAGTTTTTCAAGATATAAATTAAAAATTTCTTGATCAGGAACAAACTTCATATAATAGCCCAGTTTTTTCAGGGGATCGAGCGATGAAAAAGGATCCTGAAAAATTACTCCTATCTTTTCCCTTCTGAAATTAACTCTTTCCTGTTGCTTGAGATTCAGGTATTCCGTGCCATCGAGTGATACTACTCCATCAATTATAAAACTATCATCAAGTAAATCCGCGACAGCTTTAAGGAGAGTTGTTTTTCCGGAGCCGTTTCTCCCTAAAATCACGAGTCGCTCCCCCCTGTTCGTGATAAAGTTCACATTGGAAAGAATAATTGAAGACTTTTCATTTCTTTTCAGAGAAATATTTTTAATATTAACTAAAAGCATTATTCTGCTTACTCTTTAATAAACTGATTGTACAATAGTAGCGGTAGTTAAAATAATGAAAAAAAACGTCCTGATTTTCTCCGCTTTTCTTTTTTTTCTTGTCTCATGCTCGGATAGCTACGACTATCCCGGTGACAGAATCAGAATCGCAATCCCCGATGATGTAACAACATTCAACCCAATGTTCGCTTTTACAATTACAGAAGGGGTCATTTCTGAACTGCTATACCTCCCTTTAGTAAAACATGAGTGGGATAGTAATACCTTATCATTAAAACCGGTAAATTATCTTGCTTCTTCCTGGAAATGGATTAGTGACAAACAACTTGAAGTGGTAATCAAGAAAAATATTTTGTGGTCTGACGGTAAACCTGTTTCGCTTGACGATGTTGTTTATTCTCTAACAATTTATTCCGATCCGAAAGCTAAAAGTAAATTTTATGATTATTTTGGAAATTTTTACACAGAAGAAAATAAAAAAATTATACCGGAAGAGTCTTTTAAACAAATTAATGATAGCACACTCGTAATAAACTTTCATGAAAAAAGTTCTCCAAACCTGCTCGATATCGATTTTCCCATCATACCAAAACACTTTTTTAATGAAATCGAAGTGGCTGATCTAGAAAACTCGGCAAAAAATCTCCAACCGGTTACCGGCGGTCCTTACAAAATTAGTAATTGGACAAGGAATTCCAGTTTGTTGCTGGAACCTGTAGAAAATCACTTTTTAATTTCTGATAATAACACACCAAAAATTGAATTTGTCGTTATTACCGACTATCAGGCACGACTCTTAAAACTGACTAACGGAGAAATTGACATTATTCAGGATGTTTTACCGGAGGATGTTGAAGAAATAGAAAATTCAGGTCTGGCATTTACAGATGAAGTTCAGGGACGTGATTACGATTACATAGGATGGAACAACATCGACCCTGCGGCGTTTCAGAAAGGCGAGGTTATTCCACATAAAATCTTCGGAAGTGTTCAAGTCCGAAAAGCACTAACCAAAGCTATCAACCGTAAACAAATACTCTCCGATTATCTGAAGGGTAATGGCGTTCTTTCCAACGGACCTGTTACTCCGGAAGTACTACCCGATTACAAACCGATAACAAATTATTATAATCCTGAAGAAGCTGTACAGATACTCGCTGATCTTGGCTGGAAAGATAGTGATAACGATGGAATCCTTGATAAAGACGGTACAATCTTTGAGTTTGATCTTAACATAGTTACCGGCAGTAAAAGGAAAAAATATACAGCGGAGGTGGTTAAAGCAAGTCTTGGGAAAATTGGTATTCGCGTTAATATTGTAAGCACCGAGTATAATAATTTCATCGAAAATTTGTTTACTAAAAATACCGATGCCTGGATCGGTGGATGGTATGTTCCTCTACCGATTGAGTTTAATGTTTACTGGAATGGTAATCTTGAAGTGGCGCCATATAATTTTTCAAGTTACCGCAATCAGGAAACTGACAAGTTACTGACAGAATTTTACAATCATTCTGTATTCGCGCCGCCGGTTGATTTACTCCAAAAAATCCAGAAACAGATTTTCGAGGATCACCCCGTGACATTTCTTTTTTGGGTTGATCAGGTATTTGGCGTAAACAAACGAGTTAATAATATGGATATCAACCCGATGGGAGCAATTCATTCTTGTTGGGAATGGCGCGTGGATTAAAATGGTCAATTCCGGTTTAAAGATTATTTCCAGGAGAGCTCTTTCATCAATTGCTCTCCTTCTTATTGTTGTATCTTTAGTTTTTATTGTCGTTATATTGGCTCCCGGTAACCCGGCAACCAGGTATATGTCATCAAACCTTTCGCCTCAACTGATTGAATTAATAGAAAAAGAATATTCTTTCAAGGGGAACATAGCCGAACAATATTTTGCTTTTATGGGCAGAATCCTCACAGGAAATTTTGGTTATTCAACAACCTTCAAAACTCCGGTAATTTCAGTAATAATTGAGTATTTAAGACTAACGGTATTACTATCTCTGATAGCGTTTATTATACAATCTCTCTCTGCTGTAGTTCTTGTATATATAAGTTATACTAACAAAAGAACTGAAAAAGTATTTCGAAATATAACCTTCATCATGTTTACAATACCAGCTTACGTAACAGGATTACTCTTGATACTTTTATTTTCTGTTTTCGCTGGAATATTTCCGGTTTCAGGTTTACCTTATCGCGAATCCGCGGGATTATTCGGGTATATATCTCACCTCACCCTTCCGGTAATAACCCTGGCTGTTCCGGGGATCGCCTTATTTTATAACTATCTTCACAGTACCGTTGCGAAAACCGCCAAGGCTGAATACATTACATTTGTGCGTTCACTCGGCTTGAGCGAAAAAGAAATTTTTTTAAGACATATTCTGCCCAACTCGGTTATCCCGCTTCTTTCTATCGTTGCAATCGAAATAGGTTTTTTATTGAGTGGCTCATTAATAATTGAAGTATTATTCAGTTTACCCGGATTTGGTAAACTTACTTTTACCGCATTTTTAGACCGCGATTACCCATTAATTATAGGTACTACTCTACTATCCGCGTTTTTTATGATTTTCGCAAATTTTCTGGCGGATCTGGTTAAATATTATTTTGATAAACGTTATCGTGAGCTTATATGATCTCTTACAGGAGAATCTCCTTTCTTCACATCTCTCTGTTCCTGTATCTGGTATTATTGATCTTTAATCTCTCTTATTTTTCAGATCTTTCCGGATTTATGTCACTTGCGCTAAATGCAGGGCTTGACAACCATTACATCACTTCCGGGATAATTTACAGACTTGTTTCGGCAGCACTCTTTTTGATTTCACCGCTTTTAATTATTTCAAAAAAAATACGCAATCTTCTGTCCACACCTGTCAATCTGATCGGTTCCGCACTTATGGTTATAAGTTTATTTGTTCTTTTTCCGGAGCTTTGCATTGATCAGAATGCCGGATTTTTCCCTGAAACTTCCGGCTATCGTCTTCGACCACCATTTACCTCGGGAATTTATATTGAGAAAAGTTTTGAACCGAATAGTGGAAATATTTTAAAGATGAGGGATAATCTTATCACATTTAAATCCCTTTCTTCAAGGGAATACCTTTCTACCAATAAATCTGAAGTCGCAGAAAATTCTAATTTTCACTCTAAATTTTTTTTGCTCGGTACTGACTATCTCGGACGGGATCTCCTTGCTTTAATAATCAGTGCAACAAGGGTTTCATTTCTCATTTCCGTGACCGCCGGATTGCTGGCAGCGGCTTTAGGCATAATATTTGGATTCATTTCAGGATATGATACAAAAATCGCAGGTAATCTTTTAGATCGTTTTAGTGATGCCATACTCGCGATTCCGGGGATTTTTTTCGTCCTTTTGCTTACACTTTTTTTTAGTTCCGATATCTTTGTACTCGTTTTGATACTGGGGTTGAGCGGATGGATGAGTTTATTCAAAATTGTAAGAACACAGGTGAGCGAAATAAAACGAAAAGACTTCTTTCGTACTTCAAAGTTGATGGGTCTTCCTTTCCCTCATCTGATATTTAATGAAATTTTTCCGGTAATTATGGGACCGATAGTTGTAAATATTACCTTTTTGATCGCAAATATTATACTCGCGGAGGCTGCGTTAAGTTACCTTGGTGTGGATTTTGGTACATCAACTCCTACCTGGGGACAACTTATCGAGCAAGGTCAGCAGTATATCAGGAAAAACTGGTGGCTTGTTGTTTTTCCTTCACTCACATTGTCATTTACTATCATTACTATCTACGGTGCTGCAAAAAAATTAGAAAAGAAATTCCGGTATTAAGATGATAAATAACCGATATATACCACTTAAATTTCTGGGAAGCGGCAGAAGTCGTGTTTTTTTATGCCAGGATTTATATTACTACAACAGAAACGTTGTTCTAAAAATATTATCCCCCGAAGCTCCCGACTATGAGCTTAAAAGATTTAAATCTGAATTTGAGATACTTGAAAGCGTCTCTCATCCCGCAATTATAAAGGTTTTTGAACAATCCGAGATTCTCGAAATTGACGAAAACTATGAAAAGGAATTCGGGATTAGAAGAGGTAGCTTATTCATAGCGATGGAATATTTTGAAGGTTCAACCCTTCTTGATTTTTCCGATGAGTTTAATGAGGACCTTATAACAGAAATCTTGACTAAAACAAGCTCTGTACTATATTATCTGCATCAGAGCAACTATATCTATCTCGATCTTAAACCTGATAACCTTCTGATCAAGGAGCATGAAGACGAAATTGAAATCAGACTTATTGATTTCGGATTATGCCGCGAAAATAAAACTCCCGAATTTGAGCATACGGGTGGTTCTGTGCACTATCTGGCTCCCGAGATAATAAGGGGAGAGATTTACGATCATCGTGTTGACCTTTATGCATTGGGAATGATGATGTACCGGCTTGCCTATGGGGAATTCCCTTTTAGCTCGGAAAATGAGATAGATATTTACAGAGAACATGTTGAGCTTGAATTCAGTTTTCCCGCCGGGAATTTATCTGCAAAACTCTCAATGGCAATTAGAAAATTGCTCGCCAAAAACCCTCTTGAAAGATATCATTCGGCTTTGCAGATGTTCCATGATCTCGATTATCATGTCATCTCAAAGGCAAAATATAATTGGCTTCCCGCTGAAAAACTTTTTAATCGGGAAAGTTTAACATCCGCGGTAAGAAATTACATCAGAGGAAATATTGCCGAAGAATCAATACTTGTGGTTCGAGGAGGCAGCGGCTCGGGCAAATCAGCATTATTAAATATTCTTAACAGGGATATCGAAAATACAATACTTCTTAAAGAAGCCAATATTGGTCGTAAAACCGATCCGGTCAAGGCTCTTGTGAGTGAGTTATATTACAATAAAAATGTGTACACCAAACTTTCACCCGAGCTGATCCAGGAACTTTCATCCTTCATAAAAACAGCCGTTGAACCTGATATAGAAGAAGTTAAATCTCTGCTCTCAAGAATAGCGTCGAGCATTGATGGCGCTTTACTGATAGATGATTTTAATACTTTCGACAAAATTAACAGAGAGTTGCTATCTGATTTCGTGAAATTTCTGCGTATCCGCGACCTCAAAGTTGTGATCTCGGAAAATGTTGAGTTCAAACAGTATAGCGATGACCTGCCAAATATCAGGATTCTTAATGTTACCAATATGCTGAACGATGAAGTGAAGCAGTTTATTGAAGAGACTTTCGCAACCTTTTTCCCGAAAGAACATCTTTACGAAATATTTATCCAAAATCAGAACAGGTATCCATCTTACTGTATAAAACTATTTTCAAGTCTTATAGTTGAGGATATTATTCAGTTTACATCCAGTGGTCCGTATATCGTAAGAAACGCTACCAAACTGGGCAAAATCCTGCTTAAGGGGAATGAGATTTTTAACGAAAGACTTGCACTTCTTACCGAAAGCAAAAGAGATATCCTATCAGTCATCGCGCTTATTAACGCGGATCTTGATCTTACCAAACTGAACTATTTTTTCAGGATGGATTACAGCGAACTGGAAAGCCTTATTCAGCAATTTTCCGCGCTGGGCTTCGTTAATTACTCTCAGGAAAACTCAACGGTAAAATTTGTTTCTAAATCTGTTAAAGATTTAATCCTGCGAAAACAGCCGGCAATCAGAAGTCTGCATCTCAAAATTGCGGAAATTATGGCGGATCAGAAGTCGGAATTTCAGCCCGCCCTTATCGCCGAACATTTCAGTAAAGCAGGAAATGATCTCGACGCTCTTGAGTATTTCGAACTTGAGCTGAAAAGAACCAAGCGACTTGCCGCATTCTCATATCAGATAGATATAACTAAAAAAATTCTGGAACTGAGGATAAGTGAGAACAAACACACCGAGGCTTCGCTTACTCTCAGTAAACTTTACTTTAAGATGGCTGATTATTCGCAGGCACTCGAAAATGTTCTCAGCCTGAATTTGTCTAAACTGAGTGATGAACAAAAATTGAGATACCACTGGATAGTTGGTAATTGCAGAATAAAACTGGGCTTCCCCTCTGACGGGATAAAAGTTATCAATAACAATCGTAGCGAAATTGAAAAAATAATTCCGACCGCAGAAATAGACCTCGCGCTCGCAAATGCTTATTTTGACCTTGAACAGATTGATGAGTCAGAAAAAATTTGTCGTAATATCATAAAAAATTCAGGAGATGATTTTTTTAACTCTGGTGGTGCATTCAATTTACTCGGTTTAATTTCATTCTATAAATCTAACGACCTTAAACAGGCAAGAAATTATTTTGAAAAAGCGGTTGGAAAATATCGTGAGGGAAATCTCACTTCCAAAGCAGCGGGAATGGAAGTAAATCTCGGTAATATTTACAATATGATAGGCAAGGGTGACTCTGCCGTTGCCCATTGGAATAACGCAGGTAATATAAACAAAAATCTCGGTAACTATGAACAGCAGGCAAAATTGCAGTTATCTTTTGGCATCTACCATTTCGAAAACAGCGACTTCGAGAACGCCATTGAAAAATATGAGGAAAGTTTACAAATCTTCTCCCGTCTTGGTGACAGAAATGGTGAAGGATTAGCTCATATAAATCTTGCTGAAGTCCACCTGGCAAACAGTGAATTCAAGAATGCCGAAATGAGTATCAATAAAGCGAAAGGCTTATTCAGGATAACAAACAATACTGAAGAATTTATAGAAGCATTATATCTCTCAATACTTATCAGCGCGCGCACAGGAAACCGTGAAAACGCATACCGTGATCTGCAGATTTACGGCGACAATGTGGAAAGATCTGATAATCAACGACATCAGGCGAATTACAAATACCTTCTGAACCTCCTCAGTCTTGAGTTCGATAAAAAAACATTTGAAGAACAGGCACTGCTGAAAAACATAAAATATTTTACCGAAAATAATGAGATGTCGCGTTTTTCAGAAAATCTGTTTTTACTGGTCAGGATCTATGTTCAATTCGGCGATAATAAAGAAGCTCTCGATCTGCTACAGAACGAAAGTTTGCACAAATACTGTTCCGAACATAAATTTGCCGCAGCGGAATATTATGTTCTGAAGTCCCTCATTTATCACAAAACCAAAGAGAAAGATACCGGAAAAACCTTCAATTACGCTGAGAAAGCTTTCGGTATTCTTCAAGAGCAAAACGTATCTTTATTGACACTTGAAGCAGTTTTTTTACTTGCGAACCTATATTTTGAGCGTGGACACGAAAAATTAACTGAAGAATACTTATTTTTCGCTAAGTCCCTTATAGAGCATTTTGACTCAAAACTGGATTCGACCGACACAAAAAATAACTTCAGGCAGAAAAAACAAATTGCCGATATAATCAGGTACCTGGAAAACGCCGGATATACCCCAAATTATGAGTGATAACGTTAAAATAGGAATTGTCTCTGATACTCTCGACCTCGCAATTTTACGTTCGATTCTCGGCAAATATGAAGTACACGATTTTTTTATTCCCGATCTTAACGAATCCTATTTTAATGACTTCCGCGATGGTTTAACTGTTGTTCAGATAACAAAAAATGACCCAAACTCACTCAGGTTATTAAATAAATTCAGAGAAACCGAATTCCCGAATATCGTCTTTGTCGTTAATGGAGGGAATGCTTCACTTGTCACAAATATCGCGCGTCTGGGCTTTACCGAAATATTCGCTTTTCCATACGAAATCTACAAATTCGATTCTCACATAAATAATCGGGTTAAAAATCATCATCTCAGCAGTGATGGGCTCAACGATACTCACTCAACAGATGATTTTAGTGATCTTGATAATATATGCGGTGTAGATAAAAAATCAGTTGAACTAAGCAAACTTGCAAAGAAGGTAGCCATAAATCCTTCGGCAAACCTGATCTTGCTAGGTGATACCGGTACCGGTAAAGGAGTTCTGGCGAAAGCTATACACAACTACAGCGATAAAAGAAATTCTCCATTCATTGATATTATTTGTACGGCAATACCTTCAAATTTGCTGGAATCAGAGTTATTCGGCTATGAAAAAGGAGCTTTTACCGATGCTAAAACTTCCAAGATAGGTCTCTTTGAGCTGGCAGAAGATGGCACAATATTTTTGGATGAAATAGCTGATTTAAGTTTACCTCTTCAATCCAAATTACTCCGCGCAATAGAGAAAAAATATTTCAGGAGAATCGGTGGCATCAAGGATATTCCTATCAACGCGCGTATTATTTCCGCAACCAACCGTAACCTTTTGGAAATGATACAAAGGAAAGAATTCAGACAAGACCTCTATTACCGACTAAATGTTTTATCACTCGAAATCCCCCCTCTTAAAGAACGAAGGGATGATATAATTCATTTTGCCAAAAAATTTCTGACTGAATTTTCAGAGCGCTTCGGTTTGAAAAACATGAAGTTTGAGAATGAAGCACTCGATTATCTGTACAGTCATAGCTGGCCGGGAAATATCAGGGAACTTCGTCATACAATTGAAAGATCCATTCTTCTCTCGGAATCGGAAAAAATAACCACTAAATCGCTAAAACTTTCATTAAACCAAAATAGTGAAAGCAAATTTATTTCCAGAGCTCCCATTTCTGGCAGCAACATTGTTAAACTGGATATAAACTATAAAAGTACTGATCTGAATAATATTGAGATACTTTATGCGAAAGAAGTATTAAAACGGGAAGAGGGAAATAAATCGCGAACAGCAAAGGTACTTGGTATTTCCCGTCCCAAATTAGATAAGCTGTTAAAGAGTAATTAACTTTTTTGGTGTAAATTTTATTTACACTTTAATTTTTTTTAACAAATTCACCTGTAAGTTTTACCGTCTTTTCTTATTAAACCGATACTTTTTCGCACCATTCCTCTTTTTGTGTTGCTGGTACGGTACTTGCATATAATAGTCCAAAGTCATTAACAAAGGGTGCAAAACATGAAAAAATTAGTATTTTTACTCTCACTCTCGCTTCTGATACTGGCAGGGTGTTCGGATATGGGTACCGATTCACCTGTAACTTCCGATCAGGCAGCGACAGCAAATACTGTTCAGTGGAAATTTATGGATCTTCCGGATATCAGCGCTGATAACTCTGCCGAGGTAGAGGCGACTTTTTATACCGGAAAGTTTGTTTGGGGTGATTGGGGCGCAAACATTCCAATGACAAGAGTTTACTGGTCAGGTAACGGACTTGTAAAAGTTAAAGCCAAATTAAACGTTCCGGCAGGGGCATTCGACGGACTTAAACTTATTTGGTATTCTGTAAATGATGAGTTGGCTGTAGCTGATTTCCACCCGGGCATGGAATTCGATAAAGACCTTACTTTCAACTTGAAAATTCAGAATATTGATGTGAGCGACATTACAGACCCTTCACTGGTAGAATTTGCTTATTTAGATGACTCTGAAGTTATTCACATTGCAGAATATGATGATATTATTGTTGATCTGGATAATGGTGAATTAGAAGTAGTTAACGCAAAAATTGGTCACTTTTCAAGATACGGGTTCGTCAGAGGTATAGAATAATTTCTAAACTGAAATAGATGGCTATGGCAAATAATAAAAATATGGTAAATCCTTCAAACATTGTTGAAGGATTTAATGTACTGCTCAAAATATATTTCAGTAGTGAGGAAACAAAATTTCTCAACAAGGAATTTACGGCTGAATTTAGATCTGTGCTGGAGGATAAATATTCTCTGACATTTAATACAGCCGCGGATTTACCCGACGAATCACTAAACACCGAAGCAATTAAATTTTACATCGACAAACTGATAACTTTTTCCGAGAATAATTTGACCCCGGATAAAAGCTATTCGTTTTTATACAAACTGGGCGATGTAGCCATATCACTTGGCGAACACAGAGCTGCGTACGATATATACACCTCATTGATATCACGTCTCAGGAAATCGGATGGAAATGAAAGCCTCCTGGCTTATTCTATGCTCGCGCTGGCGAACATTAATGCCAGACAAGCCAATTTCGATTCCTCGATTAAGCAGACACGAAATTGTATCAAGCTTTTTGAAGCCCAGAATGATCACGTAGGTATTGCTAAATCCGAGAACCTGATCGGTACTATTTATGCCGAACAAGGTAAACCAAGACCAGCTAAATCACATTTTCAAAAAGGTCTTGCGGTTCTTGACGACAAACATGATAAAGATACATCAGCCATGTTTGAAGTAAACCTCGGTATTTTGTACAATATCACCGGAAAGTTTGATTTAAGCTACACAAACTTCCAAAGAGCTTTGGTGAAATATGAGGAATTAAAAAATTATCAGCGCGTTGCTGAAGTACGCCACAATCTGGGTATGGTTCATCTTAAAAAGCTGCAACTGGATAGTGCTCTTAAAGAATTCGACTCCAGCTTGTCTATATCCCTGAACCACAGATTTCTTCCAACTCTCGCGATTACTTATATAAGTAAAGGTGAGCTTTACGCACTTGCTGATGATCTCACTCTGGCAACCGCATACGCCGACAAGGGCTTATCGGTCAGTTATGATATTAACGATGAACTTACAATTGCTGACGGTTATAAAATTAAAGGTATAATTGATCGTAAAAAAGAAAATTATCCTTCCGCAGAGAACTACCTACAATCATCACTCAGAATCAACAATCAATATGAAAATCAATTAAATTATGCCGAATCTGCTTTTGAACTCGGTATATTATATAAAATTCAGGAAAATATAACATCTGCCACAGAATTTTTAGATGTGGCACTGGAATATTTCAAAAAAATTGGTAACAAGTTTGAAACCCGTAGAATCAAAGCAATCCTGAGTGAACTGAGATAGTCGTGTTACCCGCGCGGTAGCGCGGCTTTCTCGCTTTTTTTAATTTTTTGTTGAGCACCCATATGAAATTTAGCGAATTCCAGAAGAAATTATCTTCCGTGAACGAGGAATCTTCATCTCCTGATTTATCCTCTGTTCCAAATAACCTCGATCTGATTCTTGATATTGTTAAAAGTATCAACAAATCACTTATCCTCGATGATGTTCTAACACTCGTTCTGAAGTATGCTGTTAGTATAACACAAAGTGATCGCGGATATATTGTACTCCAGAATAACGATGGTAAACTGGAGTACAAACTTGGACTTGATAATACAGGCAGACAACTTCCTGAAAGCTCCTTCCAGGTGAGTACCAGCGTTGTCGCGGATGTATTCATCGCGGGAAAATCAAAGTTCATTGAATCAGCTCTGAATGACCGCACTGAAGATACCTCCCAAAGTATAATCAAACTGGAATTACAGACTATCCTCTGCTCCCCTCTTATCACAGGCGACAAAAAGATTGGTGTGATCTACGTGGATAGCAAGTCGCTGCGTAAAATAAAAGTAAAAGAAATTACAGAAACATTTGAAATTCTTGCCGGACAGGCAGCTATAGCGATTAAAAACGCGCAATTGTACAATAATCAGATTAAGGCGTATCGCGCGCTCCAAAATGCTAATGAGCAATTAAGGAAAGCTAAAGAGGACGCTGAAAAGTCAAACAGACTCAAGACGGAGTTCCTGGCGCAGATGTCGCATGAAATTCGGACACCAATAAATATTATCTTTGGGTTCACCTCCCTGCTTAAGGAAGAATTTGATTTGGATCAACTGAAGCGGCATAAAGAAACTTTTGACTCTATTACCAATGCCGGGAAACGTATAATGAACACAGTTGATACTATCCTTGAAATGTCGCAGATACAAACCGGTAATATTGATATCGCGCCTGTACTCCTTGATCTTCAGAATGATATCATATCCGACCTGATCAAGGAATACAAACCATTTGCCGATGAGAAAAACCTGGAACTTCACTACATAAATGAAGCCCCTGGAAGCATAATTCACGCAGACCGCTATATGGTTAAGCAGATGTTCAGCAAGTTACTCGATAACGCGATAAAATATACTCACGACGGATTTGTTGCTGTCAGGATCTACTCTGAGGCTGATAAAGTTTGTGTTGATATCAAGGATACCGGAGTTGGTATTTCCCGGGAGTATATGGCGATGTTATATACACCGTTTTCTCAGGAAGAAATGGGCTACACGCGCAAGTTCGAAGGTAACGGTCTCGGTTTGGCAATCGCTAAAAAGTATATCGAACTAAACAATGCCAGAATTAAAGTTCTGAGCGTTAAGAAAAAAGGGACAAAATTTTCTGTCTGTTTCGATAAAACTGAACTATAACAATTCAATTTAATTATTAGCAGGGGTTGACTCTTCAACTCCTGCGATTAACTCTTCCACCGCTACAACAACACCAACTGTATCCAATATATTCTTCAAAGAATCCCTGACTGAAGCAAATTTGTTAAAATTCTCTTTCTTCACAGGTGTTGAAGGGGGAAATTTTACATTAAGATAGTTAACCGGCTGACCGTTAACATAAAATCGGAAATCGAGATGAGGGCCGGTAGATAATCCGGTAGAGCCAACATAACCAATAACATCACCCTGTCTTACTTTTGATCCCACTTTTAATCCTTTCGCGTATTTCCAAAGGTGCATATACGCACTGGTGTAAGTACCGTTATGCTTAATTTTTACATAATTACCGGCACCACCTTTGTAGGCTCTCACCTGCACAACTCCATCACCAACCGCGGAAACAGGTGTTCCTCTGGGTGCGGCATAATCAATTCCGTGATGTGGTCTGTGATATTTTAGAATAGGGTGAAGCCTGCTGTTACTGTATCCTGAACTAATTCTTGAGAATTTAAGAGGAGCTTTGAGGAAAGCTTTTCTCAGACTGTTGCCATCAAGGTCGAAATAATCATCCATACCCTGTTTATACAACAGTGCGTAATGCTCTTCTCCCCTGTGGGTGAACTCTGCCGCTTTAATATCGCCAAGACCTACCAGCTCATCCCCAATATATTTTTCCTCGTATAAAACTTTGTAGCTGTCACCCGGCTGAATAGCGAAAAAATCAATCTGCCAGGCAAATACTTCAGAAAGATCAAGTGCGAGTACCGGGCTGGCACCCATCGATGTAAGAGATTCCCAAAGAGAAATGTCTATTGTGCCGGATGTAGTTTTTTCTACAACCGATATTTCTTTTTTATCACGGTAAATATTGAGCAATGAATCAGTGAAATCAAGCACGACAAACTCAACCGGGTCAATTTCGTAGATAAAATACTTCAGCTCGGCAAGAGAATCTGCGCTGATATAGGCAGCATACTCATTCCCGGCTCTCACTTTCCTGAAATCATAAATATCTTTCGTAGTATCCACTATATTAAATATTTCATTATAGGTGACCTTGAAAGGATGAAGTATATCACTGAATGTGGAACTTTTACCCACTTTTGCTTTATATTCGCTTAGTGTATCCACCTGAAGATGGTACTCGTTCAGCACTATTTCCGGCTCTTCGATAACCGGGACTTCTTCGGTATTTTGGCTACAGCCGTAAAATATCAGGAATAAAACAACAAATATGGGTAATCTCTTCATAACTCTTTATGTTTATTGATTTTATGGGCTTAAGTTAATAATATGAATTAATTAACTCAAGGGAATTCCCATTATTTTAATACAAAAAGTTAATTTTCACTAATATTTTTATATCAAACGATTTAAGTTATGACCGACAAAAATGTAATTTCCGATAAACTGAAAAATCTGCCGTCTGATCCTGGTGTTTATCTTTTTCTCAATAACAGCGGCAAAGTGATTTATGTCGGCAAAGCTAAAAATATTAGAAACAGAGTAAGAAGTTATTTTCAGAAAAATATAGATTCTCCTAAAACAAGAGTTTTAGTAAGCAAAGTTGAGGATTTCCAGCTTATAATTACCGAGAGTGAAGTTGAAGCACTAGTTCTTGAAAATAACCTCATAAAAGAACATCAGCCCCGATACAACATCAACCTGAAAGATGATAAATCCTTTCCTTACATTCGTGTGACCAATGAACCATTCCCGCAAATTTTCTCTACCCGTGATCTAATAAGAGACGGTTCAAGATATTTTGGTCCTTACACCGATGTAAAAAATATGAAAGCCTCTCTGCGAATGATAAACAAGTTGTTCAAAATCAGAAGCTGTAAATATTACATCGATGACGAATCAATCAGACTGGGAAAAGTTAAACTATGTCTCGATTATCATATTAAAAAATGCGATGGACCGTGTGAAGGACTTATTTCACAAGAGCAATATGGAAAAATGGTTGAGCAGGTGATCAAACTTATCAAGGGAAAAACAGTTGATCTCCTCAATGAGTTGAAACAGGATATGCAGGATGCTGCCAAAAATCTGCAATTTGAAAAAGCGGCCGAACTTCGTGATAAAATTGATCAGCTTGAAGTGTATTCAAACAAACAGCGCGTTGTAACTACAGATTTTATCGACAGAGATGTTATTGGCGTTGCACCCGAGGGGAAAGATATTGCCTGTTCTATCCTGAACATTCGTGGTGGCAAGCTGCTTGGAAAGAAACAATTCCGCCTGGCATATGAGGGTTCTGACGAACTGGAAACTATCTACAATGCCATTATTAAACACTATTATAACGAGTTTACCGAAATACCCAAGGAGATAATACTCGAGGAACAACCGTCAGACGCGGAAATTATCTCGGAGTGGTTAGAATCTACAGCAAAACACAAAGTTAAGTTTGTTGTACCAAAACGAAAATCAGACGCGCTCTCTTTGCTGAATATCTGTAAACAAAACGCGAATCTCCTCCTGAAAGAGATCCAGCTCCAACGAATGAAAAAAGAAGGAAACGTTCCACACGTGCTTGCTTCTCTTAAGCGTGATTTACGATTGAAAAACCTTCCGCGCCGCATCGAATGTTTTGACATTTCAAACCTTCAGGGAACTGATACGGTAGCGAGTATGGTGGTTTTCGTCGACGGCAAACCGAAAAAGAGTCTGTATCGTAAGTTTATTATCAAAACAGTTGAAGGTCCTGATGATTTCGCGTCGATGCAGGAAGTGGTTGAAAGGCGATATTCAAGATTACAAAATGAAAACGAAGCTTTTCCCGAACTCATAATGGTTGATGGTGGTAAAGGTCAGCTCTCAAGCGCGGTGGAAATACTTAATAATCTGGGAGTAAAAAATCAGGAAATTATTGGTCTGGCTAAACGTTTGGAGGAAGTATATCTTCCCGGAAACTCTGAGCCGAATATTATCCCGCGCACATCATCCAGCCTGAAACTTCTTCAGCATGTCAGGGATGAAGCGCACCGTTTCGCGATAACATTCCATCGCAGCAGAAGGGATAAACGCACCTTCACAACCGAGCTCACCAATATTGAAGGTATAGGCACAAAAATAGCCGAAAAACTATTGACCCATTTCGACAGCTTGCAAGCTATTAAAGATGCAAATCCGGTAGAAATAATGAAAGTTGTTGGTGAGAAGAAGACTAAACAAATCTTGGAATACTTTAAAAAATAAAAGCGCGGATAAACCGCGCTCCAACCATGCTTTAGTAGATCACTTAGGGGGGTATAGCTTGCTAATTAGAGGTTAGCAAATTCGTTTGGATCCTTTCGGATATTTTAGCGAAGTATTTATGAGGGTTATCTTTGTCTGCAAAATCTACATCCGAAAACCAACCTGTAAAGTCAAGATACATCGCTGTAAGCTGTGCTTTAAGTCTGATTTCCGCTGTGCTTCCTTCAGAAGAAAGCAAATAAACTTCGTTTTTCATTTCAGTGTAATCCTGATCAGGATAATACTTTTTCATCAACATGATGCCAAATAGTGTTGATTCTACTATTCCGTTAACGTCACTATCGAGGTTGTGAAGAATATTCACCTCGGCAGATTTTAGTTGCTCATCTTTAAGAACAACACTTTGCGCGCTCGCCTGAAAAATTGATAACACTAAAAATGAAAAAACAAAATATTTGAAAACGCTTTTCATATAACCTCCTTCAGGTTTATTTATTCAACTGCTCTAAAGTTTACAAAGTGCGTGCCAAAATGGTGGAGGAGTCTTAACTGCTTGTTTTACATAGTGTTAACCCCATAAAGAGATATATTGTATAAATGCATAGATGTGCCACGCATTTAATACGACACAACGTATTATAATGCTAAGTTATTATATTTATTACAGTTAACGATTCAGGAAGGAAAGTGGCATATGGAAGTTTTGTGGCACCCTTTTGAAATTATTTTCTTCTTTGAATGCGGTTATTTAATGCTCTTCTGCTCATCCCGAGTAATTCCGCCGCGATAGTTTGATTCCCTTTTGCCCTGCGCAATGCCTCGTTAATTACAATATCTTCCATCTCTTTCATGGTGGGTAAGGTATCAGTAAAAAGCACCCGGTCATCACCAAAATCTGCCGGTTCACCCGTCATTATACTTTTTTCCTGGCGGTTAGCATCAGAAAAAACTTTATCCTTTATAGTTTCGATTGACATAATACCCGATCTGTGCATACTCACAGCGTTGAATATCAATCCTTCAAGTTCCCTGATATTTCCCGGGAAAGTGTAGTTTTCGAGAAGGGTAAATAGCTCCTTGGGGACTGTTGGTTTTTTCTTACCCAACTCTTCAGATGCTTTTTCAATGAAGTGGTTTATGAGATATGGTATATCTTTCTTGCGTTCCTTGAGCGCCGGAATTTTAATATGATGTGCCTGAAGACGGTAGTATAGGTCTTTTCTGAATGTTTCATCCTTCTGCATACTCTCTATATCCCGATGGGTAGCGCAAATAATTCTGGTATCAGCCATTTTTGCTACATCACTACCAAGAGGATAATACTTCGAATCCTGAAGAAGTCGTAATAATTTCACCTGCGATTCAATACTCAAATCACCTATTTCATCGAGAAATAACGTTCCCCGTTCGGCTTGTTCTATGAGTCCTCTTCGTTCAACTTCAGCACCGGTAAATGCTCCTTTCTTGTGTCCAAACAAGGTATCGGAAAATAGAGTATCGTCAACACCGGCAACATTAAGCGCGACAAGCTCACCGGTTCTACCTGAAACTTCATGGATAGCCTTTGCGATCAGTTCCTTACCAACACCGGTTTCACCTGTGATGAGTATGGGAAGATGAGTTTTCGCCACCGCTTCAATATATTTGAAAAGAGCCCGCATTGAATTGCTTCTTGTTACAATATTCTCAAACGCCTCGGGATGTTCAAGTTTATCTTTGAGGAGGTATTGTTTCAGCAGACGGTTCTCACTCTTCATATCCATGAGATCCAATCCTGCTTTGATTGTGGTAATTAGACGAGTATCATCTACCGGTTTGAGCATATAGTTAAACGCGCCCAGCTTCATGCAGGTAACCGCGTTATCAACTTCATTTATCGCGGTGATGATAATAACCGGCAATCCGGGATGTTTCTCAACCAGTTTCGGGAGTAGTTCGAGTCCTGTAATATGAGGCATATTAATATCGAGCAGAACCACGGAAAAATCCTGCTTTTGAACAGCGCTCATCACCTCACGGCTATCCTGAATAGCAACAATATTATTTATACCATTGGCTCGCAAAGTGAGCTCGGCGCTTAGCAGAAAATGTTCTTCATCATCGACAAGTAAAACCGGATTTACCGGATATAAAGTAGCTGTCATCTCCATCTCGCTATTCTGTTGATACAGGTAATGTTATCTTACAAGTTGTACCTTCACCTGTTTTACTCTCAATTTCCATACTCCCGCCATGATTCTGGATTATATGATAAGAAATCGATAATCCCAAACCTGTTCCACCCTTCTCTCTTTTAGTTGTGAAAAAAGGATCGAAAATATGTTTCAGCTGCTCCGGAGGAATCCCTTCTCCACTATCTTTTATGGAAATTATTACCAGATTTTTTTCTTCATCGCAAGATACTGAAATTTTCACATACCCGGTTTTATCCGGTAGAGCCTGACAAGCGTTATTTATAGTGTTTATCAGTACCTGTTCGAGCTGCTGATAGTTGCCCCGTAACTCAGGAATGTTTTCCGGATAGTCAACACTGAAATTTGATGTGGAGTTTTTAATCAGATTTCCGGCAATCAATCTTGCGTTGTCGATTACGCTTTTTAGATCCACCTTGTTGTTGAGATTACCTGAATCATTTCTCGCGAAATGAGTCAAACTCCGTACAATTTTCTGTATCCGGTGAGCACCGCTGGTTATCCCGCTGAGTGAATCATTTACCTTTCCGAAAGATTCAGAGTATGACATTCCCGCCAAAACGAAGTCACCATGTTCCTCGTGATACTCCTGCAGTATTGGTTTTATATCTTCCCATATTTTTGTAAACAGACTAACATTAAGCAAAATAAAATTGTTGGGATTATTAATTTCGTGAGCGATTCCGGCAATCAGGATACCGAGCGTTGCCATTTTGTCTGCCTGAATAAGTTGTTTCTGACGGAGATCGGCTGCTTCTTTTGCTTTACGAAGACCAGTAATATCGTTGATAAGACCATTATACTCATAAACTCTGCCCCGACCATCCTTGGAAAGGACAATACTGTTTTTCACCCACTTCACAGAGCCATCACGATGAATGATCCGATGTTCCAAAGGATTTACCTCCTCACCGGCAAGCGCCTTATTTGCCTGCTCGAGCACTGCCTCCTTATCATCTTCATGAACCATCCTGTACCAAAGCTTGGGGTCTTCGCGGTAATCATCAGAATAATACCCCGTAACAGAATAACATCCGGGACCGTGTTCGGTTTCCACCACTTCACCGTCCCAGATTTTTACTGTATAAACATAGTCAGTGAGATAATCAATCAGTCTTGAATACCGGTCTTCGTTCACTAATTATTCATCTCCGAAATAATAACATTGAGCAGCGATTTTATTTCAAACGGGTTTCCTAAAATCTCGACGGGAAATCCGAGATACACCAATACCCCGCCTGAGTCAAATTTTTTAACAAGTCCTGCACCCCTGTCATTGCCGTAGGTTAAAAATAGCTCGCTCCCTTTTTGTGCAGAAAAATAGTCAGGAAAACCTGTATGATAAAGTGAGTTCTCGGTATTGAAGTCAAACTCTGTTCCATCTTTAGGATATTTGATCAGGTGGGAATCCGCATTGTCACCATTAAATTCAGCGCCTAAAAAATCATGATAAAACGCATTGAGATCTTCACCTTTTTCAGGTCGGCCGAATGCCCACCCTACTTCAGTGCCGGAAATAATAATCTTACCACCATTTTTGACATAATTTTCTATCAGCTCACGTTCGGCAGAATCCATAATTTCGTCAGCGCTATTATCCTCACCGGCAATCCAGTAAACCAGTTTGTAATCATCGAGATTTACATTTCGCTCTTTTACATCGTTATGGTTCGTCACGATAAAATTGCGTTCTCCAAGGAAACCTGTTCCCAGCATAGCAAAAGAATGATGATATTGTTTTTCTTCCGAAGCATCGTTGTCAATCGCGTCAACGAGGAGTACATCTTTTTCAAGACCATGGACGATGTACTTATCGGAAGTTATACTCTCCT
>BQMY01000137.1 GCA_022181065.1 Melioribacteraceae bacterium | reverse complement strand
TGCGAGTTGAGACGACATCTCCAAGAAATAAGGATAGATTTCCGGTCAGGCCGGAAATGACACTTTCATATACATGAAAGTATTTTTGCCCCTCCATTTACCAAAGTTTACGCACCAGGGAGTGGGAGGGGTTGGGGTGGGTTCTCGTTGTTACATTTCGATAAAACTATACTCTGGATTCCTGCCTCCGAGGGTATGACAAACAATTTCAGGATAGTACATTGTATAAAATTGTCAACAATACCCGGCACTTCTCTGCTTTACCGAAAAGACTAATAAGCTCACCAATCTAATGGCGTCTAAACGTTTTTATCTTTTGACTTACGACCATCGACCGCCTTTCCCCGCTTTGCGGGAAGAGCGATACAGCCCGGGACATCATAACTCGAATCCAGGGGAGTTGAAATGTAAGGTGGGTGAGCCTGTCGAACCCCCGTCAATGTTATTCTTTACCACATTGCACGGCTCTTCCCCGCCTCGCGGGACAAGCGATTTAACTCAGGGACCTTATATGAGGGTGCTGAGGCTCTCGAAGCACCCGTAGCCCGCTATGTTCAACTTAACACTACTCACTCGGCACTTTGCACTATTCCCCCTCCGTATGCAAAAAAATGCCGTTTGTTGATCAAATTCCAACGTATGTATGGGTGAGTGGCTGCTAAAATAAATTAAACTTAAATTTATCATGTCACTTACCAACTATGTACGGAAATATGAAAAAATTACTCGCAATATTGGTTTTGGTTTTTTGCTCTACTGCATTTTTCGCCGGTAACATCAAAAAAGTTGAACCCCCGTTCTGGTGGGTCGGGATGGAAAATACCGAACTACAGGTTCTTCTCTACGGTGAAGATATTGCCGATTACACACCTGCAATTCAGTATGACGGAGTTACACTTTCAAATATTATTCGTACAGAAAACAATAATTATCTTTTCCTCTATCTTGAAATTTCAAAAAACGCCAAACCCGGTAACATAGAGATAAAATTCACCGGAGATACAGATTCCTTCACTTACCCTTACACTTTAAAACAGCGTGATAAAAGTTATGCTCGTCCGGGGCTCGACGCTTCCGACGCGATCTATCTGCTGGCTCCCGACAGGTTTGCTAATGGCGACACAACAAATGATTCTGTTAACGAACTTCTGGAGAAAGCCGACAGAAATAACGCGCATGGCCGTCATGGAGGTGATATACAGGGAATCATCAACAAGCTCGATTACATAAAGGATATGGGTTTTACCGCAATCTGGAGTATGCCGGTTCTTGAAAATGACATGAAGCGGTTATCCTATCACGGTTATTCCACGACTGATCACTTCAACGTGGATGCCCGTCATGGTGGTAATGAAAAATATCTCGAGCTCGTTGAAAAAGCGCATCAAAAAGATTTGAAAATAGTAATGGATATTATCTTCAACCAGATAGGCAAAAACCATTACTGGATGAACGATCTCCCTGCACAAGACTGGATTCACCAGTGGGATACCTACACAAATTCATCCTTCAACAGTTCGGTTTTGCCTGATCCGCACGCTTCGCAATTTGACCACGATGTTATGCTGAAAGGTTGGTTCCACGGTTCTATGCCAGATTTGAACCAGTCGAATTCACTTCTCGCGACATACCTGATTCAGCATACAATCTTCTGGGTGGAATACGCGAACCTCGATGGAATCCGTCTTGATACATACCAGTACAATTACAAAGATTTTCTGAATGACTGGCTAAACGCAATCTATAAAGAATATCCCAACCTCTACATTGTTGGTGAAGTCTGGTACTACGAACCTGAAGTTATCTCATACTGGAAAAAAGGATTCGATTACGCTGATGGTTACTCTTCGCAACTCCGGACTATCACAGATTTTCCTGTGCATTATGGTATTGAGCAGGTATTCGGGCATGATAAAAAACCAATCTCGCTCATGTATGAAATAATCTCGCGCGATTTTGTTTACGATGACCCATCCACAAACCTGATTTTCGTTGACAACCATGATGTTACCAGACTTTATACTCTTGTCGGTGAAGATATAAACAAATTCAAACAGGCATTGGCAATAGTTCTTACTACACGAGGAATACCCCAGATTTTATATGGAACGGAAATAGTGATGACAGGGCGACGCCATGAAATCCTCAGGGCTGACTATCCGGGCGGATGGTATGAGGATAAACGTGACGCGTTCACGAGGGAAGGGAGAACTCCCCTCGAAAATGATGCTTATGATTATATGACTAAAATTCTTAACTGGAGAAAAAATATGGACGCTATTCATTCCGGTAAGCTGATACACTTTCAGCCTTACGACGGAATGTATGTCTATTTCAGAATTCTTGACGATAAGGGTGTTCTTGTTGCTATAAATACTAATGATAAACACGTACAATTAGATTCTGAGAGGCATGACGAAATACTTCAGCACTTCACGGGAGGTGTTGAAATTGTCTCGGGTGAAGAAATAAGAGATTTCAAATCTCTCTCTGTGGAAGCAAATTCTGTGAAAATTATTGAGCTGAACAAATAAAAATGAATTTTAAGGCTGTAATATTCTTTCTTGTTTTAATTGCGGTTGGATTATCGGCACAATCGGTGAAAAAAATAGAAGCTGTGAAAGCTTCTCTGTCGCCTGTTGTTAACGGTTACCCCGATGACGCGATTTGGAACAATATTCCCGCCGCCAAAAATTTTGTTCAGTATGAGCCCTCCAACGGAAAGTCGGCTACTTTCGATACGGAGGTTAAGTTTGCTTACAACGATGAAGCCCTTTTTATACTCGCGAAAATGTATGAAAATAACAGCGACAGTATCTGGCAGGATATGGGAAGACGGGATGAAATATACCCGCAGGCTGATATGATCGGAATTATGATAAATCCGTTTGACGATGGCAGGAACGCATACGAGTTTCGTGTTTCTGCTGCCGGAGTTCAGACAGATTGTAAAAACACATCCGACTATCTTGACCCTAACTGGGACGCGATCTGGGAAAGTTCAATTTCATTTACGGATAATATCTGGTATGTGGAAATGGAAATCCCCTACTCCGCGTTACGGTTTCCCGAAAGACCTGTTCAGAACTGGCGGATAAATGTTACACGCACAATCAAACGATTGAAGGAAGAAACTACCTGGAATTTTGTTGATATCACCAAAGATGGCAGGATTAAACAATCAGGTTATCTCACCGGAATTAAAAATATCGAACCTCCAACGCGGTTATCTTTCATGCCGTATTTTTCGGGCTATGTTGATAAAAATCCCGATAACAGCGTTACCCGTTCTTTTAATGGCGGACTCGATGTTAAATATGGTATTAACGAAAGTTTCACGCTAGATATGATGTTAATCCCCGATTTCGGACAGGTTGAAAGCGACGACACTGAGCTAAATCTTTCATACGTTGAAACACGCTACGAGGAAAAAAGACAATTTTTCACCGAAGGTGCCGAACTGTTCGGCAAAGCGGGGATATTCTATTCGCGCAGAATAGGAAGCGTACCCGCAGATTATTACTCGGTTTACAACGACCTCGCGCAAAATGAGGTAATAACCGATAATCCCTCAGAGACACAAATTATAAACGCCGCAAAAGTATCCGGCAGAACAAATAGTGGTTTGGGTATCGGATTTTTTAACGCCGTAACCTTAAACACTTACGCGGAGATAAAAAACAGCGCAACCGGTTCGGATAGGGAAGTACTTACCCAGCCTGCGACCAACTATAACATTATTGTGCTGGACCAGTCATTTGACGATAACAAGTTTATCAGTTTGATTAACACTAATCTATACAGACCAGGTACCGGTTACATGGCAAATGTAACCGGTAGCGAATTCCGATGGGCGGATGGCGGTCAGAATTACCAGGTCTTCGGCACCGGCGCGGTGAGTAACAAGTTTAACACCGATTACGAAACAGACCCCGGTTTTTATTATGATTTATCATTATCAAAAATCAGCGGGAATTTCCGGTTTACTTTCGGTCAGAGCAGCTACAGCGATAAGTACGACCCTAATGATATGGGCTACCTTGGCAGAAATAACAGCTTTTCACTACTTGCCCAGACTGAATATATTTTGTGGGATTTCAATGATTTTATCCAGACGTGGGTTTCCGGAGTACGATATACACGCAATAGTCTTTATGCCCCGCGCAAATATTCAAATTCCGAAGTTTATATGTACACCGATTTTACATTCCGAAGCAGGAACTATTTCAGGATAGATTTCAGCTTCAAACCGGAAGAGGCATATGATTATTTCGAGCCACGGGTTTGGGGTAAAAAATACCGTGAACCAATTGATTATTATATAGGAAGCGGATTTGGTACAAATCCACTTGCAAGGAACACACTTTATCTGCACGCGGGTTACTGGCATGCAATGGAAATGAACAAGGAAGCATACTGGTTGAATATCCACCCCAAAGTGAAAGTTAACAACAATCTGGAATTTGCTTATTTCTTCGATTTCCAGTTTTTGAAACACGCTACCGGTTTTGCCGGGATCACAGGTGAAGATGTGATTTTCGGAAGACGCGATATCACTACTTTTACGAACACTCTTGAAGGAAGATATAACATAACTGCGGCACTTTCGATGAACCTCAGAGTAAGACATTATTTATCTGCGGTAGAATATAGCGAGTATTATCTCCTGCTTGACGATGGTAACTTTCAGAGCGGAGTGGACTTTTCGGGAAATGACATTAATTACAACACGTTTAATATTGATATGATTTTACGCTGGAATTTCCTTCCTGGCAGCGAAATGTCATTACTCTGGAAAAACATAACACAGACTTACGACACCATAGTTGACCGGAACTATTTCAGGAATTTCCGTAACACAGTTGAAGCACCGCAGTTTAACAGTCTGTCGCTGAAAGTGTTGTACTATCTGGATTATAAATCGATTATATAAAATTTTGAAAATAAAGTTTGCGGGGGTTGCGGCTCCTGCATCATCACAAGAACACATCTGTACCGGCGCGTTTTCACGCGCCGATTTTTATTAATAATATTCAAAGGGGTATAATTCGAAATATCTACGCATCATCTTTTCACTTTCTTTGTAAGTTTGTACTGCCAGAACATGATATTCCCTTTTAACAGTAGAAATATATGAAGCTAATGCCAGGTGAAATTGGTCTTTTTCTTCTATGAGACGATGTCCTGAAGTCGCGATAGGAGCTTTATCTATTTCGGGTATTAAATCAAATATCTTTTTATTCAATTTGTGAATGTCGCGATCTTGCAAAAACTCCATGCAAAATTCTTCAATTATCATTGCATTTTGGGCAACTAATAATGCTTCATTTGCCAGTTTATCGAATGACTCGATGTGATTAAGTTTTCCATATTTAGTTATTTGTTCATTAAAAGAATCGAGTCTCGTTTGCCACAAGGATAATATTGTCTCCTCATTGTACCCGTTTCTGTCAGCATCGAACAAGACCGGATGAACTTCAGTTGATAAATAGCTTTGCAAAGCCCTTATTTTGAGGTAAGATTCCCCGGCATGCATTTTTTCCGCGGTGAACGAACCTTTAATTACCCCGATTAAAGTTTCCCATCTGTCCTTAATTCTTATAGTCACTGCGTTAAATCCGTTAATTTCCACAGTTGAATAAGTAACAGCTTCATTTAGTTTGGGCGTGTTTTGCAATTCATATTCGTCAGGTACTGAATATCCTCCATCAAGAGTAAATGCAGAATAATTATTAAAATTAGTCCTGTTCCAGACGGGTTTTATATTATGGATATAAGGGTAGGAATTATTGCCAAATCTGTATGTAACAATATTAGTTTCTTCACGCCGATTTATATCATAATAGTTAATTGTATGGTCATAATTTTGGTAATATACAAATCCCGATGCATCAGGATTTATATAACATATATCGCGGTAAAAATCGCTGATACCAACATAAGAGTAGGCGTCGATTAAATCCTGCGTATGCCCCTGCTCAATTAATCTTTCTTCGGAAACATAATCGCGCAAGTTAGGAGAATTAAGTGGAGTGTAAGTCAGGTTCTCAAAATCATATTTTGAATAATTGATAGAATTCCTGTCTCTCCTGAAAACTATTTGTTCGTTATCACCAAAACACATATCAACCTTACCACCAAACAGTATATAATCTCCTCCCAATATTCGTTTCAAAACGCCAGTGTTTACGTCGATCAGACAAGATTCACCTTCGGTCCCCATGCTCATTACATAAACGAAATTGCTGGATGGGGAAATTTCAACAACTTTTAAAATTTCACTTTTGTTTTTTGGTATTTTGTAAAGTGTATCAACTAATCCCGATGAGTTTAATCGTAATACCCAAGCGCCAAGCTTTTGATCCATAAAACGTTTGCTCTCGCCAAAAACAACTGAACCATCTTTGTGAGAGGCTACACCATAAATAGTAGTATATTGGCTTCCTGTATATAAAATTTCAGAAGAGCTATCATCTTTGATCAACTTGATATAATTGTTGTTTGCGTATAAAAGTCCGGCGAACCCGGAAACGGGAGTTATATTTTCCGTTGGTTCAAATTCGCATGAGAGAAGAAGTAGAACCGACAAAAATATTGTTACAATATATTTCATTTTATCCGCTCCACACCTATTTCAAAAAGACATTATAATCTTCGAGAAGTTCAACAGCATCTTCTGAAATTACATCGATATAACTTGATTTCCGATACCTCATATTTGAAATTAACCCGCGAAGTTCATTGATCATTTTTAGGTCATCAACAAATATATCCTCTAATAAAGGCACCACATCCTCATGACTCACATCAGGGAAAAGTGAAAGGGTTGTAGCGATCAATTTATCTCTATCCTGATCTTTCATAAATTCAAGGGTCGCCATTTCGAGATCTAAAAACTTGTCAGTTTCTTCAATAAGATCATTAATAACAGTTTTGAAATAATCAGTAGTGGCTGAGTTTTTGATTTTATTATACATTGTTTCCCGTTCAATCATCCAATTCTCATATTCGGTTATGGCGTTATCAAGGGTAGTGAAAGAATAACGAATGTCATTAAGCCCATTTCCAATATAACTGAAGAAGTTAGTGCGAAGGGTGTAGTAAATGAAATAAGATTCTGCAGCATGGAATTTTGAATCCAACAATTCTCCTCTTATTAAAAACTGTCCATAATGAATAGGATTATAGTCTGTCCATCTTACTACCAACAAAGGAAGGCTATAAGTACCTATTTTATTGTACTCAATATTAGAGTTTAGCGCTTGTTTTGTTGCAAGAACAGAATCGGTGATGATATAATACTGATAAGCCTGATTCAGATCAGCACTAACATCTCTCGGTGAAATATCGATATCCCAGATGATTTCAATATCCTCGAAAAAATATGTTGGAAGTTGTGCTGCGGGGGAGCTCATAATTGTAGAGAAAATTCCTTTATCGAGGTTGTAGCATTTTAATTCTCTTCCTTCCATATAGATAAACGCGTTTAAGCCGGGGTGGAATTTTAACTGTTTTGGAACACTAAAATCATCCCCAGTATACTTATTGAAATCAAACTCTTCCTGGATAATACCCTGGCTCTTTAAAGTTTCACTATCAACATAAAGTTGAATATAAGGATCATCCTTTTTATCATATACCCCTGTAATCAGATCAAACTCCGCAACTTTTGGGACATTATTGCGGTCATTCATAACATAAAAACGATAATTTTTCTCATCCCAGACAAGTCGGGTAAAATCGAGATAATCTACAGGTCGCCCTCTATTGAATATGGAATTAAAAACATTATTTTCCTTAACTTCCGTATCAATGCAGACTAACTCAAAATCACCATATTGGTAACGATATATAAGCAGATATCTGCCTGACGGGGATGTGAACATATGAGTGATTTTCAGAGATGTTATTGCGGAATCCTGAAAAACAACAGATTGCATTCCGGCGGATGTAAATCTTAGTACTCTGTTTTTATAGGTATCGTTATTACCTGTTGCAAACGATTGATAAAGTGAAACATATAAATTACCCGATTTGTCAACCGCAACACCACCAATTTCTTCTTCGGTATCGGGTGTAAAAAGTGTAGTTGCTGTACCTGTACCCACATCATATTTCATGACAGAATTATTTTCTTTATAAGCCAAAGCTTTAACGGGTGACGAAGAGTCCTCTTCAGGTGAAAAAGGATCCCCCATACAGGAATAGAGTGAAAAGAGAAGAATTGCCGATATTAATACACGTAGTATTTTCATTTTGCCCTCAATAAAATTTACCTCAATATAACTTAACAAAATTATACAAATATAAAAAGAGGTTATTATGCTGATTATTGATATCAATCAATTTCTGTTCACTTTTTCAACAATCATAAATTTAAGCGGCTCATCTTAAAAAAATGTTCTCGCTTTCAAGCAAATTTATGGCTCTGTCAACTATTTGCTTCCTCTCGCTGCTTTTGTAATAAGTTATCGCTTCTACAAGTCCACTAAGATCAGCCAACATGTTATTGTCATCCACCATAAGGTTTGCAAGACGAGCCAGAATAAATCCTTCCGGAAGACTCGGGAAAAGAGCTCTTACGCCGTTAACAAGCTCCGATTTGTCGCGTCTATGCAAAAATCCCAGAATCTGTTGCTCCAGTGCAAACATCACATTCGCAAAATCCAGCGCTTCAGTACGATTTGGAATAAAATCATTTACCACATAGGAGGTTCTCAATCTGTCAAATACCATAAATCGGGAGTTGACACTGTTTTCATATTGAGTTATTGCATTCTGCATAGTTGTAAAATTTGACCTGATATCACTTAAAGTTTTGTAGGAATCGTTGTAGAAAGTCTTGAATATTGTGTAATGTATTAAATATGATTCCATCAGATTGAACTTAAAATTGGAAACATTCCCTCTTATATAGCATGTAATGTCATACGGACTGAAGTTGTTTTTCCATTTAAATTGGATCATAGGTATGGAGTAGTTTATGGTATTTATCGTGAAATAAATATTACTGTTGAGACTTGTAATTGATGAGATATCAGATGTTGTAAAATTGTAATAGAGATTTTCATCATTTAAGTCGTAAGTAATATCTCTCGGAGCAACATCCGTATTCCATACAAACTGCATATTCTCGACAAAAGTACCCGGATAAACATTTTGGGGAGATTCCAGCAGGTTAACTATATTTCCGGTGTTAAGATCATAATATTTCAGGATGCGGTCTTCATTATATCGGTAACAAAATCCACTTCCTTCGGGATGAAACTTTACCTGAACAGGAATTCCGGCATCTTCACCAAGATATTTTCCAAAATCGAAAGAATCTTTTAAAATACCCTGTTCCAGTAAAGTTTCCTGATCCACGTACAAATTTATATCGGGAGATTCCTTTTGGTCGTATTCACCTGTGAGCAGGTTTACTTCAAATAAATAGGGATCATACGGTCTGTCATTTCTGAAGTACACAAGATTGTTTTTTTCATCCCACACAACACTGTTAAAATCAACTCTGTTCGAATTGAGAAGTATATCATTAAAATCTTCAAAGAAGACATATCCGTTCCCGGTATTTTTCCCGATCAGGGAAAGATCACCGTAGCTGTTTGGATGAAGGAATATATAATTACCCGTTGGTGAAATTGAAATGTGTGAAATTCGATAATCAACAAAATCCCGGTTTTCCAGAATTACTTTTTTTTCACCGTTGACTGTATATATTAAAACTTTATTTATGTAGTCATTTGTGGAATAGGTTGAGTAATAAGCATATTGGGAGACATAAAAATTACCCTTGCGATCCAGAGCAATCCCCCCAAGTTCAAATCCCTCTTCAGGTGTAAAAATTGTGCTCGTCGCGCGAGCATTCACATCATACTTCTTTACGATGCCATTGTCTTCATAGAGTAGTGCTTTGACTGGTAGCGAAGGTTCTTCCGGATTAACCGGATTCATTATACAAGACTGGAGAATAACAATTGCTAAAAAAATAACCAACAAACGTAGTTTTTTCATTTTGCCCTCTTCTTTTTTTACCTCGTTTTAACTTAACTATAACAACGATCAGCAAAAAGACGTTGCTATATTAAATCTGATCTATTCAGGAAATTTTGTGGAGTTTTTTCTAAAATAGATGTAAACAAAAATTATAAAATATATTTGAAATTTTTCAGGTAATAAATCGTACCACATATTGGTATTTATACTTGATGTCATTTTTACCTATCTTTAAATCATGGATAATAAAAAGCTGAATATAGCGTTTGCCCTGAGTACAATAACAATTGTTTACAATTTAATTGAGGGGGGAGTATCTGTTTTCTTTGGAATGGAAGATGAGACTCTCGCGTTATTCGGGTTTGGAGTTGACAGCTTTGTTGAAGTGATATCCGGAGTTGGTATCGCGCATATGATCATACGTATGAAACGGGATAACGTAACCTCCCGTGATAAATTTGAAAAAGACGCTCTACGAATAACAGGATTCGCTTTTTATCTGCTTGCCGGGGGACTTATAGCAGGTTCAGCAATAAATATTTATGCCGGTTCAGTTCCCGAAACCACAATTGTGGGAATAATTGTCTCGACCATATCCATTTTGACGATGTATTTTCTCCTTTCCGTCAAACTGAAGATTGGAAGGGAATTAAAATCTGACGCGATTGTTGCTGATGCAAACTGTACAAAAACCTGCTTCTATCTTTCTATTCTGCTACTTGTTTCAAGTGGATTGTATGAATTATTACGCATAAGTTACATTGATATAGCCGGTTCGCTGGGAATAGCCTATTTCGCTTTTAAGGAAGGCAAAGAAGCATTCGAGAAAGTGAAATCGGGCAATCTGTCATGCTCCTGTGATGATGATTGCCAAAATTAAAATCTTCCGGCTGAAATATTCCAGCTGCCATTATCAATTTTCTTCCGGATAAATTCCCGCGCATAATCCACATAAATCTTCCTTAAACCCGGGATGATCATGCTGAAACCAAGAGCATCCGTAAGAAACCCGGGGGTAAGGAGTGTAAGTCCGCCTAACAGGACAAATAATCCGTGCAGCAATTCGTTTCCGGGAATTCTGCCTTCACTCCCCGCCTGCCTGATATTGTTAAGCACTATAAATCCTTCCATTTTGGTAAGGTATGCCCCTATCGCGGCAGTTGCGACTATAATAATTACAGTATTTAACGTGCCAATCATTCCGCCAACTTCAATCAACAAATAAAGCTCGATAACCGGAATGATGGCGAATAACAAAAACAATCTTCCAAACATTATTTTTCCTCTTCTACGATATCCGCTTCCGGGATATCATCTTTAGGCTCACGTTTAACGATTTCCACTTTGAAATTCGCCGCCATGCCGGCAAGGGCGCCAACCGCGGTTAGCACAGGTGCGAAAAAGGCTCCCACAACACCGATTGTAACAGGGATTTCAATATAAGGGCGACCGTCGCTGTTTTTAATAATGATCCGTGTGATATTCCCCTGGTGGATCAATTCTTCTATTTTTTCGAGTAGTTCTTTTCCCTTAACGGTAAATTCTTTTTTATAATAATTATAGTCTTTCATATTCAACTCCATGTTTTTAATATTAGATGGAGAAAATCATAATTTGTTCCCAAACAGGATTTTTCGCGAAATACTTACATATTTATGTTCGATAAGATAACTTATATAAAAAATACGCGACGAAAAAAAATCGCAATAAAAGTTCTACCATTTGAAGGTATAATCGTAGAGGTACCCCCGGGAGTTCCCAGAAAATATGCCGAACAGTTTGTAAAGCAGAACCAGTTATGGATTGCCAAAGCTGTTTCCAAAGTACAGGCGAAGGAAGCAAACTACCGGATTCTTGATGAACGCACCGTTTTTACAACGAGATACCGGAAAATCCATTTCAGGAAATATGGCACTAAAGATTTTAAGTGGGAGACATATCCGGATAAGGGGATTATTACAATTCCGCAGGAAGCTGATTTCGCCGACCTTGAAGTACAGAAAATTGTACGGGAAATTCTCGCCGAAATTTTCCGAGATGAGGCAAAATATTATTTACCAAATCGAACAAGGGAATTAGCTCAAAAATTCGGGTTTTCTTTTAGTCGTGTATTTATAAAAAACCATAAATCGAAATGGGGAAGCTGTTCCGGAAGAAATAACATAAATCTTAATCTTCACCTGATGCGCCTGCCGGATGAATTAATCGACTATGTTATTTTGCACGAGCTTACACACACAGTTGAAAAAAATCATGGTAAACGTTTCTGGGATAAACTCGAATCTGTATGCCCCGGCTCAAGGCAGCTCGACAAAAAACTGAATCTCTATTCTGTTGAAATTTAGGATCAAAATTCCGAATGAATAAAACTTTGCTCGTAGCGCTTACAGGAATAACCATTGGTGGAGTGGGTTTTGGTCTTGTAACACCGGTGACCGTAATTTTACTGGAGCAGAATAATACTCCCGCGTTACTTAATGGCTTTCTGCAAACTTTACAATATGTCGCTGTTGCCATTTTCGCGTTTTTCACCGGAAGGATTATTGATAAATACACTGTTACACGTGTGATTACATATGGTTACATCTTCTGGATCATTGGCGCGCTGGGACACATTTACTGGTATAACTTCTATGTACTAGTTCCCGTTAAAATTATTTCCGGGTTAGGGGCTACGTTTATTTTTGTCGGGACAGAAGTGCTTATTAACAGAATAAGCGATGAAAGCAACCGGGGAAAAAACATTGGTATCTATGCTGTATTGCTTTCGACTGGTATCGCGATAGGTTCATTTTTGATATGGACTGTAACAATCAAGGATTATCTCCCATTTCTGATTGCAGCCGGAATTGTTGGATTAGGTTTCATTGTACAATCGTTTTTTATCGGGTATGTGAAAATCGTACATTTCGAAGAAAGACCCGCCAGAATGAAACTTTCCGAAATGCCTTCATTGAGCCTGATTACCGCGTTTCTTTATGGCATGTTTGAATCATCCATTATAGTTGTAATACCTCTTTTCGGATTGAGGAACAGCTTTAGTGAAACGGATATTTCCTACTTTATGGGTGCATTTGTAGTTGGAGGTATAATTTTACTTTACTACCTGAGCAAAATGTCGGATAAATTTCCCAAAACAAAAATGCTGATGGTTGTTTCGGTAATTCTCACGCTACTAACGCCACTACCCGCGTTTCTTCAATCTTTTATTATACTGATAATACTATTCTTTTTTATAGGTGGATTAGTTCCGGCATACTATACCATAGGTTTAAATTTTACACTCGAAAAAACAACGCCGGAGCAGATTTCGCAGGCAAACGGATTTTTCGCTACCTTTTATGGCGTTGGGACGGTAATGGGACCATTTCTCGGTTCATTTCTCATCGATTTACACACCGATTATGGATACTGGTTATTTTCTTCAGTTGTCTGTTTTATACTTATTTTGACACTAATTAGCAAAAAGAGTCATTCTTAGTTAAATAAAACCACTGTTTTAGCGATAATCTCATTAGGCTTTTAATTATAAAATATAATACGGGGTTATTATGGCATTATTCAAATGGGATAGCACTTTAAGTGTAAAAGTGAAAGATTTCGACACGGAACATCAAAAACTGGTTGAACTGGTGAATCGGTTGCACGACGATATGAAACTGGGAAAAGCTAAAGAATCAATCGCCGGAGTGCTCGATGAGCTAATCAGTTACACACAAACTCATTTCAGGCATGAAGAGAAAGTTATGCAGGCTAATAGTTATCCCGGCTTACTTCAACACAAGGCTGAACATGAAAATCTAATCTGCCAGGTTGCTGAGTTCAAGCAAAAATTTGATACGGGCTCTCTGACTTTATCGATTTCGATTATCAATTTTTTAAGTGATTGGGTTAAAAATCATATAATGGCGGTTGACAAACAATATTCCGATTTTCTAAACTCAAAAGGTGTGAAGTAAAGAAAAATGGGAAGACAATGTCTTTCCTTTTTTATGTGATAATATAAGAGTATTTGGTAGTTCAATATGTTTGGCTATTTGAGATGCTTTTCGACAATTGAAAGCAAATCATTCTTCGAAACAGGTTTTACAAAAAAATCTATGCAGCCGGTTTTAATTGCTTTCTCCCTGTTCTCGGCAAAATTTAAGGAAGATTGACCAATTATGGGGAGTTCTGGCCGAAACTTCAATATTTCCCTTGTTGCTTCGTAACCATCAACCTTTGGCATTAAAATATCCATCAGAACAAGATCAATTTCTGGATTAGTTTTGCAAATAGTAATTACCTCAGTCCCGTTTTTTGCCCTGAGAATTGTATAGCCGTCCGATTCCAGGACACTTTTAAGGTAATTAAAACCTATTTCATCATCTTCAGCAATAAGAATTGTGGGTGAAGAATTGGATTTCAAATTGTCGCTCTGCGAGGTATTGACTAATTGTTTGCTTTTTGGAGAAAATTCCTTTAATCGGATAAAGAAAGTAGTTCCAACCCCTTCCCCGGATTCAGCCCAAATTTTTCCGTTATGTCGATTAACAAACTCCTTTGAGACCAGTAAACCCAAACCTGATCCTTTTTCACCCCCGGTTCCGGTTGTTGTAAAAGTCTCATCAGAGGAAAATAGTTTGTCGCAAGTTGTTTTATCCATTCCCACACCACTATCTCTGATTGATATTTGAATATTATCTTCTACAATTTGGGAAATGACCTCAATTTCACCGTTTAAATGTGTAAATTTTATAGCATTGTAAAAAATGTTTCTGAGGATCACTTTAAACATTTCAGGGTCAACCAGAACATCTGCTTCATGCACAGGTTTAAATCTAAAATTGATGTTTTTGACTTTAGCAGTAGGGAGCGCAATATCTATAATTTCATTAATAATTTCTGTCAGATCTACTTTCTGCGGATTAAAAATGATTTGACCTGTTTGGGTTTTAGTCCAGTTAAGGAGATTATCAAGTAAACCAAGAGTTTTGTTTGTTGAAGAATTTATAATATCTAAATAATTCTCTATTTCTTCCACACTTATTTCTTGAAAAGTATCTTTCATTAAAGTTATAAACCCAATAATGGTATTCAGCGGGCTTCTGAGATCATGCGCTATAACAGAGTAAAGTTTATCTCTTGTCATCTGCTCTTTCTTCAGTTCCTGGTTTGCGATACCAAGCTGATCCAGTGCATGTTCAAGTGAGACTGTTTTTTTTACCAATTCCCTCTGAAGTTTATTTATTTCACTGTTTAATTCGGCGAGCTGTGAATTTTGTCTTAAAATTTGTGGCGAATCAAGTCCGCCAAGAAATAGAATTTTTTCATTTTTCCTGAAAACGTGAGCAAAAAGTGATATATCATTTTTACCTGAATCGCCGATTGTTAAATAGCCTTGAAATATTAGACTCTCGTGTTGTTCGATAGAAATAAGTGAATTAAAAGTGGGGTTTTTAAATGAATCACGATGATTATCCTTTACGAGATCATTGAAGGCTTCATTACTGAAAAGAAGATTGCCCTTCAAATTAAAAATAGCGCAGTATTGTGATAAACTCGATTTTAGCGCAGCTTCAATTTCACTGGTCCATTCAGAAAGAATATTTTTATTTAATGACGTCATTTAAACAGCTTGATTTTCTGTAATTGAGATACAAACGGGTATATTTTTTATAATCCATTCATAATAAGGAATGATCTCCATGTAACTCTCTTCTGAGAGATTATTACTCAAAATATCATCCCATGCAGCCAGTTGAATTTCAAAATATTTTCTATGAAATCCGTGATTCCGATAAGCGCTGAATGCCCATAAAATAGTATCAACAAAAACTTCCGGGTTGTATTGCTTGAATATGGAAGCCATGAACTTAACATGATTGGTATGATTTGTTTTCATTATAGTAAGATCATTATTCCCAACGAGTTTTTGAATTTCCGCATTAGAACCCATAAAATTATTTATATGAAAAATCAGCGATTCACTATTCTCGCTATATTCATTGAAGGATTTTTCGCTAACCTGATTAAGCTTTTTTGCGCTTCCTAAAAGACTATTCCTGTTCATGCTACAAAATCCTCAAATTTAGTTGAAGTTTGCAAGATATGTTTCAATACTTTTTAAATCCGGAAGATAGACAACATTTTCGTACTTGCTGAGATAATCCACTCCACCTCTGCTGAATGCCTGACCACCAACCAAAATTTTTTGATCGGGAATTTCATTTTTAATCGTATTAATCATTTTTTCAAAGTTTGGGAAGTGAAAATATATGCTCATCGAGATTGCCAGAATATCAGGCTTAATCTCTGACGCAAAGGAGACAAGTTCATTCGTCGGGGTGTTTGCGCCCAGGAAATAAGTCTTCCAACCATTCGATTCAAAAATGTCGCTCACCATCTTTATACCAATTTGGTGATACTCATTCTCAACACAGGATAACAAAACCTTGTAACCCTTTTTCCCCTTAAAATCAAGTCTGGGATGTATTTCATTCAGCAGTGTTTCAACAAGTGCAGAGGCAAGGTGTTCTGTAGCGACACTTATTTTATTTTTCTCCCACAAAATCCCAACTTTGTAAAGGGATGACTTCAGTACATTCTCATAGAGATCCATAATATTATTACCATTCAAAAGATAATTTTCTGTAATCTCTAAAGTTAATGACCTGTTTCCATCCAATAAAGCATTGAGAAAATCCAGTTCGTATTGATTTGAAGCAACTGTTTTGTTCTCCATATCATCCCCTTCAGTAGAGTTGTACGTCCTTTTTTTGAAAAAATTATTTCTCACAATTGTAAATCTGCCACTATTATAACCAGTATAAAGAATTTTATAATAATATAACATTAAAAGAATAAGAACTCAACACAAGAAACAAGGGTGATTAACGATCAGGCAAGGTTTTGGTGAATAATAATGTCCAACAGAAAGTCAATTATTATTTTTAAACCAATTACGTGATCAAGCTAAAGGTGTGAAGTAAATAAAAAAAAGGAAAGACGCCATCTTTCCTTTTTTCACGGGGTCAGATAAATGTGATTAATTATCACCAAAAATAATATCGAAAATATTTTTCTTTCTGTTTTTTTCTTTCCAGTACTTTCTATATTCTCGTTGAGTTACGAGTCCGACAGGTCCTTCATACATCCCGCCATCCTTGTAACCGTCATAAACTCTCACAGCTACAACATTTTTTCCGGGCTTTATATCTCCGCTTTTTAAGTAGTAACCTCTGAACTGTGAATATTCGTCATAAAACTCGATAAAGAAAGAATCATCATACATTTCACCTGTAGAGCCAATTTTTTTACCATTGAGGTATACTTCATCAATATCATCAATTTTACCCAGAACCAGCACCCATGATTCATCTTCAAAATATGAGGGCGAGTCGAATGTTTTCCTGTACCATGCAAAGCCGTCGAAATCTTTATAACCCTGACTCTCCCAATAACCGGGAACAATAATTTCATCCATTTGGGATTCATCATAATCAGGTTTGGCTATGTTTTTATCATCATGAATGTGGAATTTCCATTTGCCGGATAAGTTAATAGCCATATTGATTGCGTCACCATAAGAATATATTCCTACATCACCATGAAGTATTCCACCTTCGAGCATTGCGTCGTAAACCCTTACAGCGATTGTGTTTTCTCCCCTGAGATTAAAAAACGCGGTCGGAACGGGATATCTGCGCATTGCATTATATGCTGTATAATAATCGGGCGGGAACGTACCGGAAGACCCTACGTGCTTTCCGTTAAGATATACTTCATCAACGTCATCAATATAACCGAGGAGCAAATAAAGGCTTTCCCCTTTTATACCTTCCGGAAGGGTAAATGTTTTTCTATACCATGCATAACCGTTATATCCATGAAACCCTTCATTTTCCCAGGAGGAGGGAACAAATATTTCCTCCCAGTCGGAATCATTAAATCCGGGTTCAGCCCACCCGGGATTGTCACCTATGGAAAATTTCCAGTTTCCACGAAGATTTTCAACTCTTCTCCACTCTTCAGCAGACAAGTTTCCGCTAAAAACAAGTGCGAGTAACAACGATATGATCAAATATATTCTTTTCATCTTTTTTCTCCTCCTGCAGTTTGCAGAAGTGCCATCGGATAAAATCAACAATTTTATGGTATTAAAAGTCATGTAAATGTAATTAAATGTAAAAAATTGTCATCAAATCAGTTTTGAACCAATATTTCACTCTTTTCCACGGTGTACAATTCGGCAATAGCCTTGCAGGTTTTGCGCAATTTTGAATCGGAAGCGTATCTGGAAAGTTTCACTATGTATTCCATTGCGTGATCATCCTTGATCTGGTACAACGCAACTGCCATCAGACATTTAATATTTACATCATCACTTCTTTTCATTTCATCAAGCATCACATCCGCCACTTCAGCAACCCGGTATTTTCCGGCGAAATAAATTGAACTTCTTTTAAGACCGTAGTTATCTGAAGAAATCCCCATCTCGAGGTTTCCGATACTTTTTTCAGTAAAGTTTGCTGTTGCTAAATCCTGTGCAGATGTAGTGAAAGAAAGTATCATTGATATAATAACTGTTAGTATCGCTGCAATTTTGTCAAATAGTCCCATTTTTTACTCCCGTGTTTGATTTAATTAAATTATCTGATGTAAATTTACGCAGGTCAAATGTCACACGTGTCACTCCCCGGTAAAGAGATGTCACGAATTGTCATTGTATTGTAAGCTTTGGTAATTAATGAAAGACTTTAGTAAATCTGCAGGAGTTTAATTGAGGTATTCAGTAGCAAAAGTAGAAATTGGAAAAAATTGTAATCCCCTTGATATATCTGACTGGAAGCATGTAGAGTTTGTTAAATTGGAGAATGTAATGGGTGAAAATCCCGCGTTTTTTCCGGAAACTTCCGCAGCACTCAGGTATGATAACAAGTATCTCTACGGGTGTTTTATTGTAAAAGACAAATATATTGTAACAAAAGCCATTGAACATATGCAGCACGTCTGGAAAGATAGCTGTGTAGAACTCTTTTTTACTCCCGGGAATGATATTTCAAAAGGATATTACAACCTTGAAATGAACTGCATCGGGAAGATATATATGCAGCACCAGATAACAAAAGGTAATGGTGTAAAAGCTATCGATAAGGATGATCTTAATTCCATTAAAATAAAAACATCAATTGATAAACCCGTATTAGTTGAGGAAACAGGTGAGAAAGAATGGCATTTGATTTTTGCCTATCCGTATGAGGTGATGAGGAAATATCATGACGGTTTTATAATGCCTGCACCCGGTGTAATATGGAAAGCGAATTTTAACAAATGCGCGGATGAATCATCAAATCCACACTGGATTACATGGAACAAGGTTGAATTACCAAAACCGCAATTCCATCGCCCTGATTTTTTTGGTGAACTTTACTTTACCTGAAATTAAAAAGACGCATTAAATTTTTCAGTTAACTTAATAATTGAAATTTTAATATAAAAACATTTTGATTTTATCTCTACATTCTATATTATCGGATGTAATATCTGAATAATGAGGAGATGAATGTACGGACTTAAAAATCTTTTGGTTTTGTTGCTTTTATTAACTTCGGTGCTATCAGCTCAGACAAAGGTATTCAAAAACGCGGAAATTTTAACTGCGTCAGGTCTAAATTATGCTGATGGTGTTTTAGTTATAAAAGACTCGAAAATAGAGTATGTTGGTGAGGCTGAAGGTTATAACATCCCTTCTGATGCCGAAGTTATTGACGCAGCGGGTAAAGTTATAATTCCCGGACTTGTAGACACCCATTCCCACATTGGCATTGACTGGGGATTTGACAGCGATTCACCAACCCAGCCCGATCTCAGAATTCTCGACGCTATTGATCCTTTCCATTCAACGTTTAACAGAGCCCGCGCAGGTGGAATTACCACTGTAAATATTATGCCCGGTTCAGGTCACCTCATGAGTGGTCAGACAGTCTATCTCAAGACAAAACACGCCAAACAGGTTGAAGAAATGGTGATCTGTGAAAATGTTCAATTTGGCGTCTGCGGCGGAATGAAAATGGCGAATGGAACAAATTCTCTGAGAGGCAAACCTTTCCCGGGCACAAGGGCCAAATCTGCCGCGATAATAAGAGAACTCTTCTACAAAGCGAAGGAATATAAAAACAAAATAGATCAAGCTGATGGCGACAAAGAAAAAATGCCTGAACGAAATCTCAAACTGGAAGCACTTGTCGAGGTTCTTGAGGGTAAAAGAATGGTGCATCATCATACTCATCGCGCTGATGATATCATGACTGTGCTTCGTTTGAAGGAAGAATTCGGGTTTAACGTTGTTCTCCATCATGTAAGCGAAGGGTGGAAAGTAGCCGATGAAATTGCAAAAGCAGATGTTCCGTGTTCAATCATTATGGTTGATTCACCCGGTGGAAAGCTTGAAACGGTAGAACTAAAATTTGAAACAGGTAAAATCATGGATGACGCAGGGGTCGATGTTGCCATCCATACAGACGACTGGATCACAGATTCCCGCTTTTTCCTCCGCACTGCCGCATTGGCTATCCGGGGTGGACTTTCCAGAGAGAAAGCGCTGCAGAGTCTGACCATTGCCGGAGCAAGAATGCTTGAGATGGATGACAGGGTTGGTTCACTTGAAAAAGGGAAGGATGCTGATTTTGTTATTCTTTCCGGTAATCCTTTTTCAGTATATACGCACGTTGAATCGACCTGGATTGAAGGAGAAAAAGTATTCGACAGAAATAACCCCGATGATTACAAATACGCGGTTGGAGGCTACAAAGCTTACCCGAGATTTCATCACGTTCATGGCGAGGAGGAGATAAGATGATTAAAGCTGATCTGATCAAAAAACTTGATTTTGGAATTCTCACGATCACATCACTCTTCCTGATAATGATTATGGTGAGTTTACTTTCAGCCCAGATAGCGGTAAAGGGTGAAAAGATCTATACTATGAATGGTGAAATGATAGAAAATGGTGTTATACTGATAAAGGATGATAAAATTTCTGCGGTCGGTAAAAGTGGTGAGATAGCAGTACCTGACAATTATAAAATTATTGAAGGAAAAGTTGTTACTCCCGGTTTGATAGATTCACGTTCAGTGGTCGGACTCGCAGGCATTTATAATCAGAAGCATGATCAGGACCAATTGGAAAAATCTGATCCGATTCAGCCCGATTTGAGGGCGATAGACGCTTATAATCCCCGCGAGGAACTGGTCGGCTGGATCCGATCATTCGGCGTTACTACAATAAATACAGGTCATGCACCCGGTGCTTTGATCAGTGGTCAGACGATGATCACGAAAACTTACGGCACTATGGAGTCCCATACAATACTCGATTCTGTTTCAATGGTTGCGTTTTCACTTGGTAGTGAGGTTACATCAGAATTTAAAACACCGGGGTCGCGACCTAAGGGTATTGCCATGCTGCGTGCTAAACTGTACGAAGCAAAAGCTTATCTTGCCAAAAAGAATGGTGAAGAGAATACAACTCCATTAAATATAGAAAATGAGATTTTAGGTAAAGTTCTTAATCGTGAAATCCCCGCGCTTATCACGGCTGACAAGGCAGTTGATATTATGGGTGCTCTAAGATTAGCTGAAGAATTTGATCTTGATATAATCCTTAATAGTGCTGAAGAAGCGTATTTGCTGATTGACCAGATCAAAAATGCAAATGTTCCCGTTATACTTCATGCGAGTATGGCGCGATTATCCAGCGGATCATTCGAAACTGCTTCTAAACTTGGCGAGGCTGGAATTCTCTTTTCTGTCGAAAGCGGTTATGAAAGTTATGTACCCAAAACAAGAGTTGTATTATTTGAAGCCGGAGTTTATGCCGCGAACGGTTTATCATTTGAAGATGCTCTTGCATCTATTACAATAAACGCTGCAAAAATTCTAAAAATAGATGATCGTGTTGGAAGCATTGAAGTTGGTAAAAACGCAGATGTTGCCATTTATAATGGAGACCCATTCGAGTATTTGACTAAATGCTGTGGTGTGATCATCGATGGTCAGATTCTTGAAGAGGAGTGTAAGTAATTTTAATTACCACTTTTTATTGTGAGGCTCAATTCCCGGTTGCATTCGTTTAAAGACATGTCATATCCGGGAATTGGAGTTTTCTTCAAAACCGATTTCCCCTCCTTTTATTATCACTTTCCCAACTTTATCATTAATCTGTTACGGCTGTTTTAATGTTTCAAAAAGAGTATAAACGAATAAATAAACATAAAAGATATCCGACTCATAAATTTCATAAACTTTTGGTTTGAGTTTTGTTTCAATTGGGGCTAAATTTATAGGTTATCGTTACATTTTCCTCATTGGAGACTTTATGAAAAAATTTACCCTTATCCCCCTCATTTTAATTTTATGTTCCACATTTCTTTTTTCCCAAAATTTTGACCAGGAATATTTCAGAGAAAATGGCGAAGCCTATTTTTCTTTTTATGTGAAAGGTCTTAACCTCGAACGTATTGGTAAAATAATATCTATTGATAATATTGAAGATGGTAAAGCATACGCATATGCCAATCAGCGAGATTACAGAAAATTTAAAGCACTCAATATCCGTCATGAAGCTCTGCGCAGACCAGGTCTTGTTAATTACCCGGTTAAAATGAGCTCAACTATAGAAGGAATCAGAGAATGGGACTCTTATCCTACTTATGATGCCTATGTTGAAATGATGTACCAGTTTGCTTCTGATTATCCCGATCTTTGTGAAATAGTTGATGCAGGTAATACAATTGAAGGTAGAAAAATACTTTTCGCCAAAATTTCCGATAACATCGAAACAAAAGAAGCCGAGCCGCAATTTATGTACACCTCAACAATGCACGGTGATGAAACTACAGGTTATGTTTTGATGCTCAGACTTATTGATCACCTCCTTTCCAATTATGGTACCGACCAGGAAGCAACTATGCTTGTCGATAATCTTGAAATTTGGATAAATCCTCTTGCAAATCCTGATGGAACATTTGCCGGTGGAAATACTAATATTAATGGCGCTACACGCGGTAATGCTAATTATATTGATATTAACCGAAATTTCGCTGACCCCGAAGATGGTCCGCACCCTGATGGTAACGCATATCAGCCCGAAACAATTATTATGATGAATCTGGCAAATGAGCACAACTTCGTAATGTCTGCCAACTTCCATGGCGGTACCGAAGTTGTAAACTATCCCTGGGATACCTGGCCACAATTACATCAGGATGATGACTGGTTCAGACTCATTTCACGCGAGTACGCCGATACAGTCCACGCTTTTTCGAGTGGATATATGACAGGGTATGATAATGGTATAACGAATGGATACCAGTGGTACGAAGTTGCCGGTGGCCGACAGGATTATTACACTTATTTCCACGGCGGACGCGAAGTTACTATTGAACTTTCAGATGTTAAACTTCTTAATCCGAGTCAGCTTCCCGCCCATTGGACCTACAATAAAAGATCATTGATTAATTATATCAAACAGTCACTTAATGGTATAGCCGGAATTGTTTCCAGCAACACAGGTGAACCGATAAAAGCCGAAATAAGGGTTGTGGATCATGACGCTGACTACACAACAATATTTTCAGATTCTTTAACTGGCAGATATCAGCGAATGATATACTCAGGTACTTATACACTTGAATTTTCTGCTGAAGACCACTTTACTCAAACTATCCCGAATATTGCGGTTGCGAATGGTAATTACTCATGGCTTGAAGTAGAACTGATATCCACTTTTGGCGAGCCGGATACTGTTGCTCCAGTGGCTGTTAACGACCTTGCGGTAACAGATTACACCTCAAACTCAATCTCAATCGGCTGGACTGTTCCACTCGATGAATCTGCTGGTGGGGTAAGAGGTTATGATATTCGCTACTCAACTCAGCCAATTACAAGTGAAGCAGATTTTGAAAATGCCGAGATGATTGAATTCCCGGGAATGCCACAAGCAACAGGCGAGTATGAATCATTGTCCAAGGAAGGATTAGACGTTTCTACTCCATATTATTTTGCGGTAAAATCACACGATATTTGGAGCAACTACAGCAATATGTCGAATGTAGCTGATCAATCCACAATGGTTGCTCCTGAAATTTCAGTTACTCCAGCCTCAATCACTAATGAGATGAATATAAATTCTACCATACTGGACACACTGGTTATCGCCAACGTTTCCGATGAAGAATCCACACTTGATTACAGTGCCGAGATTGCGGATGGTCTATTGAAAAATAGTATAAATGTAAAACTAATTTCGGTTGAAAAAAAATCGACCCTCAGGTCAAAAGAGAATAATAATAAAGGTGGCGGTTCATCAATAGAAGGCTTCGGTGGACCCGATGATTTTGGATATGAGTGGATAGATAGTGACGAATCAAATGGTCCCCAGTTTGTTTGGGAAGACATTTCTACAACCGGAACTCTTGCAAGCAACTGGATTCCAACCGGAACATTCAGCGCGACTGATGAAGGTTATGTGGGTCCGCTTGATATCGGTTTCGATTTCGAATTTTATGGGATTGATTATTCGCAAGTTTATGCCGGCTCAAATGGATTTCTTTCATTTGATCAAATTTCCGGAAGTACTTATACAAACGGTCCCATCCCTTCAGGTTCAACTCCTAATAACATGATTGCCGCTGTTTGGGATGATCTCGATGGAGGAACTTCAGGTAAAGTTTATTACGAACAAAAAGGTAATGCTTTTGTAATTCAGTACACCGACTGGCCGAAATACTCAGGCAGTGGTTCATTTACTTTCCAGGTTGTTCTTCACTCAAATAATAAAATCACAATTTATTATGAGGATATGTCAGCGTCTACCACATCCGCGACAGTAGGTATTGAAAACGAAGATGGTACAATTGGTCTGCAGGTTGTAGAAGATGCTAACTATCTTGCTTCTAACAAAGCATTGCGGTTTTCTTCAGAACCTGAATGGATTGTTTATGCAGGAAATTCCGGAACGCTTTATAACGGAAACAGCGTAAATGCTGTAATGCAATTCACAACTTATGATCTTGAACCGGGAACGTACACAACGAATTTAGTTGTGACGAGTAATGATCCTGCGAACTCTACAATTTATGTTCCTGTTTCACTGCTGGTTGGTACAACCGGTGTAGTCTCAACTGTTGTGAATGTAAACTCGGATTGGAATCTCGTATCAATTCCGGTGATCGCCGAGGATATGGGACTTTCAGCTAACTTCCCTGACGCGATTTCTTCAGCGTTCGGATTTGATAATGGATATATCCAGAGTGATCCATTGCAAAATGGTCATGGTTACTGGTTAAAATTTGATCAGTCTCAGAATTATATTATTCAAGGTCAGAAATATATTGAACCAATACCGGTTCAGGCAGGATGGAATATCATCGGCGGTAATGATGAAAACTTCAGTACCGCAAATATGAATTCTGTTCCTTCAGGAATTATTGAGACCCAGTTCTTCGGATATGAAAACAATTATACAATTGCCGATTTTATACTTCCGGGAAAGGGATACTGGGTAAAAGTATCGGAAGATGGAGTACTTGTGCCCGGAGTAACTCCTAAAGAAACATCAGAACTTGATAAAGAAAATCTTTTCTCAATTCAGATCAGGGATGCAAATAAAGGAAATGCCACACTCTTCATGGGTGACTTCGATTATAGCGGTAATCTTGAATTACCCCCGGCACCACCTGCAGGATTTGACGCGCGATTCGAAAATAACAGTTTTGCGATATCTGGAATGAATAGTTCGATCATTGTGAGATCTGATAATTTCCCTGTTGAATTAACTTCACCAGCTGCTGATCTGATAATCAATGGTTCATTATTGAAATCTGGTGAAAAGTTTGTCCTTCAGGGTAACGGAATGGAGAAAATAAATGTTAGTCTGGCTATTGTACCGGATGAATTTTTACTTGCTCAGAACTACCCAAATCCGTTTAACCCGAGTACAAGGATCAAGTTTGCAGTGCCCGTAGATAGCAAGGTGACGGTAACATTGTACAACATGTTGGGACAGAAGGTACAGGATATAGTATCACAGAACTATAGTGTAGGTCTTCATGAAGTTGACTTCAACGCGAGTGAGTTATCATCAGGAATGTACATCTACTCCATCACAGCACAGGGAGTTGACGGAAGTAATTTTGTTGACACCAAAAAAATGATGTTGATGAAATAAGACAGTGCTTAGTACGAAGTACTGAGGGCATAGTGGTAAAGACGGCATTAGGTTGGTGAGGCTCTCTGCCTGCCCCGCTCGCGGGGAACCATATGGCGTCTTTACGAAGAAAAATATAAATATTTCCGTAGGGGATGGTCACTGACCATCCCTTTTTTGTTTTAAAGGTTTTAGTCTACCTCACCCTTATTCGCCGCGGCGAACCTCTCCCGTGTCAGAGGCAGGCAGGCTGAGTCACAGGAGAGGGAAACAATTATGTATTGTCATTTCTGCGAAATTTACCCGTCTCGGGTGGGGCAGGAATCCGGAGATACAGTCTTGTCGCAATGCTGCAAATCGAACCCTGTCACGTCCTAAATTGGGAGTAGTGTAAAAAGATTTGTGTAAATGGTTGAAGAGAGAGACGGCTAAGCGAAGTGAAGCGGAACGAAGCTTAGCCTTTGCAAAAATTGACTTGCAGGTCTCTCGGGAAATAAACAAATTCTTTAACCAAATACAGGAATATAAAATGAATCTCACCGATGCAATGATAGAACAGTTGAAGTCTGATTTATCAAAAGCAAAAACCTACGAAGACCTTATGGGTAAAAACGGAGCAATAAAAAAGCTAATTGCCCAAACCCTGGAACAGATGTTGGAAAGTGAACTGACAGAACATCTCGGCTATGAAAGATACTCCCCCGAGGGAAAAAACAGCGGAAACAGCCGTAACGGCAGGACGCGTAAGTCTATAAGAAACGACAATGGGGAACTCGACCTGTCAGTCCCTCGCGACCGGAACGGGGAGTTTGACCCTGTAATAGTGAAGAAGTATGAAAAAACCATAGGTCCGATAGAAGATAAAATAATATCGATGTATGCCAAGGGGATGACCACCCGGGATATACAGTCACATGTAACAGAGTTATACGGTCTTGAAATAAGTCCTACTCTGGTATCAAACATAACCGGCAAAATAGTCCATCTTGCCGAAGAGTGGCAGAACCGTCCGCTTGAGAAACTCTATCCGATAGTATTCTTTGATGCGATTCATTATAAAATCCGTGATGAATCAAGAAAAGTAACCTCAAAAGCCGCCTATACCTGTCTGGCCGTGAATTATGAGGGACACAAGGACTTGCTTGGTCTCTGGGTCGGGGAGGCAGAAGGAGCCTCCGCCGCGGCGGATGGCTCAACATATTAACAGAGTTAAATAATCGGGGCGTAGAAGATATCTTCATTGCATGTATTGACGGATTAAAAGGTTTTCCGGAGGCGATAAATACAGTTTTCCCAAAAACAGAAATCCAGCTCTGTGTGATTCATCAGATCAGGAATACGTTGAGATATGTTGCCTCAAAAGACCAGAAAGAATTTATCAAACAGTTAAAAGAAGTTTACAAGGCAGCAACAGAGGACGAAGCTTTAATCAATCTTGAAAGACTTGAGGAACGATGGGAATCAAAATACAGACTTGCTGTCAAATCATGGAGGAACAACTGGGATAATCTCGCGACTTACTTCAAATATCCGCCGGAAATAAGGAAAATCATCTATACTACAAATGCAGTGGAGGCTTTGCATCGCCAGTTCCGGAAAGTGACAAAATCCAGATCCCCGTTTCCGGATAACGACGCTCTGAAAAAAATGCTTTTTCTTGCTTATCGTGATTTATCAAAAAAATAGACTATGCCGATACAAAACTGGCCTATTGTACTTTTCAATTTTTCAGTTTATTTTGAAGATAGATTTGATAAGTTTACTTAATAAAAAATCCCATTTACACAAACTATTTTACTGACTTTAGAACTAATTTTATAATTTTTATTCTTGTTTTTATCATTGAATACAGAGGGGGTGGGTTCTGACTGTTATTTCTCGACAATACAGCATCTCTGGATTCCTTTCACTACAGGCAGATTCGCCCTCCCA
>BQMY01000136.1 GCA_022181065.1 Melioribacteraceae bacterium | reverse complement strand
CTGCAATTCAATCAGTTGTGGGGTTAATTCGCCATCTTTCTCAACAATTCCAAAATCCAACTGAAGAAACACTGGATGTGAAGTTTCTCCCGGTACAAAACTATTTTTGGGGATTGCTGTTTGATTGTGCGACTTGAACTCAGGTTTCTGCAGCTGACCTACAAGTTCATTACAAGCATGAACGAGTTTTTTTTTGAGACTTTGATCAAGGAACAAGGGTGATTCGTTCACCTTGAAATCAAGATTATTACCTGAATCTTTCTGCATACTTTCAATGAACCGGTTAAATAGTAATTCATCAAAATTAATGTTATAACGTTCCCTGATACTCTCAACCATTAGTCGTTCAATCCCTTATTGGTTTGTTGAATTATATAATCCACAACAGCTTTCAAGTCTTTCTCCTTTTCAAAAACATTAAGCTGTCTTCTGGCGCCGCTACCAATCTCAATTATTTTTCTGGCGTATTCTGCTTCTTCACGGCAGTTCAATTCGTCAACAACATCGTCTATAAATTCCAAAAGTTCATTTATAAGATCAGTTGTGGGAACTTCTCTCTGCTTTCCAAAATCAATCAACTTCCCTTCAAGTCCGTATCTTGCGGCGCGCCATTTATTTTCATTAAGGTATAAACGCCTGTAAAGTCGGAATCCGAGATTTTGCTGAAGTAACTTGTGTAATTTAGCGACTATTGCCTGAAAAAGCGCGGCAATAGTTATTGTCTCATCCACAGTCATAGGTACATCACATATTCTGAACTCTATCGTATCAAAGTATGGATGCGGTCGAATATCCCACCAGATTTTCTTCGCGTCATCCACACAATGCGTTTTTACCAGCAGCTCAACATAAGTCTGAAATTCCTTGTAACTGTGAAAATGATCAGGGATACCTGTACGCGGGAACCTGTCAAAAATTTTTGAACGGTACGACATATATCCTGTATTATTACCTTTCCAGAAAGGAGAGTTCGTCGAAAGAGCGAATATATGAGGCAAGAAATATCTCACTGCATTCATTATCTGAATAGCCTGTTCTTTATCAGGAATTCCAACATGAACATGCAATCCAAAAATCAGATTTGCTCTGGCAACCTGCTGCATATCATGAACCACTTCATGATAGCGGGGATGATCAGTAATAGCCTGATCCTCCCATTTTGAAATAGGGTGAGTGCCGGACGATGCGATCGTTAGTCCGTGATGTTTGGCAACTTCAGCAATACTTTTACGAAGTTTGGTTACTTCGTTTCTTGCCTCTTTCACGTTATAACAGATCTCAGAACCGACCTCTACAACAGATTGATGCATCTCAGCTTTTACCTGCTCTTTGAGAACCATTTTTCCTTCATCCAGCAGTTCCTGAATATGGGATCTCAGTTCTCTGGTTTTTGGATCTACAATCTGAAATTCTTCTTCTATTCCTAGCGAAAATAATCCTGCCTCACCCATGATAAACTCTACTTATTTTTGGTTTTATTTGCTTTTACTTTTTGACCACCGGCAAAAGAAGTTACAAAATCACCCCAGGTAAGATTATTGGAGTTCTTTTTATATTCTTTGGCTTTTCTGATCGCCATGTTCGCGACTGTCTCAACAACCCATTCGAAATTTTCCTCACCGACTGAATGAATATCGGCGTCAGGAGCCGGGTTACAGAAATCTATCGCGTAAGGAACGCCATCACGTATCGCGAATTCAACAGTATTAAAATCATAGCCAAGCGCGTTATTCAATTTCAGCACACCTTCTTCAACTTCCTTGAGAATCTCTGCCTCAACCGGTTTTGGATCACGCACATAACGAAGATGATGTGGCTGACGTGGATCATACTGCATTATTCTTACATCTTTTCTATCAATACAATAACAGCGGAAGTACTCGGTAAACTTGATCTCTTCTTGAAGCATCATAACAAGTTGACCCGTTTCATTATATGCACGGAAAAACTCTTCCTTGTTGTTTATCTGATAAACATTTTTCCAGCCGCCGCCTGCAAAAGGTTTGAAGTACGCCGGAAATCCTATGTACTCGAACATTCCATCCCAGTCAAGCGGGTAAGCCAGATTTCGCATAGAGTTAGCGTCAGTGTCGTCGGGATGCTGATTTGAAGGAAGAATAACAGTTTTAGGAACTTCAACTCCTACCCTTGTAGCAAGTGCGTTATTAAAAAACTTATCATCAGCACTCCACCAGAAAGGATTGTTTACCACCGCCGTACCACTAAGAGCAGCGTTTTTGAGATATGCTCTGTAAAAAGGGATATCCTGTGATATTCTGTCGATAATCACCGCGTATTCATTAAGCTCTCCCATTTCAACTTTTGAGACATTTACAAATTCCGCCTGAATACCTCTAACCTTCTTTGAATTGATTCTTTCAACTACCGCTGGCGGAAATGTATTTTCCTGCCCGAATAATATGCCAATTTTTTTCATTCGTACATTCTCCATTTTCTGAATATCTGATCAGAAATAATTATAAACCTGGTGTCTTTTTTTATTTATTCAATAATCAATTTTGTGAAAATGTCTTATATATGCAAGTATTTTTACATTAATTTAAATCTTGTTATTTTTAATAAATGAGATTGAATATAATGAGTTAAATAATCCATATTTAGGGAGTAATTTTTACAATTTTTTATTATGTTAATTATCTTATTTAGCTATACTTCAAATATTATGGGAAAATAAAATGAGTATTCTTCTTGATGAAAATACCAAAGTTTGTGTTCAAGGTATAACCGGAAGCGAAGGTTCTTTCCACACAAGACAAATGATAGAATACGGTACTAACGTTGTTGCCGGTGTTACACCGGGAAAAGGCGGTACAGAATTCGATGGTGTACCTATATATAATACAGTTGCTGACGCGGTCAATGAAAAAGGTGTTGAGGCTTCAGCAATTTTTGTTCCCCCTCCATTTGCGGCTGACGCAATTCTTGAAGCCGCAAACGCAGGCGTAAAGCTTGTTATCTGTATAACGGAAGGTATTCCCGCCGCTGACATGGTTAAAGTTTATAATTCTATCAAAAATATGGATGTACGTTTGGTTGGTCCTAACTGCCCCGGTGTTATCTCACCCGGAAAAGCCAAAATCGGTATCATGCCCGGTTTTATTCATAAGCAAGGTCATGTTGGCGTTGTTTCCCGTAGTGGAACGTTAACGTATGAAGCTGTAAAACAGTTATCCGATCTTAACATCGGTCAGTCAACATGCGTTGGTATTGGTGGTGACCCTGTAATCGGTTCCCAATTCATCGATGTTATTAAAACTTTTAATGATGATCCGGATACTCACGGTATTGTCATGATCGGAGAGATTGGTGGTTCGGCTGAAGAAGAAGCGGCTAATTACATAAAAGAAAATGTTAAGAAACCAGTGGTAGGATTCATCGCAGGCAGAACAGCACCTCCCGGACGTCGTATGGGTCATGCAGGCGCTATCATTTCCGGTGGCAAAGGTACCGCGGATGAAAAAATGAAAGTTATGCGCGAAGCTGGTATTCACGTTGTTGAAAGTCCTGCCGAAATTGGTGTAACCATGGAGAAAGCCTTAGCTTAAATTTTAATTCTATTTTATAATTTCGGGGCTGCTTTACTTATGTAGAGCGCCCTATAATTTTGCCATTTTTTATTGGAGGATAAATTGAGTAACAGAACTTTAGCAATACTAAAACCTGATTGTGTAAGAAAAAACCTTATCGGTCAGGTTGTAGCAAAAATAAACGAAGCCGGATTCAAAGTTGTTGCAATGAAAATGACACATTTAACAAACGAATCTGCTTCAGGATTTTATGAAGTCCACAAAGAAAGACCATTTTTTGGTGAACTGGTTGAGTTCATGACTTCCGGACCTTGCGTTCCTATCGTACTTGAAAAAGAAAACGCGGTTGCTGATTTCAGAAAAACTATCGGTGCTACCAATCCGGCAAACGCTGAAGAAGGAACCATCAGAAAAATGTACGCTGATGGCATAGAGCAGAATATAGTGCATGGTTCAGATAGTGATGAAAACGCCAAAATTGAAATCGCGCACTTCTTCTCACGAAAAGAAATTCTTGAAAACTACGGTCTGTAATGTCTCTTAAACGTTGGAAAAGACTTTCATCAGAAGTGGTAATAGACAACGGTTTCTGGAAGTACAAAATGGATCGTTTTGAACTTCCAGGCGGGAAACCGGGAGAATATCATTATTTGCATTCTCCCGGTTCCACGCTTGTCATCCCTTTCACAAAGAATGGCGAGGTAATTCTAGTAAAGCAGTATCGTTTTCTAAATGAAAAGGATGGCTGGGAGTTTCCTTGCGGTTCTGTTGAGGAAAAACTTAGTCTGGAAGAAAACGCGATAAAGGAATTACGGGAAGAATCCGGTTTTACCGCAGGAAAAATAGAAAAAGTATCGGAATTCTCCCCCTTCACCGGAGCGAGTGACGAAATCTGTCATGTATTTGTTGCAAGCGAATTATCCCATTCACCACTTAATGGCGATGAAACTGAAGAATTTGAAGTAAAAGCTTTTTCGATTTCCGAGTTCAACAATATGGTAAAAACCAATCAGATTTGGGATGGATTGACTTTATCTGCCTACGCCCTTAATCTTCATCTATTTTAGGAGTTATAAATGAAAATTTTTATATTATTTTCCCTTCTCTTCTCGATATTAACAGGATGCTCCGCTCCTGAAAAAGATCAGGATGTATTAACAGGTGCCGACCGCCTGCTCGGAGAAGAATTCAGCCTGATAAAAGATAAAAATGTTGGTATAGTTACAAACCATACTGCGCTGCTATCAAACGGAATACATCTTGTTGATACCCTTCATAACCGAGCTGATGTGACCGTTAAAGTTCTATTCGGACCGGAACATGGTATCCGTGGTGACGAACCGGATGGAATGAAAATCAAGGATGGAATTGACTCCAAAACAGGAGTCCCCGTTTATTCTCTCTATGGTAAAATACGTAAACCAACTCCCGAAATGTTGAAGGATGTTGATGTGCTCATATTCGATATTCAAGATATTGGAGCTCGTTTTTACACGTTTATCTCCACAATGTATTACACTCTTCAGGCGGCTGCCGAAAATGATATACCCGTGTTGGTTCTCGATCGACCAAACCCGATTGGCGGGTTGACTGTTGACGGTCCGATACGAGTGGAAGAACTTAAATCGTTCGTAGCGATTGCACCCGTTGCTATTGTTCACGGAATGACTGTGGGTGAACTTGCAACAATATTTAACGACGAAAATATGCTGGAGGATAAAGCCGAAGCTGATCTAACCGTTGTTGAGATGAAAAATTGGGAAAGGGAAATGTATTATGATCAGACTGGTCTGAATTGGGTTGCCCCTTCACCTAACATGCCTGATCTTGAAACAGCATTACTTTACCCCGGTTTATGTCTGATTGAGGGCACAAATATTTCGGAAGGGAGAGGAACTCTTCAGCCCTTCAAACAAATTGGCGCGCCATTCATAAACAAGGATGTGTTGTCAGCAGAATTAAATAAACTTGGAATTGAAGGACTAAAAATTACTCCGGTTAAGTACACCCCTGTTTCCATTGAGAATATGTCGAAGTATCCGAAATTTCAGGATAAAACTTGCTATGGAGTTAAACTGGAAATCACAGACCGTGATAAATTTGAATCCTTAAAATTTGGTGTCAGATTGGTATCACTTATCCGCCAATTGTACCCGGATCAGTTCGAATTCAGGAAAAACTGGTTGGACAAACTTACCGGAGTCGAATGGATCAGGGATGATATTAAAAACGGAGCAGACGCGATAATCATAATCTCAAAATGGAAAGAAGAAGTTGATACTTTCAAAAATATGAGAGAGAGTTACCTGAGATATTAAATAAAATATTTAAGATTCTAATCTCTATTTCCAAAGCGTTTGTTAATGACATCAGTATTCTTACTTACTCCAATGTCTATTAGAATTATCGAAAACTAAATTTACTGGCAAAGGGCTGTCTAAAAAGGGAAGCAGCCCTTGCAAAAAAAAAGCTATGTCATTGTTCCCCTATAAAATCAGCACGCATCCAGTTTTTGTTCTTCGATTTTGACTTAAAACTTACAATAATAAATCAATGAGCATCATAGGAGGGTGAGGCACTCGAACCCCCGGAAACAGCATGAAATTAAACTTACCCCTTCTAAACCTGTGCGCCTCAGGAGCATCCTTCTCTCTATTAAAGGGAAGGACTATAAGAACAGTGGCGATTAAATAAATAGAGTGCATTTTTTCTCGCCTCCATTTGCCAAAGGGAGGGTTAAGGGGGTGGGTTCAGATGGTAGCTTCGCGAAAAACGATAATGACATGTTGATTGTTTTAAGAGTCAGCCTTTGAAGGTGGTGGACTTCGACGCCAGTCGAAAGACGGAGAATGATTTATTGGTTTTAGTGACTATTCGTTATCACCCTTCACAATACTCGAGTAGGTTGGCGTGATTTCCTCCTTCAATCTTATGCTCCTCATGCGTAAGGAGGACATTCATTTGCCGCATACAAAAAGCCCCCGAAACTTACTGCTTCGAGGGCTATAGACTAAAGACTAACGACTACAGACTGGTGTCTGAGCTTGTCGAAGACCTATTTCATCAGAATCATCTTTTTTGTCATACTTTTACCATTTGAAGTAAGAGTATAATAATAAATTCCTGATGCCAAATTCTTTCCGTTGAATGCGATGTTATGATTTCCTGCTTCATAATATCCATCCGCGAGAATTTCCAATGACTGTCCGAGAGCATTGCTGACAATAGCTTTAACTGTTGAACCTTTCTGCAATGCAAAACTGATCATTGTGGAAGGATTAAACGGATTGGGATAATTTTGTTTCAGTTCAAAACCATCCGGCAATGTTTGGTTTTCAGCTCTGACAGAGGTGGAATTTTCATTTTCAAACATAAATACTGTCTCCGCGTAGGCATCAACCACATATGCTGTATTTCCATCAGGTGAGAAAGCAACATCACAAGGAGCTACCATTGGCGCGCCATCAGGATTTGGATTATCAAAACTGTTCTGTGAAGGCAATTCAAGCGCGTAAGATGCGAATGCTCCAAGAAGATCAAAACCTTTAACCCAACGTCTCAATGAGTCAACACCGGCAACCCAAAGTTTTCCATCCGGATGAACTGTAATACCGTATGGAATCGCATCAGAAAATGTAAGAAGATTCGCTCCATCCTGAACCACCTGTCCGGCATAGACTGATGGGTCTTCGATCGTTCCACCACTCCAGACAGTAACACCACCATTACCGGCTGTTGCGGATAGAGCATTTCTTGATGTATAAAACACATTATCAGCGGCAAAATAATCACCGGTTGGAACGGTGGCGACATCCCGGATCATATCAAATCCTGATGAATGCGGACCGTTGGGATCCATAGGCTGTGAACTCATAAATACATATGAACCGAAACCACTAACAGTGGTATTGGAAGAAAAATTGTAAAACCTTATTGATGGTCCCTGATAAGCGATTCCACCAATCGCAAAAGAATCCGGTGTTGCCGCTACACCATAAACCGGTGTCCCCCACCCTGAACCGACGGTGTTAAATCCATAGATAAAGGCACTGTCAAGAATTCCTTTTTCGTAATGAAATGCTGATGATGCTCCGCCGGGAATCTGAAATTGCGGGATTTTTGTTGAAACAAGCAAGTCGGTTCCCATGGTTGTAATTCCCAGAATCTGCTGAACATGTCCGGTAGCCGAATCTTGTTCACCTATTTCAAAATAATCAACAAATTTGGTCAAAACGGTATCGCCGGGTTCAGCATAAAATATTATGTTTCTGGCATTTAACGTTGTAACTGTTGAAGAGGCAACATAAAGTTTTCCTTCACTATCAACAGTACAAAGATAGGGTTGTACATAAGCAGTATCCGCGTCAGGGAATTTCACTTCACCTTTATATTTCCAGTCTGCCTGTCCGAATAAAGTTCCGCCAGAAATTAGTACAATTAGAAGCGGTAAAAATCTTTTTAGCATGGTTACTCCGCAATATTATATATCTGATAATAAATTTGGTTTGCAAAGGTTAAAATCCGAAACGACATAATTCCGGAATATGATTTATGAAATTAACCAAGTATATCCATTATTAAAACTACATCTTTTGGTAGTTGCGAATAGAAGTGAATTTAGCAAATTTTGAAGTCAAAGAATCTGGAAAAATTTATGACTAATCGTTCATACGGACTTGACGCACTCAGAGGTTTTGCAATTCTCACGATGTTTTTATCCGGTTTACTTCCCTTTTATAAAAATACCCTTCCCGCCTGGATGTATCATGCACAAGTTCCGCCCCCTCTGCACAAATTTAATCCTGAAGTGTTTGGAATTACATGGGTTGACCTTGTGTTCCCATTTTTTATTTTTGCAATGGGTGCCGCTATACCGCTTGCATTGAGAAAACAGATCGAAAATGGCACACCTGTATTTAAGATCATACTAAAAATAGTTGAAAGATTTCTACTTCTGGCCGGATTTGCGATATATATACAGCACATCAAACCATACGCTATTAGTCCGGAGCCCGATTTACACGTCTGGATGATTGCACTTATCGGGTTTATCGCGATTTTTCCGGTCTTATTAAGAATGCCCAGAAGTTTTTCCACCGGTTCAGTCCGTTATATCAGAATAGCCGGATATTTGTTAATACCTGCAATTATACTCTACATTCAATTAGTTTTTAAAAAACCATTTTCACTCTACAAGAGTGATATCATTATTCTCGTTTTATCAAATATTTATCTTGTTGGCTCCATATTATGGCTATTTACAAGAAAAAGTAACCTGCTTCGTTTTTCAGTTTTTGGAATTTTAATTGCCCTGCGATTGGGTCATGAAAGCAGCGGAATTGCTAATTTAATCTGGAATATCTCGCCATTTCCCTGGCTTTTCAAAATTTATTTTCTGCAGTACCTCTTTATTCTTATCCCCGGAACCATTGCCGGTGATATGATATTGAAATACTCCGAAGTAAAAATCGATAAACCCAAGTCCGATAAATGGCTGATTCTATTTGCCACCCTTACTATAATTCACATCCCGCTACTTCTGTATGGTCTTTTCACTCGGGAAGTAGTCACAATTACTCTGGTTGCAATCGGCATGTCTGCTATGGCTTATTATTTATTGCGAAAAAGCGCTTCGGGTGCTAAGAGTCTTTTAACAAGTATGTTTGCGTCGGGAGTTTTCTTTCTATTTCTCGGACTTCTCTTTGAATCTTATGAGGGTGGAATAAGAAAAGATCATGCTACTATGAGCTACTATTTTGTAACATCCGGACTCGCATTTTATACTCTCTCAGCATTGATTATAATCATAGATATTTATGGAAAGAAATGGCTTAACCTGTTCGTTACAAACGGACAAAACCCCATGATAGCTTATGCCGGGATCAGTAACCTTATTCCTCCATTGTTAGGCATAACAGGTGTGGGCTCGCTCTTGGATATGATTGTTATTTCACCCTGGATGGGATTTGTTAAAGGATTATTTATAACGCTTCTGCTTGCGGTAATTGTAAATATTTTCACTAAACGAAAAATCTTCCTGAGAGCATAAAAAAAGGAGCATTACTACTCCCAGACTTGTTAACAAACCTGGTAACTGATTTTAACGTCCCCCTTTTGAAGGGGGAAATCACTCCGCCATCGGCGGATTTTGTGATGGGGATGACCAAAAGTCACAAAAAATGCAATAAATCATCCTCCGTCTTCCGACATTCGTCGGAATCCACCTCCTTCGAAGGAGGACTTTAAAACGAAACTACTTTGTCAACAGACTCTATTACCTATTTTTCAAATTTTATTTTAACAAGGTCATCTTTCTTGTGGAAATTTGACTACCTGTTTTGAGTGTGTAGAAGTAAATTCCGCTCGATAATCCTGCAGAATTAAATTTCACACTATGAATTCCGGCTTTCAATTCCTGCTCAAGAACAGTTGCTACTTCTCTTCCCAAAACATCATAAACGACCAGCTTTGTAAAACCAGCCTCCGAAAGATTAAACCGGATAGTTGTTTCCGGGTTAAACGGATTGGGATAATTCTGTTCCAAACTGAAAGAGTTCGGTTGAACATCTGCAACCCGGTTTTCTTCTTCGACAGATAAAACCACATCCGGGGATAACTTCCTGTTCAAAATTAACATAGCAGCGTCTGCGGTGATATATTTACCTGCTTCAACACCCTCATTGCTGATTCTTAACAATTTATTAGTACCGCTTTGCACTTCGAGCGTAACCAGTTTATGCCATCCGCTATTATTAGCGTCTTTCTGATCTATATATACCACGTTTGAATCAGCCCCATCATAAATTGTATAAGGTACAGATTCCGAATTGACCGTATTAGGGACAATATAAGCGTAAAGATCATAATAAGCTGCCTGAGAAATTTCGAAGTCATACTCTATTGAAGCGTATTCCGTATCATTTGTCAGCAAGATGCCCGGCTCAAAACCCGAATTACTTTGAAATATCTGCCAGTTTCCTGTTAATGTTATTTCCGGATCATCTTCATTGATAATATTGGCGGGAGTTCTCCAATACTGACCGTTTCTGTAAGGTAGAGTAGCTTTATCCTGATAGAAGATAGCCTTAAGTGTATCGCCAAGTGCGTTGTCGTTCCTTCTTAGGGCTTCATAGAAGAAATAAGTTTCACCCAAAACACCCGCATCCCGATTAGCCTGAACCGAGCTGATAAGTAATGATGGCGATATCACATACGATCCCGCCTTGGCAAGAACACCGGCGAAAAAAATATCCTTCTTCTCCTCAGGAATGTGACTTAGTGAATTATTCAATTCTGCTCTGTAACTGCTGACACTTTGTCTGTATAGCTGAGGAATAAAGTTATCAACGATACCATCCGTCACCCATGTTTTTGAATCCTGTAGATAATTATCATAACCCCAGGGATAGACACTGGGTGCAGATGATACAATAAATTGTTCCCCTCTCGACTTTACAGAATCACGAAGTGAAAGGAAATACTCATTTAGTTTGTCAGCGCGCCATCTTTTCCATTGTGAATCACTATAATTTGAAGGTGGGTCTGCTCCCCCGTGTTCCGCCTTATACAATTCAACAGTTGAAGTTTCATAACCTCCCTCAACAGGCATTGCAGGCAATCGATCATCCCCCTGGATTCCATCAACATCATATTTATCAACAACTTCGAGTACAAGTTTTGTCATAAATTCCTGAACTTCCGGATGAAGTCCGCTCATCCAGTCAAAACCATTCTTTACTACCAGCTGCCCCTGATTATTTTTAAGTGCCCAGTCGGGATATTCAGCTATGATGTGACCACCATTGAGTGAATATGAGGTTGCAAAACCAAATTCAAACCATGGAATAACTTCTATTCCAACACGGTGTGCCTCTGTTATTATTGTTTGTAGCGGGTCTCGTCCGGCAAAAGTGGGCCAAATTGAAACTCCGAAATATTCATCCATTGTTTCGCTAGGGAAAAGAGGATACCCCTTATTCCAGACCACAGGAAAAACAACATTGATGTTTATTGAAGCAAGGTAGTCCATCGCTTCGGCGATTTTAGCATCTGTGAACATAACATCGCTATCAACGTTTGTTATCCAAACACCGCGTAATTCATTGTTCTGCGCATTTAAACAAAATGCCGCCATAAGCAGCACTATTGCAAATAAACTTTTTTTCATTCTGTTCCGTATTATTTTTTGTTACTTAAATCCGGGAAAACTGTTTCTTCAGTATAAAACTCTTTCAGGAATAAATCAGGGAATTTTTTCACCCCCTCATAGAAGAAAAAGACTTCCCCTCCAATACCCATTTTCCTGTTCATGGATATCATTTTTCTTAAAAAATCTTTCTCGGGATAGTAATCTCCAACTTTAAGCAATATCCCGGGATAAAAGATATTTTTATATTCCTCGGGTAAATATTTATTGACAGCTTCATCAAGAGAGTTTACATATTCGTCGTAATCGTAACGATAAACCTGTGGGCAGAGAAGTTCAACATAACCTTCCTTTACCCATGTTGGCCAATCCTGCAGGTATTCCTCAAGACTCCAGGGATATAAACTTGGAGCCATAGAAACTATTACATCCGGCTTTGCTGCTTTAACCGACTCATAAATTTTAGCCATAAAATTATTGAGTATATCAGCTCGCCACTGAAGCCATTCCGGGTCCTTCTCATCCAACGGAGGATACTCGCCATCATGTGTATCTCTGTACAGCTCAACAGTATAATCATCATATCCACCTTCAGAAGGCATTGCCGGAAGTCTGTCATCTCCCTGAATTCCATCTATATCGTAGTTTTCCACAACTTCAATTATAAGGGAGAGCATAAACTCTTGTACTTCAGGATGGAAAGCGTTGAGCCAGTCAAAACCATTTTTTGTAACCAGACCACCTACTTTATTTCGGGAAGCCCAATGAGGTCTTTTCTCGATTAGTATCCCACCTCCTTCTTCAAAAGAAGATGAAAATCCAAACTCAAACCATGCGAATACCTTGATATTCTTTTTATGAGCTTCACTGATCAACTCTTTTAACGGGTCTCTTCCCTGAAGTTCACATTCGATCTCATCACCGATAAGACCTTTCATTATTTTGCTCGGATATAGAGTATGAGCCTTGTTCCAGACGACAACAAAAATTGAATTGAATCCCAATTCCGAACAGGTATTAACAGCATCCTTCACACCTTGTTCGGAATAAAGAGCATCACTATCAACGTTAGTTAACCAGATACCTCTAACGGCTTCTTTATCTTTTGCATTTACGGTGATCATTACACCCAACATCAACAAGAATATGTAAACTATTTTTTTTCGCATGATTTATCAGAGTAATTTCAGAATCGTATTCTAAATCCGGCTTTAATATTCACAAATTGGAATGTACTTATATTTTCCAATCCCAAATCAAGAGCCGGGTAAATTTCGCCAATTATCACTTTATAGTCGGCGTTTGCGTAAAACAATAAAGGTTCAAAGAATTTAATTTTTAATACAAGTCCGGTATTAAATCCGCCACTCCAGTCAGTTTGAGACACAGCAGGGACTTGTAAATTTGCGGCCGCTACCAAATCACCATTTCCGGTGGTGTCAGCATATAGAGTATCGTAAACTGCCGATCTTGAGTAGAACCATCGGTAGATACCAAACCCAAACTTCACACTCGATTCAACGATCTCTCCATTCAGAAAATTATACTCGGTATTGGCGCTTAATCCACCCATTTCAAATTTTACTTTAATATCATTCAACGGCAGTTCGAACGGTACATCCACTCCCCCTACTTCAACATTCCTTAATATTTTAAAGTTTTCGGTGTTTCCATCTTCAGTGCTGAAATACTCAATTTGACCAAACCAGTACCAGTCGCCTTCAGTCAGGGTACCAAAACTTATACTCCCACCCGGTCCCGGATTGAAGCGATCAGCCATCCCGGATACAGGTAAATAATAATCAGCATAAGCTCCTGCGGAATAGTACTTTTTCTGTGCAAGAAGTAGGGCGTTGAACACTAATATCAGAACAATTATTTTTTTCATATCAATAACCAAACCCTAATCCTAGATTAAAACTTATACTGTTTTCAAGCGGGAATAAATTATACCCCAGGTTTTCGCCGGTATTTAATATATGGCGATAATTTACTGCCGCTGAGAGGAAATAATCTTCTGAAAACTCATAATCACAATTTATACCCGCGGTAAAAAATACTGGATTCCCACTTTTCTCCGGACCAATATTCCTGAAGCTGTACGCGAATCTATAATCTATCGATTCAAAGTCCCTCGCCCAATCCTCAGTTACATAGAATCTTCTGGTAAAAAACATTATGCCACCACCTAATTCGGGTGATATCGTGACTGTTTCATTGATTGTAAATGAATAATCCACTGTTAGGAAGACTGGAATCACATCCATTTTTTGAAATGGACTTAGTACCGCTGAATACTCGTCCTCTGTTAAAGTAGTCTGAACAAACTCGTAATAATAATTCCAGTAACGCCAGTCCCACTGGGCAAGCGATGAGTCCTGGCTAAAGCTGTACTGCTGAAATCCGCTGTTTAGTGAAATGCCGAGATTTTCACCAAGTTTGAACCGTAAACTCGCTATTACTCCCATTGATGAACTATTCTTCACCGCAAGTCTTTCTGAAAGACCAATTGAATAATCAGTTTTTATTTCCACACGATCAAGCTGTGCCATGGCAGTAGAGGCCAATAAAAACAAAAGTGCTATGGATAGAATTACTTTTTTCATAATATACCCAGCTGTAAACTGAACCTTAATACTTCCCCGAGCCGACCATAATCACTATAAGCAAAATCAATTTCGGCGGGGTAACCGAGTCCGGGGTTAACGCCTATACCAAAACTGTATGATTCTTCATCATAGAAAAATTTATAACCACCTCTGATGGTAATTTGGTTTTTCCAGGAAATCTCTGTTCCTACATTTAATCTTTCATCATTATCTGCTGGATGGAAGGCTTCAACTATTCCGGTTACTCTGTATTCACTTTCATAGTCGCCTATAAGCTCGGCAGCAATTCCTATTCTGAAAACTGTGGGCATCCTGAAAGAATCATTGATAAATTTGGAATCCACTCCAAAATTTTGAATGGTGGCTGCTAATCTTAGCGAACCCAAACCTGTGAAATACAAAACACCGGCATCAAACACCACGTTATCCGCGGAGTAAATATCTATCTTTTCATTTATGTATTTAAATGCGGCACCGAATGAAAATTTGTCAGTGAGTCGTCTTGAATAACCAAGTGATAACGCAATTGCGTTTGCGTCAAAAGAGCCGGTTACCTCGAACAATCGCTGTCCTCCAACACTTCTTGTGCGCTTCATACTGCCGTAATCCATTACAATTGCGCCCACCGAAATAACTCCAAGTGGTGAATTGAAGGAATATGCGGTGTTGTAGTGTGAAATATCCGCTATCCATGGAGAATATGATACCGACAGATTGTGGCTATTTTCAACAAAACCGGTAGTAGCCGGATTTATAAATAATCCCGCGGCGCCATGGTCAGTTAAAGATATAGAAGCCTCCCCAAGAGCTGCCGACTTGGCTGATACAGGAAGTTCGAGAAATACAAATCCGGATGTACCGGCTTTCTTAAAGTCCTGCCCATATATCAGGGAAAGAGTAAGTAATATAAATAGTAGAATTTTTCTCATAATGTCATCTCTACCGCACTACCGCAAACTTGTCAACTTTTGTTCCTTTGGGTGAATCGACATGGAATATATAAATGCCCGATTCAATAAATTGTCCGAAATCAGTAACCTGATCCCATTCCGCAATGGCTCCCGCGCCATCCGCAACTTCAATCGTTTTTACCAGATCGCCGCGAACAGTATAAATTCTAATTGTGCAAGGATTAGGAATATTTACAAATTGAATTCGGTCCCCTTCCCCGGGCACTGAAGAACCTTCACCGATTACAAAAGGATTAGGGACTACAAGAATTTCATCCAGGCTATTGGCAGGTGGGAATGTTGTGGTAAACTTTTGCACTTTTCTGTTTGCGAAAATTGATGATTCAAGCACCGGGACGCTGGAATTGCCAGTTACCGGATGAATCGCCGCCGGGTTAATATTCCAGGCCACTCTTCCTGAATCATACACAGTCAACGCATAATAGTAAGAATCACCGGCTTTCACAGCCGTATCCTTAAATGTGTATTCACCATCAGCACCGGAATAGAACTCAAGATCACCCCTGGATATATCCTTGATGAGAGTCCACGGACCAATTGGCAGATAACTGCTTCTGTAAACTTTGTATCCTGTCAGATCCAACAAACCATCATCAGGATCAGGTATGGATTCACTTGCGTCACTCCATTTAAGAACATTTGCAAGTTCATCGCGGTTTTCCAGATCAAATGATACTGTAAACTCGGGAGCAATCGGGGGATCCGGATGATTTAACCCGTTTGCGTAGTCATAATTAATAAATTTCGCATCCAGATTTATCGCTGCTAATCCATCTCGTGTTAAAGTAGGAATCTGTGCTTCATCCAGCGCGAATTTGTAATCGGCACCATTGACCATTTCCGCGACAACTATAATCACAGAATCACCGGGAGCTATATCCCAACTGCCGAGAGACATTAGTGACCACATCCTGTTTGATCGCATTAAAGGATCACCGGGTGAACTTACCGGACGAGAAGATTTCGAAGGATCAATAATCACCTCATATTTATCTTCAATTGTACCTTTACCGGTCATAGGTCCTTGATAATCCTGAGCGTTATCACCGGCATCCCAACTGATCGATCTTACAAAACTTTCCTGATTGCTTTTATTTGGTGTCGAATACACCATCTTCACCGCCACAAAACCGGGAGCTGTGAATTCACCTGTAGGAGAACCATTCACTACAGGACCCAATGATGGCGCCCATCCAAACTGAGGCTCTACCGATACACCTTCATATTTATCGGCTCGGGCGTAGACCATTTTTTCTGCTATATTAGGGAAATACCACGTATTCCTCGCACCGGGTGTCAGACTCGGATAATTTATCGCCCAGGCTCTTGAATTGGAATGAATAGCGTAATTCAGGAGTGCGTTAAATTCGTAAAGGGTATCAACTATCTCCCTGTTGGGATATACTGATTTAAGCTCATCAGATATGTTCTCGAATATGTATTCGTGGATAATATAGTTTTCATGATCTTTGGAACCGTTCCACTGATGTGAGTTTCTTGAAACTCTTAATGGAAGCTGTCGAAAAGCGTCAAAATTTGTTTGGTAAAGCGGATTATATTCCCACACAGTTTCAATTATCTCATCTCCACCATTTTGCGAATACTCCCGCTGATAATTTTCAACTTTCCTGTGTTTTCTGATGATGTATTTTGAGCTCGCTTCTGTACCAATACTGCTTGCGTAAATTGACCAGTCTTCCACCGCCAGAACGCTATCATCTTCAGTCTTGCATCCTACCCAAAATCCTCCGGTAAGCAAATGGGATGGAGATCCGCCGATATTTTCGTTTATCCACGACGGATCAAACCCGGGCCAATCCAGCCCAATTCCGGTTGTGCGCCAGTTACTGAAAATACCCGGTCCAACTTTTCCGAGATAAATACTTTGCCATAATTTACCTCTGTTGAAAGTTAATAATGGCGAACCGACATCATTTTGTCCTGACAAGTTTGAAACGATAAAAGATGCCGCTAAATATGTTAAGAGAATTAGTTTTCTCATCGTTATTTATTATCCTTAAAACCCAAATCCGAGTGTGAAATAAATTTGTCTTGGAATGTTTCTGAATGCTCTGTATGAATATAGCTGATAAAACTTTCTGTCGGGATCATCAGCCGGATTGTCTATAGTAACACCTTTTCTTATCCAGTCAGCCCGAATATCACTCTCTGCGCTTGATTCCATAGGGGTAAGCCACTTGTTATCAAAAAGATTCATGATCCTTACAGCGAAAATAAACTTGTAGGTATCGAACGTTACATCTTTCGTAAAACTGAAATCAAAATTTGATTCGAGCGGATATCGTCTGTTGTAAACAACATCCTGAAGCTGATCAAACTCGGTTACGTATGTATATGGTAAACCCGACCTTGCGGTATAAGTCAGACTAAAAATTGAATTCTCGAATAGTTTTACACCAAACAACTCGAAACCCTCATCATCCTTCAAGAGATATTGCACTATTCCGCGGAAGTTGTGAGTTCTGTCATACGGTGATAAAAATTCGCCGGTTTGACCACGAACAGCAAACGATCGCGAATAATCGGGATAAATTATATCAGCGCCGTACTTACCCTGAGTAGTTTGGGATAAGTTGTAACTTAGTCTGTATGACCAGTTTTGCACATCGACTTTCTCAATCGTGACTTCAACTCCCGAAGTTACTCCGAATGAATTATTATCATACGAAAGCACACCAAATAATTTCTCATTATCCTCAGTAAACCCAACATCATTTCTTTGATCACCGGTCAACGAGGCGATTGTCTGGGTACCTATCTGCGAAACACGGTCATTATAATAAAGCGCAAGATCAATTCTTACAGATTCATCAATTACCTGCTGCAGACCGAACTCGTAATTAATAGTTTTTTTAGGCTCTAGGTCAGCATAACCTAATCCGCTCCATCCTCTGTACGTTTTTGTGGTAAGTGCCTGGGTAAAGATCGGGATAGAAGCGAAATGACCGTACTGAATACGGAATGCTGTGTTTTCACCTATCGGAAATGATATACCCGCGCGGGGCAAAACAAGATAATGACTCTTGGATGGTCTTGTTGCTGGATTTCCAACTACCTGCCCCTGAGTTCCCGGATAAAAATAATTGAACCTGTCTTCAGGAACCTGAGTCTGGAAATTAAAGCCTTCAAATCGCACACCAAGATTAGCGACCATACCTTCAATCTCAACTTTGTTCTGCACGTATGCCGCGAAATCGATTGGGTATGCCTTGTAGTACTCAGCGAAACCAAACCACGAGAGATAACTCGACGCGCGATAACTTGAGTTTACACCTATATTTACAAGATCCCAGTAGTTAAACGCGATACCGGTTTTTAACAGATTTGTCCTGGAATACTGGTTGGTATAATCAGCTTTAAGACTATATTTTTTTGCTCTGTAATCTTGATAAAAATTTGTACTGGCGGCTTCCAACGGTCTGAACATACCGGGATCCCACCATGGACCTCTCGTCAACAAAATACCGGAGGCATCATTCAAACTATCCAGACGGTCAGCTTCAAGGTTGTGTGTCAGCAGATATTTATAAGGAAGCTCATATTTTTCATCCTGGTACGAAAATGTAGCGTCAACAAACGAATTATTATCAACCGTATATATCCAGTTAATTGACTGTGCGAAAGTCTGTTCAGTCCTGACAGGCTCAAAGTTGATATGATATTTACCTGACTCATTTACTGACTGCAATCCTGACCAGCGGATATCCGATGAACCAGAGAACAAACCTCCAACATACTTTTGATAATTGGTGGTAAATTTGAACGAATGGTGCATCCATGGATGATAACTTATATTCAGTATATAGTTCTGGTAAATCTGATCTTTTTCCGGGGTTGGCAAGCGCGTGGGTTTACTTCTGTACTCACCGCTAAAATAAAACTTTAAAATATCGGGATTTTTACCCAATGGACCACCAAATCCAACCAGAAATCGTTTGTATGAGCGATCTGTGTAATCGTAAACGCCAAGAGGGTTATCCTCAGAAGGCATATGGTTTTCCAGCCATACACTATGCGCCCATTCAACAGTTTCACGAGCCAAAACAAGATCTTCCGGAGTAGCTGTGCCATTCTGAATTCGTGTGAAAAGAGCATTATCGAGATTTTGAAGCACCGCATCCTGATTATCAAACCAAAAATCAAGATTACCCCACCTGCTCCACTCATAATTATTCTGGTCATAGAGATAATCACCCCAGTGATACTGACCAGCCGGGAGGTATTCAACTCTTATTTCACCTGTAAATTTAGGAGCTCCTTCCTTTAACGCAACTTTAACCACACCCGCCTGAGCATTGCCATATTCCGCTGAAAAACCACCGGTTATCATCTGGACCTGCTGAACGCCTAACGGGTTAACATCGTATTTCCAGGAGTTATTCGCTTTTTCTATACCGGCATAACCCGGAATACTTGTGTTTGAAGTCGATTGCGCTACCCCGTTTATCTGAAATTGTACTTCGTGTGAACCGGAACCACGTACCGAATAATCACCACGTTCATTTTTCTCAAAACTTGCACTCAGATCAAGCGCGCCTCGCAGACCTTCAATCGGGGCAGCTTTTATCTGATCAGCTTCAAGTGTGTTCGATGAAGAGGTCCTGTCTTTAACGATCTTCGGCTTTTCTGCCCTGATAACAACTTGCTCAATCTGAATAGATTCATCTTTCAGTGTGAAGTTCACTTCGGTAGTTCTGTCAATATTTACAACAACATCTTCAATTGTGGTTTTACCAAACCCAACCATCGAAGCTGACAAGTTATAATTACCGGGTTGAACGTTGAGTATTACATATTTACCGTCTATATCTGTTGTGGTACCAACCGTTGTTCCTTCGAGGTAAACGTTTACTCCAATCAAAGCCTGATTGGTAGTGAAATCCTTAACTACACCAGTTATTTTACCTTTCTGTCCAAGAGTAAATCCCGAAAAAAGAAGGATAATTAATAGAACTATTTCGATATTTAATGTTTTGTTCAAGCGGCTCATAAGTTATTATCCGGCCATTAGCTTAACTATTTTCCTAGTTTAACTTCCACAGTAATTTCATCTTCAAAACTCTCTCTGAAATCTATGAAATTACTTTCGACAATTTTATTGTTTACTTTTATTTCTTCAATTTTACTGTTTCCACCATTGGGATTCAGAACTTTCAGATGAAGTTTTTTACCCCTGAATTCTCTCTTTAAAGCATACTCTTCCCATTCAGACGGAATATTCGGCTGAATTGTCATTCCGTTAATTGATGTGCGTAAGCCGAGTATGTAGTCCAGTCCTATTCTGTACATCCATACCGCTGAGCCTGTCAGCCAGCTATGTGAGGCCTGATTTTCTGTAGGATGATCGGGACTCGTTAAATATTCCGCGAATACATACGGCTCAACTTCATATTTATCAATATTCTCCGAAGAGTTCACAGGGAGCATTTTTTTGTAAACTTCCCATGCTTTATCACTATCACCATTCATTATTGAAGCGAGTACGAACCACGAAGACGCATGATTAAAAACTGCGCCATTCTCCTTTTTACCCGGTACACATCTGCTGATTAGTCCGATATTATCCTCAACCTCAGTATAGGAAGGTGAAACTATCTGCATACCATAAGGTGTATCGAGATATCTCTCACACGATTTCAGAGCAGAGTCTGCTCTTTCTGTAGTCGCCAAACCGGAGATTACCGACCAGGTTTGTGCGTTGAGGAAAATTTTACCCTGCTTATGTTTTGAAGATCCTACTGATTCACCATTGTCGCGAAAAGCTCTGAGATACCATTCACCATCCCAACAATGCTGGTTTGTAACTTCTTCGAGTTCTTTATACGCTTTTTTCCATCTTTTTAGGGTTTCAGTTTGACCGGTCTGCTCCAGCAGCTCAAATGTTTTCTTCAAAGCATATGCAAGGAAAAACGCACCCCAGACTGTCTCACCTTTTCCGAGCGGACCAATATGATCTAATGTATCATTCCAGTCACCATTCATGATTTTTGGCATTCCGCGCTCTGTGGTAGCAGAAATCGCAAAATCAAGAGAACGTTTCATATGCTCCATGACTGTAGCTTTACCGCCATCATGGAATTCAACTATTTCATCGAGGATGGATAAATCTCCGGTCTCGTTGATATACTCTACTATACCAAAAGAAATCCAGAGTGGAGTATCAGAATGATGAGTTCTCTCACCGGAACCGGTAAGTTTAAAATAATTATGAAGAGTCGAGCCATCGCTAAACTGGAATTTCAGAGCATCAAGCAGGCGTGGTCTTACCCGTTCAGGTTCCATCGTAACCACACCGAGGATATCCTGAAATCTGTCTCGGATTCCGGTACCAAACAATAATCCACCGTGATAAAACCCTGCGTTCCGTGCCATATCAAACGTGACCATAGTTTGATATTTATTCCATGTGTTTTGCATCAGGTTAAATTTTTCATCCGGTGTACATACTACAACTTTATCAAAGTTATTAGAGAACTTCAATTTGAGCGAGGTCAAAACTTCACTGGAATACGATTTTTCGGAGTATTTATTCCAGTCTAATTCATCATATGGTTTGTCAGAATCTTTATCAGCAATTCCGAGAAGCACTGAAAATGATTCCGATGCACCCGTATTCAACTTTACAGTTGACTTTAATGCCGCGACTGGATCCCCCGCCGTAATTTCAGTGTTACTCATTTCACCTGTCTCAACAGAAACAGGATTAGCCTCCGAGCGCCATTTTCCGATAAAGTTATCCAGACTGCAATCAAATCCATCAATTGGTAAAGTTTGGGTAAAATAGAGGTTATATTTCCAATCGATGTTTGGCTGAGCAACTGACACCTTTTTATTAAGTACCCAGTATCTTCTTGTAGCTTTTATAGTTTGATATTCTTTATCGAAATAAACATCTGTGAAGTGTTTGTCGTTCGGCTGGTTAATTATATCGTTGAGAGCATTTCCCATCATCAATTCAGTGAATGAATAGATTTCCAACTCACGCTGATCACCGGTCAGGTTGGTTAAATTCACATCCCATACTTCCATTGTCTTGTCGTTTGGAACAAAGTAGGTTATCTCACCCCTGATACCATTGATCTCTGTAGTTATTTTGGTATAACCAAGACCATGTCTGCATTCATATTTATCATAATTTCTGTCGATCGTGGGAGCCCAGCTAAGAGACCAGTAGTTACCACTCTTTTTATCTTTGACTATAACATATCTTCCCGGTCGGTCCCACGGGAGAGAATTATACCTCATACGGTTTATTCTGTTATCTCGCGGGCAATCAAGGAAACTGAAACCACCACCTGTATGGGAAATAAGTCCCCCGTAGCGTTCATTCCACATATAATTAAACCAGGGTCGAGGAGTACGCGGATCGGTTATAACAAACTCTTTCGCACCTTCGTCAAAAAAACCGTACTTATTCTTAACCATTAGTTTCCTGCTTTTTAATGCACAATTATAACTAATTTTGTCAAGAATGGTCACTACCAAAATCGGTAGTATTTCAGATCATTTGCATCGGGGAATTAAACTTGAAAGTATAATTGAACGTTTTAAGCAACAATTCAGGGGAAACAATTTTATGAGGGGTGAAAGTATTCTGAAATTCCGGTTTTTCCAACTGTAAAACTTCAGCAGAATGTGTATAAAACTCAGCTCTCGTCGGGTGTTCCGGTGAACATACATTGTAAATTCCGGGGATAAACTTCTCTTCTATTAAAATATTGCAGATCTGCATACAGTCATCCAGATGGACCAGGTTGACCGGGTTTTTCCCGCCGGGAATATTTTTTCTACCCGCGAAATATTTTGCCGGGTTACGATCAGGTCCAATCAATCCGCCAAAACGTAAAACAACAGAGTTTGAAAAATTCTCGCGGATATAGTTTTCAGTTTGCCTTAAAATCGCGCCATTCCCTTTAACGGGAATTTCAATATTCTTTTCTGTCACCAGATTATTATTATCAACATAAACTGAAGTGGAACTGATATAAATGATTTTAATAGAATTGTCATTTACCTGCAACAAGAACTCTTTAACCTGCTCAAAATGTGATTTCGCAATTCCTGTTGTTGGAGGAATGGAGATAATCAAAGTTTCACAATCCAGAAAATGTTTTTGCTCAATAAAGTCTAATTCTTCATCGAGATTTATAATTACCGGTTCTATTCCGCAACTCTCAAGTTTTGATAATTTACTGCCCGTTCTCACTGAGCCGGTCACTTCATGTCCTCTTTTTACCAAAGAAGCAGCCATTGGCAAACCAAACCATCCGCAACCTAAAACACTAACTCTTCCCATTATACCCTATAATTCTTTTTAAAAAGTCCACAATTTCAACCATGGAGACAACATCTGTTTTGCAATATTCGATTAAATCAGATTTCAGTTCCTCATGCGATTTATCTAAAATCCCGTACAAATATAGTTCAAAAAGAAATGATGCTGATCCTCCATTGGCAATTTCCAGATTTTTGTAATACTCTTCTTTTTTTACAACCGATATGATGCTCTTTAAAGTTTTAGAGCCTTTCATTTCGTAATGATAAAACATCATCTGATCAAACGGATCTTTCAGATCGACTATTCGTTCGATCCGGTCTTCCACTTCGGGGGTCTTTTCGGGAAAAGCTTTTAGCAATTCCCTCAGCATTTTAATTTCTGATGTTTTATCGAAAACAATAATTGATCCTTCGCCTTCAGTGTTTTCGATAAACGAATATAGAAAACCTTCTCTGGGATCCTCATTATTTAATGGAAGGAAACTTGATTCAATAAACGATCCATCGGAAAGATATTTTATTAGATAATATTGAAATGGTATTTGTCGGTATGACGATGTTCCTTTATAAACTGGTACAGCAGGCTGGATCGCCTCAAAATCGGTAAAATATAATGGATATTGCAATGTGTCAAAAAACTCCCGGAGTCCGGTATAATCAACAATAGTCTTTTTCCCTGAATTTGTTGACAACTGCATCTTGCTGAAATCGTTCAATTCAAAATCTTCTGGCAGATCATCCAGTGATGTTTTACCTTCACTAATAAGTTCAAGTTTATCGTCAAGATGCATTCCTCCGATTTCCATTATCTTACTTGAATTGACATCAGGAAAGCAATGCTCAAAAAAGACGCAAACACTTCCCCGAATACATTTTCTATCAAGTTTTGCTGGTGGCTCTTCCACCTTGGGGAACTTATTATTAATTTGATTGATGCCATTATTGAAAAACGGAAGTTCCTCAAAGATCACATCTCTTACTGATTCAATATGTAGCAGTTTTTCCACCGAAAGTTCTTTTCCGCGATCATAATCCGGGTTGAGGGTTACCAGAAGGACGTCTTCAATTTTCAATCCGGCAAGATGAGCAATCGCTATCTGGTACCCCAAAGAGTTGACTCTGCTTTTTTTGCCCGCAGTCCTTGCCTGAACAGAATAACAATATACTTTTCCCTCTTTTTTAATTATAAAATCAAGGGATGAATAAATTTTTTCAAACAAAAATAACGGTCTTTGGATAAACACATTATCTTCGTTTATTAGTTCTCCGGTTTTCGCGGCGGAAGATAATGTGTCCGATTCCTGAATTTTATAAAATTTTAATCCATTAGCTAGATGCGAAATGATTAGTTCTTTTACAAAACCGTTTCGTCTTCCAATCAGACTATTAAGTTTTTGTGTTTTCGCCTTTAATTCCGGATGGTTTTTATGAAGATAGAGTAGTCTTTCACAACTTAATCCTCTCATCACCGAAACGTGACTATAAAAGTGATTTGTTGAATTTTTATTCACCGAAATGCTTCTCCATCGCTTGAAAAACTTTTCCATCGGTGGAATAATACTTCTTGTACATATCAGCGCTCAAACAGGAATGTGCCGGAATTATTTCCACCCGGTCACCGGGACTCACGACACATAGTATCTCTTTGGGGACTTCAACTATTGCATGCTCTTGTGAAAGACGATTTATCGGGAAATACGTGCCCGATAATTTGACAGCTCCAAATTCCTTATTTCCCTCATATTCCACATAATCTTTGCCGAGATGAACTGCACCGGCATACAATAAAATTCTTGAAGGATTTTTTTGGACTGAAACTACCGGAGCTATTAGCTTTAGTGAAATTTCTTTTAAACTACAAATGCTGAACCTGTATTGCATCCAGTCATAAAACACGAAGTTACCGGGTCTGATTTCATCTACACCATCGAAATATGATGAAACTCTGCAGCCTGGTGTATCCCCTATACTAACGGCAAAATCTAATCCATAATGATTCAACAGCATTTTTTTTACTGCCACTATTTTATCAACAGACTTTTTATGAATTGAATTTATACAATTCCTGCCATCACATACATAAGTTTCGCCGTTGTGTGTTAGTAGTGAAACAGAACGGATATTCTTATTATTCAGCAGTATTTCTATTGTTTTTTTTAGTTCTTCATCATCCTGGAAATGAATTCCGGCTCTGTTATAACCCGTGTTGATTTTTACATAAACATCTACTTTAGCGCTTAGCTGATTTACCAGATATTGCGCGGAAAGACTGTTATCAACCAGCAAGGAGAGTTGGAGTTCAGAGGCGAGTTTATTGATTTCCTTCATTTCGGGAAAATTAACCGGGAAGGCAATAAGGATATCCTTCCAACCGAAGGATGCAAAATAGGTAGCCATTCTCACAGAAGAAACCGTAATTTTGTCGATTCCTTCATTAAGAAAAAGCTTCCCCACATCTACTGATCTATGAGTTTTAAAATGGGGTCTGAATACTAAATTATTTTGTTCAGCTTTAGTTTTGAATTCATTTATATTATTTAGCACCCTACCTGTATTCAATAACAGAAAAGGGGTTGAAAGCTTATATTTTTCTATAACATCCAGCAATTCCTGCTCCCTTTAACCCAAAGCTAAAAATATACCCCCATTTTAGTTAACAAACAAGTGTCCATTGACGATCACTCAAATTTGAGTTTATATGTACAAATTTTCCTTACTTCAGCGATTACACTAAAGCTGTTACCATCAACAACTTCTAGTCTGCGTTTTTCTATTTCCTCAAGAGTTACTTCGCTAACTTCCATCAGTTGATTAACAAAATAGATTTTACCTTCCACTCTTTCGTTTGTCGGATTATATACACGTAAAATGAAACCGTCACCATCTTCCGCTTTTTTGAATGCACTAAAAACAAGCTGTTCCGGTTCTATTTTCATCATTGACATTTGTGATGGAAGGTCTCCCTCACTCAAACCGGTTTGATATGCTCTTAATGAATTGTTAAAATTAAATGCCTCCTTATAAACTTTTCCTTCTTCCCACCCACCTGTGTGAGGATAAAAAGCAAAACGATAATTCGAAGAACCCAAACACTGAGAGCCTTTTTGCCAGCGATAATCCTGTTTTGAACTGGGTGCGATAATATATTCGAATGCTCTGAAAAGTGTTATCGCGATACTGTTTTTTCCATAAGGCAAAATCTCATATTCCTTGAGACCATCGACTAATATTGAAGCGCCAACATTTTCATTGGTAACAGTTACAAAATTGTGCATCGGGAAATCATACATTGGCTGCTCAACCCAATCAGAAGTATCAGGTCTGTCGAGAATCCTTTTTACAACATCAAACTGCCCTTCTCCATAGGTAAATGAAGTATCTATTTCAGTTGGAAAGACCATTCTAAGTCTATGGCTTTCGCTTTTGTTATCAACTTCGACATTGATCTCAATGTGCTTTGACGTGGAACATAACGAAAATTCTACTTCAGCAAGTAATGGAATGGTTTTCCCGGATTTTCTTCTCTCTTCCAGATTTGCCGGGATCTCTATTTTGTGCTGAATCCTGATTTTTGCAACAAGATCACTTTTCTCGGAAAATTCTATTTCCGGGGATGAATTTAAAGTGGAAATCACCGGTTCGACTGGAACATGCGTCCATGCATGACCTGCTTCCCCTTCACTCACAAGATATCCGATATTCTTATATGTCATACCCGATACTTTTTCAAAAACGTTGAGAGTGCCATCCTGATTTATTTCTATTTTGACAAATTCATTCTCGCAATAATCTTCACCATAACTGATATTTTTTTCAGTACTAATGTTATCCGCGGATTTCACCGAAATCACAGAAAGTGTGTTAATTGAAAAGCCGTCTATATTTCCTGTTTCAATTCTCGTTACGTATCGGTTCATTTTAAAGTACATCGGTCTGTTGATCATCTGCTCTAACACTGGCTCGATCAACTCGGATGAAATTATACTTTTACGTAACTTTTTACCATCGGCTGAATAGACATCGAAATCACCTAAATCCAGTTTTTCAGGGATATCGATTGCGACCTCAACCACTTCATTTCTGCTGTAATTGTTGGGATTAACGAGTGTAACAAATATTTCCGGTTTTTCGCCATTTACTCTTAATTCGGAAGTATCTACTCTACTCGCGAAATATTTCATGGAACGTTCGAAGAGTCCTTTTGATATCTCAATCGATTGTTTATAACGCCACATCATATCTTCATGAATTTCATCAAGGCTGCATCCACCTATACTATCGTGTGCTGAGTTCTGCACGATATATTCCCACGCCATAACGGGATAATTATCATCGATATCCTTACCAAATATCCCGGCAAAAACGTTGAATGGTTCGGCGTAAAATTGAATCCATCGTTCCGCGTCAAAATTTTTCTGTTTGAGATACATTCTCGCGCTGGTAGTATAACCGTACATATTCCCGCTGCGAAGATCATATTGTGAACTTCTTCTTTCCCCTTCAACTACGGCTAATTTGTCAATGTCAACGGAATCGTAAACATCGCGGGCGTATTCCTCAAGAGTGGAATGAACAACATCGAGTTCGGGATTTTCCTCTTTAATATCCTTTATAATACGTACAGTTGCCGGATTTGGACCGCTGGAATCATGCCCTTCCATCCAGATAACATTTGGAGTTGTGAAATCATCAGCCTGATCCTCAATTATCTTCTCCACCTGTGGAGTGACGTTCTCCTTGAAGTAGCTATCTTCAGGATTAAGATTAAAATAATCTTCTTCAACCTGATTTTTGTCGGCGAAATGAAATGGTGTGCCGAATTTGTTCCATGGATGCTCAACATCATAGAAACCCTGATTAAATATTACCGGACGATAAATGTAAAAATAGAAATTATATCTCGGCATTGTAGAAAATCGTGAGGTGACCGCTTTGGTACCATCAGCGCCAATCCATAAAAACTCCGATTTTTTACTATCCAACGAATTTACACCCCGATAGAACATAATCAGATCTATTTCAAATTCTTTGTAAATCTGTGGTAGTTGTGAAATTTGTCCCCACGAAAATGGTGAATATCCTATCTTCGATACGCCGCCATATTCTTTGCAGACTTTATGACCAAGAAGCAGATTACGTATCAGATTTTCCCCGCCAACCTGAAATTCTTCAGGAAGGATATACCACGGACCAATTAGTAATCGGTTTTCCTGAACCAGACGTGTTACAAGCTCCTTTTTGTGCGGTTTCACTTCAAAATAATCTTTTAATACGATTGATTGACTATCAAGGTGGAATGCACGATACTCCGGTTTATGCTCTAAAATATCAAGTACTTTATCTATCATATCCACCAGCATCTGGCGGTTTCTCTGAAACGGAAATCTCCACTCCCTGTCCCAATGTGTATTCGATATTACATGAAACTTTTTTTTCATTTTATCCTGCTAAACATCTAAATAAATATTTTTATCAATTATAATTTCCGGTATTCCGTTAAAAGCGACATATGACGCTGCTGTCAGATCGTGAC
>BQMY01000135.1 GCA_022181065.1 Melioribacteraceae bacterium | reverse complement strand
TTATCCTTGTTTTGGTTGACTTTTTTATCCTTTTTCAGTCAACCTATTTCAGGACTATACAAGTTTTTAAGACAGACCTCAACCCCCTGCGATGCGTCGCACCCTTCACGCCACGGCGCACCAGCTCCTGACATCAAGAGAAGGGGAGCAAATAATTGCATTGTCATGTTTCACGATAAATTGGGTGGTATTCGGTTTTTGTTTTTGACTATAGACTGGCGACTTTTGACAGATGACTATGCTTGGGGTGGGTTCTTATTGTTATTTCTCGACAATTCAGCATCTCTGGATTCCTGTCTTCACACGAATGACACAAGACTTATTGTTATACTCGCGCACAGTTTACCCAACTTGGGTGGGCTCGATCGGGCATGCAGTTCTTTAAAATAAAAAAGGGGATGGTCGAAAACCATCCCCTACGAGAATATTTATGTTTCTTCAGTAAAGACGGCATATATGCCGTCTTTACCACTATGCACTCAGTACTTAGTACTCAGCACTATTTTACTTCATCAACATCATCTTCTTGGTGTCGACGAAATTACTTCCGTCAACTCCCAAAGCTGTGATTGAGTAGATGTACATTCCACTCGATAATTCACTCGCGTTGAAATCAACTTCATGTAAACCAACACTATAGTTCTGTGATACTATATCCTGTACCTTCTGTCCCAGCATGTTGTACAATGTTACCGTTACCTTGCTATCTACGGGCACTGCAAACTTGATCCTTGTACTCGGGTTGAACGGATTAGGATAGTTCTGACCCAGACTGTATTCTGTTGGTACAAAATCTACCTCTACTGCGTCACTGTAGCTTGATGTTCCATCAAAGTCAACCTGACGTAATCTGTAGTAGTAGGTTCCTGATACAGCATGATGGTCTGTGAAGTTGTATGCCTGTTTTTCACTTGTGGTTCCGTTACCATCCATGTAGCCGACTTTTGTGAATGTAGCGTTGTCTTCACTTCTCTCTATCTCAAATCCCTTGTTGTTGGTCTCTGTGGCTGTTTCCCAAACCAACTGTATGGTTTCACCTACTACGTTAGCGGCGAATGATGACAGCTCTACAGGAATAGGCGCGTTGTAGTCAACGATAAGTTTTAGTTCTGTCAGTGATGTATTTGTTACCACTACCTGACCACCACCTTCGTTTACTACTTCATTAACAAGTACTCCGCCAAAAGGATCCTGTACTGTCATTGTTACTGTACCCGGTATTTCAGGGATATCTACATCAAGAGTCATAGATGTACCACCGTCACCAAGCTGATACTTGAGTGTGTAGGTAACCTGACCCGTATAGTTGTTATCACCTGTGCGGTAGTCAGCGGGAGAACCTGTTGTACCGTCAGGAAGTATCATTCTCGCGTCGTACACACCTGCAGGAGGAAGAGGAGGTAGTTCTGTTTCACCAAGGTCACTGTCGATACCTTCAGTAGCTGCAGGATCGATACCAAGCATAAGTCCGTAAGAACCGGCAGCTCCGTCACTTGTGGACAATCCAATTGTATATAGCGCGTCTTCAGCGATCTCTTCTGTTTCAGTTTCATCACCTTTTTTGGCAACCATATTATACATCAAGTCACCGGCACCGGAAGTTTTTACCCAGTAACCTTTACCAGGAGTTAGTTCTTCAGCAACTGAATAACCATTATCAAATCCATAAAATACAGAAGCAAGAATTCCTGTCGGATTTGATGTGATTTCCGAAGTAGTTACAGGCTGATCGAAAGGACCAACTATGTTCCAACCCTGATCAACACCAACTGCCATTGATACAGCCTGCCCCGTCATTTCATGTGAACCGGCTTCATCAAATTTCAACCAGTAACCTTCGCCCATCATAAATTCGTCAGCGGTTACGTAACCACCGTCGAAAGCATATGCTGGTGAAGCAGCATCAGGGAATACACTTGATACCATCATATCATCTGCGTGTACCGGCATGGAAAGAATATTCCATCCCTCATCAACCATCATGGTCATACTCATCATCTGAGAGTACATAATATGAAGTTCATTAATGCTTGAGTTGGTTATTTCGACACTGGATTCTTCTTTCATATTAACATTTACAATTGAGCCACCAAAAGGATCAACCATCATAAAACTTCCATCAGGGAAGTCTGTATTGTCCCAGGACAATGCAAACGGATAACCCGCAGTACTAGGCTGGAATTTAACAACCCATTCAGCTTCTTCATTGTTCAAGCCGCGGATATCAACAGGCGATGGAACGTTTGAAGGAAGAATCAAACGAGCGTCGAACACGCCTGCAGGAGGTACAGGAGGAAGTTCGTATTCACCAAGATCATCGTCAATACCATCTGTTCCAAGACCATCCATACCAATGGTAAGATCCATTGCGGTTTCAGTTCCACCGGCATCCATTACGTTGATAGCTGATGCCCAGTTACCAATACCACTACCTTCGCCAAGTACCATCGAAACAGGAACAACTATTTCGCTGTTCATTGGATCACTACTTGAAACGATTACATCCATAGAATAATTACCCTGAGGGTAGTCTTCTGTAGAAAATGTAAGTTCTATATCGACATTGTTACCATTATAAAGCATACCGCCATTGTTCGAAAGCGCAAGCCAATCCGGCTCGGAAGCAAACATAACGGCTTTTTCGTTTGCAATATAAGATGAGTTATAAGCAACCTGAAGACCATCATCACCTGCAGCATTTTCAATACCGACTGTTGAGCTGCCAAGATCACCTGTCATCGAGTTATAATAAATCATTATTTTACCACTTGTGTAAAGTACAACCTGGAATGTAAATGTTCCGCTACCGAAATATTCACCCCAGTTATCATACTGCACAACAAATTTATCAGCAAAACTCTGGTAATATACATTACCACCATTACCACCATCCAGGTCATCCCAAACGGAAGCGATAATCGCGTTCGGATCACCGTTATCAGGTATCTGATCATTAGTATATGAATTACCTGAGAAAGGCAGGAAGGTTACAAAACCATTCGATCCAAAATAGATCGAACTATATTCTTCACCATAAAATTTAAAGTTGAACCCTAAATCAAATGGCCCGGCATAACCTTCGTCAAGCGCGCTGAAAGTTCCTGTTGCAATCCAGTTGGAAACAGCGGTACCAGTACCGGAAATATCATTCCATACATAATCTGGACCGTCGGGTTCATCACTATCAATCCATTCGTAACCAAACATGTCAGGTCCGCCAAATCCTTCAAGAGCGATACCACCTTTTTCCATTGGATTATCTTTTAATTGCTGTTCGGCTTCAATAGCTGAATTTTTAGGAACAAGTTTAACCTGAACCATATCTTCAGGGAAAGTATTATTAGCCATTGAAATTTCAAAATCAAGAGTTGAATTTGTTGCCGAAACGTTTGCTATGTTCAAGTTTTCGGTTGTTGACTGACCCGGATCAAGTTCTACAGCTATCTCGGCAGGAGTAACCGCGATTTCCGGTGCGTCATATGTTGTTCCCATAGCTACGTTTGAAAGATCTGATTTATTATCCCAGATATCTGTACAGATAACCGCGAAATAATAAGTAGTAGAGAATTCCAAACCATCAACCTGTACTGATTCCAATTCACCAAAAGGTTTTGGCTGACCAACAAATTCAACCGGAGTTGCCGCGTAAAAATCGTTGGTATCTGTAATCATAGTTGTTGACATTCTGATATCATAACCTGTTACACCATTCTGCGAAGAATCGTAAGGTACTGTCCAGCTTAATGTCAATGAGCTTGATGTAGGCTCGGAAGTGGCAAGGTCAACAACAGGTTCCGGTGGAGTTTCATCCGGGGTACCAAGTGAAAGGAAAGCCTGATAAACATCTATAAGACCCATACCGTAAGTATTATCTTCACCGGGGTCGCCAAGGTCTTTTGCTGTTGCGTAAAGTGCTTCTTTGATCTGCTTACCTGTAAGCTGAGGCGCGAACTGCCTTAACAATGTAACAGCACCCGCAACGTGAGGAGCAGCCATTGAAGTACCACTTAGCTGTGTATAACCACCACCAGCGTATGACGAACGAACGTTAACACCGGGAGCTCCTGCTTCAGGTTTAATCAACAATGAACCTGTACCACCACAATCAGAAGGACCGCGGCTGGAGAAACTCGCAACAGGATTGGTTGAACCAGCCAATATCTGTGCACCGTCAAGAGCAGCGGTTGACCAGATATTTACTGTGTTTGTATTAATATTTTTGGGGGATGTAATTGTACTTGTTCCCGGGCCACTATTACCGGCGGAGAAAATAGGCGCGATACCTACGGCTTCAACAGCGTCAAGTGTAGTTTTATATATAGAGTTACAATCGTCCGAGATTGAAGGATCATACCAGCTGTTAGTAATAGCGTCAGGCATATCATCTATAGTAGAGGGATTGTTATCCGGGTCCATTGCCCACTCAAAAGAAGCAACTGTTCTGGATGTATGAGAACCACCTCCGCATAGCGAGTTAGAAGCGATCCATTCAGCGCCAATAGCAACACCAACAGTATCACCATCAACCCAACCGGTCATTGTACCCATAGTATGTGTTCCGTGTCCGTCACAATCATTTGGGGATGTTGTACCTGAACTCGGGTCAAACCATGCCTGATCAGCAGGAACCGAATTTCCTCTCCACTTATAGCTCAAGGCCGGATGATTTACATCAACACCGGTATCGATACCCATAATTAATCTGCCTTCACCCGTAATACCAAGTTCCCAAAGTTTATGGGCATTGATAATTTTAACACCAGGTTCTACACTTTCAATATTTTCATTGGCAGGAACAGGGTCGCCCACTGGTCTGTCAAAATCAAGACGGGCATCAAGATCAACAAAGTTTACGTCTGCCCTTTCGGCAATTTCGTAAATTACTTCAGGTTTGGCTTCCACCATAACCATGTTAACAATCCAGAATGGGTCGTAACGAAATACATCATCACTTGATTCTTTTACAGCGAGGTAATTAATCAATTCACGCTGCGATTGTGTGGCTTTAGCCTGAAGTGTAGTGATTACCTCGTATGTTCTTCTTTCAATTGAGGCATTCTCAGCGTAGAATTGCTCGTCCATTGCGGCAACATCTACCTGATCTTGAAATACAACCAGTGTTCTTACATACTGATCACGAGTAGTTTCATCGAGTTTTTCCTGCAGACGCAAAGTAACTTTCTGCCACTGTGCGAACATACTGCCAGAGAAAAGTAGAAATACGATGAGGAATGAGATAAATTTTCTCATCAGAGCTCCTTATGATTTTTAAATAGAGAATTAATAAATATCGTTTCTAAAAAGTTCTTGAAGTTAGTAAAATGAAAATATTAATGCACTATAAAATTATTACCTGTTGTCTATTTACCTTCAATATTGCATATTTTTTGAATAAATAATTATGATATAAATCAAATTCAACCTTATTAATGATTGATATATATGTTTTTAACAAAAAGTTTAAAAATTCATACAAATTCCAGTATGAAAATGTGACAAATTTTTACTCTATTATTTATTGTCAATTGTAAATTGATTAATATCATAATTAGTCTGTTTTACATATATTTGGGATAAATTAATTGTTTTGATTTATTTAGGTATATAGTTAGATTGATTGATATAAGTGATGGGGTAAAACTCTTTAACAGTGAATATTATTTTGAGAGCCACGATTATTTTGAAGATCTGTGGATAAAAGCTGAGCATGACGAACGACTCTTTTTTCAGGGAATGGTTCAGATGTCAGTGGGGTGTTATCACCACAGCCACAAAAATTACAAAGGCGCTCTCAGTCAGTTTACGCGTGGAAGCGAGAAACTTAAATTATACGGGGAAAAACATAACGGGGTGAATCTTGGTAAACTTCTTGCCGAGGTAGAGCCAATAAAAACCGAACTTGAAAGGTTCTTCAGGGGTGAGGTTGAAGAACTTAAAGAATATAGCTACCCTGTGTTAGAATATATTACCGAAAATAGCAAAAAGGAGAAGTAAAATGGCTATAATGATTACTGATGAATGTATAAACTGCGGAGCATGCGAACCGGAATGCCCGAATACGGCTATTTATGAAGGTGGAGTTGAGTGGTCAATGGGTGATAAGACGTTTGGTGATGGCGATGAATCACCTGCGGGAGCTAACGGATTTTATTCCGATGAATTTTTCTACATTGTCCCCGATAAATGTACCGAATGTGTCGGATTTCACGATGAACCACAATGTGCCGCTGTTTGTCCGGTTGATTGTTGTGTTCCTGATCCTGACCACGTTGAAGATAAAGAAGCCCTTCTCAAGAAAAAAGATGAACTTGACGGAATGGGCAGATAATATTAAGGGCTGATTTACTTTCAGCCCTCTTTTTTACCTTTATTCAAATAAACCTGTGGAGAATAATATGGCTTCCGCTCAGAAAACCATTCTTTGTATTTCGAGTTATGAAAAAGGTTTTGATTTCCTGAAACAATGCCACAAACTTGGATGGCGGGTTATTCTCCTAACTTCCAACAGTCTTGCAGAAGCCCCATGGCCAAAAGAATCCATTGATGAGATCTATTACATCCCTGATGTAGAAAAAGAATGGGATATGAAAGAGGTACTTAATGCTGTGAGCTATCTTTGCCGCACCGAAAAAATTAATAAAATTGTCGCGCTTGATGATTTTGATGTAGAAAAAGCAGCCACCCTCAGAGAACACCTCCGCATACCCGGTATGGGAGAAACAACCGTAAGGTATTTCCGGGACAAGCTTGCTATGCGTATGAAAGCTCATGAAGACAAAATTGCTGTCCCGCCTTTCATACACGTACTGAACCATAATGAAATTAACGATTTTATGGAGAAGGTTGAACCTCCCTACATTCTTAAACCCCGTTCGCAAGCCGGTGCTATCGGAATGAAAAAGTGCCATGATAAAATGGAACTTTGGGACGCGGTCAATTCACTTGGAGATGAACAATCTTATTATCTTGTTGAAAAGTTTGTTCCGGGTAATATCTATCATGTAGATACAATTATATACAATAGTAAAGTTGAATTTGCAGTTGCGAGTCAGTACGCCAAACCTCCAATGGAGGTTGCGCATGAGGGACGGGTTTTCTGTACTTCCCTCATGAAAAAAGGAAGTAAAGATGAAAAGAAATTATTAGCGCTTAACGAAAAGGTTCTTGGCTCTATGGGGCTGAAACATGGAGTTTCACACACAGAATTTATCAAATCGGAAGAAGATGGTAAATTGTATTTCCTTGAGACGAGCGCCAGAGTGGGCGGAGCAAATATCGCAGAAATGGTTGAGGCAGGCACGGGTATTAACCTTTGGAAGGAATGGGCAAAACTTGAAACTAAACCACGCAAATATAAACCCCCTGTGGCTAAAGACAACTATTCCGGTATTCTAATATCTCTGGCACGTCAGGAATACCCTGACACTTCAAACTATGACGCTCCCGAAATAAAATGGCGTATAAACAAAAAATTTCATGCGGGTTTAATACTGGCTTCAAACGATTACAAAAAAGTGCAGGCACTTCTATCTGAATACACCGAAAGATTTTATGATGATTTTTTTGCTACTCAACCGATAAAGCAGAAACCTTCTGATTAATTCATCACGGAATTTCCCAAGTTAAAATTTCTTAACCCCGATTTTTCATCTGCAAATTTTTGGCTGAAATCTATAAATGCGTTTGTAAGAGTTTTTAATCTTTCCCGTGTTTCATCATCCTTTAGAAAACCTTGAACATCAATCATCTCATAGACATTCGATACTGATACCTGAAGCGGTAGCACATAAGAACCGGTGTGAGTAAGGATACCCCTTAAATGCTCCATCGGCTTTACTGCGCCAAATTTACCCGCGGTAACACCAACAATCGCGCTTGGCTTACCCTTGAGAGTTGACGGATAGCCAAGATTTTCAATAATCAATTTCATAATACTGCTGATAGAACCGTTGTATTCCGGCGTTACGAAAATTGCACCGTCGGCGTTTTTGACCAGTTCCTGCAAATATGTAGTGTCCGATCCCTGAACTTTCTCTCCGGGAAACGGCAACATAAAATTGACAGGATTAATTATAAAACCATTTACACCATATTCCTTCAAATAACGTAAAACAGCTTTTCCAATCTTCAGAGAATTGTTGCCTTCGCGCACGCTTCCAATTATTACGGCAATACTCATTTGTTTCATCACCAAACCTTTCATAACTCGTTATCACTATAATCGATAATATATCTCATTTGTTTAACTAATAAAAGTTTATAGATAATTATATTTTATCATATATTTCCTGTAACACACTTTTATTTATTAAAATTCCTTTTGTTGAGGTGAGAATGGATATCAAAAAAATAATAGACAATTTCAGCGGTACTTTTACTTTATGCGACACTGAGGGAATTGCCACATATATGAATAAGGCATCTATCAATTTTTTCGAGAAAGATGGTGGTGAAAAGCTGATTGGTACAAATCTGCTCGATTGCCACCCTGAACCCTCCAGATCAAAATTCGAAAATATGATGAAAGAGGAAAAATCAAACGTATATATGATCAAGAAGAAAGATAAAACTAAACTAGTTTATCAGGCACCCGTTTATGAAGATGGTAAATATACCGGATTTATGGAAATAATGATGGAGCTGCCAGAGGACATTGAAGTTCAGGAAAGGGGTTAGAATATCGTAGCGATTTGATCGAACTCTTTTTTACTGATTGCGGGCACTTCACAATTTTCCGCCGGATATCCTGTAACTAATATTAAATATGGTTTTTCGTTTTGTGGTCTTTTGAGAATTTTGTTAAGAAAATCCATCGGACTTGGGGTATGCGTCAAAGTTGCGAGTCCGGCATGGTGCAAAGCGGTGATCAGAAAACCGGTTGCTATTCCAACTGATTCCTTGGTATAATAATTTTTGTGTTTATCACCATTTGCATCAAGCCTGAACCGCTCTTCAAATATCACTATAAGATAAGGCGCCTTTTCGAGAAACGGTTTATGCTCATCAGTGCCAAGCGGCTGTAATGTATTTATCCACTCTTCCGGGGCTTTCCCGTTGTAGAATTCTCTTTCTTCTTTCTCGGCACCTTCCCTGATAAGTTTTTTTATATCAGGGTTTTTTACGATAACAAAATGCCAAGGCTGCAGATTAGCTCCGTTAGGAGCCAATGCCGCAGCCGTTATAGCATTTTTAATAACTGAGAGTGGCACTTCATTCCCGGAATATTCCCTCACAGTTCGTCTTGATTTCATAAACTCAAGAAATTCACCTGAACGCTTGACCATTGCATCACGACCGAAATGCGGGAAGTTATTCAACGGGATAAATTTCTCACTCATTTTTTATTTTCAACTGCTCTGTATCCAATCATACCTCCTTCGAGGTTGTAAGCAGTAAATCCTTTTTTCAGCAATATATCTGTAGCAATCCCCGATCTTCTTCCTGAACGGCAGATTAAAACTATTTCTTTATCCTTGTATTCTTCCAGCTCACCAACTCTGGAATTAAGTTCCTGAAGCGGAATATTTATAACACCATCAATTTTACCCAGATTTCCTGAAAGTTCGGGTGGCGTTCTTACATCAAGAAGTACCAAATCTTTATTTTGCTCTTTCAGCTTGATAAATTCTTCCGCGTTATATGCATTTTCTTTCTGCTGACCGCAGGCTACTGTTACAAAAACAAGAAATATTATATATACAAATTTCCGCATTATACGTTTGACTCCGGATTATATTTTTACATAAAACATTATGAATTTAGCATCTTTTTTGATCGATGTCGAGATTTTTTCTTCAGATTCTATCATAATAGCATCCCTATTGGACAAATTTTCACCATTTGCCTCTAATTCACCACTGATAACAAATAAATAGATACCATATCCTTCATTGATACTCATTTCAACACTATTACCCGCCTCATAGTTTCCATAATAAAGCGAAGCATCCTGATGTATAAATATTTTATCATCACTCTTTTCTTTTGATCCTATAAGAATCAACTCATTTTTGGTGTTGTCGAAATCAAATTTTTTCTCTTCATAAGATGGTACCAGACCTCTAACATCCGGGATTATCCAAATTTGCAGCAGTTTCAAATATTCGTCGTTAGAAGGGTTGTACTCTGAATGGAGTATTCCTTTACCCGCAGACATTTTCTGCACTTCTCCCCATTTAAGCTGTCCCTTGGTGCCGGTGCTGTCTTTATGCTCAATCGTACCATCAGTAACAATAGTGATTATCTCCATATCCCTGTGAGGATGAGTCGGGAAACCTGCGCCGGGTGCGACAATATCATCATTTATAACTCTCAGAGGTCCGAATCCCATATTGCCTGGGTCGTAATACTCTCCAAACGAAAAGCTGTGATAACTGTTAAGCCAATCTATTTTAGTTCTTCCTCGTTCTTCACTTCTTTGTACCTTGACCATTTTCTGATCCTTTCTTATATATTTAGTTGTTTTATTATCCAACATAAAGGTTACAACATAAGTTCGATTTAATATTTTACGATCTCGTAATATTTACGCAAAAAAAGGGACGCTTACACGTCCCTGATTCCTGTGCCTAATTTTTTGAGAAGGACGCTCATCTGTTTCTGTTCTTCCTTGGTGAGCACTGACATTTGCTCTTTAATAAATTCGGCATGCTTAACGAAAATTTCCTTGAACAACTTTTCACCTGCTTTCGTTAGCTGCACCAAAATCGCGCGTCTGTCTTCCTTACTGTGTATTCTTTCAATAAGACTGTTTTTTTCAAGATTATCAAGAACCAGAGTCATATTTCCGCCACTGACGAGCATCTTGTCACAAAGCTTGCCAATTTTCATTGGTCCAAGGTGCCCAAGAGCCTCGATTACAGCAAATTGCGGTTGTGTTAATTTGAAAGAGCGAATATTCTCCATCGACTTCTTCTGGAAAGTAGATGAAGCTCGCGCCAATTTGACCCATGTACTTAACGCAAGATCAACTTCTTCTCCATACCTTTTAATTATACCCATTCTACCATCTTTCATATTTATCCCCTTAAGTCACAATTATTATTTTATAATTATAAATTGGTGACTAAACATTTTTTCAAGTTTCAAATTACTCTAATCGAATTAAAGAAATAAAAGACAATTTGTCAAGTTAAAAAACAGCACATTTTAATAATTTTATCTCGAATATAAATTCAATAATATTTTTACACCTAATTATCTTATACTGGTCATAATTTTAAAACGAAAATATTATATTACTATTTTAACATCTTCATTTAGACGAAAGCGGACTATGAAACTGATATTTGATATTGAAACAGCCGGCTACGATTTTGAAAACCTCGCTCCTTCTCAGCAGGAATTTATCATGCGTTATGCTGAAAAAGAGAGCGACCCAAAAATCAGGGAGCAGGCGATTAGCGATCAAAAGCGCTATTTATCACTATACCCGTTTACCTCCGAAATCGTTTCCATCGGGATGCTGAACATATCAAGCGGTAACACGATGGTTCTTTACCGTGGTGATGAAGAGTGGGAAAGTGAAGATGGCAGGATCAAATATTCAGGTGGCTCAGAAGAACAAATCCTCAATAAATTCTGGGAATATATCTCAAAAGTAGCGGGTATAATCTCTTTTAATGGTAAACATTTCGATGCCCCTTTTCTTGTGATGAGATCGGCAATGCTTAAAATCAAACCTTCCGTGAATATCGCAGCTGCAAAATACAGGAGTAAAAATCATATTGACCTGCAGGATGAACTCTCGTTTTATGGTAATATCAGGAAGTTCAACCTCGATTTTTATTGTCACGCATTCGGTATAAAGTCACCTAAAACAGATGAATTTAATGGGATGGAAGTAAGAGAACTGTTCAAAGCCGGCAAAGTGAAAGAGATCGCAAAATATAACGCAGAGGATGTAAGGGCTACTTACGAATTATATAAAATTTGGGAAGAATTTGTTCAGGGCTAAAAAGAGAGTCCCGCCGGAAACCCGGCAGGACAATAAACTCTAGTGGATACCGAATGAAACACCGGCAGAAACTGTGTTAATGTCTGCCATTTTGTAATCAACATTCAGGTTAAGGATAAGAAGATTGATATTCGCGCCAATTGTCGCGCCAAAACCATTTTTTCCTTCAAGATCAAAAGAAACACTTGTTACAGTTGAACCACCGGTAGGATCGGTAAATTCGTAATCGTAAGCAACAGTTGTTTCTGATGTTTCCATAGTAAGACCAAGATAAGGGGTAATTGAGATACCATAACCAAATTTCTTGCTTACATAAACGCCATACTGATTAGCTGTACTTTCGAAAATATCGCCAACGGTTAAAGTCTGTGTAAAAAATCCAACCGCAACATCAACAGGAAGCGGATTTTTCATCCACACACCCGGATTGTGTATAAGTCCGAATCCGAAATAGCTGAATTTACCAAGGTCGCCCAGTTCAATATCCGGAAGATATCTGAAACTTGCGTTGGTTCCGAAAACGGTACCTACGTTCAACTGTGCGGCAGCCATAGGAAGAAGTGATAAATCTTCAAGGTAGCCGTTAACTTCGTCAAGTGTTACCGCATACTGACCAACATTCTGACCCTGAATAGTCGCACCCGGGAATTCAACTTCAAGATACTCTTCTTTTGAGCCGATAATAGTAGGACCACTGATATTTACCTGCCAGCTCTGCGCGAGAAGTTCATTTTTTATACTGCTATACTGCGCGCTACCAACTGTTGAAGGTGAAATACCTGAAGCTGAAAGAATATCATCAGCTTGTGCTGATGTATATCGAAAACTTCCTGTTGATGCGAAAGATTTGTCGTCATCTCCAAACATTGAGCCCATTGCCACTACGCGTAAGTTCAATGTAAGACCAAATTTTATTGCTTCGGGGGCACCTGTAATCCAGCCAGAGTTAAGGTTTGAACCAAATCCGGAGATTACCGGAGCAACGTAAGCTGAAGCAGCATCTGAAGAGAGGTTTGACAATGTCTCTTCGAGGGTGGGATCGCTCTGCGCGCTCACTGAAAAAGCAAATATGAGAGCAAACAGAACTGATAAGTATCGGAAAGATTGTTTCATGTTACAACTCCTGATTATTTGATGGTTGTTATTGAAGAACATAAAAACTGACCATTCTTTATTTGGATACAATGTGTTCTTTAATATTAAAATTTCTGATAATTAATATAACCAAAGTATATATTAATGCAACTTATATTTAGTACGGCATATGCAGTAATTCTCGGGCGCTGCCAAGTGCGGAGTCGGTTAGTTCTTCCCCTGAGATCAGCTTTGCGATTTCAGTAACGCGTTCTTCCTTGTCGAGAATTCTTATGTTACTCACGGCCCGATCTTCAGATTTTTTCTTCTCAACTACAAACTGATGGTCACCCGATGCGGCAATCTGGGGTAAATGTGTAATAGCAATAATTTGATGATGTGCGGCAAGCGATTTCATTGCGCTTCCCACCTTACTTGCTATTCTTCCGCTGACACCGGTATCAATTTCATCAAAAACGAGCAGCGGAAGACGATCATTTTTAGCAAGAATTGTTTTGAGAGAAAGCATAATTCTCGAAATTTCACCACCTGAGGCAATTTTGACAAGTGGCTTAACTTCTTCACCCGGATTGGTACTGATGAAAAATTCAATCTGGTCAATCCCGCCAGGCAAATAAGTTACTTTCTGACCATCAGGGAGTATTACAAAATCCTCATCCTTTTCACTCGGGGTTACGGTTTCAAATTTTACTTCAAAGACCGGATCGTTGATGCCAAGATACTTTAATGACGCTTCTATTTCCGGCTTGATATTTTCAGCTATCTGCTTCCGTTTTCGGGACAGATTTTCAGCTGACAACCCACAATTCTTACGCAGTACTTCAATCTCTTTGCCAAGTTCTTCAATTTTTCCGGCAAAATTTTCCGCGAGATCATACTCCGCGCCTATCTCTTTCCGATACGTAATGACCGCATCTATTGTCCCGCCATATTTTTTCTTGAGCAAATTAAAGGCGCCCAATCTTTCACGAACTTCCTCAAGTCGAACCGGCTCAAGATCAATTTTATCGCGGTAACTTCTCGTAAATTCGGCAATATCATCGATATTCGCCAAAGCTGATTCAGCCTCATTCAATTTCTCCGAAAAAGCAACATCAATTCCGGCAAGATCCTGCAGCATATCTCGTACCGTTACCAGATTATCATAAATGGTATTTTCACCATCATATAATAAAGTGTAAATACCGGTGGTTGATTCCAGCAGTTTCTCACTGTTTTCGAGAATCTTTAACTCCGCTTCAAGCTCTTCCTCTTCACCAGGCATGGGAGAAATAGCATCGATCTCCTGAATCTGGAAATCGAACAAATCTCTTTTTTCACGTATCGAGTTTTCTCTACCCCTGAGATCGTTAAGCTCCCTCAATGCTTTGGAGAGCCTGGTCTTGTCTGACAAATAATTTTTTAGCTGTGGTCTTATATCACCTGAGGCATCCAGAAGAAGCAGATGGTTTTCAGTTTTAAGGAGTGACTGATGTTCATGCTGACCATGCAAGTCAACGAGATTGTTACCTATATCCTTTATTACCGAAAGGGGCACAGGGGTATCATTCAGAAAACATCTGTTCGACCCCTTTAGAGAAACTTCCCTTCGTACAATAAGTTCCGGTTGGATCTCAATTTCATTTCCTCGAAGAATATCATTTACCGGGGAGGATTTTTCTACTTCAAATATTCCCTCTATTACAGATTTTTTTGCGCCATTTCTAACCGATTCCAAACTCGCCCTTTCACCGAGGAGCAGTCCAAGTGCGCCAATGAGTATTGATTTTCCGGCACCGGTTTCACCTGTGATTATATTGAGACCATCTTTGAACTCAATAGTCAGTTCCTTGATTAAAGCATAATCGGAAATCTGTAAAGTAGTAAGCATAATTGACTTTTAGTAATTGGGTATAATTACACAAAAATAGTGAAGGATACTGTGATTGTAAATAGCGCAGAATTAATTGATGATTATTTGACTTTAGGATATAAAAAGTTTATATTTACTGTCCTTGTTATTTGAAAGATAAAGACGCAACAAATAAAAATTATACCGCGGGGTGGAGCAATTGGTAGCTCGTCGGGCTCATAACCCGAAGGTTGCAGGTTCAAGTCCTGTCCCCGCTACTAAAAAAGAAAACCTCACACGAAAGTGTGGGGTTTTTCTTTTTTAAATAGTGTATAGGTAAAGGAATTATGTCCTGCCTGTCCCGCAGCTTTTTTGCGGGGTCCCCGCTACTACCGTAAAGCCTTGTAAATAAACAACTTACAAGGCTTTTTTTATTCCGTTCCTTTTATCCGTGAAATTAAAAACCAAAAATATCCCCAAATTAGAATCCGCTAAAAAGTGCGTTTCCAGCATAAAAATAAACCCACGATAATGCTTCAAATTTAAAGCTAAGGCAGTTTAAAGGCAATTCAAACAATCAAATTGGAGGAAATCTTGTACCTTAGAAAACGTAAAAACGGAGTATATTATATTATCTATGGCCCATCAAACAGAATGAAATCTACTGGCTCGAAAAAGAGAAATGAAGCTCTTAAAATTATGCAGGAATTTCAAACGAAGGCTGAAACACAATTATCTGCTTCCGCTGAACTCCCATTCCTGAAAGTAGCCGCAAAATATCTTAACTATTCCGAGATCTACCATGCTAAGCTGACAACTCGGGATTATCGCATTACTTTTAAGAACTTCCAAAAGCATATAGGGAAACTGACAATTGATGAAATAAATTCAAATCATATTCAGGATTATATAAATCTTAGAATACAGAACTCATCAATACACCAGGGCAGAAAAGATACCATCAATCTTAAAGCATTCTTTAATTGGGCACACAAAGAAAAATTCATTTCTACCAACCCTGCCGAAAGCATCAAAAGACTAAAAGCACCTGAGAAACTGCCTGTGTTTTTACTCCGAACGAATTCTGTAAACTTCTTTCAGTCATAGATGATTCTGATCTCAAAGACTTAATTCAGGTTGCGGTTTACACTGGCATGAGACAAGGTGAGCTCATAAATCTCAAGTGGCAAAGCATCCTCTTTGATCAAGCACTCATTGTAATTGACAACTCATATTTCTTAAATAAATCTCGCAAAATCCGAACTATTCCCATGAACCAGATAGTTGCCAAGATTCTCATACAAAGAAAAAGGTTCAATGAATCCCCTCATGTGTTTACATACAAAGGTGAAGCAATAAAGCAAGATTGTATAATTCACAAATTCAAGAAGTTCATTAGGAAAGCCGGGTTGAATGATGCCTTAAACTTTCATTCATTGCGCCATACTTATGCATCATGGCTGGTACAGAAAGGAGCGTCTATATATCAGGTTTCCAAATTGCTTGGACACGCTGATGTAAAGACAACTCAGATATATGCTCATCTGGCAACAAGAGACCTTTCTAAAGTGGTCAATTTACTTGACGAGGAGGACGAAAGTCCTGATTGAAATCTCCATTATATGAAAAACAGATTCATCACTATTTTAACTTGAACGACTATACGTCATTGACCGGGGTAATCGCCGTAACTTGCATTATTAAGCCAATCGATGAGCTTATGGTGAAACAGTAGATTAATGGGATAACTTATAATTAAAGTATTAAAATATAACAACTTAAGGAGCAACAATGTATTTATGCCAAAAATCCAATCAGAAGTTTTTCTCTATGTAATGTTAAGAAAGACTGCCAAGATCATTAAATTTAATCTTGAAACCAAAGATGTAAAAAAAGCTATCCGATTTAAAAATAAGTTTATAAAAGTATTGTCTTCCATCCCGGGTCACTCCCTTTTGATGATGTATTGGATGCCCACTATAAACGATATTCAAAGAAATATGGGGAGCAGCAGTGGGCGGAAGATTACAGAAGGACGGTAGAGCAACTGAAAAATACCTTCGGTAATAGAAATCTCAGATATATCAAAAAGGATGAGCTGAATGAATTCTTTGACCGAAATATATTTGACCTGAAGTTCTATGCGCATCAGAGGGACTTACTGGAAATAATATATAAGCGTCTTAAGAAATATGAGCTGATCGATGATAATATTGAGAAGCCGTTAAATTTCCGAAATTACAGGTAGCAATTATCCGGCGCCCATGGGGTTGGCTCCGGATATTCAACCAATACCATAAACTCCGCTGACCTTCCCTGAAGTCATTCAGTACTTATCCTAAAATGTAAATATCAATTATTGCATTTTTTTGCTCTGTAAATTGACACAAACATCTCGTTTTGTTATTTTAAGATTAAAATGTATGGGCGAATACTAAAACAAGAGGCATATATGAAAAAGACCATTCTTCTGTTTTTATCAATGACATTTTCTATTATTGCGCAAGGTACAGCGCCGGAGGTAAGCAACGTTACATTTCAGCAGCGTGGCGATGGCAGCTACAAGGTAGATATCGGGTTTGAGCTTTATGACGCAGACGGTGACCAGATGTCTGTTGTGATTAAAGCATCTAGCAATGGTGGAGTGTCATGGGCATTTCCGATAACAATGCTTGAAGGCTTTACCGGTACAGGTTACGGCAACGGTTCCTATCAGGTAACATGGGATTTCGCGGCTGAGCATCCAAACTTCTTCTCATCACAGATGAAAATAAAAGTAATAGCGAACGATGGTGACGGCAATATACCATTTGAGATGGTGGTGGTGCCTGCCGGGCAATATACTTATGGCGAAAACGACCAGATACTTATGATAAACTACGATTTCAGGATAATGAAAAACCACGTTACAAATGCAGAGTATCTTACATTTATAGAAGCCGCATTGGGGCAGAACCTTATAACAGCAACCACGACAACTGTTAAAAACCTGAGTGGGCAGGAGTTGCTCGATCTTGATGGGGAGTGTAGAATACATTACGATGGCACCAACTGGGATATTGAAGCCGATTATGAAGACCACCCGGTGGTTGAGGTTACATGGTATGGTGCAAGGGATTTTGCGGAGTTTTATGGATTAAGATTGCCAACGGAGTATGAATGGGAGAAAGCAGCGCGCGGTATGACAGGTTATGATTACCCCTGGGGTAACAGTATTAGTGGACCTTACGCAAATTATAGTGGTAGTGGCGACCCATGGGAGAGTGGTACAACGCCGGCAGGATTTTACAACGGACAGAATTACCAGGGCTACCAGACACAAAATGCAGTCTCACCATTCGGTGTTTATGATATGGCAGGAAATGTTTGGGACTGGACAAATTCAATATATTCCGGGACAAATTATACCATACGGGGCGGTGCGTGGACCTTCAATTCGTCCTACTGCCGGTCGTGGTACCGCACCGTCAACAATCCGTCGTACAGTAGCCTCTACGGGTTCAGGTGTGCCAGGACTAATTAGGGGGAGTTATGTATAAGTGTTATTTTTATATGATTATACTACCCTCACTCCTTTTTTCATACACTGGTAGCGGTGAATCAGAGGTAGGGCAGATATCAACTTTTCATAGCGCTGTAGCGGGTATAAGCCTTCATGAAACCGTCTCCACAATTGGTGTTGGCGGGAATGCTTCTTTCGCTAATTCACCTACAGGCACAATCAGTACTATGTTTGAGGGGGACTATACGGTGACTCAACTCTCACCAAACCCAAATCCTTTAATTTCAAGAGTTGAGCTTGGTGGAGAGGTTTTGCGCTATTATAAAGTCCTTGGTTTAAGTTCAGGTAACGGTCTGAATGGCGTTACTGTAGAATTCACTAACGGCTCGGTCACAAAAACTTTTACATCTAATAATTATAATGAAATACCGGGTATTATTCAGGTGGCAATTAACAGCAGCGAATTAGGCGGGTACAACGCTACATATCAGCTCCAATTAAGCAAGCTGAATGGAGTAGAGTATGACGGTCCACCTGTTGAGTTTTTAGTTGAGGTACTTCCTCGCCATCTTGAAAAAACGTTTGAACTGGAACGTGATATAGAAATTGGTCTTGGTGGAGCGATTGGTGGGACAGCATCAATAAATCTTGAAGACCAGGCTAATGCAAGCTTGACTATGATAGAAAATGACGGGGATATGAGCTTGCCCGATGGTATTGGGATAGAAGAGCAATTTACATCCGGTCTCGGAATAGAGATCGGCATTGAAGGAGGCACCAGTCTTGATATTGGTCCAGTGAGTGGTGGTGTATATGGGGGGCTTTCAGGTGGTGGCTTTATAATTATGGAGGGTAAATCGAGTTTTGGTTACAATTATTCTTCCGGCAATGATTATTATGAAGCTTTGTCAAAGATGTTAAACCTAACCCTTGCCGCTCTTACCCTTAATCCTGATCCCAAGTTAAGTCGCGCCGCGTTTTTTATCTCAAATCTGGCGAACCATGATTTTCTTGAAAGCGCCTCAGGCGGAATTGGTTTGAAAGGGGTTGGATCAGGTAACGCGCTTGCGGGAATCAATAGCCAGAGAACCCTTGGCTTAGGTCTTGGTGTTATGCTCTCCGGTAGCGCCGAGATAGGTGGAATAGTTAACTTCAATTATGATAAGATCAATGATAATTATTACAGCAGCTTAACACTATTTGACAAGGTTTCTTTAAGTGGCGGTTTAGGGCTAATTTCATGGAAAAAGAGCAATAGCTCATCTCAAAACCATAAAAAGCTTAATAAAATCAATGATATGTCAAAGTTGGGGATAGCGTTCAACCTCGTTGACTTAAACAGAAGTTTACGCTTTGAATTTGATAATATCAATGGTAGTCCCGAATACAGGTTTGTAAGTTCACGCGCAAAAGGCGACTGGTCGCGCGAGTTTCGAATAGGAATAAGCCATCCGAACCTTAATCAACTTGTTGCTCAATCTTCACTGGAAGGCCTTGTAAGTATAGCAAATCCATCGGCGGTGATAACCCCGTTACCATTAATTGGAGCTAACTTCGTAAATAACAGTATAGATGCCTTTTTATCGAAGGTATATGACTACCAGGATACAGGTTATTATCCACCGATTGATTATGCTGTTGATTCATCTTACACCTCCAATAGCGGAGGATTAAATATTTCGATCGACTGGGCTATAGCTCTCGACATTGACTTTGGATTTGGATTTAACTGGCGCACATCTCATACTGCTAAAAAGGAAAGGGGTGTGTTTTTACTCGGTAACGATTACCCCTTGCAGAAATATAACGATATACCGCAGATCAATACTTCTACCTTTCAGACAGTCAAACATATTTTCCAGGAAGGATTTGATAACCTCACACTCCAGAATTTGTTTAACTCATTATTTTTACTTGGCTCCAAGGAGATGAAAACTATCAGGGGAGATACCACGCTGGTTCTCTCAGAGATTGGCTCAACAATCAATATAGACCCTGTATCTTTACCGCCTGATCTGGATTCACTAAGCTGCCAAAGCTGGAACTGGTATGGCAACAAGGTAACAACAACAAAGAGCAGCCTTGATCCACAAAGACAAAAAGTAGCAGAATCAATTAAAAGGCAGCAGCAATCCCTTGCCAGAATGGATTACGGTATAGGAGGATTTTACAAGTTTTCGCCTCAGGCATTACCTCTTACTCAAAGCGCGACAATTAATATAGTCTATCCTGATAGTGATGTTGTAAATATGACCGAAAGTAACCTCGCGCTTTTTTATCAGGATACCGTCTCCAGCGAGTGGAAATATATCGGCGGTGTTGTGGATAGTGTGAATAACATAATTTCCACGCAGGTTGATACACTACAGTTATACACAATAGCACCCATAATGCCTCATGGCAGGTTCGGGTTGCACATAGATAGCGACACTCTAATGAACAACGGTGCAACAGGCTCCCTCTGGAGCGATACCCTTTATCTTAGTAACGGAAATAAAGTTGGTAATGATGTGCTTTACACCATCCGCGCCGAAAACGTAAGTATTGAAGCCGAGGACGCAGATACCACAATAGCCGGTACTCAGATAAAATCAGTTAACTCAACAGTTGCATTTAATATTAAATCGTTGCCATATCCGGGTAACTCACTGGTCAGAGTTGAGAGTGTAAATGGTTTAAGCTACGGAACAGTGAATGTTTTTATCGCGGATACAACAAATCCGAACGCTCCGGAAATACTTGATGTAGCTGGTATCGATGCAGGTATCAGACTTATAGTCTCAAATCCTGATACCGTTGAAGTAAGCCAATACGAGGTTTACTTCGATTACGATAGCGGAGAGCCTTATGAAGGTATTGCTCTCGAAGGTGGCGAAAACTCTCCATTCCTTATTGGCGCCAGTGATACGATCCGCATCTCATCTCTTCCGAATGACACTCTTGTTTATGTTGCGGTAAGAGGTATTGACGCGGCAGGAAACAGAAGCGATTACTCCAATGAAGTGAGCGCGAGTCCGATTGATTCCGTTAGTCCGGGAGTAATTGATATACTTGATTTCACTGTGATGGCAGATTCAAATTATCTTGCCCGCTGGATAGCGAAAGGTGATAACGGTAATTCCGGCAAAGCATTTGGCTATGAATTGAGATACTCAAACGCTTCAATCGCCGATACAATGAATTGGTGGCAGAACGCAACAATACTTACAAACGTTCCCGCTCCCAACTATCCCGGATTGTATGATTTTTGTCTGATTCCCGATAACATGGTGGATACTACATATTATCTTGGTATAAAAACGATAGACGAAGCCGGAAATGAATCGGATATAGCTTTGTTCAATATCAGAGAAGACCGCGCGACAAGAAGTATTAGCATTGCGGAAGGGTGGAATTTGCTGTCACTTCCTCTTGAGATGCCCTACGCTGAAATAAACGAGCTGTTCCCTGCAACTACTTCCGGTCCGTATATATTCAAAGGTAATTATCAGGTCTCGGATAGTATCAAAAATTTCGAAGGCTTCTGGCTGAAGACTGAACAAGGATACACAAAACATTTCAACTCCGGTATTATTTCGGATACGGTCGTAAATCTGAAGAACGGCTGGAACCTTATAGGTGTAAATACTTACAGAATAGCCTCCCAAAACGTTTACACAGAACCCGAAGGGATACTTTCATCTGTCTTTTACGCTTATGGTACAAGCGGCTACCAAAGCGCGGATACACTAATACCGGGTAGAGGATACTGGATAAAAACTTCTGCCGAAGGTAATATGATACTTCCGGGAGAAATTCAGAATAATCGTGTTGCTAAAAAGACTTCGCCGGATAAAGGTATTCTATTCAGACAGGCAAATAATCGGGTGAACAATCTTTATCTCGCCTCAGAAGAAGTTGCAGAGGGATTTGTTGCTCCTCCACTCCCGCCAACAGGAGCGCCTGATATCCGATTTGCCTCACACAAGCTCGCTGAAGGAGAAAAGTCCGGCAGCTACGAAGTATTGCTCAAAGACCTGAATTATCCGGTTGAAGTGAGTCTGTTTGGACTGAGTGACATGCAATATAGAGTCACAGGGAAAATCTCCGGTAAAGATTACGGTATTATAGACGGCAGTTTCTCAGCCATGATTGATGATGAGAATGAGAACGTACTTGTTATTTCCGTTATAGATATCCCCGAGAGCTATTACCTCGAACAGAATTATCCTAATCCGTTCAATCCGAGCACAACAATAAAATTCGGGTTGCCGGAAGAATCGAAAGTAACAATCAGGATATATGATATACTTGGTCAGGAAGTTCAGCGAATCGTGAACAACAATATCATGAAAGCCGGACATCACAAGATAGAATGGAACGCTTCTCACATCGCGAGCGGTGTTTACTTCTACCGTATTGAGACCGATAATTTCATGAGCGTTAAAAAGATGATTTTGTTGAAGTAAGTCTTGCCATATTTCAATATTGCCGGGTATTCACATGTGTGGGTACCCGGTTTTTTTATACTCTTAAAACCAATTTCCTTGTCTTGTTTTTAGCATTTTGTTATTTTCAAGCTTTGTGAGGGTAAACTCGGGATTTGTGAATGACAAAACAAAAAGACTCCGGCATATACGATAATAAAAAAAACGGAAATGTTGCCGATTTCCTGAAAGAGCATCTTGAGACAAATTCATCTGCCTCATTTGTTACCGCATATTTCACTGTATTCGCTTACCAGAAACTGAAAGCCGAACTTGATAATATCAGCTCACTAAGGTTGTTATTCGGGGAGCCGACATTCATTAAATCTCTCGACCCGACCAAGGCAAATCACAGAGAATCAGTAATCCTTGATAAAAAAATCACTATCGGGCTTGAAGCTCAAATGGCGCAAAGGCAATCAGCTCGCGAGTGTGCCGACTGGATTAAACATCGTGTTGAAATAAAATCTATGGTGAAACCGAATTTCCTTCACGGTAAAATGTATCATATTGAAAAGCCGAGCACCCGTCAGAAAGCGATATTCGGTAGTTCTAATTTCACGGTTAAAGGGCTTGGGCTTTCGCAGAGCTCCAACATAGAGTTAAATATGCAGGTTCAGGATAACCGCGATATTGAAGCGCTTAAGACGTGGTTCGATGATCTGTGGAATGACGAATCCGGACTTGTAGAGGATGTCAGGGAGCAGGTTCTCAGGTATCTTGAAAAAGCATATCTGGAAAATGAGCCCGAATTTATTTATTACAAAACATTATACCATATTTTTGAAAACTATCTCGGGAAACAGGAAGCCGAAACTGATATCACTGCCCGAACCGGCTTTTTCGAAACAGAAATTTGGAACATGCTCTACGACTTTCAGAAGGATGGCGTAAAGGGCGCAATTAAAAAAATACAGAATCACAATGGGTGTATTCTGGCTGATTCTGTGGGACTTGGTAAAACTTTCGAAGCTCTGGCAGTAATCAAATACTTCGAGCTTAAAAACGAAAAAGTTCTCGTACTTTGCCCTAAAAAACTTTCCGATAACTGGACGGTCTATCAGGCGGCAAAAAGCAACAGATTAAACCCGCTCAAAAAAGATCGATTTGGTTATTCTGTGCTTTATCATACTGATCTTGGCAGGGAAACCGGTAATTCCTCAGCGGATGGAATTGATCTTGCAAACTTTGAATGGGGTGCTTACGATCTTGTAGTCATTGATGAAAGCCACAACTTTCGGGGTAACCCGAGGGAAAAAGAGACAGAACAGGGAGAAAATCGGCCTAACCGCGCCAAGTGGCTTATGGATAAAATTATTCAGGCAGGTCAAAAAACCAAAGTGTTACTCCTTTCGGCTACCCCGGTAAACAACACACTTCGTGATTTGAGAAATCAGTTTTATATCATCACAGCCGGTGGTGATGTACTTAACACAGATAGTGGACATATTTCCAGTATTGCGTCCACATTAAAAAGGGCTCAGACTCAATTTACTCAATGGGCTGCTGAAGCCAGACACTCAAACCGAAATGTGAGAGACCTCCTTGAAAAACTCGATACCCGTTTTTTCAGGCTGCTCGATGAACTCACTATTGCCCGCTCGCGCAAACATATTAAAGGGTTTTACAAAAAGGATACTGTTGGCGAGTTTCCACGAAGAGAGAAACCGGAATCTGTTTATACCAATATCGACACAATGGACAGGTTTACCAATTATGACTCGCTTAACAAAAAGATACTAAAATATAAACTTTCACTATTTAATCCTTCTTTATATCTGCTGGAGGATAAAAAAGGGAAATACGAGGAAAAAGCTGCCGGTAAGGTGAGGGAATTCAAGCAGAAAGATCGTGAAACTATGCTGATTGGCATGATGAAGGTTAATTTTCTCAAGAGACTTGAAAGCTCTATCGAATCATTTGAAATTTCCATGGACAGAACAATCAAAAAGATTGACGAACTGAAAAAAAGAATTCAGAAATTTCAAAAATACCAGACCGATAAACAAAAGCAGCTTGAACTGAATTATGAACACGAGATTGCTGAACTTGAGGAAGATGGTGAAGAAGTTGATTGGCGAGTAGGTAAAAAATTCACATACGAGCTGGCAGACCTCAACCTTGATAGCTGGTTAGCAGACCTCGAAGCGGATAAGGAAGCACTCGATGAACTTTATAACCTTGCACATGCAATCACCGTTGAACGGGACGCAAAGCTTAAACGGCTCAAGGAACTGATTCAGCATAAAATCAATAACCCGTACAATGAAGAGAACAAAAAAGTTATAATCTTCACTGCTTTTGCAGATACAGCATCCTACCTTTATGATAACCTGAAAGACTGGTGTGTCGATAAACTCGGGCTCAACATTGCGCTTGTTGCCGGAAGTACCTCAAAATCCACGTATGGACGAAATGACTTTGCCGAAATACTTACCAATTTCTCCCCCGTTTCAAAAAACCGTAATAAAATTCCTTCCATGATGGATAATGAAAATATTGACATTCTTATCGGTACCGATTGTATCAGCGAGGGGCAAAACCTGCAGGATTGTGATTACCTGATAAACTACGATATCCACTGGAATCCGGTGAGGATAATCCAGCGATTCGGGCGAATTGACCGTCTTGGCAGTACAAATAAAACCATTAGACTTGTGAACTTCTGGCCTACGAAAGACCTCGATAATTATATCAATCTAAAAGAGCGTGTTGAATCGCGGATGGCACTTGTTGATGTTGCCGCTACAGGTGAAGATGATATTCTCAACTCCGACCAGATAAAAGACCTCGTTGATGAGGATATGAAATATCGCAACCGACAGTTAAAAAAACTTCGGGAGGAAATACTCGATATTGAAGATATGGAAGAAGGCTTATCACTTACCGATTTCAGCCTCGATGATTTCAGAATTGATTTACTCGGCTATATCGAGCAGAACAAGCAAAAGCTGCATGAAGCGCCACTCGGGTTATACGCGGTTGTACCCGCGCCGGGAGGAGAGTATTCCGGCCAATTGCAAAACGTAAATATCTCACAGCAGCAGAAGGAAATACTAAAGCCGGGTGTGATTTTCTGCTTAAGGCATAGCGAGGGGAAAGAAGAAAACAATGAGATAAATCCCCTGCATCCCTATTATCTTTTGTTTGTCCGGAATGACGGAACCGTTCGTTACACATTCGCGAACGCCAAACAGGTGCTTGACGCTTTCAGGCTCACGTGCGGCGGGAGGAAAGAACCTTACGAGGACCTCTGCGAGTTATTCAACTCCGAAACCAGGGATGGGAAAGAATTATCTTTCCATACCCGGTTAATGAAAAAAGCTGTCACTTCAATTAAAGAAAAATTCGCGGCTAAGGGAGCCCTGAATTTAACATCCGGAAGGGATGCCGTTCTTATTCCTCATAAATCAGCGGCTACAGATAAATCTAATTACGAACTTATAACATGGTTAATACTGAAGTAATATGGTTACTATTGAACTTAAATCGAAGATAATAGAAAAGCTGAAGAATTTCCCGGAACAAAATTTATATTCCGGCGCGACAGACCTTTTTTCTCTGCTCGGGTACAATACGGAAAGGAACCCCGGTGAAAACAATTTGTCTCCGGAAGATTTTTTGGAATCTTATGATCAACAAGAGATATTTAACAGGGGAAAAGGCGAGGTATCCGAATGGAAATCCGTCTCCGTGCTATTTCAGTTGACAGATGGCGAAATTACATTTCAAACAAGGGACATGTTTGATACCGGTGAATTAGACCGGGATATTCCATCCTACTTTTTTATAGCCGTTGATCTGGCTGGTGAAAATTACAGCAGAACCCGCCTTGGTAATATTACGCGAGAAATCAACAAGCTTTTCGGGATGCCCGTCCTCGTGCTTTTCAGACACGGCGGTTATATTACTCTCTCAATAATTTACAGAAGAGTAAACTTACGCGATGGCGATAAAGACGTGCTGCAGAAGGTTACGCTTATCAAGGATATAAGGCTCGATACCCCGCACAGGGCACATACCGAGATACTATTCGATTTTTCATTTACCAGCATCGCGGAGAAGTTCGCGCCAGATTCTTTTATCTCGCTCGATAACGCCTGGCGCAAGGTGCTCGATACTAAAGAACTGAATAAAAAATTCTTCAAATCACTCGCTAACTGGTACTTCTTCGCCCAGGATAAAGTGAAATTCCCCAACGACCTCGAACAGGAAGAACCGGGATATTCACAGTTAAGTTTGATAAGGCTTATTACCCGACTCATTTTCGTGTGGTTTATCAGGGAGAAAAATTTAATAAATCCCGATTTGTTCAAACCGGATAAACTGAAAAATATTATTAAAGATTTCAACAAATCGCCCGGAAGTAACAATTACTACCGCGCTATCTTGCAAAACCTTTTTTTCGCTACCCTCAACAAAAGTGCAAACGAGAGGGAATTTATCAAGGATGGCGATTTTAATACTAACAGGGATCAGTATGGTGTTAAAAATTTGTACAGGTATAAGTCCCTCTTCCAGACAGATGAAATAACCGCGCTTGAGCTTTTTAATGATACCCCGTTCCTTAACGGCGGTTTGTTTGAGTGCCTTGATATAGAGCAGGAGGATAAAAAAGTAAAATACGTGGATGGTTTTTCACGCAATCCGGCAAAAATGGCGAATGTACCCGATAGCTTGTTTTTTGGCGAATTTGATAATGTTGACCTTTCCACGTTTTATGACGATAAAAAGAGAAAGAAGGAAGGAGTATCCGGGTTAATCACTCTCTTTGAGAACTACAAGTTTACCGTTGAAGAAAATACCCCGGTTGAGGAAGAGGTTGCCCTCGATCCCGAACTGCTTGGCAAGGTGTTTGAAAACCTCCTCGCCAATTATAACCCCGAAACCAAAACCACCGCGCGTAAACAGACAGGCTCTTTTTACACTCCCCGCGAAATTGTTAACTACATGGTGGATGAATCCCTTATTGCCTACCTCAAACAAAAACTTGGTGAAAAGATATCGGGGTATAGCAAACTTGGTGCGGATACCATTGAGTTAGCAGGGAATGATACTCGCGCCGGTCAGCTTGAAATTGAAAGCGCGGAATCCGGTAGCGGATGGGATGGGAAGGAAGAAGAACTCGAAGCCGAACTCCGGAGTCTCCTTTCATATAACGAATATAATTCACGTTTTAGCGAAGAGGAGAAAAAACTCCTTGTTGAAGCGGTTCACGAGTGTAAAATACTGGATCCCGCCTGCGGTTCGGGGGCGTTCCCGATGGGGGTATTGCAAAAACTTGTACATCTTCTTACCAGACTGGACAGTAATAACAATTACTGGAAGGAATTACAGATAGCAAAAGCTTCCGCCGATACAAAGGACGCGTACAGCAACATCGAGGAGCAGCAGGAGCGGAACAAAAGAATTGACGAAATACAGGAAAACTTTGACGAGAGTATAAACAACCCCGATTACGCCCGTAAACTTTATCTTATTGAAAACTGCATCTATGGCGTTGATATACAACCTATCGCGGTGCAGATAGCCAAACTGAGGTTTTTTATCTCCCTTGTTATAGAACAGAAAGATAACAAGGAGAAACCAAACCGGGGTATTCGTCCCCTGCCGAACCTCGAGACCAAAATTGTCGCGGCAAATACACTTATAGGACTTGAAAAGCCCGAGCAGATGGTTTTACGAAACCCTGAAATTGACAGGCTTGAAGAAGAAATTAAAGAGACAAGGCGAAAACATTTTAACGCCACAAACAGGGCGGATAAACAAAAACACAGAAAAGACGACAAGAAACTGAGAGAAGTGCTTGGCAACCTGCTCAAAGATGACGGCTGGAAACAGGACGTGGCAAAACAGTTACAGGAGTGGGACCCTTACGACCAGAACCTCCACGCGGAATGGTTCGACGCCGAGTGGATGTTCGGCATTACAAACGGTTTTGATATTGTCATTGGTAACCCGCCGTATTTATTTACTAGAGGTACAGATTTTTCAGATGAATTCAAAAAATATATCAAGGACCAGTATTTCTCACTTCTTGAAAAGGATAAGATAAAAAGTAAAGCAAATCAAGCCGGTAAAATAAATTTATTCTTCATATTTATAATGAAAGCTGGAATGTTGGCAAAGGCATTTGGAAGAGTTCAATTCATTATACCAAATACCTTTTTACGCATTACGATTGCTGATAAAATTCGCAAGTATTTACTTCAAAATTATTCTTTTGCGGAGATAGTTGATTTAGGAGCTGGAGTATTTAGCGAGGTCACTGCTTCTACGATTCTTCTTTCATTTGACAATTCAAAGTCGAATCGAAAAACAAGAATTATCACGAGTGTTGAGGATTTAGGAAGTCGCTCTTTTCGGCTAGTACACAGAAACTCAAACAACTTTGTAAGAAATGTATGCTCTATTATTAATATTTATTTACATGACAAGGAACTATTTCTGTCACAAAAAATATCAAAGGGGAACAATATTCTTGATCAATATTGTCTTGAAATAATTGCAGGTATTGATGCTCCCAAACATCTTATTTTTAATGTGAAGAATCATGGGGAAATGCCCCTGTTAGAAGGGAAAAATATAAAACAATATTTTATATCAAATCCCCATCATTTCCTAAAATGGAAACCTGAGGAGATAAATCGAACTAGTGTAGCGTCCCTTAGGACATCGGACTATTAAGCTTTTAAGGGTTTACCAGTATAAGTC
>BQMY01000134.1 GCA_022181065.1 Melioribacteraceae bacterium | reverse complement strand
TTTTTTTTTTCAAGCAGAAGACGGCATACGAGATATATCAGTGTGACTGGAGTTCAGACGTGTGCTCTTCCGATCTGTATCAGGCGTTCTTACAGTTAACGCACTTGTAGTGAACGAATTCCCTTATACCGAAGGTTTTGAAGCAGGCGTTATTCCTCCGGCAGGATGGGTTAACGAAGATGGTTACTGGTTGCTTGGTTCCGAAGCTCACTCGGGTGATTACGCCGCAAGAGTAAGTTACTCACACGCAGGCGAAGCTATTCTTGCAATGCCTCCTGTTGAACTTCCTGAAAACATGAATGTACGTTTCTGGTGGAAAGATGATGATATTTCTTCTGCCAAAGCCAACATTGATGGTGATAAAGACGAAAAAATAAGAAAATACCATGAGCTTAATGGTATTGAAATAGTTGATCACGATACTACAACCTTTGAAATCTCAATGGATGGTGTTGACTGGACAGTCCTTGAAGTATTAGCTGCCGCTTCACCAATGTCTAACTACGAAGAAGTTGTTGTTGATCTTTCTACTTACGCTAACAGTACAGTTTATTTCAGATGGCGTGACTGGAACGATGGTTCTTTCAGCGCTTATGGAACCGGTGTTGATGATGTAGCTATTGAAGAAATGATGGCATTGCCTCCTAACCCTGCTGTTGACCCTGATCCTGAAGATTTGGCTGTTGATGTAACTACTCTTCCAACTCTCGATTGGGCAAGTGGTGGCGGAGACCCGACAGGGTATAAAGTCTATTTTGGTGATGTTAACCCGCCGACCGAAATGGTTTATGACGGTGACATGACTGAATATGAACTTACCGAACTACTTGAGTACTCAACAATGTATTACTGGCAGGTAGTACCTTATAATGATTACGGTGATGCAGTTGATGCTCCTGTTTGGTCATTTACAACTATGGACGATCCTACTCTAACACCTCCATTCGTTCAGGATTTTGAAGATAGTTATCCTCCTGCAAGCTGGACAAGATTTAGTGGTCTTCTTGAGCCAACTACAGTTCTGAGCCCGATTAGTTTTGGCTGGATTCAGGATGATTTCGCTAACATCACAGACCCAGTTAACAAATCAGCAAGAGTAAACCTTTACAGTACTTCACAGAAATACTGGTTGGTAACTCCTCCTGTTGATCTTGGTGATGGTACAATGAACTATCAGGTAGAATTTGATCTCGCGCTTACAGCTTATGCAAACAACAATGCTACTGTAATGGGTGAAGATGATAAATTTGCCGTTGTTATCTCAACTGATAACGGTTTGACATGGTCAGACGCAAACGTTCTTGAAATGTTTGATGCTACCAGCACAATTTCTAACACTGGTGATCATGTTGTAATTGATGTAACAGGTTACACAGGCGTTGTAAAATTTGGTCTTTATGGTGAATCAACAGTATCAAATGAAGATAATGACCTGTTTGTAGATAACTTTGCGGTTAATGAAGCGCAGGGTGGAAGTGAAGTTATGTTTGATGTTATGGCCGGATGGAACATAGTTTCCGTTCCGTTGATGGCTGACGATATGGCAACAACTTCAATCTTCGCAAACGCAACATCAAGCGCTTTTGCGTTCGATAATGGATATGTTACCGCTGATAACCTTATGAATGGTTATGGTTACTGGATTAAATATGACGCAACTGAAACAATCACAGTTGAAGGTATGTCTCCGGAAGGTAATATTGCTATTGTTGAAGGCTGGAACCTTATTGGTCCGTTTGATACAGAATTAACATCAGCAAACCTTACAACCGATCCTGCCGGAATTATAACCAGCAGTTTCTTTGGTTATGATGGTGCTTACCAGACTGCGGATATGTTGTATCCCGGAATGGGTTACTGGGTTAAAGCCAGTGGCGCCGGTGAAATTCTTGTTGATCCTGTTGCGGCTAAAAAATCACCACGTCAGACAGAAACTGTTAACGCTGACTGGGCTCGCTTGACTGTGACAGACGCTAAAGGTAAAATGACAACATTGTACATCGCTGAAGAAGATGTTCAGGGTTATGATCTTCCTCCTGTACCTCCAGTTGGCGCATACGATGTTCGTTTCTCAACCGGTACTTATGCTGCTTCTCTTACAAGCGCGCAGACTGTTAATCTTAACTCTGTTGTTTATCCTGTTACTGTTAGAATTGACGGTGCTGATGTAAAAGTAAGTGATGTTATGGGTGGTTCACTATTTAACGCAAATCTTAAAGATGGCGAACAAGTAGTAATCAGTGATGAAATTGGTAATCTTTCAGTTGCGAATCATGAAATACCAACTGAATTTAACCTTGCTCAGAACTATCCTAACCCGTTCAACCCCGCAACAACTATCAAGTTCAGCCTTCCAGCTGATTCTAAAGTTGTACTAAAAGTATATAATACTTTGGGTGAAGAAGTTGCTACTATCCTTAACAACGTAATGGAAGCCGGATACCATGAAGTTAACTTCAACGCTGTTAACTTTACTTCAGGTGTATATTTCTACACAATCGAAGCTGGTGAATTTACTTCAGTTAAGAAAATGGTTCTGCTTAAATAGTGTAAATAGTGCTGAGTTGTTAGTACTGAGTGCTGAGTAAAAAAATAAAAAAGTAGAGACGGTCCGCCACGGCGGACCGTCTTTACAAGTATAAATAAAATTATGTTGGGGAGGGTCATTGACTCTCCCTTTTTTTATTGCAAAAATAAACTTGACATAAACATCTTTTGTATATAATTTAAAGCTATTGGGCAAACCAACTTTTAAATTATCTAAAGATTAATGTGTATCATTTATGAGGAAAAAATATCTCCTCTAAAATTTACACTTGAAATATTTTGTGAGGGCGTTATGAAAACTATATTCAGGTTATTTCTATACTTAAGCATTGCATTTAATTTTCTCAATTGTAGTGAGGATTCACCCGCAACGCCAAAAATAAAACCTGTGATTGAGGCGGATCGTTATAATACAGGATTTAATGATGAAGTATCTATTAGCTTGATGATCGATGGTAAACCGGCTGAAGGTTATAATTGTAACTGGAATAGTGAAATCGGGGAAATTATTTCAGGAAACGGTTCAAGTCAAATATTATGGAGATCACCAGGATACGCGAATAGCGGTGAATTGAGTGTTACCGTAGATGGGGAGAATCTGGAATCACCGACCAATATCGTTTTGACATCTGTAGCACCCTTTTATGATAATTTCTCAGGAAATGATAAAAATTGGCTCACAAATTACCTTAATGTGTGGAAGGGGGAGGATAACTGCTTGCATTTGAAGGGCGCATCATATGAAAACGTAGGACTGATGTACTCCAGGGTAAATTCAGAATCGATGGATAAATATTCTTTTTCAACAAGATTGGCTCCAATTGCTTCGGATTATCAATATTTTGAATATGGTGTATATTTCAAGACCAGAGATACTGCTGTCGTAAATGTGCTTCATGAAGGTGTGGTAAGAGAACTGGAGATATTTTCTTTTATTTTTATTTTTACAAATTTTTATACGGATGTAAATTTCTATACTATGGGGTACACTGAACTTGATGGTGAGCGCAAATGGGTATATATCGATGCAAATCTGGTTGGTTTTGATGATGAAATAACAATTGAATTTAACCACTTCCTCGATTTGGAATGGGTCATGCATCCCGATAAGTTATTACAGGTTAAAGTGAATGGTCGGGAAATAGCAACTTCCTTTGTATTTCAGGCTGCTGAGTACAGTTCCGGGAGAGTTTTCGATTTTTTCCCTGATGTTGTAGGGCTGAGGACTGTCCATACCACAGAATTAGCTGTTGAAGAAATTAAAGTTACAGATCTAAACTATAATCTTTCATCAAATATTCCTGTAGAAAATAGATTTTTGAATCGAATCAAAATAAAGACTCTGGATGATTATCAGGGGAATAGTGTTTTACTACGAAATCTGAAAAATGACAAGTTTGAACTAAATTGAAAACAGCCCCTGATGGGGCTGCTTTATACAAATTTATTATGGTAATAAACCGGTGTGGCACTCGCTGCAATTCATATCCATCCAGGCTTCACCAATATCAACCGGATGTTGAAAATCAAGCGGAATGTTGAATTCAGATCTCACAAAATTATCGGGTGAACCCTGCGCGTTAATAATATGGCACTGATTACAATCGCGTTCAAGAACTTTTCCATCTTCGCTTTCATGTAAACCATTATGGCATCTGAAACATCCTTTGAAGTTCATGTGACCAATATTGGAAGGATATTTATCCCAGGTTACTTTCATTTCAGGAAAAATATTGTCGGAATAGACTTTTATAAATGCATCTACTGATGCTATAATCCCGGCTCTGTTTTCTTCAATAACTTCAGGATATTCCTCTTCATAATACGCGATAATTTCATTCATGCTGTACTTTTTCAATGAATCGATTGAAACAAATTCATTTTCACAAATTTCAAGAAGTTTCGCTTTTATTTCAGGTATTTCAGTTGAAATGGTTCCTTTTGCCAACTCATTATTTATGAACCGATCCGGAGGCAGATACTGATGTGAGGGTCTGTTATGGCAATCAATACATTCCATTTCTCTAATTTCATAATTAGCTATTTCATCCATTTCAAAATCAGAATCACTATCGATGTATATTGTCGTATCACCTGTTTTTTTATTGATAAATCTGACAAATGGTATATCCTGCCTCTGTTTGTCTGTGGCGAGATATTGAACTATGTTATCCGGGTCAACATGCCAGTGGATCCCTTCAGACAATCCTTCGGAATTGTGTTCACCGCCAACCTTGAGGGTGAGATATATATCCCAGGGTGTGTTTTCTTCATCGGCAAGAAAATGTTTTTCTAACCGGTTCGTGCGTGAGTAAAATTTTTCAGGCCAATGGCACTTTTCACATGTTTCGCGAGCGGGGCGCAAGTTTGAAATTGGTGTTGGAATCGGTTTGTCATAATCGCCGGTCGCAACACCATAAATTTGCCGGAGTCCGGAAAGTTTGGATTTGACGTACCAGTCGACACCTTCACCAACGTGGCATTCAACACACTTAACCCGCGCGTGAGCGGAATTCTGATAAGCGGTAAATTCGGGATGCATTACAGAATGACAAACTTCACCGCAAAATACATTGGATTCTGAAAAATGGAATGCTTCATAGCTGCCCAGTGCTGTTAACAGCAGGAAAATCATTGAGCCGGTTATAAAAACCATTGCGGCGTTTCTGTGTGTACTTTTGTTAAAATCGAAAACAGGCGCCGTCAGCTTTTTATCACCGGAACGTTTAATTTCCCGGTTTTTGTAGTACATACCAATAGGAATAAGGATCAATCCGATAAAAAGAAACGGAGGGATAATGATAAACATAAACAAGCCCAGGTAAGATGAGCTTGTGCCGGTAAACGTTGAAATAATAAGTAAAAAGAGAAAGACAAGAATTGCGCCGACAGCCATCATGGCACCAAAAAGAGTGAGCCAGTTATAAACACTTGAGGGTAGTTTAAAATTTTTCATAATAAGGGCGCCTAAAAGGTTAAAAAGATAATATTATGCTATTATAATATACCATTTTTTTATAATAATCAAGCGTAAATGTGATAATGTCAATTTCGGGGATTTTCTTTTTATAATTGTAGCGACAGGTATCTGTTTACGGTTGGTTGAAAAACTGTGAGGGAGTGTTAACTCCCCCGATAATTCAGTTACTCGACAATAAAGTTTGTTGCCCATTATTTCCCGCGAAACTATGTTTTGCGAGCTTGAAAATTTCCACCATATTAAGCAGGTTTTCGGTTAAGCGATTTAAATCTTCGGCGGTTTGCGCAATTTGCTGGATACCTGAAGAGTTTTCTGAGATAACTGTGTTGATCGATTCAATACTTCTGCCAACATCTTCTACGGTTCTTGCCTGCTCTTCAGAAGCTCTTGCAACCTTGTCAACAGAATTTACAGCTTCCTGCGAGGAGTCAATTATTCCGTTCAATGCAGTTCCGGCTTCATTTGCCATATCCTGACCTTTTTTCACTATTTCGCTACCTGATTCAATTGAAGTAACAACCACGTGAGTTCTTGTTTGAATATGCTTGATCATATCAGAAATTTCTTTGGTAGCTTTGGAAGTACGCTCGGCAAGTTTACGTACCTCGTCAGCAACAACCGCAAAACCTCTTCCTTCTTCACCTGCACGAGCTGCTTCAATTGCTGCGTTTAGAGCAAGGAGGTTGGTTTGATCGGCGATTTCATCAATAACCTGAATAATAGCGCCAATCTGATCAGTAGATTTTCCCAGTTCGGAAACTGTAGTTACAGCATTGTTTATTACTTCAGCAATATTACTCATTGCATTAACTGTATTGTTAACAACAGCACCACCTGATTTTGCTGTGTCACCGGCGTTTTTCACCGACAATTTCGCCTTTTCGGTATTTTTAGAATTCTCTACGATGGTTGCCGTTAGTTGTTCAACGGCTCCGGCTACTTCATTCGTTCTAAAGCTCTGTTCTTGCGCTCCGGCCGCCATCTCCTCGCTTGATGAGGAAATCTGAGCACTTGCGCTTGAGGTTGACATCACAGCTTCCTTCACACGTTCGATCAATTCATGAATTCGCAGAACGGACTGGTTGAAGCCTTCATAAAGTTTCCCGATCTCGTCATCCTTTTCAATCTTGAGCTGCACTGTAAGATCCCCGGATGAAAATTCATACATAGCATTTAGCAGATGTGATGTTTTATCAGCAAGGTACTGCTTGTCCTTTTCAGATTGTTCAACAGCTTCATCAATTCTTTTTTGTATGCTGTCTTTTTCATCGAGGAGTTCTTTATTTTTCTTATTGATATTGGTGATCATCTGATTCATACTATTTCTTACGGCACCAATCTCATCTTCCTTTTTAACCGATAATTTGAAATTGTAATCACCTTCTGAAATTCTTGCTGCCGCCTTACTCACCGCATTGAGTGGCCCCAGGAGCTCCGCTGCTAAAAATCGATATGCCAAAAACGAAATAATGATGGTTATAATACCAATAATAATAATAGTCATCAAAATTGTATTATTCATTGATGCCAATTCATCTGATACATCATTAAATAAAGTAATGCATCCAACATCATCACCGTTATAATCTTTTATTGGAACAGAAGCAACTGCGATATCAGATTTTAACATATCATAAATCTCAAAATCTCTTTTTATCTCAATATCGGGAAGTATTTCAGAAAGCCGTTGATCGGAAAAATAGTAGTATGTATTGTTTCCTTTATCAATTTCGTGTTCTTGCTTTTTAGCGCCCGCAATCTTTAAGTATTTATGATCAACTCCAATAGCATATTGAATGTCAAGCGAAGTACTGATCGCGTCGAGCAATCCATAGATACTGCCGCTGAATTCAACACTTCCGATATGCTGCCCTTCATAATAAAGAGGGGTTACATTTCTTAAACCGGTACCGTATTTTCCAACTTCTATACCTTGCACGATTGTTCTTTCACGATTCGCTTTTACAACCGTAGCTCTGAAGCCCGACAAATCATCACCAAATTTGGAAGGTTTGTGTAACCTCAGAAATGATCGGTTATCTGCGGTGTGAAAATGAACTTGTGCTATTTTATAAATTGGTTTGAGTTTATTCTCAAAAATTGGTAATAGTTTATCTCGTAACTCATCTCTGCGGTTTTCGGCAAAAAGCTGCAGGGTCACGGGATCATTAGCCAGTAGTTCCAGAGCAGCTGCCTGGTCCATTGCCTTGTTTACCACTTCAGTTTCGAAAATTGAACTGAATTGTTCAAACTCCCGCGCGATTTGGTTTTCGTTCTCTCCTTCGAAATAGTAGTATGAGTAAATTATTAGTATTGTTGATATGGCTATAATTGAACCCACTAAAAGAAATGTTACTTTCGATCGTAAAGTTGAAAACATTGTTCATCTCCATTTAATAAAGGGTGCCGATTTAGATAAAATTGCTCACTTAATAATCGGATCATAAAGCTAAAAGTAAATACTTAAGATGAAAAGCGTTAAAATTAAAATAAAACTTTAGGATAATATAGTATTATTATACTTCGCCTTAACCTCATCCAACTCCAATTGTTATAAAAAATAATGTATATTTACAGAAACAATTATCGCATAAATCGCCGAACGTTATGGAGAAAAAAATGAAAATTAATCTAGCGATGTTAATCAGACTTCTGATGCTAATTCTCTTATTATGGGGTTGTGAAGCAGAGGAGACAGGAATCAAGCCTAATCCTGATATATTGAATAACACAGAACCGTTGATCAATGTGAGGATAATCAATACACTTGAAGAAATAAAGGTAAAGTTTCACGGAAGCTGGAGTATCGAAAATAGTACAAAATCTTTTAGCAGGAATGATGGAATAATCGTCACCCAGGTTGAGGGATATGTAGTATTTACAGACAAAAATGGCGAGAATATTACTTCTGACGAATTTATTGTACTAAAACCGGAAACAAAGAGAACTGAACTGGAGATAGCTGGTGTGCCTTATGGAGTAGGCTGGTGGTGGGAAGGTAAGGAAAACAGAAAATATGAGGGAATTGTTTCTTTTTATCCGACACCTTCAGGTAAACCGGAAGTTATTATTTCATTGCCGATGGAGGAATATTTGAAGGGTGTTGTTCCCTATGAAATAGGGGGAGATTCACCACTCGAAGCGCTTAAGGCGCAGGCGGTTGCAGCAAGAAGTGAGGCTGTTATCGCGTTAAAATCGGATATGTACCGTGGTCCTAATCATGATCTGACCTCGGATGTTGAATGTCAGGTGTTCAGTGGGAATAACAGAAGAACTCAATACAGCGACGAAGCTGTGAGAGCTACCCGTGGAATAATTCTAACCAATGATGGAAAGCCGATAAACGCGTATTACGCATCCAACTGCGGTGGTCACTCGGAACTTATCGAAAACGTTTGGCCTGACCGACCACGACCTGAATCGTACAAGCATACTCATATTGATTCCGACGTTCAAAATGAAATGGATTTAATTAGTGAAAATGGTGTAACTGAATGGATAAAGAGCAAACCGGAAGTTTATTGTAATCCGGAGAATGGAATAAATTTACCCGAATGGAGCCAGAAAAATTTCAGATGGGAACGAAAATTTAAGATTAATGAACTGAGTGAGATGTTAAATCCTGAGCAAAATCTTGGCGCTTTTATTGGAATTAAACCCTTAAAAAGGGGTGTCTCCGGAAGAATAATTAAAGCCGAAATTTTATTTGAAAAAGATACGATAACCACTAAAACAGAACTTGAACTACGACAGCTGTTCAAACCTTCTTTAAGAAGTTCTTGTTTTATTGTTGAAAAAGAAAATAATGAGGTTATTATTAAAGGCGCCGGTTGGGGTCATGGCGTTGGAATGTGTCAGAGTGGCGCGGTTTCAATGGCTCACACTAATTCTACATTTCAGGAAATATTAGAACACTATTATACAAATGCGGTATTGAATATCATTTATTAAAACTATCGGAATTACGATTATTTGAAAGGTTAGACCTATAATTAAACGTGCCTGGATGATTGTTTTACTACCTCACCCTGAATCCCTCTCCTGTCGCAGGAGAGGGACTAAAAAAAATTATTGTATACAAGCAGATTTACAATTCTACAATGTTTTCATCATAAAGCAGGTGTTCGTAAGTTTCGCGTCCGCGAATTACATAATGTTTGTCACCATCAACCAGAATTTCAGGTGGGCGACGGCGCGCGTTATAATTGGATGCCATCGTCATTCCATACGCTCCGGCAGACATCACCGCCAAAAGATCGCCCTGATTAACTTTGAAAATTTCTCTGTTCTTTGCCAGAAAATCCCCACTCTCACAGACGGGCCCAACAATATCAGCTTTGATTACATCATCTGTTTCTGCCAAATTGGTTGGTTGGATATGATGATATGAGCCATAAATACTTGGTCTGAGCAGATCAGTCATTGAACCATCGACAACTATGAAATTTTTAACACCATTGTTTTTGGTATAGAGGGTTTCGGTCAGGAGGATACCACCATTCGCGGTTAATGATCTACCGGGTTCAAAAATTATCTCACAGCCCGATTTTTCGAAAAGTGGAATGAGTGCGTCCGCAAACTGTTCGGGTGTGAATGGGGTTTCGTCATTGTAGGTTACACCCATACCGCCACCGATATCGAGGTGTTCTATATTGATTCCGGCATTTCTCAATTTTTCGATTAAATCATTTAGTTTTGCGACCGCTTCAACAAATGGTGAAACTTTGGTGATCTGAGAACCGATGTGCATATCGATTCCGGTGAGTTTAATATTTGGGAGTTTGGCACATTCCATATAAGTATCAAACGCGATTTTCGCGTCAATACCAAACTTGTTTTCCGCAAGCGCGGTTGTAATATAGGGATGTGTTTCAGCGTCAACATCGGGATTTACTCTTAGAGCCACTTCGGCGGTTTTTCCCAACTGACCCGCTATTTCACTTATAGTGTAAACTTCCTGAATAGATTCGGCTTTTATGATTTTTATATCAAGTTCAAGTCCGGTTTTTATCTCTTCACGGGTTTTGCCAACACCGGTAAGAAGCATTCGTTTAGGGTCAACTCCTGCTTTTAGCGCGCGGAATAGTTCGCCACCGGAATTAACATCAATTCCGGCACCCAAATCGTAGAATAATTTCATAACATTTATGTTAAAATTCGATTTGGACGCGAAGAAAATGGTGTGGTTAATATCCTTGAACGCGTTTGTAAATTCGGTAAACTTGTCTGTAAAAAACTTTTTACTGTAAATGTAAACGGGGGTGCCATATTCTTTTGCGATAGTTCGTACACTCAAGTCTTCACAAAACATTTCACCGTTTTGATAGGTAAAGTATTGGGAATCGAATAGTTTCATTTCACTCCTGTAATTTCAAATTGTCGGTCACTACAAATTTAATAAAATATAAGAAATTTAACACGCTGCTATTTTTGGATAGCATATGTAATTTACCTTTGCATGGAAGTGTGGTTAAAATTATTCATGTTAAGGAATATGGTAGCAGTTTGTTTGTCGTTTCACCTGTTATGAAAATTTAATATATTTGGCTCTTAATAATGACGGTGGATAATTGTTTAGAAGCGATTTTGACAAAAAAGACTTAACAGATTCCGGGATGGCGCTTGCTCTGCTTTTTACTCTTCTTATGCTTTGGAAAGACTATTATTTCTTAAGTTGGGGAGTTGGTGGAGTATTGCTCGCGGCGATGACTTTTCCTAAAATATTATATCCGTGGGCATTGATATGGTTCAATTTGTCCATAATTCTGGGTACAGTAAGTTCAAAAATTTTATTGTCTATTGTTTATTTTCTGGTGCTTACTCCAACCGCCATTGTCAAAAAGTTAAGAGGTTACGACCCGATGAAGATAAAACCTTTCAAGAAAGGTAGCGATACCGTTTTTGTTGAAAGGAACCACAATTATATTAAATCTGATTTAGAGAAAACTTATTAGGTTATAAATGGAATTCATTAAAGAGTTTTTTGAGTTTCTGAAGGAGAGGAAAAAGCTATGGCTTCTCCCGATAGTTGTAATTTTATTGATATTTGGCGCGATAATCGTCTTGACAGCCGGTTCAGCGATTGCTCCTTTTATATACACCATATTTTAATGGCGGATCATGAGTAAATATATTCTTGGTATTTCGGCTTATTATCATGACAGCGCCGCCGCTATATTGCGTGATGGAGAAATAATCGCTGCTGCACACGAGGAACGTTTTACACGGAATAAACATGACGACCGGTTTCCGATTAATGCGGCTCGCTATTGTCTTGAAGAGACCGGGATTGAGCTTGGTGATCTCGAAGCGGTAGCATTTTACGACAAACCCTATATTAAATTTGAACGTTTACTCGAAACATATCACGCGTTCGCTCCCAAAGGTTTGAAGAGCTTTCTTTCTGCTATTCCTGTGTGGATTAAAGAAAAATTGTTCATGAAAAAAATGCTCGGGGAAGAACTCGCAAAACTGGGTGATGGTAAAGTTCCACTTCTGTTTCCCGAACATCATTTGTCGCATTCCGCAAGCGCGTTTTACCCGTCACCTTTCGAGAAAGCGGCTATCCTTACCCTTGATGGAGTGGGAGAGTGGGCAACCACCACCATCGGACTCGGGGAAGGAAATGAAATAAAAATCCTGAAAGAATTACATTTCCCTCACTCAATCGGGTTACTTTATTCGGCGTTTACATATTACACGGGCTTCAGGGTTAATAGTGGTGAGTACAAGTTGATGGGACTCGCGCCTTACGGGAATGAAAATTCGGATGAAACGAAGAAATTTATAAAGATTATAAAGGAGACGTTGGTCGATATCAGAGACGATGGCTCATTGCTTCTGAATATGGAGTATTTTGATTTTGCTACCGGACTTAAAATGACTAACGATACGAAATGGGAAAAATTGTTCGGACTTCCACCTCGCAATCCTGATGATAAAGTTACGCAGACATATATGAACATGGCTCTTGCAATTCAGCGAGTGACAGAAGAAGTTGTATTAAAGCTTGCCCAAACCACAAAAGATTTGACCGGAGCTGATAATATCGTGCTTGCCGGAGGTGTAGCCCTGAATAGCGTTGCAAACGGTAAACTTCTTGCTTCAGGCATTTTTGAAAGGATGTGGATACAACCTGCTGCCGGTGACGCGGGTGGTGCTCTCGGTGCCGCTCTTGCCGCGAGATATATCTGGTCGGGCGCGGAACGAAAAATTGATCAGCCCGATTCAATGAAAGGCGCATATCTCGGACCGGAATTCAGCGATAAAGAGATATTGAAAGTCCTGCACAAATATGGTGCTGTTTACGAAAAACAATCCTCTTTTGATGAAGTTACGAAGTTTGCTGCCGGGAAGATTGATTCCGGTAATGTTGTCGGGTGGTTTCAGGGGAGGATGGAATATGGTCCCCGCGCGTTGGGCAACAGATCAATTCTCGGTGACGCCCGAAATCCGGAAATGCAGAAAAAGCTGAACCTCAAGATTAAGTACAGGGAAGGATTTCGACCATTCGCTCCGACCGTCATTGAAGAAGATATACCGGAATACTTTGAGTTAAATGAGCCTTCACCATATATGCTGCTTGTTGTTCCTGTCGTTGATAAGAGAAGAAACCCATTACCTGAAGGTTATGATAAACTTGAGTTATATGACAGGCTTTACCATCTGCGCTCCGATGTTCCGGCGATTACGCATATTGATTTCTCAGCGAGGTTACAGAGTGTAAGCAGAGAGACGAACCCGAAGTACTGGCAGTTAATAAATGAGTTCAAAAAGCTCACAGGTTACGGTATTATTGTCAACACAAGTTTTAATGTTCGTGGTGAACCGATAGTCTGCACACCGGATGACGCGTTCAGGTGTTTTATGCGTACTGAAATGGACTATCTTGTACTTGGTAATTTTATACTCGGCAAAAAAGAGCAGAAAATATCCGTGGAACACTTCAGGAAAGAGACTTTCAAGCCGGATTAATAAAAAATTTAAAAAATGTTTTGATTCGCTTTTGTAATTATATATATTTGAATCTGTCATTTTTATGGCAAACATAAGGGCAGATAGCTCAGTCGGTAGAGCAAAGGACTGAAAATCCTTGTGTCGGCGGTTCGATTCCGTCTCTGCCCACCCTGACCCCGCAAACCGAAGCGGGGTTTTTTATTTTAAACCAAACTCCTGCCCCCGACTTTTTGTAGAAATTGTATTTATACATTTGAGAATAAAAATCGACTGATAATGGCGTTTTTGAAGTATAAAACGATAAATATTCCGTATAGGGCAAATAATTTAATCTTGTTTTCGGAATAAAATTTTGTATTATTCAGGATAAGAGCTGATTATAAAAATTTGAAGAACACAAAATAAATTTCAATTCAGCTCCTGGTTCGATGGTGCGCCGGCAGATTGCCGGCGTTTTTTATTTGGGTCACAAATCTTTGATCTTAATAATAGGTGACAATTCCTTCCATTTTTCTTATTTTGCAAAAAACAGGGTAAATAATCGAGGGGTAACATGAGAGTTTTTACCATTCTGGTTCTGCTGGTTCAGGCTATATCTGCCCAGGTATACTACTGGGAAGAAGTAAATGATGAAATAAATTTCGCGAATTTACTTAAAGCAGATTCTTCCGGGAATATATACGCTGCAAGTCGGTACAGCGCAATCTACCATTCTACAAATTTTGGCGAAACATGGGATTCGCTCGATACCGGCTTCCCTTATAATTCGTCTTCATTTGCTGTTGCTCCGGATAGCGCGATTTGGTTAGCAAACAGTTTTGAAATTTACCGTAAAGCAAATAGCGCGGCCAATTGGGAAACTGTTACCACTTCAACAGGTTCTATAGAACAGATGGAGGTTAGTGCCGATAACGATGTGTATATAGTTGTTGATAAAAAACTGTACCATACCAGAGAGAATTCTTCAATTACTTTGCTAAAGGAGTTTTCCGCCGAAATTGAGGATATTGTTCCCATTGGTGAAAATATTGTTATTGTTGGCGATGCCCTGGGGATATATTATACGGAAGATAATTTTCAAACATTTACCACAAGTAATATTTCAGATTTCAGGTGTTCTGATATTTCAAATGAAATAAACGGAAGAATTTATGCGGTATCCGACTGGTTTGGCGGTGCCGTTGTTTCTGTTGATTCGGGTAAATCCTGGACCAGGATGACCCTGACCTACGACGAACAGGATAAAATTGAGGTTGATGATAATGGAAGAGTTTATATAGGTTATCATAAAATTCAATCTTCGGATGATGGCGGAATAACATGGGATGAGCGTGGAGGTTCAAATGCCGCTAACGTTTGCGCAATTATAACCTACGATTCTCTTGTGTTTGCCGCAGGTTACTCTGGAATATACCGCTATGATCCGAATGTTGCGCTTCCGGTAGCGCAAAATTATTTTAATTGTGAGGGTGGTTCAGGCTGGCAATATATTATAGAAAGTTATACTATGGGTACCAACTATTACCTGCGTAAACCAGTACTGACAGATTCGGTTGTACATAATGGCAAGACATATTACTCTCTAAAGATACCATATCATGACAAGAATATCCGGTATGACGCGGATGAAAACAAATTGTACGAGTTCACTGACGCAAATATCGAAGAAATATATCTTGATTTTAACCTGGCACACGATGAACAATTCAATTCAGCTGATTATGGCGCGAGTAATTTGGTTTCCGGTACAATCTATTCGCAAGAGCATGAAGTATTTGGCGAAAAGAAGCGATTTTACGGATTGAAATCTGAATTTGACTCTTTCTGGTTTGTGGAGGATATAGGATTTGCGGGTTCAATCGGTGATAGCTTGATTGCAGCAGAACTTCATCAGAATGGAGATATAACGAATTATTCTTACCACAAAACAGCTCAGTTTTATGATTGTTACAAAGATACTTTACTGGAAGGTGATCTGTTTAATGATAAATTTCTCGTAATTCATCCCCACAGCAGATATTTTGGCTCTGATTACGAGTATTGGTTTAATTACATAAACCATGTTAACATTGAATATTATTACAGCAACGGTGTGAACTCGACAGAAGTAGAATCGATGGACTGTGACGAGGTTACTTACCAGCTCAATTGCACTACAGCAATAGAGCTGGACCCGATGGTTTTAGATGGGTACAAGCTTTATTTCCGATATGTAGCGGTTGATAAGGGATTTGTACCTGATACGTCATTTTATCCTGAAAGTGGTTGGCAGGAAGTGAATTATGTTCCACCAGTTGGTGTGGATGAAAGGGAAGACCAGCCATATCAGTTTTCTTTGTCTCAAAACTATCCCAATCCTTTCAATCCGGAAACGACAATAAAATTTGCTTTGCCTGAAGAGGGAAGGGTAAGGTTAGTCATTTATAATACACTTGGTGAGGTGGTTGACATAATTGTTGATGAGGTGCTGGAGAGCGGTTATCATTTGTTAACTTTCAATGGTGGGTCTTTATCTTCCGGCGTATATTATTACAGAATTTTATACGGGGGACAAAGTATTACGAAAAAGTTAATTCTACTGAAATAGTATTAGTCTTGTAACTAATATCACAAGTGCTCAATTTTGTCCTGAGAAAATCATATATTTGAAGACTGTTTTTTTAACTAAATGCGAGATAAAATTGACTATGTTATTAAGATTGGTACTTACTCTACTTTTAACAGCGACGATGTTGTACTCACAGCCTTCGGGCTACTATCAATCAACACAAGGTGAATTTGATGAAAACCTTAAATGGGAACTTCACCAGATAATACGTAATCATGTAAGATTTCCTTATTCTTCAAGCGGTACAGATACATGGGATATACTTAAACAATCAGATAAAGATACTACCAATCCGGCAAATGTGGTTTTATTATATTCAGGTTGGACCCTTGATGGAGAAGACGAATATAACAATGGAAACGGCTGGAACAGGGAACATGTATGGCCTAATTCACACGGGTTTCCTTCGTCCGGTGATACAGCTTATACAGATGTTCATCACCTTCGTCCGTGCGATATATCTGTAAACGGCGCGAGAGGAAACAAGGATTTCGACAATGGCGGAACACAATATATAGATGGAGATGGTGCTACTAATTGTTATACTGATGGTGATTCATGGGAACCGCGTCCCGAAGTTAAAGGGGATGTTGCCCGAATGGTTATGTATATGGCTGCGAGATATGAAGGATTTTCGGGTTATGATCTTGAGCTTGTTGACTACACCGGAACACCTACCCAGCCGATTTTAGGAAAGGAATCTACCCTGCTTGAGTGGAACAGACTTGATCCACCGGATGATTTTGAGCGTAACAGAAACGATGTGATCTTTTCATATCAGCAGAATAGAAATCCATTTGTTGATCATCCCGAATTTGCGGACAGAATTTATCGTTCAGATGATTTCATTCTTGATTACGCGACTCAGGAAGGAAATATTATCAACCTCTATTTTAATGAAGATACAAATCCGTTTTCCGCTGTAGCTAACCAAAATTACAGTCTGGACAGGGGTGTGGGAAGTCCCTATTATGTTGAGGTTGGATATCAGGATAATTATAAACTTGTTCGTTTATTTTTTGATAATCTTACAGTAAACACAAAATATATACTAACAGTTAACGATGTTACATCCTCATCAAACGAGCAGATTGCGGATAATTCGATTGTAGCGGTTACCACGGATGATGTTGTACCGGTAGAACTGATTTCCTTCAGAGCCGAAATTGCTGAAAATGGAGTGAATTTAATCTGGCAGACAGCTTGTGAAACCAATAACCGGGGTTTCGAAATTGAGAGAAAACTTGATAATAACTGGGTAAAAGCAGGATTTGTTGAAGGCAACGGTACATGTATGGAAATCAACAATTACTCCTGGAGCGATGTTAAACATCCGGGTGCTGTTCAATACAGATTGAAACAGGTTGATTTTGACGGAAAGAGCACATTCTCTGATGTTGTGGAAGTAATAAATATTCCGGCTGAATTTCGCCTGTCACAAAATTATCCTAATCCATTCAACCCGACTACCACAATTCAGTTTGATTTGAATGAATCGGGCATTACCTCTCTGAAAATTTATGATGTACTCGGTAATCATATTGCTACACTTGCAGATGAAATCCTTGAAGCTGGTGCCTATAAAATAGATTTTAATGCTTCAGAATTAAGTTCAGGAATTTATTTCTACGAATTGCTGCAGGGCAATTATCGTATTATGAAAAAAATGATTCTGATCAAGTAAACCCAACCTTTTTACCCGGAATAAGAATAAATAGAAGCATTTTTATTCCGGGATTCCTTTTTATTGACCTTGTTAAAATTCAAAAAAGTGTTATTTTAAATGACATTGTTATCTTTATTTTCATATTAAAAGAGGGATTTATGAAAAAAATAATTCTATTTATTTTCGGATTAACACTTTTGTTATCTGCACAAACTACTTCAATATTTAAGAATATAACTCCGATTCCGGATTCTGAAAAAAATAGCCGCGAAACGGGAATTATATTATATACCGGTAATAATATTAGTCCCGCGAGTCTTTCTGAAGAATTAATTGAGGTTACCGGTTCTATTTCAGGTGGTATTTCCGGAGAGCTTAAATTATCGACTGATGGAAAAACATTATTGTTTAATCCGTATGAAAAATACGCTCCCGGGGAGGTAGTATCTGTAAATATTAACGCCGGTCTTTTAGAATCTTCCGGTAGCAAAGTTGAACCGGTTTCTTTCAGTTTTTCAGTTACAGAACTGGTTGAAAGACTTGATCCCTATGTTTATCTCGAAGAGCAATACAGAGAAGAGTTTCCGGAAAGATATGCTGCTCCAAACAAAAAAATGGATGATCCTCCGGCAAACTTCCCGAATATAAGTACCGAAGTATTGGGAGAAACCGCTGATGGTCTGGTTTTTATGAATGTTTCCCGCGATATTGATGGTGTGGGCTTTTTTATCATGGCAATGAATAACGACGGAACTCCCGGTTATTACAAAGAACTCCCTCATGATTATTCTTACAATTTTAAAGTACAGCCAAATGGTATGTACTCGTATTCCCATCTTTTTGAACATCATTCATATACCGGCGGCGGAAACGTTACGCACTATGTTATGGATGAAAGCTTTACGGTAGTTGACAGTTTTAAAATGGGTAACGGATATGTCGCCGAGGCGCACGATTTTGTTCTACTTCCAAATGGACATGCTTTACTTTTCGGATACGATCTGCAAAAAAGAGACCTCACACATCTTGGTGGTTACCCGAATGCGTTAGTTGCGCAAACCGTTGTGCAGGAACTGGACCAGGATAAAAACGTTGTGTTCCAGTGGAGAAGCTCGGATCATTATGAATTATCAGACTCCTATTATTCTCGCTGGGAAAGGAGCGCGCTTGATCCTGTTCATGTTAATTCAATTATCAAAGATACAGATGGAAATATTTTAATAACATCTAATGGTCATTCGGAAGTAACCAAAATATCGCGTGAAACCGGTGAAATGATATGGCGCTGGGGTGGTAAAATAAATGAATTTACTTTTATTGGTGAAAACGCGCAGTGGGCAAATGGCATACACAATATCTCGCGACTGGAGAACGGAAATATCCTCTTGTTTGATAATACTCCGGTGCGTTCTGATCTGACATCCCGCGCTGTAGAGTATGAACTTGATGAAGTTAACAAAACCGCGACACTTGTCTGGCACTATACTCCAGAAGAAGCTGTTTTGGGAGTTAGACGTGGTAGCGCGCAGCGACTTCCTAATGGAAATACTATTATCGGTTGGGGTTCCGCGAGTGATGATGACAGTATTGCTGTCACGGAAGTTACTCCTGAAGGTGAGGTGGTTTTTAATCTTTATTTTAATCATGTGGGGATGGCGAGCTATCGCGCGTTCAGGTATCCCGTAACAGACTACACTCCGGCAGCGGAATTTACCGAGTATGAAGTTGCCGAAGGTAATACCTATGATTTATCTGACGCTGATAATGAAACCGGAGTTGATGTTAAAATAACAGCTATTCAGGGTGCCGGTTACAACGAATTCAGGGCAAAGAGAATAAATTTCGCGCCAATTGAACCGCAATTTCTTGGTAAAGCTCCTCACGTTAGAACAGTCAGAATAACCACATCGCAATCGGGTATAAACTCTTGTGCATATGAACTGAGATTTGACGCTGAATTTCTCGGTATCCCTGACCCGGAAAACTATCTGGTATATTATCGTGAATTCGAAGATAACGGTGTGTTTCAGTTGCTGAATACGTCATACAATCAGGTTACCGGTGAAATTACCGGTGAGGCATCCGGTTTTGGTGAATTTATTTTAGCTAAACCCGATTTTGAATCGCAGGTGTTCAAGCCAATGCCTTTCGAACCCCAAATGGATGAACTTGTTAATTATGAGCTTTCAGTTAATCTGAGATGGGCTCCAATTGGTTATGTGAATGAATATCATTTGCAGATTTCTGATCAAAATGATTTTTCAAATTTGTTAGTTGATGAAGAGTTTCTAACTGAAGCAATTTACGAATTTAACGGGCTCCAAAATGGTACTACTTACTACTGGAGAGTAAATTCTACTAATGATGCCGGTACAAGCGACTGGTCAGAAGTTTACACCTTTGACGCTACTGAACCTTATGTTCAGCTATCTGTACCAAATGGCGGCGATGAAATACAGAGGGGAATTGACCATTTTATTATTTGGGAAGATAATCTTGCCGAGGATGTTGAAATAAAACTTTCTCCCGCGGCTAATGAACAATGGTCACTGATAGATGTATCGGAAAGCACAGGCGGCTACAGATGGAGCGTGGACCCTGGTCAGGAGCCTGGCGAATACAAGATTAAAATCAACAGTATTGTGGATACTACAATTTTTTCTGTTAGTGAATCTGCGTTTTCGATAATCGATACGGTGTCTTCGGTTGAATATGAAGATGTTTTGGTTGAAAATTATTCACTCAATCAAAATTATCCGAATCCGTTCAACCCGTCAACAAAGATTTCGTTTGAAATGCCGAACAGGGGTATAGCAGTAATCTCTGTGTTTTCAATAACCGGTGAGCTGATGGAAGTAGTTGCGTCGGGTGAATTTGCGGCTGGAAGGCATTCAGTTGATTTCAGGGCTGATAATTACTCCAGTGGTATTTATCTCTACAGACTTCAAACAGCCGAATATACGGCAACGAAGAAGATGATATTGATAAAATAGCCTCATATGATACTAACTATAAATAGTATTAAACACCGGATTGCCAGTCAGGCAATCCGGTGAAGTTATTAATTCAAGTATTGCAGAACTTAACTCCATGAATAAACATAAACAGCTCCATCGAGAGTTATTTCATTGAAAGGTGAAGGTAAGTCAGCAGGGGAATCATATTTTACACCAATCAAATTATCCGGTTTAGCCTTCTCAAAGTTTGTTCTATCGGAATCAGAGGGGTCGTAAAGGTAAACTTTACCTGAATTAAGTTTCAGCACTCGTATCATTTCGTTGGCAATCCAATCATAAATTGGCGCTCCCATTAATGTTAAAGTGGCTACGGAACCTCCATCCAGTGGAATAAATCCCTCGTAGTAGCTATTAACCGGTAGAAGATTCGGTATTGGGGCACCCTCATTAGGCCCGTTGCTAACAGCTTGAAAGACGTTGTTAAAATTATAAGCGGAAGTGAAACCGGTAACAATATCACCAGCGACGATCCTTCCTTCTCCCCACACATCCAGAAGATCAACATTGTCTGAATTAAATTTGGGTAAATTTTTATTTTCAGAGAATGTATTCGTCAGGGGTGAAGTGATTCCAATATGTTTGCTTTTACCGAGGTATCCAAAATATAATTTTTGATTATATACACATGCACTTATACCTGTTCTTACATCACTTGTAACATGATGTTTGGTTCCCCAGCCTTCACTTTTGGTAAATCCTCTGTAGTATATTTCGTTGCTTGATTCACTCTTGTATGCAATGTAAAGTTGACCATCAAATGTAGTGAGGGCTGGCCAATAATCTGAATTTGAAGATTCAATATTGGCAGAACCTGACCACACAGTTCCATTTGTTGATGAAACATAGAGGAGATCATGTTTGCTCCTGGAAGTATAGGCAAGGTATAGCGAGCCTTCATAAACAGCCAAAGCCGGAGATTTCTCAGTTTGTTGTTTCTCTCCAGAGTGAGCTATCTGAACTCTTTCCCAGGTTTCCAGATCATCAGTCGTCATAACATAAAGATCACCCTGGTTAGTACCGGCGTACGCGAGATAAAGTTTCCCCTCAAATACTGCAAGAGCGGGTGAACTATTCCCTAATTCACCTATTAGCTCGTGTTTGGTCCAATTATCTCCATCGGATGAATCCAGGTACAGGATTTTATCTGAACTGGCAGCACGGAAGGCGACAACTATTTTTCCATTGTACACGGTGATAGCAGGTTGTTCATTACTCTGCTCATGAAGATCCACTTTAGTGAAATCGGAAAAATTTTGAGTTATGTAAGTGTATAGTTCGGTCGAATTACCTTTCGCGGCAAAATAGAATTTATCGTAGAACGGGGCAATACCCGGTGCTATTGTACTTTTATAAGAAATCGATCCCATCAGGACCTCCATTATAATTTTATATTATTGCATGGAGCAAATTTGCATTTCAACTAAACCAATAGTCTCCATTAACTAATTTTCAAGACGTTATCACATATTCCCTTAAATGGAACTTTTGAATTATTTGAGAAGCCTACCGCTCTCAGCACCCTTAAAGAAAGTAATGTATTATTTATCTAAAACAAATAAATTTAAATAGTTGGAGTTGCAAATATCTTCCTGGTGAGGAACTTTTCAATATATAATTAGCAAATTGACCAAAACCTTATCATAAATCGGAAGATAAATAGCCCGGGATTTTATTTAATTGAGAATAAACAACTTTAAACCATTCTTCTTTTTGTACTGTCAAACAGTTGTATAACCAAATCTGAGTAAAAAGTAGTATATTAATTTAGAAATAAACCCTGGAGTTGACATGCGTAAATTATTTTTCTATTCTTTCTTTTTCCTTACCGCGTTCTCGTTTGTGTTAACAGCACAACCTGAACCACCTCAGAATTTAATAGCAGAGCTTACACAAAATTTTCACGGACCTATTGTAAAACTCAATTGGGACGGTGTGACAGAGCATCACTTTAACACCAAATACAGAATTTATCGCGCAGAAGGGGCTATTGCCGATTCTGCTGAATTTATTGTAATTCATAACGGAGTTAGGAGAACTGATTTCTTCGATCATTGGGTTGAAGGTGGAAATACCTATTCATACTTTGTAACCGCATTGAATCAGGATGGCGAAAGTGAAGCCAGCAATATGGCGGAGATTACTATCGAACTAGTTGGAGTTGGCACCATCACAGGCTCTGTAAACGCCGATGATACCGGTGACCCTCTTGAACATACAAGGGTTAAACTTATTCCGGTTGAATCAGGCAGAATGAAATTTACTTACACCGACTCACTTGGTAACTATTCTCTTAATGTACCTGCCGGAGATTATTTCGTTCGATTTGAAAAATGGGGTTACTGGTTTGAATTTTATGATGATACTCGTGAGTTCAGCGAGGCTACACCTGTAACTTTAATCGAAGACGAAACTCTCACAGTTAGTGCAGGACTGGAAGTCTATACTCCACCGGCACATTACACATTAAGTGGTAACGTTAGTGATCTTGATGGGAACCCTTTAGCAGCGCGTGTTAAAGTATTAAGAGTCGCGCATAATTCGCATCATTTCAGGCATGGTCATGCCCGCACAGACAGTCTTGGTAATTATAGTGTTACCCTGCGTGAGGGGGATTCAGTAGCGGTGTTTGTCCATCCTTTCGATAATACACTTATGCCGGAATTTTATGATGATAAATCTTCTTTCGAAGAAGCTGATAAAGTTTACATTGATGGCGACATTGAAGGGATCGATTTTGTTCTTGAGTCAAAACCGGTACTTCCAAATGGCATTGCCGGTGTAGTGAAAGATACACTTGGTAATGGAGTTGAATCATTACTTAAAGCATTCAGAGTTTTTACTCCTGACCGACATCAACGGGTATATTCCGTGGCAAGTGATTCATTTGGTGTTTATGAATTTAGCAACATGATTCCGGGAGACTATTTTGTATTCGCCAAGCCGAACGGGAATTATATGCCGACTTTCTTCAAGTATGACGGTTCGCAGTCAATGCACTGGTGGGATGCGGATTCAGTTGCGGTTGACTCTTTTAATGTAGTTCAGGATATAAATTTTACAGTACTGGAAAGACCTGAACCGGGCGAGGGATATATCTCGGGAACTGTACTTGACCACAACAGCAATGTTATAGCAGGTGCCTACGTATTTATAATGAATGAAGATGGATCATTCGGTACATATGCGGTTTCTGATAATGAAGGTAAGTATATTGTGGATGGATTAGTTCCGGGCAATTATAGTGTGTTTGGCGACAAAGTAAATTATATGAATGAAACCTCATTGAATGTTTCAGTGGATTATTACACAAATCTATCTCAGTCAGCCGATATTGTGCTAAAATCGGATGAAGTTACAACAATTGAAAATGATGAAACTATTGTTGAGTTTTACACACTTGATCAAAACTATCCTAACCCATTTAACCCTTCAACAGTGATATCATTTACGTTGCCTGAAGCATCGAATGTTAAATTATCCATCTTTAATGTGCTGGGACAGAAAGTAGCTGAACTGGTAAACAGCAATCTTGAAGCTGGAACTCACAATGTTGATTTTAGTGCTTCACACATGAGTAGTGGTGTATATCTTTATAAACTGGAAACTCCACAGTTCAGCGCCACGAGAAAGATGATTCTGATAAAATAATTTAGTGCTGAGTAAAACGTACTAAATTCCTGGTTGTAAAGACGCACCATGCCTGCCCCGTAAGGCGGGGGTACGTCTCTACAAAGAAACAAAACAAGTATTTTCGTAGGGGATGGTCACAGACCATCCCTTTTTTATTTCTTTTTAAAGTAAACGTTATACAAATCCACCAATTCATTCCTGAATTTGATAATATCAATTTTATCATCACCCATCTGCATATACTTGTGATTATTTACTTCATCAAGACAAATACAAAATGGAATTGCGTGATTCAATATTGACGCGCATATCTTAAAATTGTCGTCTTTACCTATTCTTCGTAAAAATCGTTTAGTTACTTCCGAATCGCTCATCGGAGATTTTTTAATCCAATCGCGCAAATAATGAGTAGTAGCGATAAAATTAAAAACGTTATCACCATTTACTTCAATCTCGAGTTTTCCGGCATCACGAAGTAATTTTTCAAACAGGTTACGGGGCGTTTCAAAATTATGTGTAACCATCATATTGCACCTCACGTTGGTTTTGGGCAAAAGTGAACTGGAGGAAGAGGGGGAAATATTTCTTTCCTGAAAAAGGTACTTAATCGTAAGGTCAATGTCAATATAAATGAAACATATAGCATGATGTGTCGTCTTAATAAATGAAGCCGCAATATTGTGAAATAGTGAAGGCAAATAATAATAATAATAAATATCTGGGGGGTCAGATGAAAAAGTATTTTTTACAAACTGTAGTTTTAATCAGTTTTATGTTGGCGGGTTTTACATCAGCCGGTTCTTTTAAAAATCTCGATGAAAATTCGTACGCTAAATACGAATCCAACCTTATTGCCGGACTCAATTCGGAAAATCTCGGACTGCAAATAAGTAGCGCATACTTTCTTGGTGAAATAGGCTCAGAGAAAGCTGTTTTGTCATTGGTAAAATTATTGCGTGATTCAGAGAATGAAGACCTGAGAATTATTTCGGCACTATCTTTGATAAAGATTGATAATGAGCTAGGTGTTTATATGGTTAAACAAGCTCAAAAATTTAACGATAATGAAAAAGCAAGAAGTAAGTGCAGACGTTTTTACACTGCATATATGATGAGAAAATACGAAAATAGTACAACGGACGGGAATTATTTTGTTGCCGGTGTTGTTAAATAAAGAACTTCATTGAGGAATCTCCTTATGATAACCCGGGTATAAATTGGGGATATGCCCGGGTTTCTTTTTATCATTTCTGAAAACACTTATTCCAATTTTATCAAAAGTAATAAAAAGACGTTTTTGTGCTTTTAGCTATTTAACACCATACTTTTCTATGTGTTTGTACAATAAATAGAGCGTAGCGGCTGTATTGGTATAAACCAGGATATCCCCAAGTACACCCAAATCGTTTTTATTCCGGAATTGAGGTACCATTCCCAGTGCGTTGTAGAACTCTGCTTTGCTGAGTTCAACATTCATTCTGATATTTATTGGAACCTGTTTTTCGTGTGTTAAAAAGAAAGAGTAGTCCGGAATAAAAAAGTCGTTCCCGAAATTGGGAGTATTGTATATCGGTGAGATATCTTTATTGAACAGATAAAAATTTATTTTTGATTTGGAAGAGTCACTATTTTCACTTGAAAATTTATTTTGGGCACTGATATACCCTGAAAAAAATACACCAAGTATGAATAATATTCGTAGTGACAAAATATTACCTCCCTTAAAAAATATTACAGAATAAAGTATAGGTTTGAATATATTTATTCAAGATACTTATAAACTAAAAATTTATTTTTCCGATAGTAAAGATGAAAAGATGGATAATAATATGTTTAATGGTGAGATGAAAACAAAACATGCCCCACCCGAACGCGCTTCGGGAAGAGTAATTAATGAAATGAGGAATTATTTTGAGAATGATACTCTTACTACCCATTTCCTCAATGCTATGAATACCCCGGTTGTGGTATTAAACAAATACCGCCAGATAGTGTTTGCAAATGAGGAAGCAAGGTTATTCATAAATAATGATCTTCAAAAGATTATTGGTCTACGGGTTGGAGAAGTTGTTAATTGTAAAAACGCGTTTATCGAAGAGGGTGGCTGCGGTACAGCAGAAGCATGCCAGATGTGTGGCGCGGTAAATGTGATGTTGAAAGGATTTGATGGCACTCAATCAGTCATGGAGTGCAGGATACTCACAAATGATGACGACGCTGTTGAGCTGATGGTGAAGGGAACTCCCTTGGTGGTTAATAATGAAACCTATCTTCTGTTTGCCTTTACGGATATCAGTAGTGAAAAACGTCGCAGAGCGCTTGAGAAAATATTCTTTCATGATATCCTCAATACTGCCGGTGGTATCAAAGGCTTCATTGAAATTTTAGCCGAAGCTGAAGAGGAGGAAGAAGAGGAGTTTTATTCCATTGTTAAAAGACTGTCAAATCGGTTAATTGATGAAATTGAAGCACAGAAAGAATTGAACGCTGCTGAAAATAAAGAACTACAGCTTATAATTTCGCAGTTTGATTTAGTTGATTTTCTTGAAGAGATGCAAGGACTTTATCTGAATCATACTGTCGCGATTGGAAAGACCATTGAGATTGACAAATACGCAAAAAATATGCAGATAAGAACAGACAGGAGATTATTGGGCAGAGTAATCGGGAACATGGTTAAAAACGCTCTTGAAGCCTCTAAGGATGATGATGTTGTTACTATTGGCGCTCTTTATGATGGCGAGTCTGTTGAAATCTGGATACATAATCCGGGATATATTCCCAGAAGAAATCAATTGCAAATTTTTCAGAGGTCTTTTTCCACGAAAGGGAATGGCAGGGGACTTGGTACTTTTAGTATGAAAATGCTTTCGGAGAGATATCTGCAGGGGAGAGTTGAATTTTCAACCCATGAACATTCGGGTACAATATTTAAGGGTGTTTACCCTGTCGCGATTTCTGAATAGATAATTTTATTTAGCTAATATTAAAGTCGGACCGGATTGCCAGTCCGACTTTTTTTATTAATCTATTTCAAGAGCATCATTTTACCGGATAGTGAAATTCCGTTACCTGACAAGTTGTAGATGTATAAACCTGAAGGCAGATTATTTGCGTTAAAGGTATAGTTATAATTTCCGGGAGTCATATCCTCAGAAACAAGTACCGCTAATTCCTCACCAAGCAGATTAAAGATAGACAGTTTATAGTGTCCTTCCTCGGCAATGCTGAAATTTATCCTTGTGGATGGATTGAAAGGATTCGGATAATTTTGAGCCAGATTGAATTCAATCGGAGCAGAGATGTCGATCTGTTCGAGAGCCAGTAGAGGATCGTCATTTTTGTATATTAGTCCGGCACCCGTTGCAGCGTACAATGCGCCTTCGGTTTCGTCATACCACAAAGAACTCACATCGAGACCGTTCATGCCGAGAGGTCCCCACTGATCAGATCTTGCGTCACTTTCCAACACAAAAACACCACCATTCCATGATGTAATATAAACATCATCCGAAGGATCAATTCGTATTGAATAAATATGTGTTGCCGGAAGATTATTGTTGTAAGCAACAAACGTATCCCCGTTATTATTGGAGTAATACATTCCTCCGCCATATGTTCCGGCAAATATATTACCCTGTGAGTCAATTCCCATTGACCAGATATGTAGATAACCAGCATCAAGATGTTCGAAAGAACTTCCATCATTTGTTGATCTGTATATACCCGAGGTGTATGTTCCTGCAAAAATATCACCATCAGCATTGACCGCGAGAGCATGTACTGCTGCGTTAGTCAATTCGCGGGAAATAGCACTCCACGAATCACCACCATCGGTAGAGGTGTAAAGACCCTGACCCCATGTTCCGGCATATATTTTTGTATTTGAGATAGCCATCGCTCTAACATCGATGTTAGCAAGCGCGGTAACTTCCCAGTTTTGTCCATTATCAGTCGATTTATAAACGCCTCTTTCGGTACCTGCGTATATATCATCGCCATCCACAACCAGACTCCAAATATACGCTACATTCATACCGGTATTTAGTTGAGTCCAGCTAAGACCGTTATCAGTAGAGCGAGAGATTTTTCCGCCCCATGTTCCCGCAAGCAGTTGACCATCTTTATCTTCGGTGGTTACCCAGATAAGATCACCGCCTTCGAACTCTCCAACCTGAACCCAGTTTGAATTACCTGTGTTTGCAGGATCACCGAATCCCTGAATTGTAACAGTTACATCGGAATAGTTATTTGATGTATCAATATCATACTGATCAACACTTTCCAACAGGGCAGTATTTACGAGTATCTCGCTAACAGGGATATTCCCGACAAAGAAGTTTTCACCATCATCACCGGAATTAAACTGACCGGTACCATAAACTGATTTTGCAATTACTTGTCCGTTTATTTCACCACTCGGGAATTCAATAACCCCCCTTGGTGCGAGGATGGTGCCCAGAACACTGATGCCCTGGATATTTAATGAGGTGGTTCTGTAAAAGTTATAGAGTACATTACTTTTAGCGGTGCCGGAAATGTTGAGCGCGCCACCCCAGTCGATAGTTTTCCCGTTAATATTTACGAGCGCGACAGAACCGTTGGGTGCTGAAAGATTTAAACTTGTTGCCTGTGTCAACTCTTCACCGGATACAGCAAAAACGTTCAGAAACGGATCGGTACCGGTTAGAACCAGACCGCTATTTTCGAAAACAACATTCCCATTCGCCGGATATCTTGAGAGAGCTCTGGAAAGTGAACGAAAATGACTTCGAGCCGCATTAAAGTTAATTGGATTATCTTTTCGAAGATCACCATGCAGGATTGATACCTGGTCAATGGGTAAATTGGTGCCTTTACCATACACAACATTTCCTCCGGTGACTGTACCACTCAGGAAGGTAAGATTTTTACCAACTACCAGCACATCTTCTGTACCACCTGTAGTTGTGAGTTTATCACCCACACTGTAACTCGATAAGTAAGCATTCTGACCAACTGCCAATTTACCTTCTGTATCTGCTGAGGGCTGAGATATTTCATTAAACAGGAAAACATTAAATCCTTTCGCAACTCCCATATCAAAAGCCGGTTCTGAAATTGAGATAAGATTTAGTGCTGTTTTTATGGTAAGCTGAGTTGATTCACCAGGAAGGAGCTGATCTATTGTCCATAAACCGGATTCTTCATCGTAGCTGCCTGCGGCGGCCATATGAGAAACGTAGTCGAGACCCTGTGGTACAGGATCAGCGATTATCACAGTAGTAGCAGTATCAGGTCCATTATTTGCAAGTTCAATCGTAAAGTTTACTTCATCACCATCAAAAGGCTCAGTTAAATCAGCGGATTTAGAAACCACCAGATCAATTCTGTCTTTGTTTTCAGGATCTTCAATAATGGATATATTATCATAACTGATTGCGTTTGTGGGTGTTGCGGAAACATAAAATATTGCGTCGTTAAAATCCTGATCACAGCTGCCATAATCGCGGCGAATATCCTCGAAAGCAAGGATTACGCGGTCTTCACCAATATCGTTAAGCAGGACATTATGCTGCTGCAGCGTTGTATCGCTTTCCGGATTAAGACCTTTATCAGAGAATAACAACCAGTGACCATTTGTTACGTTACCATTTCTGTAACCATTCGCGGCAACAAACCACCCGATAACAGTGTTCGCGGGAAAATTTCCAATATTGACTTTATCACCGGGATTTAGTCCACCGCCACTGCCAGAGTTCGATACATTAGGGAAAATAACTGTCATAGTAGAAGCGATATCGTTAATTGTTTGAGGTGGATTACCGGAGTTGTAGTGGTAAAAACCGAGCACGTTTTTATAACCCGCACCTTCTCCCACGTAAGTTACATAAACATCAGCCTGTTCTGTCAGCCAGATATTTGTTTGAGATGAAGAAGAGAGATACTCCGGATGAATTTGCGGAAGTCTCTGAGATTCGGGTAGAGAAGCCCGAACCCTTGCTAATAAAGCATCTGATATTTCATCACCTTGAGCTTCGAGATAGTCTGGTACACCTTGAGAGTTCCAGCTACCAAGAGTATTAAATTGCGCGAAAACCGAAGCAGTCGCAAACAGTAATACAAAGATTATTTTCATACGTCTCCTCTAAAAAAATATATAACATATATTATAATAAAAACTATTTAAAATTAAAGGTAATACATCACATTTAGCATAAACGAATTTAACTTTTATACGCCGGGTAACGATAGATTAAAGTATAATTTTGTATATTTTATCAATAATAATATACGAGCAATTAAGATAGAAGAGTTAATATTTTCGACCAATCATAGCGGCTACAGGATGAAAACAAAACTTGTTGTATTATTTTTAGCTTTAACCGGGCTAATTTTACCGTTAAATAAATCGCAAAAGGCAAAACAGTTTGGAAATATCCGCTTCGATTTGTTTACTATTGAGCAAGGGTTATCCTCAAGTGTGATATATTCCATAAATCAGGATAAAAAAGGTTTTTTGTGGATTGGGACAGGTGAAGGACTCAACCGTTTTGATGGTTATAATTTTAAAGTATTTAAACATTCTCCTTTTGATTCCACTTCAATTTCAGATAACTGGATATTATCCATCCTTCCCGATAGCAGAGGTGATCTCTGGCTCGGTACCCATAATGGAGGGTTAAACAAGTATGTTCATTCTAAAAGTAAATTCGAGCAATTCAGATTTGAGCATAACAGCGCAAATAGTATCGCCTCTGACCGGGTATGGGATATAACGGAGGAAAAACCGGGTTTTTTATGGATATCAACATCAGGTGGTTTGTGTTATTTCGAGATAGATGAAAAGAAATTTACACGCTATACTGAAAATCCGGAAATCGATAATTCGTTACCGGGGAACTCGGTAAACACAGTTTTCATAGATTCAAAAGGAAATCGATGGGTTGGCATTTTTGGTGGCGGAATTGTAAAAATTGAAGGCGAAGGCAGTGACGCAGATTTTATTCATCCGGAAATAAAAGATACTTCCGGCGATATCCGAACCGCGATGATAAAAGTTATAAATGAAGACAAATATGGAAACCTTTGGCTGGGAACTTATCGTGACGGATTGATAAGAATAAATCCGGCAGATGGAACATTTCTGAAATTCAAGCATGATTCCAAAAATGAAGGGAGCTTATCAGAAAATAGTGTCTTTGGTCTTGAATTTGATAAAGCCGGTAATCTTTGGGTTGGTACTCATGATGAAGGTATTTCTATTTTACCGGAGCAATTCTTAAATGTAAAAAATAGTTTTGAAGCGCAATTTATAAGGATTAAAAATGATCCTGCAGAGAGGGGCAGCTTAAGTAATAATAGCGCGATTGCTCTATACCGGGATAGCAATAATCTGATGTGGATAGGTACTGATAAAGGCGTTAACAAATATAACTCTTTCAGAGCGAAATTTTTTACACTCTCCTTCAGGGATTTGGGTATAAATCGTTCTACCGGTAGCTTCGTTAAATCAGCTTTTCAGGATTCAAGAGGAGAATACTGGTTCGGTACGTACAATGATGGGCTATACAGATACAATAAAAATAATAACAATGTTCTCCGTTATATAACTACCGGAAATAACCGCAACGGATTGAGCAACAATACCGTGTGGGCTATTCTTGAAGAAAAACCGGGTGAATACTGGTTTGGTACCTCATACGGGCTCAACTATTATATAGAAAGTGAAAACAAATTTATTCACTATTTCCGTGATGAAAATTCAACCAGTATTAGCCATAACAATATTTCTGCATTATATGATTTGTCAGAAAAATATTTACTCGTTGGAACATGGGGTGGCGGACTTAATTTATTCGACAGGGAAGCCGGGGTATTTTACAGGTACAACCATGATTATAATGATGATAAAAGTTTAAGCAGCAACGTAATAAAATCTTTTCATGTTGATTCTGCCGGTAATCTCTGGATAGCTACATTTGGGGGTGGACTAAATTTTGTCGATGCGAAGGAGCTTAAAGCCGGATTACCCCGGGGATTGAAATTTACTTGTTTCAAGCATAATCGTGATAATCGGAAAAGTATCAGCTCTGATAATGTAACATTCATTACTGAAACATCTTCCGGTGATTTGTGGTGCGGTACTTTTGGTGGCGGGTTGAATTATATCCATCTTGAGAATAATAATATCGGGGCGGTAGCAAATGTGCGTTTTGAATCTTACCTCGAAAAGGATGGTTTGTCTGATAATACAATCTATAACCTGCTTACCGATAGTCAGGATAATATATGGATGAGCACCAACCGGGGATTATCAAAGTATGACACAAAACAAAAAACATTTTTCAACTACGATATGAAAGATGGTCTTCAGAATAACGAATTTGATCAGGGTGCTTATGTTGATAATGAAGGCAATTTGGTTTTTGGCGGAACCATCGGCCTAAATATTTTTGATCCGTTAAATTTGACCTCGGGCGATAAAAACGCACCATTGGCAATTACATCTGTTAAAAAATTCTCTCCCGGCATGGATGATGAGTTTGAGTTAAATACTTCCGGGCGGATTAATATAGAGTATAGTGATTATTATTTTGTGATAGAATTCGCGGCACTGGATTTAACAAGACCTGAAAAAAACCAATATGCTTATAAAATGGAAGGTTTTGATGATGACTGGATTATCGCCGGAAACAAAAATAGTGTAAGTTATACAAACCTGGACGGAGGCGACTATATATTTCTGGTTAAAGGAACCGATAGCGAGGGAACATGGAGTGATCAATATGCCTCCATACCTGTAACCGTTAGTTCGCCTCCCTGGTCGCGTTGGTGGGCATTTACCATTTATGGAATAATTTTGCTTTCTATAATTTTGGGATTTATACGATTTGCGGGTCGCGAGCAGCGAAGAGAATTGAAACTTCGTCAGCGTGAGCTTGAGATGGAGAGAAATGTATCGAAAAAATTGAGAGAAGAAGAAAAACTAAAGGAGACACTTTTTAAGATTTCAGAGGCAGTAAGTGAATCACCGGATATAGATGATTTATTCAGAAAAGTTCATGAAATAATCCAAACACTCATTCACGCTAAAAATCTCTATATTGCTCTGTATGACAGTAAAAACGAAACTGTTGAATTCCCGTATTATATTGATGAACAGGATAACCTTTCAGGTAAAAAAATAGCTCCTGAAAAACTGGGCAGCAGCCTTACAGAGTATCTTATAAGAAAGGGCGAACCGATCTTAATTTCTGATGATGATTTTGATGAACTTGCTAAAGCCGGGGAGGTTTCCCTGATAGGTGCCCCTTCAAAAGAATGGTTAGGCGTTCCACTTAAAGATAAAGAAGGTGTTATTATTGGTTGTCTGGTTGTGCAAAACTATACTAACGAACTGATATATAACAGGCGGGATCTGGAGGTACTTACGTTCGTTTCCAATCAGATTGGAATAGCAATAGAACGTAAGAAAAATGAAGATGTAAAAAACAAGTATGATTTTATTGTAAATACATCTCATTCTTTCATGACGATGATTGACCGTGATTATAATTATGTTGCTGTTAATGAGGCATTTTGTTTTCGGCATAAAAAGACACGTGATGAAATTGTTGGTAAAAAAGTCGCTGAATTATGGGGGAAAGAAGTATTTGAGGGAACAATTTTCAATCATCTAAAAGAAGCTTTCACCGGTAAAAGTGTATCGTACCAGGCATGGTTTGATAATAAAGATGGTGAAACGGGTTGTTTTGAAGTAGAATACTATCCTTACAGGAACGAAGAAAAATATGTTTCTCACGTTGTTGTCGTAACGAGGGATATCACTCAGCTTGTAAAAGCGGAAGAGACTGTTAACAAATTACTCAGAGCAGTAGAACAAGCCGGCGACGTTATTTTTATGACAACGATGGACGGAACGATAACATACGCCAACCCCGCATTTGAAAAAATCTATGGTTATAAAGTCTCGGAAATTATTGGTGAAAACCCGAGAATATTACGAAGTGGAAATATCGGGGGTGAGTATTACAAAAAAATGTGGGAAACTATTCTGGATGGTAAAACATTCAGAGGAGAACTTCTTAACAAAACCATCACGGGTGAAGAGATAAATATAGAAATGACTATAAGTCCCATATTTGATGCTGAGAATTTTCTCATGGGGTATATATCTGTTCAATCTGATATCACAAAACGTAAAGAAGCAGAATCGAGAATTGTCGAGGCAAAAGACCTTGCTGAAAAAACAGCTAAACTGAAAACTGAATTCTTATCACAAATGTCGCACGAGATCAGAACTCCGTTAAACAGCATTATAAATATGGTAGAATTGGTTGAAGATGAGATAGGAGCGAATACTTCACAATCGAGTCTGGAAAATCTTGAATATTTAAGAGTTGCCGCAAGAAGGATCCTGAGAACAGTCCATCTTATCCTGGATATGAGTGAAGTTCAGAGCGGGCTTGTTTCAACAAACATGGAAGAATTTGAGTTGTGCGAACTTGTTAATCGAGTTGCTGAAGAGGGTAAAAGTCTTACTCATGGCAAACAAATAGAATTTATCTACACAAATAAGATTGATCATTGCAGGTTAGTT
>BQMY01000133.1 GCA_022181065.1 Melioribacteraceae bacterium | reverse complement strand
CAGTTGGATTTTGGAATTGTTGAGAAAGATGGCGAATTAACCCCACAACTGATTGAATTGCAGGGCTTCCCATCTCTTTATGCTTATCAGGCATTTCTTGACCAAAAAAATCGAGAGTTTTTTGAAATACCCGGGGGTTATACTGCCTATTTCAATGGCCATGATTTTGAAAGCTACGTCAAACTTTTAGGTAATATCCTTACGGATAATGAAGATCCTGCAGAATGTATACTGCTTGAAATCAATCCCGAAAAGCAGAAGACGCGAATTGATTTTTATGTGACCGAAAAGTATACCGGTGTGAAAACAGTCAATCTATTCGATTTGAAATCGAGAGGAGATAAACTTTACTACAATAATAACGGTATAGAAACAGAAATTAAACGGATATATAACCGTGTGATTTTTGATGAGCTTGATAACTTATCAGAAAAACCACAGTTTGATTTTCACAGAGAATACGATGTTAAATGGCTGGGTCATCCGAACTGGTTTTTCAGAATCAGTAAACATACGCTTCCGTTTTTTAACTCACAGTACAGTCCGGAATGCCAATTTTTATCAGATTTTGATTATAAATCAGCGGATCTATCGCAATATGTACTAAAACCATTGTACTCATTTGCCGGCAGTGGTGTAAAAATTGATATCTCTGAGAAAGATTTAGAGTCCATTTCAGAACCACAAAATTATATTATCCAGAGAAAGGTAGAATATAAACCTATCCTGAAAACTCCGGATGGTTATTCCAAAGCAGAAATAAGAATGATGATGTTGTGGAAAGACCAGCCGGTACTTGTAAATAATCTGCTTCGTACCAGTAAGGGCAAGATGATGGGAGTTGATTTTAACAAGGGTCATAACTGGATTGGCAGTAATATTGTCTATCATCCTGAAGATTGATTTTCAACTTCAATTTTGACCTTGAAAGAATAGAATCTTAACTTTAGATTTTATTCAACTAAAAATTACCTGTAAGGCTGTTTGAACACCTCCGGAAAAATTGTTTTTATCCTGTTATTCTTTAATGCACTTGTATTTTCGCAAGGTTACACAAATATAACTACGGTTACTGATTCCTTTAAAGTTGACCTTAAAAACAGATACTTTCTTTCAGCGACAAATTATCTCCCGGCAACATTTGAACTATCATTAAATGATAGCGTATTAAATTCCTCAGCTTATGAGCTATTTGGTGATGAAGGATATTTCGCTTTGTCAGAAGATGTGAAATATTCAATTTTTGATACTCTTGTCGCAAAATATCAAACCCTCAAACTCGGACTCACAAAAGTGATCAGAAAACGTGAGCTTGTCACGCAATATAACGAGGAGACCGGTTTATCCATTTCTGTAATCAGGGAATCGTACTCGCAATATTCCTCTGATGATATATTCGGGAGTAAACTTCAAAAAAGCGGAACAATTGTTCGGGGATTCACGGTGGGAACGACGAAAGATTTCACTCTTAATAGCGGTTTGAGGTTGCAGCTTTCGGGTCAGCTTAGTGACAATATTGAAATCGTAGCTGCCCTTACAGATGAAAATACACCCATCCAGCCGGAAGGAAACACGGAACGACTTGAAGAACTGGATAAAGTTTTCATTGAGATACGACATCCCAATGCAATAGGAACATTCGGGGATTACGAGCTAAACGAAAATCATGGAGAGTTCGGCAAATTACAGCGAAAACTCCAGGGTTTGAAAGGGGAGTTCTTTTACGAGAATAATCGGCTCATGACTTCAGTCGCGGCTTCTCGAGGAAAATATAATTCAAATAGTTTTAACGGTCGTGATGGTGTTCAGGGACCCTACAGAATCACAGGCGCAAATGGTGAAAAAGAGATTATAATTATCGCCGGAAGTGAAAGAGTTTACCTGGATGGCGCGGAGATGCAGCGAGGAGAAAACAACGACTATATAATTGAATACGCAAACGCAGAAGTTACCTTTACTGCCAACAGATTGATCACATCCGCCAGCAGAATTACAATTGAATTTGAATATACTGACCGCAAGTACACCCGTAATTTTTTTGGAGGGAACGTATCTACAGGATTTTGGGATGACCGATTAAAAATTAGTTTTACTTACGCCCGTGAAGGTGATGATGAAAGAAATCCGGTTGATTTTATCCTTTCCGATGATGATTATGATGTATTGGAGCAGGCAGGGGATGACAGAGTGGCCGCCGCAACGAACGGGGTATCGTTAGGCGGAGTTGATTCGCTGGGAAATAACGTCGGAATTTATTCCAGGATTGACACTGTTTTTAATGGTGAACCGTATGAGTTATATAAATACACACCGGGGGATCCGGAGGCGATATATATAGTTGATTTTAGTTTTGTGGGGACTAACTCTGGTGATTATGAACGCGTTAGCGTTGGTAATTTCAGGTTTGCAGGAATTGGAAACGGCGATTATCTGCCGGTCAGGCTTTTACCATTGCCGGAACTGAAACAAAATGGTGTTATACGTGTTGAGGCAGAACCATTCAGGGACATCCTTCTAAGCGCTGAAATTGCCGGTTCTATATATGACAGGAACTCAATTTCGGAAAAAGATGATGAAGATAATAACGGTCTTGCCAGGAATATTGCCATAAACATGAAGCCAAAAGAGATCACATTATTCGGGAATTCAATTGGAAAAGTGGGATTTAAATTGCGAGATAGACTTGTGGAAGCCAGATATTCTTCTCTCGACAGATTTAATGAAGTGGAATTTGACAGAGATTATAATACTGACAATTCGGTTTCAGGTGATGAAGTTCTCAGGGAGGCTGAGATAAGGTTAAACCCGATAGATAAACTAAATGTTTACGGTAAGTATGGTTATTTGAAAAAAGGAACAGGATTTACATCTAACCGCTATTTGTCAAATGTAAGTTATCAGAAAACCGAAGGAGTTAGCGGCGAGTACAAATTTGATTATGTAGAGAGTAAATCGAGTATCAGAAAAAGTAACTGGAACAGACAGTCAGGTAATATCGGTTACGTAATTGGTTATTTTACACCGGGTGTGGATTTTGACTGTGAAGATAAAAAAGAGACAAAACCGAATAGTGATTCTCTACTTATTAGCTCCCTTCAATTTAGTGAGGTCGGGCCTTATCTCAACATTAACTCGTTACATGGTTTTACGTTTGGAATAAGGTACTCTAATAGAATTGAACAAACACCATTAAACGGTATTTTGCAAAAAGAATCGGAGGCAATTACTCAGAATTATACTCTCCAATATAGTGGTATAAGGGAAGTGCGTTCATCTCTATCAGTCTCTCTTCGGGATAAAAAATATACCGAAAAATTTAAGGCGCTTGGCAACCTGAATAGTGAAACCGTGCTTATCAGAACCCAGAACAAACTACAATTTCTGAAAAGAGCGATCAACGGCGAAATATTCTACGAAACCACTTCACAGCGGGCTGCCAGACTGGAAAAAGTTTTTATAAGAGTTCCTCAGGGACAAGGCAACTATCTTTACATTGGCGACCTGAATAACAATGGGGTTGCTGATGAAAATGAATTTCAGCAGACAAACTTTGATGGGAATTTTATACAGACAACACTTCCGACAGATGAATTATTCCCGGTAGTCGATTTTAAAGCCAATACCCGCTGGAATATCAGTTTTGATAAATTGCTCGGTGATAAATCTTTTGTCGGAAAATTACTATCGCCGGTTTCTACCGACACCTACTGGAGAATCGAAGAAAAAAGCAGGGAAACCGACACAAAAAAAATATATCTGATGAATCTTAAATATTTTCTCAGTGATTCGAATACGGTGCGGGGTTCAAATACATTCCAGAATGACTTGTATTTGTTCCGCACCAGCAGCGAATTTTCTATAAGATACCGGTTTACTCAAAGAAAGAATCTTAATCAATATAGTGTGGGGCTGGAAAAAGGATTTTACAAGGAACATGCTGTAAGAGTGAAATATCGTTTTGTTAAAGAGATTACAAACCAGACAGAATTTACCAGCACTATCGATAATGTAACAGCACCCGCAAGCTCAGGTCGCGCAAGAACAGTTGACGGTAATGAAATCTCGACTGATTTTTCCTATCGTCCGATAAATATCCTTGAAGTCGGTTTTGTTGTGAAAGCAGGAAGACAGGAAGATTTTTATCCTGTAACTCCGACCATAATTGACAATAATACTCAGATATTAAGAGTAAATCTTTCTTTCGCCGGTAAAGGTCGCATAAGATTTGAAGCGGAAAGAACTGAAATATCGGCCAATACCGAAAATAACGTAATTCCTTTTGAAATCACGAGAGGGAACTACATTGGGAAAAACTATTATTTAAGACTAAATTTTGATTATCGTGTTGCCTCAAACTTGCAGACATCATTGACTTACGATGGAAGGGCACCGGCAGGCAGCAAACTTATACATACATTTAAAGCAGAAGCACGAGCATATTTTTAGGGAGTTTATGGAAGTTCTATCATATCTGATCGAAGCGCACATAGTAAATATTACAGATCAAGGAATAAAATTTCTTTTGTTGAAGCGGGCAGAAGATGAAATCTTTGCCGGTGTGTGGCAAATGGTGACCGGCTCAGTTGAAGATGGCGAAAAAGGTTACGAAACCGCTTTGCGTGAAATTAAGGAAGAAACGGGGTTATCCTGTTCCGAAATGTATATTGTTCCACACATGAACTCATTTTATTCACCGACCAAAGATCACGTTTGTATGGTCCCGGTATTTGTAGCGGTTGTTCAAAGTGAGGAAATTAAACTTTCGGATGAACATTCCGAGTATAAATGGGTTGATCGGGATACCGCAAAAAAACTTCTGGCGTGGCAGGGACAGCGGAAATCGGTTGACACGATTTATGAATATTTTACAAACGAAAAATCGCTGCTGGAGTTCGTAAAAATCAAAATATAGATTTTATCCGTTATTTTAACGAACTTTACATGTTGTGATTAAATTATTTTAAGGAGATTACTTTGAGTTTACTTGTTGTAGGTTCTATCGCGCTTGATGATGTTGAAACCCCGAAAGCAAAAGTTGAAGGAGCTTTGGGAGGTTCGAATACTTTTATTTCAATTGCCGCTTCATACTTTACTAAACCTATCCACATGGTTGGTGTTGTTGGCGAAGATTTTCCAAAGGAACATATAGATTTATTCAATAAATATGATATCAATCTTGAAGGATTGCAGATAATTAAGGGGGGTAAAACATTCCGGTGGGGTGGAGTATATCTCGAAAACTTTATCGACCGCGATACAAATTACACAGATCTGAATGTATTTGAGAATTTTAATCCTGTAATCCCTGAATCACAGAAAAAAAGCAAGGTCGTTTTGTTGGGTAACATAGACCCGGTTCTACAGTTAAATGTTTTGGAACAGATAGAAAATCCTGAATTGGTTATCTGCGATACAATGAATTTGTGGATCAATATCCGTAATCAGGAGCTCAAGGAAGTAATAAATAAAATTGATGTGCTGATCATAAACGATTCAGAAGCAAAAATGCTCGCCGATGAGAATAATCTTATTAAAGCTGCCAAAATGATCCTTAAAACAGGTCCGAAGTACCTGATAATCAAAAAAGGTGAGCATGGCGCAATGTTATTCCATAATGAAGATATTTTCTCCGCGCCGGCATTTCCTATAGAAGAATTGCACGATCCCACAGGTGCGGGTGATACGTTTGCAGGTGGTTTCGCCGGATATCTCCTCAAAACAGGTGATATTACTTACGAGAATATGAAAACAGCCGTTGTGTATGGAAGTGTACTGGCATCATTTAGCGTTGAGCAATTCAGTACAGGCGGTATTGAGGATTTAACCGAAGGAAAAATTAACGAGAGATTTGAGGCATTCAAAAAAATGGCACAGTTTTAATATGTCAGAATTTTTTACACTCAAACTTGTTGGGGATAAATTACATATCCTTGACCAGACCAAGCTTCCTCTGGTTGAGGAGTATATTATTACTGATGACCCTGAACGAATAGCAGTTGCAATTGAAAGACTGGAAGTTCGAGGTGCCCCGGCAATCGGGGTTGCTGCCGGTTATGGACTTGCGATAGGTTTTAAGAATTTTACCGGTGATGTTGAAGAACGTTTTCACGCTCTGTTTAACAGACTCGCTTCAACGCGTCCAACCGCGGTCAATCTTTTTTATGCGCTTGACGAAATGAAAAAATCATTTGATGAAAATACTTCTTCATCTGATCTTTACCAAATTCTCATTAAGAAAGCTGTGGACATTCATAATGAAGATATTGAGTTATGCGAGAATATGGCAGCGAACGGACTGGAAATTTTCGATTCTCCTAAAAATGTGTTAACCCACTGCAATACCGGCCAGTTGGCAACGGGTGGTGGTGGAACGGCTTTTTATGTGATTAAAAACGCTTTTGATAATGGATTGGTGAAGTTTGTACATGCCGATGAGACAAGACCCCTTTTGCAGGGTAGCAGATTAACAGCCTTTGAACTTGACAAAGCAGGAATTCCATTTGCTATAAATCCTGATGGTGCGGCGGGATACCTGATGCGGGAAGGAAAAGTTGATCTTGTTATCACCGGTGCTGACCGAATTGCCTCAAATGGTGATTCAGCCAATAAGATAGGTACATATCAGCTAGCTATAATGTGTCAGTATCATAGCATACCGTTTTATATAGCAGCTCCGGAAACCACTATCGACCGCAATATCTCTTCGGGGAAAGAGATCAAAATTGAATTCCGCTCAGGTGATGAAGTTAGACAGATCTCCGGCACTCAGGTAACGCGCGATAATTACGATGTACTGTCACCTGCGTTTGATATAACGCCATCCGAGTTGATCAGCGGAATTATAACCGATAAAAAAGTTTATAGAAAACCATATAACTTTTAAGCATGCCCGAGATCGTAAAAACCGAAGGTATTGTAATAAAACGACTGGATCATGGTGATTCAAGCAGAATAATCACCGTTTATTCGAAAGATTTTGGGAAGTTCAGCGGAATAGTAAAAGGGGCAAAATCTTCCAAATCAAAAATCGGGTCAATTCTTGATGTTATGAACCGGGCAGATCTCGTTTTTTACAATAAAGAGAACAGGGAAATACAACTAATAACCCAGGCAGAGCTTTTAAACCACTTCTCATATATCAAAAGTAACTTTGAGCTTGTAACATATGCATCGGCAGTACTCGAACTCATAGAAAAACTGGTTCTCGATCATGAACTTAATGAGCGATTATACCGAGGAACGATAAAAATACTTGAGTTGTTTGATAAGAGACCGGATGATTTTGAGTTTCGGTTCGCAAAGTACTTGCTTTTTTTTATAGAGGAATCAGGATATCAATTACCCCTCGAGCAGTGCATTGATTGCAGAAAAAAACTGTCTGATAGCAAATTTGTTTATCTTAATTATCACACAGGTTTTTACTGTTCAGAATGTGGAAAAGATCATTCTTACTTTGAAAAAATGGATGAGGAACTTTTTAATCTGATACTTTGTCTAAACATCAAAAATTGTGATTCGAATAAATTTGACCAAAACTTAATCAAAAAGTCGATTAAATTATTCGAAAGATATTTGATGTTCCATAATCCGGATTTTAAGGGACTAAAAACATTAAGTTTATTTTAGACCAGGAGAATAGTGATGAAAAACAAAGGTTTGATGAGCACGCTAACAATTTTATTTGTTGGTTTCGTTTTTGGCGCCGTATTGGTTTCCAGTTTTGGATGGGTTAGACCAAGTCTGGCAGAAGTACAGTTGGGTTCCAAATCATCACCTGTTAATGTTAATCAGGTAGATTTAAGATCATTCAATAACGCGTTTGTTCAGGTTGCGGAAACGGTTACACCTTCTATTGTACAAATCAGAGTAGTTTCGAGCCCCAAAAACAGCATGGATGATAAATTCAGATTTTTCTTCCCGTTCAGAGAAGATATTCCACGTAATCAGCAAAGTGGCGGTAGCGGGGTTATTATCTCGGATGACGGTTATATATTGACAAATAATCATGTTGTTGAAGACGCGAACTCGGTAGAAGTTAAATTGCATGATAAAAACTATTATGACGCTACCGTCGTTGGTACTGATCCGCTAACTGATCTGGCAGTGATAAAAATTGAAGCTGATAATTTGCCGGAAGCATACCTCGGTGATTCCGATCAGATAAATGTTGGCGAGTGGGTAATGGCTATTGGTAACCCTTTATCACTCGCGTCAACTGTTACCGCCGGTATTGTTAGCGCAAAGGGGAGAAGCTTGCAGATAATTGATGACAGAGCCGGTGTCGAGTATTTTATTCAAACAGACGCCGCGATTAACCCCGGTAATTCGGGTGGTGCGCTTGTGAACCTGGATGGTGCTGTAATTGGCATAAACACAGCTATTGCAACGAACGGAATGTCAGGAAGTTATATTGGATACGGTTTTGCGATTCCGATAAATCTAGCGAGATCTGTTGCTGAAGATTTGATTGCCTATGGTACGATTCAGCGAGGATATATCGGTGTTACAATTTCGGAAGTTGATGCTACTACAGCAAAAGCGGTTGGACTTGATAAACCTCGTGGTGTGATGGTTCAAGAGCTTGTACCTGATGGAGCTGCCCAGAACGCTGATGTACAGCCGGGAGATATCATTCTGAAGATAGATGATAAAGAAGTTAACGCACCGAATGAACTTCAAAGTTATGTTGCCCGTCAGCGCGCAGGCACCTCAGTTGACCTGCTTCTTTACAGGGATGGAGAAGAGGTTATTAGTCAGGTTACTCTGAAAGCACCTGATGGAGATAAAGCCGCCGAACCTGTGACAAAGAAAGAGGAGAAAAAAGAGCCGGCTAAAGTTGAGTTCCGTGAGCTTAGTTTTGAGGATATCGGATTTACAGTTAAAGATATGACAAAAGCCGAACTCGCCAAGTATGATACTGAGAATGGCGTTATAATAACTGATGTAGAGAATTTCAGTAAGGCGTTTAATCAGCGATTATTCAAGGGACTCGTGGTTATTGAAGCAAATAAGGAAAGTGTAACCTCGGTAGATATGTTCGAAGAAATAATTGAAGGTAATAAAGGTGAAGCTGTTCTGCTGAAAGTAATGGATTCACAGGGAGCTACCAGATTTGTCGGAATTGATGTTCCAGATTAATAATTAGCCAATTTTATTCAGGGGCTATTCAGGCATAAAAATTTAATCGTGGTATTGAATAGATTAACAAGAAAAAAACTTGTATATTCAGCGGTTAAAAATGCAGGAATAGTCCTTTTTATTTAATAATATCCCGGAATTATGATTAGATTTTTGACAGCCGGTGAATCGCACGGAAAAGGTTTGACAGCGATTGTTGAGGGGATGCCCTCTAATGTAGAAATACCAAATGAGTATATAAATTCGCATCTTGCCAGACGACAACTTGGTTATGGTCGTGGCGGCAGAATGAAAATTGAAACTGATAAAGCCGAGATTACTGGTGGTATCAGATTCAAAAAAACGCTGGGCTCACCGGTATCGATGTATATACAGAACAGGGACTGGGAAAACTGGACAGACAAGATGTCTCCGGAGAGTGACATGCCGAAAGATATCGAGAAAATTACAATTCCGAGACCTGGGCATGCCGATCTTGTTGGGGCTACAAAATATAATCTTGAAGATATACGAAATTCAATTGAACGTTCGAGCGCGCGTGAAACAGCCGCAAGAGTCGCAGCATGTTCAGTCCCTCGCAAAATGTTAGAAAATTTAGGTATTTATGTTGGGAGTTATGTTGAAAGTATTGGTGGAATATACCCCGAGAACTCATTTTATCATCAGTTATTAGATAATGATATTCCTGAAGATTTGAACGCGGTTGAAATAGCGTATAAAGCTGATAAAAGTAAAGTCAGGGTGCTTGAACAGACTCAGGAAGAAAAAATTGTAGAAAAAATCAAAGTTGCAAAGAAGAATGGTGATACCCTCGGCGGGACGATGGTAGCATTTGCGACCGGAGTACCTGCGGGTCTTGGCTCATTTGTGCATTACGATACAAAAATGGATACCGAAATTGCGGCATCAATTATGTCGATTAATGCTATCAAAGGTGTGGAAATAGGTAGCGGGTTTTTATCCGCGGAAATTTTCGGATCAGAATCACACGACGAAATAATAAAAGATGGCAAAATGTTTAGCAGGAAATCAAACAGAGCCGGAGGAATAGAAGGTGGTATCTCAACAGGATTACCTATTATTGTCCGGGCAGCTATGAAACCGATCGCTACACTTATGTCTCCGATAGGAACCGTTGACCTGGCAACCATGAACGAGATCGAAGCAAGAAGAGAGAGGAGCGATTTTGTTGCAGTACCCGCATGTGCTGTAATAATGGAGTCGATGTTGGCTTGGTCAATAGCAGGTTTTGTAATACAAAAGTTTGGCGGAGACTCTTTTGAAGAGATCAAGGAACGTTTCGAAAATTATAAACTTGATTTGGAAACACGATTAGAAAGGAATTTCAAGGGGTAGTTATGCTGAATGTTAAAATTTTTGTATTCAGTCCGTTTCAGGAAAATACCTATTTGATCTGGTATAGTGAGACAAAGGAGGCTGCCATCATTGATCCCGGTTGTCTAGAGCGTTATGAGCAGGAAGAATTAAGATCATTTATCGAAAAATCAAATCTGATTATAAAATACCACATAAATACACATTGCCATATCGATCATATTTTTGGAAACGCGTTTGTCAAAAATAGTTATGGCGCTCCTTTTTATGCTCCCGAAAAAGATCTGTTTTTAATTGAGGAAATGGAAAAGCAGGCAGCAGCATTTGGAGTGTCTGTCGAAAAATCGCCATTGCCTGATCATTATATAACAGAAGAGACTAATCTTAGTCTTGGTAACGATAAAATGGTATTTCTATTTACGCCCGGTCACACTCCGGGTGAGTATTCTATATATTTTCCCGAGAGTGAATTTTGTATTACCGGAGATGTTTTATTTCTTGAGGGTATTGGTAGAACCGACTTGTGGGGCGGGAACCTTAAAACTCTCGTTAATTCAATTAAAACAAAACTATTTTCACTACCGGATAATACTGTGGTTTATCCCGGGCATGGGGACTCTTCAACAATAGGTCATGAAAAAGTTAACAACCCATTTCTTTTTTAAACCTATATATTAAAAATTGACATCAAAATTAAGTCTTTTGGTGTATTTTACTGTATTAATTCTTATCTTTTAGAGTACATATCCTCCTTTATTCCAATTAAAATTATTATTCAAAATAATTATCGGAAAACCATGGAAGAAAAATTTAAAAAATTGGATGAATTAAGAAAAAAAGCACTGCTCGGCGGTGGTGAGAAGAAGATTAAATCACAGCATGACAAGGGAAAATTAACCGCGCGAGAAAGAATCAGACTGCTGGTTGATGAGGGTAGTTTTGATGAAATAGATATGTTTGTAAAGCATCGTTCAAGCGATTTTGGATTAGAAAAGCAGAAAATAATGGGCGATGGAGTTATAACGGGTTTTGCCCGGATAGAAGGGAGACCGGTTGCCGTATTCAGTCAGGATTTTACTGTATTTGGTGGATCTCTGTCAGAAGCTCACGCTGAAAAAATATGTAAAATAATGGATATGGCTGAAAAGGTTGGTGTACCTGTTATCGGTTTGAATGATTCCGGCGGAGCGAGAATACAGGAAGGTGTTGTGAGTTTGGGAGGTTACGCCGATATATTTCTGCGTAATACACTTGTTTCAGGTGTTATACCCCAGATTTCGGCAATACTCGGACCTTGTGCCGGTGGTGCTGTTTATTCACCCGCGATAACAGATTTCGTATTTATGGTGAAAAATACAAGTCACATGTTCGTGACCGGCCCGAATGTGGTCAAAACTGTCACTCATGAAGATGTAACTTTTGAAGACCTCGGTGGTGCAGAAACGCATTCATCCAAAAGTGGTGTTGCCCATTTTGCATATGAAAGTGAAATTGAACTGTTCGAACATCTGCGAAAACTTATGAGTTATCTGCCATTAAACTGGAAGGATACTCCACCTGAAAGAAACTTTGATTTCAATCAGGATTTAACAGTTAACGCCCTGAATTCAATCGTACCAGATAGCCCAAACAAACCTTATGATATGCATGAAGTAATAAAGCTACTGGTTGATGATTCTGAATTTTTGGAAGTCCACGCCAATTATGCTCAGAACATCCTTGTTGGATTCGCGAGAGTTGGCGGTGTAGCTGTGGGTATTGTTGCCAATCAGCCAGCAGTTCTCGCCGGCGTCCTTGATATTAACTCCTCGAATAAGGGTGCTCGATTTATCAGGTTTTGCGACGCGTTTAACATTCCATTGCTTGTATTGGAAGATGTTCCGGGATTTCTACCGGGAACGGATCAGGAATGGAATGGTATCATTCGGCATGGTTCAAAACTTCTATTTGCGTTTTGTGAGGCTACCGTTCCTAAAGTTACAATTATTACCCGAAAAGCCTACGGCGGTGCTTATGATGTTATGAACTCGAAACACATCAGAGGTGATTTTAATTTTGCGTGGCCTAGTGCGGAAATTGCCGTTATGGGTCCCAAAGGCGCTGTGGAAATAATCTTCAAAAAAGAAATTGGGGAAAGTGATGATCCTCAAAAGAAACTTGATGAAAAGCTATCAGAGTATATCGAAAAATTTGCAAACCCTTATATTGCTGCTGAGAGAGGGTACGTTGATGATGTAATTAAACCTTCGGAAAGCAGGAAAAAGATTATAAACGCTTTTCAGTTGTTAAAAACAAAGGTTGACAAAAATCCCCGTAAGAAGCATTGTAATATACCCTTGTAAGGTATAATTTAAAGCTAAAGTATTGTAAATAAATAATTAAAGAGACTTACTTAATAAATCACTTGATAAATATTGAAGTCTGAGTTATATTTGAAACAAATTAAAATGTTGAGGAGAGTGTGAGAAAAAGAGCCGGGATACTGTTTGTATTAGTTTTGTTTTCATTTACGGGTTGTTCCTATTTTGAACCGTTTGTGGGTTCGGATGACAGTTTTGGCGCAGATTCTGTTGCGGTGGTAAATCCCTCCGTGATTGTTGGAGATCTACTGGAAGAAGCTCGTATAAATTATCTGGATGCGTTAAAATATCAAAATGAAAACCAAATTGACAGTGCATTAAACTCCTACAACAATTCGCTTAATACTATCAGTAAGTTGAGTTACTATCCGGACATTGATGAAAATGAGGCCTATGTTGAACTGGAAAGCGCAATTCTGGAAGCTTATCAGCGTTATATCAATTCGCTCGATGAATTGCCTGCTAACGCCTCGGTTTTTGCTCTTGAAGAATTCCTCTCCAAGAAAATACCTGAACTCAATTTGACATATGATGAGGATGAAGAGGATATCCCTTCCAATACCGAAACAATTGTTGTAGGTGATTTTCCGTTAGAAGTAAACAGATATGTAGAAAAATATATTGAATATTTTACCGGCAGGGGAAGGCGACACATGGAAGTGTGGCTTGAAAGATCAGGCAAGTACTTTCCGATGATGGCAAGAATTTTCGCGGAAGAAAAAGTACCTCAGCAGCTGGTATTTTTAAGTATGCCTGAAAGTGGACTTAATCCGTCAGCTCGTTCTTGGGCGAGGGCGGTAGGACTTTGGCAATTTATGAAATCAACCGGTGGAATGTACGATCTTAATGTAGATTTTTACACAGATGAAAGAAGAGATCCTGAAAAAGCAACCAGAGCTGCTGCACAGCACCTCAGGGATTTGTATTACTCGCTTAATGACTGGTATCTGGCGATAGCTTCATATAACTGTGGCGAATCAAGAGTAAAGCGCGCCGCTAGAAAAGCCGGTTCGCAGGATTTTTGGAAGTTAAGAAAATATCTTCCGCGAGAAACCAGAAATTACGTACCGCAGTATATCGCGGTTACTCTGATCGGTAGTAACCCTTCTAAATACGGGTTTGAAAAAATAAATTACGAAAAAGCTCACGATTATACATTCCATAAAATAGAAGAAGCGATTGATATTAATGTACTTGCAAAATGCGCCGGTATATCTGTTGATGAATTAAAGGACATGAATCCTGAATTAATTCAGCATTCAACTCCACCAGACAGACCTGAAGGCTATGACCTTAAAGTACCGAAACGTACTTATGATTTCTTTGTGGAGAATCTTTCAAGTGTTCCTGATGAAGCAAAACTACAATTTGTCATTCACAAGGTGCGTTCGGGTGAGAGCTTATCAGTAATAGCGCATAAATATGGAGTGAAATTAAGTCATCTTGCAAAGTTTAACAATATTTCAACCAAATCGCGTATTTACCCGAATGTTGAACTAAAAATACCGATCAGCAAGTTTCAGGATATTGACTTTGCTGTGAACACAGATATACTTCCCGCCGTTGAAGAAGACGACGATGACGGATCAGCACCGTATCAGTTGATTGTAAATACAAATGGGAATGGCGAAGATTTCAGGGCGATATATGAAGAGACTTACAATACTGCTGCTGCTGAAGTTGTTATTCCTGAAGATAAAGCGCAAGTTGTTTATAAAGTTAAAAAGCGTGATAATCTTGTTGATATTGCGGAGATTTTTGATACAAGAGTTTCTGATATACGTAACTGGAATAATCTTCCTTATACCTCCAGTATCAGAGTTGGGCAAGAGCTTAAAATATACGTTCCAACAGAAAAAGAAAAATATTACGGGGCACTCGATAGTCTTAACCGAATTGATAAAATGTCTATTCTTTATGCCAATTCCGATGGAAAATGGATCAATCATAAAATCAGACGTGGTGAATCAATTTCTACAATCGCTTATCGTTATGGTGTCAAATCAAGTCAGATACGCGAATGGAATAACCTTCGCAGTAATAAAATAATCGCGGGAAAAAATCTTAAAATTCTCACCGGTAAAGTTGATACCCGGGTTGCCAGTAATCAGCCGAAAAATGATGGTAAAAAAACAGAATACATTATTAAGCAGGGTGATTCATTAAGTGAAATTGCTGAAAAGTTCAGAGTTGGGGTTAATGACATCAAAAGATGGAATAGCATATCGGGTAATAAAATAGTAGCCGGTAAGACCCTGATTATAAATGGTGATGAAAAAGTTACTTCGGTCGGTGATAACAACTCTGTAATTAACTCAAACATGATTCGGTACACAGTTAAAAAGTATGATACAGTTTCTGAACTTGCTGAGAAATTTAAGGTAACTTCAAGAAACATCAGAAAATGGAATGATCTCGCCAATAATAAAATAAAAATTGGTCAGGAGTTAAACATCTATTCAAATGTTGATCCTACCGAAGCAGTGGCAGCATCAACTGGTGAAAAGGCTAAAAGTCCGGCAGAGACTTTCAGACCAAAAGAAGACTCTAAAATGCTGACACATGTTGTGAAAAAGAATGAAACTCTTGGTCATATTGCTGAGCGATACTTTATCCGTGCATCTGATATTCGTGAATGGAATGATATTTCCGGGAGTAGAATTGTTGTTGGTCAGGAATTGATAATTTATCCAGGTACCCCTCAACCAACTCCAGCGGAAGAGCCTTTCATCGGTAAAGTACATGTTGTTGAAAGAGGGGAGTCATTATGGACAATCGCAAAAGATTATAATACCAGTGTAGATTCATTGAAAGAATGGAATGACCTTGCCACAGCAAAAATTAAAATAGGTATGAAGATGAAAATTTTGAACTAAGTTAACAAATTATTAAGTTAGTTCAGTTGAAATAAAAAGAGCTGTTAGGGGTGCTGCTAGAAAATAGCGGCTGAGAAAATACCCTTTCACCTGATCTGGGTAATACCAGCGTAGGAAAATGGCGTTAGAGTTTTAAACGCGGCCGTTTCCTGAAACGGCTTTTTTTATTTCCTTAATTTATAATTATAAGGAGCTAAAAATGCGTGTTGTTTTGTTTTTATTATTATTCCCAATTCTGCTTTTTTCCCAGCAATATGAAGTTAAGGGAAGAGTAACAAACCTTTCGGGCGAACCTCTTGAATTGGTCAATGTTGTAATAAACAGTATTGGCACAGCCACCAATCATCAAGGAAATTTTACTTTTCAGCAGGATAAACCATTTACGGGCACTATTAAATTCAGCCATCTTGGGTACAAGAGTGTGGTTTTAACTATTGAAGAATACAATCAACTATCTGAGAAGGTAATCAGAATGGAGAGTGAAATAATCTCCAGTCAGACCGTTCTTGTAGAAGCGACACTTGGGCAGGAAGGTATCACACCGATGACATTTTCTAAAATAGAGAATGAAGAAATCAGGAAAACTTATGTAAACCAGGATATTCCTGAATTCCTTAGTACATTACCTTCAACTACTTTTTATAGTGAGGGTGGAGCCGGGTTAGGATACAACTATCTCAGTATCAGGGGGTTTGACCAGAGAAGACTTTCTATTTCGGTCAATGGTATTCCTCAGAATGATCCTGAAGATCACAATTTATACTGGCTTGACATGCCCGACTTGCTCAGCAGTACCGGCATTATCCAGGTTCAGAGAGGAGCCGGCTCCGGTGTAACAGGATATCCCGCAATTGGGGGTTCCATCAATATAATAACTTCACCATTTAGCGATAAACCAAGGCTCAAGTTCGGCTCAATGATTGGTAGCTACAATACACGTAAATATTCAGCAAGTTTTTCGAGCGGACTTGTGGATAAAAAGTATTCGTTCTATGCCAGAATTTCTCAGACTCTTTCAAGCGGATATCGTGATTATAACTGGGTGGATTTCAAGTCCTATCATTTTTCTGCTGTGAGATATGATGAAAACCTTACAACACAGATAAACCTGTTTGGTGGTCCCGTTGCGGATGGACTGGTTTACACAGGTTTGCCGAAGAGTCATATTGAAAATCGTGATCTGAGAAAAAAAAATTATTCCTATTGGTCAGGTGAGGGAACCAATTTCTTTTCAGTTGACAGACGACCTGAAGAAAAGGAAAACTTTTCACAACCTCATTACGAACTGCTTAATGAATACAGATTAAACGAAAATGTCAAAATTAACTCGGCGCTATTTCTAATTATTGGAAAGGGATTTTTTGATTATGACGGTTCATGGGCACCTTACTCATATTTTCGTTTAACACCTTCAAATGGATTCGCCATAAGTGGTGACCCTGACAATCTTTACATGAGCAACGTATTAATTCGCGCTATGGTAGAAAATAAACAGTATGGCTGGATTCCAAGGGTGAATATACAACACAAGAATGGTAATCTGATTTTGGGTGGCGAAATTAGAGTCCATAATTCTGTTCATTGGGGAAGTATCAATTACGCGGAAGGAATACCCTCAGGTGTACCTGTGGATTACAGATATTACTACTACGAGGGTGGCAAAGATATATTCACTCTTTACGCGCATGAAGAATATCAATTAAATGAACAGGTGAATATTCTTGCTGAAATTCAATTGGCGCATCATAATTACAAAATTGAAAATGAAAAATATCTGAACAATGAATTTAGTTTGAGCAATACGTTCTTTAATCCACGATTTGGGATCAACTACAAATTTGATGATAATGTCAGTAGTTACTTTGCATTGGCTACCGTTACAAGAGAACCAAGATTAAAAAACTATTACGATGCTGCTGAATCGGGTGGAGGCGCTGATCCACAGTTTAATAAAAATTCAGATGGAACCTATAACTTTGACGATCCGATTGTAAGTCCGGAAACTATGAACAGTTTTGAACTTGGTGCTTCGTACAGTTCCGAACTTCTTTCAAGTAACTTAAATATGTTTTTTATGTCATTTGATGATGAGATTGTGAAAAATGGTCAACTTGACAGATTTGGACAGCCGGTAACAGGTAATGTAGAACGTACCATTCATAGCGGAATTGAACTTTCGGCATCGGTTAAGCCTACATCAACACTTGAGTTTATAGTCAACGGAAGTTACAGTAACAATTATATAAAAGAAGGTAAAACTTTTGTAGGGTATGATTCGGGAGTAGCTGATATAAATCTCGCGGATAATAAAATTGCCGGTTTCCCTGATATAACCTTAAACGCGATTGCCAAATTTACTTACAGTGGTTTTTATTCTCAGATCGCGCTAAGATACGTTGGAAGCTACTATACTGATAACTATGATGAGAAGCTTGGAGTGTTAAACAATCTTTACCCGGGATTAACAAGTTATACAGATAATAAAGTTGAAGCATATACTACAGCTAATTTCTTCGCTTCATATAGCTTTGAACTGAAGCCTGTTTTTCGTGAGGTCAAGGTATATTGCAGATTAGTCAACCTATTTGATGAGCTATACGCCGCATATGGAGTTGGTGGTGATTTCTTCCCTGGTCCGGAAAGACATTTTAACGCGGGTATTGAAGTAGGATTATAATGAAAAAACGCGCAATTATAGTTGCAAACGGAGATCCGCCAAAACTTTCGGATCTCCATTTTTTTCAATCAGTTGGATTTGAATATATCATTGCCGCGGACGGCGGTGTAAATTCTTTATTCAGACTAAAAATTACACCAAATATCATCATCGGTGATTTCGATTCGGCTGATCAGACGGTGCTTCATTATTATAATGGTAAATCCGAGGTGATTCATCTTGAGCGACAGGATGATACAGATGTTGAAAAAGCCCTTAAATATGCTATTTCGGAAGGAATTGAGGAGGTTGTACTTACCGGCGCGACGGGTGACCGGCTCGATCACACATTTTGTAATCTCGGAATTGCGCTCAAATTTTATGACATGATAAAAGTTTTCATCACACATCAGAAGTCACTCCTTGAAGTACGAGAAGGGTCTGTGAACTATACCACTTTACCGGGTGAAACTATTTCTCTATACGGTTTCGACGGCGAAACACACATTACCACAGAAGGATTCAAGTACCCCTTGAAAAAGGAAACATTACAGTTTGGAGTAAGAGAGAGTACCAGTAATGTAGCCACAGGAAACAAAGTCAATATCGAGATTGAGGGTGGAAAAATATTTGTTATCAGAGAACTTCGCGCAATAGAGAAAAATGGTTACTTTAGCGAATCTTGATTTTATAGTTATTGTTTTATTCTTTGTTGTGATTGTATCAGCCGGGTTTTATGCGGGAAGGAATACCACTGACAACCAGGAGGATTATATTCTCTCTGGACGAAAATTGGGACTTTTCCTTTTTGTATTAACCAACGTGGCTACCTGGTATGGTGGAATTCTGGGGGTAGGTGAGTTTACTTACTATTATGGTATATTCAGTTGGGTGACGCAGGGGTTACCCTATTATATATTCGCAATATTATTCGCGTTCTTTTTTGCCGAAAAAATTAGAAAATCCTCGCTTCTTACAATTCCGGATAAAATTCATCAATCATTTGGCAAGAGAGCAGGTGTCGCGGCCGCAGTTTTGATTTTTATACTAGTTTCACCTGCGCCTTATCTTCTCATGATGGGGAATCTTGTTTCACTTCTTTTTGATATTCCTCTTTTCTTCTCAATATTGATCAGCCTTTTCCTTTCGATAGCTTATTTGATCAAAGGAGGATACAAAGCGGATATCATCACAGACGCAATTGAGTTTTTTGTTATGTTTGCCGGTTTTATAATCATTGTGGTTACGGCTTATTTCAGCTTCGGAGGGTTTGAGTTTTTAAGTGAGAAACTTCCTCCAACTCATCTTGAACTTACCGGTGGTTCATCACCACTCTTTTTGCTTGTATGGTTTTTAATTGCTCTCTGGACTTTCGCCGATCCCGGTTTTCATCAGAGGTGCTATGCGGCTAAAACAGAAAAAACAGCTAAATGGGGACTCGTAATCTCAGTCGCATTTTGGGCGCTTTTTGATTTTTTAACAACTGTTACCGGACTATATTCGAGGGCAGCAATACCGGATCTGGAAAACCCGGTACTTTCTTTCCCGATGCTTGCTGAACAGATACTTGTTCCGGGCTTAAAAGGATTATTTTTCGCGGCTCTGTTCGCGACCATCATGTCAACTCTGAACAGTTTTTTGTTTTTGAGTGGCGTTACTTTTGGCAAGGATGTTTTTGGTTCTCTCCGAAAAAAAGAGAATGAAAAAACTAAAAGTAACAGATATATCAAATATGGTTTGGGTTTATCTTCTCTAATAGCTGTTTTAATGTCAATTTATTTTGAATCAGTAATACAAATATGGTATGTATTCGGAAGCATCTGCATTCCCGGGCTGATATTTCCTATAATAGCTTCATATTACCCAAAGTTTGCTATCAGGAAAAAACTTGTATTTCCTCAAATGATTACATCAGTATCAGCAGGTATTGTATGGTATGCGATTCGAGAGGTGTACTTAAACGATACCACTTTATATGATCTTGAACCGATGATAGTCGGGATGATCTTTGGATTGATTTTCTATATTATTGATAAAGTAAGTCCCCTGAAAAAAGGGGACTAAAAAATCAGGGAAGCAAGATAGCGGCAGCCACGGTTGTAGTCCACAGCCCGTTTTTCTCGCCACGCGCGGATTGTGTAATGTTAAATGTGTTAACTATTTCACCAGACATTTTAAATACCTGCTCTTTTTCGTTCCAGGCTTCGTTTGGATTAAAATCAATTCCGAGAGTTGTTGCCAGCATAGAAGCCGCCAGATCTTCGGCATAATCACCTGCAACTTTTTCATTTTGCCCAAAAGGATGATGCTCAGATAAATATCCGTAGCGAGATTTATCCTTTGGAAGAGCCACACCGATTGAAGAGGCAATTTGTCTGTTCGGTTCATTTGTAGCGTTTCTTGCCATAACGGCATGTACAATCTGACCGGGTACAAGATGTTCAAGCCCTTTTTCAACAGTAATTTTTTTACACCCAATGGGGTAAATACTGCTAACACTTACAAGATTAAATTTTTCAATTTTCGCATCTCTAAGCGCCAACTCAAATGAGGCTAAATACTCTTTATGTCTTCCAACCCCTTTTGTGAAAAATAAATTTTTTGGTACGTACAATTTATTCTCCTGCTAAATAATGATTTTAGTGAATTTTCTTTTTCCCACCTTAAGTATCATTTCTGATTTAAGGGTTATTTCTGCTTTAAAGTCTGTAATTTTATCACCATCGAGTGAAACACCACCTTGCTGAATTAAGCGACGGGCTTCACCTTTTGAAGGTGCAAATTTTGCTTCCATTATTAAATCAATTATACTGATATTCGACACATTGTCAAGTTTTAATTCCGGAATGTCATCCGGAGTGCCTTTATTGATAAATATCTTATCGAATTCTTCTTCTGCTTTTTGAGCCGCATCAGCGTCGTGATACATCTCAACAAGTTTGCGAGCCAGAGCGCGTTTTATGTTACGAGGATTTATTGAGCTGTCTTCAAGCTGTGCCTTGATATTTGTTAATTCTTCATTTGTGATATCAGTGGCAAGTTCGTAATAGTTATATATGAGATTATCCGGGATTGAAAGGGTTTTACCAAATATATCTTTTGGCTCATCATGGATACCGATGTAATTATCGTATGATTTACTCATTTTTTCTGTACCGTCAGTACCAACCAAAAGTGGCATTGTAAGTATAACCTGAGGTTCCATACCCGATTCCCGCTGAATATCTCTTCCAACGAGGAGGTTGAATTTCTGGTCGGTTCCGCCCAGCTCAACATCACTTTCAATGGCGACTGAATCCATTGCCTGAGCGAGAGGATATAAAAACTCGTGCAAGCTTATAGGTATTCCGCCTTTGAATCGTTTGGTGAAATCATCTCTCTCAATCATTCTTGCAACGGTATATTTTGAAGCAAGCTTAATGACATCCTGAAAATTCATCGGGGATAACCATTCACCGTTATAAACGATTTTTGTTCTGTCCTTATCGAGTATTTTTGCTGCTTGTTCGATATACGATTGCGCGTTTTCCCGGCTCTGTTCATATGTGAGGGGCGGGCGAGTAGAGTTCCTGCCCGATGGATCACCAATCATGGCGGTAAAATCACCAATAATTAGAATAGCCTGATGTCCTAATTGCTGGAATTGAGCCAATTTCCTTAAAACTACAGAGTGCCCCAGATGAAGATCAGGACGTGTTGGATCACAGCCCAATTTAATATTCAGTGGTTTACCGGTTTCTCCGGACTTTTTAAGTTTATTCTCAAGCTCTTCAATCGGTATAATTTCTGAAGTGCCTCTTTTTATAAGGTCTAGCTGTTCGTTTACAGGAGGAAATTTTACAAAATCAGTCAAAACAATAAAACTCCTTAAATTTTTATTTTACGCTGAATTTCTCTTTTCATATCTTTTTCAGCAATATCTTTTCTCTTATCATGTAACTTCTTGCCTTTCGCAACAGCCAATTCCACTTTGATTTTTCCATCTTTAAAGTAGAGGCTCAGCGGAATAAGAGAGTTACCTTTTTCATCAATAGCTTTTTTAAGTTTTCTGATTTCAGATTTGTGCAGCAATAGTTTGCGTTGCCGTTCGGGATCATGGTTCTGAATGTTTCCATGGTCATAAACATTGATGTGAGCTTTTACAAGCCATACTTCACCATTTCGCAACTGTGCGTATGCATCGGTGAGATTGACTTTATTATTCCTCAACGATTTTACCTCAGTTCCTACAAGGGATATACCGGCTTCATAAGTTTCCAGAATATGGTATTCGTATCTTGCTTTTCTATTTTGAGTAATAAGTTTCAAAATAATCCTGTAAATCAAAAAATGTTAAACCACTAAATGTATTCTTATCGTAATAACAAATCAAGAAAATATTTGATTTAATTATTCAACTCCAATATCCTTCTCAATCGATTTTGCTTCCTTAACCAACGCCCATAGTATCGAGGACACCGCAAGTGATACCGCCGCGATTATAAATATCAGGTTTTTATTTTCAGCGGCTTCTACCCACGCGCCAATCTGGAGTGAAACAAATAATTGGGGTAGAACTATTGAAAGATTAAAGATGCCCATGAACAGACCCATTTTAGTCTGGTTGATCTTTTCTGACATGATAGCAAAAGGCAAACTTACAATCGCTGCCCAACCGATACCCGCAACTGCCATCAGACCGAAAACTATATATCTGTCCATTCCAAAAAAGACAATTCCGGCATATCCCGCAGCCATAAAAGCGAGTGCAATATAGTGTGTTTTAACACGACCAATTTTTTCAGTCAATGGTTCAAGCACAAATGCAGGAAGTAAGGCTCCTACAGCGTTGAGTATTAAAAACGAAACAGATATTATCATGCCTGTATCATCATTATCAACAGGAGAGAGGTATTGATTTACATATCCTATCATGTAAACAAACATCGTTTGAACGCCAATCCACGAAAAGGCGTTTGCCAGAAATACCTTAATAAATTCAGCCCATTCTGTTTCTTTTTTTACAACCTGATCAGTTTGTTCCGAATCATCATCATCATATTTGCCTAAAACTTTCGGCTCGGAAATAAATAACATCGGCAAAACGGAAAATGCAAGTACCAGAATAACACCAAAATAAATGAGTACATAATTTCCGAGGATCGCGCCAATGGCATATGCCAGCACACCAAAAGTACCGGAGATTGTCTGCATCCATGTATATCCCTTAGTACGAGGCGTTCCGTCAGGAGTGACGTCGGTAATCAGCGAGCGGGTAGGGTTAAAGCTTATATTGATAGATAAATCGAGTGTTAACGCTACAACAATTGCGACCATTATGATATCAGTTGTACCAAACACATCGGCAATTACACCAAGGTTTGGCAAGGCTATTAGGCTAAGTGCCGCAAGAGTTCCTCCCATAAGGATAAATGGACGTCTTCTGCCGCCCCAGAACCAGGCCTTGTCACTAATTACGCCAAATAATAATTGTCCGATTATACCGGCGATTGGTCCTGCGGACCAAACAATCCCGACTTCATGAAGATCGAGACCGTATTCCGTTGTCATAATCCAACTCAAAGCGGAAATTTGTACGGAAAGCGCAAACCCCATCGCTGTCGCCGGCAAGCTGAGTATAGCGTAAAATGAGTTCGATAATTTTTTTTGAATTTCAAGCATGGTTAACCTGTTTAATTGTTCTTGTTGAGTGAGTTTTTAACAATTTTACAAGTTATTGATTTCCTGAAAATTGTAAAAGTTAAAAATAATTTAACAGGGATTTTTATATCTTTTTAAAAACATTGAATAATTTGCAATAAAGAATTAAACCTTGTAGTTGTAACAAAATTGTCGAAATATCATTATCTTGTTATCTTGAATAAAAACAGACCGGGAAAAGCTTTGAAGAAGATAGTCACTCTTGTATTTTTGTTGTTATCATCAGCTATTATTTATTCGGCAGTGGGAGACAAACTAAAAACAAAATTGAATGATGCTGATATTTCGAACGGGGAACATCATTTTTCTCATTTTGAAATATTTAGTAAATACACTTCGGGCTTTAATCTTGATGTCCTGAAGGGGATAGATGCTGTTCAGAAATCAGCTCCTGAAGGTGGTGGATATTTTATCGGGATTAAGGCTGATCCACCCGAATCACCAATAGGATATTCTTTGAAGCTCGGCAGTTGTCCTCTGGTGGATCCGGCTCGCAAAACAAGTTATTGCAGCGGTGCTTCTTTTTCAGCATTTATTGAAGGACTTAATTCCTATCTTGAGGGAAAAGAGACATCGATCAGCAAAGAGCGTGAAGAACTTCTGCGGATGCAGGAGAAAGATGGTGGAAGGAGAGAGGATAAAATAAAATTCTGGGGAAACTGGAATGCCGACGGTTATGGTAATCATTTTGCGCTTGTGCAATATTTTAACGCCGGTGAAGTTATAAATCCGGAGGATGCTCAGTCGGGTGATTTCATGAATATCAGCTGGAACAATGGTGGCGGGCATTCTGTTATATTTCTTGGCTGGTACGTTGATGAAAATGAAGAATTGCACGTGGTTTACTGGTCGAGTCAGAAAGGTACAAACGGTTTGGGCGACGATGTTGTTCCAGTAGATAGAATCAACGAAGTAATGGTGGTCAGGGTTACAGATCCTGATGAGATAATTAGCGGTGACGCAAACGAGAAAGTAGATTATAAAATTTCCGGATATAAAATTGGTCAATAAATGAGAAATATTTTATTAGCAATATCCATTTGGATAGTTACTTTTGTTTCAGTAACAGCGCAACAACCTGCAAATTATATTGAATATGATATGGTTCAGGGAAAACTGGAAGAGAGTGATTCCTACAAGAAAGAGTTTGGCAGGTATGACGGGTTTCAGGTCTATCTGAACAAGGGTGAATTTGTTTATTTTTCTGTTTTTTCAGAGGAGTTCAATCCATCTATAATTCTGGTAACTCCCGGAAAAGAAAATCTTATGGAAAATCAGTCGCAGGGTACAGGTTTTGCCTCTATCAAAACATCAATTCCCGAAACCGGTGAATATTATGTTTATATAATTGGTACCGCGAATTCAAGAGGAAACTATTTCTATCAATACGCTTTTGCCGATAGCGCGGCATTGAAAGAGCCTGAAAAAGAGTTTTGCGATGAATTGCAATATGTGATTAAACATTCAGACGCTTATTTTCTTTTTCTTCAGGAAAATGATACCCTTTACAAAATAAGTGATACAGAAGATGCCTTTATTGACGGTAACGACGGCTCTTATAACACTGTTATTCTTTCAAATAGTGATAAAGCTGAGGCTGAAAAAAAATATATAGAGTCGAGATTGAAATTACAGTCTTGCCTTGGAGAAGGCTGGAACGAATATAAAAGTGATTGGCAGCCAATAGAAGATTTCAAACAAAAAAAAGTTGAATATTCTAAAAAAACTGAAGCGGGCAGAATTGCAGTAATATTGAAATTAAATGATTTTTCAACCGAAGGGAATAGTGATTATTCTCTTGAAATGGTTTTTATAAATACAAAATAACGGGCAGAGGAACGAATGAATTTTTCTAAAATTGTTGTTTTTTATCTTTTGATTGTAACCGTTTTATTCTCTCAGGATTATCGTGAACGATTATTCAAAGATCTTGAACTGATTATCGCTGAAGCAAAAAAAGAGAATGCGCCTCTTCTTTCGCCCAATTTTTATGAAAGCGGAATGGAAACATACAGAGATGCAGAAGAGATGCTGAAACAGGGAGACGATCTCAATGACATTACGAAAGAGATCAACGAAGCAAAGAAGTTCCTCTCAACATCCATAGCAAAGGCTAATATTAGTCGGAATACGTTTATAAATACATTAAAAGCAAGAGAAGACGCTCAGAAGGTAGATGCTGCGGTTAATGCCCCTAATGACTGGGAAGACGCCGAAAAAAGATTCAGAGACGCCGCTACAGCTATTGAAGAGAGTGATCTGAATGATGCGCGTGAATATGGCTTTGAATCAGAAAAGCTCTATCGGAAATCTGAATTAAATGCGATCAAGGTGATTCATCTTCAGGAAGTGTGGAATCTCCTCAAACAAGCAGATGAAGAGGATGTTTCATCCTACGCGCCCAAGACTCTGGAACGAGCAAAAACATTGATATCAAACGCGGAAAAAGAACTTGAGGCTGATCGTTATAATACAGAGTATGCTGATGAATTAACTGAAGAATCGAAATACGAAACTAATCACGCGTTTTTTATAAAATCGAAGATAATTGAAATAAATGACAAAGACCTTTCAAGAGAAGAACTTCTTCTTGAAGTTGAATCACCATTAAAACGAGTTGGAGAACAGATCAGTTACAAAGTTAAATTTGATGAAGGTCTTGACGCGGCTACCAATGGTTTGATAGAAGAGTTGAATAATTATGTTTCCCGAACAGATAAACTGCTGGCTGAAAATAGTGATCTGCGCTCTCAGTTAAGAGAGTATGAAACCAGATTGGGAACCGTCGTTGCGGAGAAATCCGAGCTTAATGAAAAGGTTAAACTGATTGAAGAATTCAAACGAAGAGTTAATGAAATTGAAGACCTATTCCTCGAGCGGGAAGCAATTGTACTGCGAGATGCGGAGAAAGTAACGATCAGACTGGTAAGCCTTAAATTTAGTGTTGGTAGTTCTATTATTGGTCCACAACATTTTGATGTACTGAGCAGGGTTCAGAAGTCGATTGAAAAATTCCAGAACGCTACTGTAACAGTTGAAGGACATACGGATTCACAAGGCAGGGAAGAAGTTAACTCGGAACTTTCCCAGAAAAGAGCTGACGCGGTTATGCAGTATCTTAAAGCTAATCTCAAAGATACCAGCAACAAAATTTTCGCCATCGGTTATGGTGAAGCCAGACCAATCGCGAATAATGAAAACGAAGCCGGGAGAGAGAAAAACAGACGAATTGATGTCGTTATTACTCCTGAAATGTAACATAAGAAAATATTGAATTGAAAGAACCACCGTTTTGGTGGTTTTTTTATATATGGCGTTAGTACAATGTGTGTTTTGAATTTCGCAGTAAAAATCCTACATTAAGTATTATTTACTAATTGGAAAAGATTATGAAGGCCTCGGATCTGTTTGTTAAATGCCTCGAACAAGAGGGTGTTGAGTATATCTTCGGAATACCCGGAGAAGAAAATCTTGATCTGCTTGAATCGTTAAGAAAATCATCAATTAAACTGATACTTTGCAGGCATGAACAAGCTGCCGGATTTATGGCCGCTACATATGGACGGCTTACCGGCAGGGCAGGAGTCTGTCTCTCCACCCTGGGACCGGGTGCCACTAATTTGGTGACAGCTGCTGCATACGCACAGCTTGGGGCAATGCCGATGCTGATGATTACGGGTCAGAAGCCTGTGAAGAGCAGCAAGCAGGGGAGATTTCAGATACTGGATGTTGTTCAGATGATGCAGCCGATTACAAAATATACGAAGCAAATTGTTAGCGGGGACGCAATTCCTTCAAGAATAAGGGAAGTTTTCAGGATTATAGAAGAGGAAAGACCAGGTGCCGGACATCTCGAACTACCGGAGGATATTGCGGCTGAAGAAACATCCTCGGATGTCATCAATAAAAGTTTGATGAGAAGACCTGTTGCGGAAGAAAAAGCAATCACAAGAGCTGTTGATATAATAAAGGAATCCAAATCCCCTTTGCTTTTGATCGGTGCGGGCGCGAACAGAAAACTTACCGCGAAAATGTTGCGCAAGTTTGTTGATTTAACAGGTATTCCGTTTTTTAGCACACAAATGGGAAAGGGTGTGCTTGATGAAAGAGATGAGCTGTTTTTGGGTAACGCCGCTTTATCTGATGCTGATTTTTTACACACGGCTGTCATTAAAAGTGATCTGGTTATAAATGTGGGGCATGATGTTGTAGAAAAACCGCCATTTTTTATGGAGAGGGATGGATTTAAGGTTATTCACATCAACTTTTCATCGGCGGAAGTTGACCCGGTTTACTTTCCGCAAGTTGAGGTGGTTGGTGATATAGCCAATTCTATCTGGCAAATTACAACAAAACTGGAAAAACAATCACATTGGGATTTTACTCACTTCTTAAAGGTAAAAGATGCTATAGATCAGCACTTTGACATTGATAAAAATGATGACAGATTCCCGATACTTCCGCAAAGACTTGTAAATGATGTTAGAAAATTTATGCCTTCTGACGGGATAATAGCCTTGGATAATGGTATGTATAAAATATGGTTTTCAAGGAATTATAAAGCGCATCTTCCAAATACTGTACTGCTGGATAACGCGCTCGCAACTATGGGCGCGGGACTTCCTTCCGCGATGGCAGCACATCTGGTATTCCCCGACAGAAGAGTAATCGCGATTAGTGGTGATGGTGGTTTCATGATGAATTCGCAGGAGCTGGAAACAGCGGTGAGATTAAAAATGAATCTCATTATTCTGCTTCTCCGTGATGACGCTTATGGTATGATAAAATGGAAACAGGCGAAGATGGAATTTGACGATTTTGGTCTCGATATTGGAAACCCTGACTTTGTGAAGTATGCTGAAAGTTATGGAGCCTTCGGTCATAAAATATCCGCTGCTGATGAATTGATCCCACTGCTTGAAAAATGCCACTTACAGGGTGGTGTTCATCTAATTGATGTTCCTATTGATTATTCTGAGAATGACAGAATTCTCAATAGAGAACTTAAAGAGCAGAGCAAAATATTACTTGATTGATTTTAATAGATTAATACATTCTTGTAGTTTATTTTTGTATTGAAACAGAGCTTTTACAAAATCCGGGAAATTATGCTAAATATACTTTTTGTTTGTCTGGGTAATATCTGCAGGTCACCATCCGCTGAAGCCGTAATGAAAAAAGTAGTTTCGGATGCACAACTTAATTCAAAGATATTTATTGACAGTGCGGGCATTCTCGATTATCATGAGGGTGAACAGGCTGATAGAAGAATGCAGACTCATGCCGTAAAAAGAGGATATGATTTAACTTCAATATCCCGTCCCGTTCTGCCTGAAGATTTTACCAGATTTGATTATATAGTCGCAATGGATGAGGACAATGTATCAGCGTTAAAATCATTTAATGTCGATTCCGTTCTGAAAAATAAGATTGTAAAAATGACTTCTTTCAATGGCGACAGTTATAACTATAATTCTGTACCTGACCCTTATTACGGTGGTCCCGAAGGATTTGAGTTAGTCCTTGATCTCCTTGAAGACGCCTGTAAAAACTTCCTTGATCATCTGGTTAGGAACAATCCGGAACTAAAATGAGAACGGAAAAATTATCAACAGTTTTGGGTTGCCCAATTGATAAAATTCATTCGGTTGGTGGCGGTTGTATCGGAGATTCGGTTATTGCTAAAACTCAGTATGGGGATATCTATTTTGTCAAGTCCTATTCAGGTAAAGTTGAAATGATTAAAGCTGAGTACGAAGGACTATCGGAGTTGGCAAAAGCTTCCGTAATCAGGATACCGGAAGTAATTTATCATGATTCCGATCTGCTGATTTTGGAATATATTGAACAGGGTATTCCGGTAAAAGGGTTTTGGGAAAATTTCGGCAGAGCATTCGCGCATCTGCATCAATATAGATCAGAACTTTATGGTTTCACCGCAGATAATTTCATTGGTTCTACACCACAAATAAATAACCAATCAGAAAAATGGACTGATTTTTTCTTTCAATACCGAATTCGTTTTCAGGCAAAATTGGCAGTTAAAAACGGTTTTGCGGATAGTTCACTGCTAAACAAAATAGATAAATTGGAAAAAATATGTATTCCACTTATTGACGATGTTAATATTGTCCCGTCACTTCTTCACGGGGATCTGTGGAGTGGCAATTATTTGGTTGATAGCGCGGGGGCACCGGTTCTTATTGATCCTGCGGTCTATTATGGAGACAGGGAAGCGGATTTGGCAATGACCAAATTGTTCGGTTCTTTTGGCAGCGACTTTTATAGAGCATATAATGAAACTTTTCCGTTGCTTCCAGGATATTCGGAACGAGAAAACTTGTATAAATTATATCACATCCTTAATCATCTTAATCTATTCGGACCGGGATATTCATCTCAGGTAAATTCACTTATAAACTTTTATCTATAGATCAAAATTATATGAAAAAGCTTCTGCTTTTCCTGTGTTTACCGATTTTTATTTTAGCTCAGAACGATGTTGCTAAAAATATTGAGGACTCATTTCAACGATTTGAGAACTATTCTGAACGTCCGAAAATTGGTATCGCCCTCGCCGGCGGCGCGGCGCTTGGATTTGCTCATCTTGGAGTACTTGAAGTAATCGATTCTCTGGAGATTCCGGTAGATTATGTGGCGGGTACTTCCATGGGAGGTATTGTAGGTGGTTTGTACTCGGTAGGGTATTCGGTTCCCGAATTGATAAATATAACTTTGCGGACAAATTGGAATGATATTTTTACCGATAAACCTTCGCGTCGTTTAATGCCATATTTTGAGAAAAAAAATACAGGCCGTTATCAGGTTGAGTTTGCTCTGGATGGTATCACCCCGGTATTGCCCAGCGGACTTATAATGGGGCAGAAGGTGAGTCTGATATTTTCCAGTTTAACTTATGGGTTTGATGATCTTGAGTCATTTGATGACCTGCCAACTCCTTTCAGATGTGTTGCTGTTGATCTGATTACCGGCAAAGAAGTGATACTTAATAAAGGTTCGCTTGCGACAGCCCTGAGGAGCACAATGTCAATTCCTACTGTTTTCGCACCTGTGGAATATGAAGGGAAATTACTGATTGATGGTGGTGTTCTGAATAACTTCCCGGTTGATGTGGTGCGAGATATGGGGGCTGATATAGTAATTGGATTAAATCTGGTATATCCCGAAAAAACTAAAGACGATTATTCCAACCTGCTCGATGTGATAGATCGCACGACCGAGATACCGAGGAATTTCAGGTTATTGGAAAACATTGAATTGAGTGATATATATATTGAAGAACAAACTGATGGTTTGTCACTGATGGATTTTGATCCGCAGATCATTCCGGAAATTATCAACAGAGGCAGAATTGCCGCATATAAAAATATTGAATATCTTAAATCGCTTAAGAAACTAATAGACAGTTGGCCGACAAGAAAACGATCCTCTGATCTTACCGGAAAGGAAATTGCTGTAATCAACATAAAGACCGATAAAAGTTTGAACGAATCAAAAATTCTGACCGATTTGGGATTAAGAGAGGGGGATTTTTTTGAGAAAGAAAAACTTGACAATTCGATAGAGGATTTACTTCTTTTAAAGGAATACAAAAATATTAAATATAGCTCATATCTTCTCCCCGGCGGGAAAGTAATTATCGATCTATCCGCAGAGCCCTTTACTTATCCTGTGATCGAGGCAGTACAAATAAATGGGAACAGAACGCTTGATTTCTCATTTATATACTCGAATCTTAATATAAAACCGGGCGATAAATTCAATACAGAAATTATTGAAACAAAGATCAATACTTTGTACGGACTGGGGTACTTCAAAACTGTAACCTATAAAGCGAAAGCTAAAGAGACAGGAGGAATTGACCTTACTGTTAATATTGAAGAAAACCCGATGAGGAAGGCACAACTGGGATTCAGATACAATGATTTCCATCAGCTTGTTGGGGCTGTAAGTATAGAAACTACATCATTTTTGCTTTCGGGATTGAGAACTGAAACTGAACTTCAATTTGCCGGACTTAGTAAAATATCTTCCAAAATTTATTATCCGTCACGATCGATTGATATCTCGATTTATCCATTTATTTCCGGATATTACAAAAATATACCAATAAGTGTTTACGATGAAGCAGGGAAGAAGTTTGCCCAATACAAAGATAGAGCGTGGGCATTTACGGTGGGAGCCGGAATACCGGTTAAAAAGGATTGGATTTTCGAAATGGGGTTTTCTTTTGAATGGATGAATATCTCCGCTGATATAGCTTCGGAGGTAGATAATATAGTATTCCCGACTTGGCGTGATAATCTGCATCTTGTTACGTTCTCTCTATTACTGGATAGGCTGGATGACACACTTGTCCCAAAAAATGGTATTTTACTGAAAGCGGATACCGAAATCAGTTCTACTCGGCTGGGAAGTGATATCGGATATTCTAAAGCCGCGGTTGGTGTAAAATATTATACGACGATATCTGACGACCATACATTCATGCTTGGTGGTGATTTTTTGCTGCAGTGGCGTGACACACCACAATATAAGTGGTTTAATATAGGTGGTCCTGAAAGTTTTGTCGGTTACGATTACTACCAGACTTACGGGAGTCGGTTTCTAATAGCACGTTTCGAATATGTATTCGCTTATAAAAAGGATATATTCCTGAAGCTTCTGGGTAATATTGGTTTTGACTATAACCTTGGCCCTCCCTCACAGCAGATTGTGGGTCAGCCTATAAGTGGTGCCGGAATTGCGTTAATGTTTGACTCAATTATTGGTCCGGTTCAATTCACCGCGGCAAGCGGGGATAAAAGCTCGTTTAATCCCGGTAAACACAGAATGATTTACTATTTTAGCGCCGGATATAAATTCTAATTAACGGTTTTTATTTACGAAATAAACACCACTAATGATAAATAGTGTACCCACCGCATGAGCAGGGTAGAGGACTTCACCATCGAGTATTCCCCAGAAAACCGCAGCAATTGGTATCAGGTATGTTACGGTTGACGCGAATACTGCAGATGTGTTTTGAATCAGTTTGTTAAATATCACCAATGCCGCCGCTGTACCAATCGCACCCAGAACAAAAATATAGAACAGGCTTGAATATGCGTACTCATGGTTAAGTGATTGGTAAGCGTTTGTCAATATTAAATAGAAGATTGAAATTGGGCCAACAAAAAAAACGGCTAATGAAGTGAAAATTAATGAGTTAAGTTTCGGGAAGAAACTCTTGACCATATTGCCGCCGAAGCCATAACAAATAGTAGCGATCAACACATAAATTACATAATAATTAAAATTTCCAAGGGAGCCGGCACTACCTACAAAAGTAAGAATTATTGAGCCGATCAAACCCAAAGTCAGACCCAGAATTTTTTTCTTCTCGAAAGTGATACTAAAAAACAATCCTCCGACAATCAGTGTGAAAATTGGTGTAAGAGAATTGAGTATCCCGGTAACGGAACTTGATAAACCGGTCTCCGCGAGAGCGAATAATATTGCCGGGATAAGGTTCGATACTAATCCTAATAGCAAAAATTTCCACCAGTATTCCCGGAAATATTTTCTGAGGTATTTAAGCGCAACGGGAAGTAATACCAGATACGCGAATGTGATTCGTAAGGTTCCTACGTGATCAGGAGCGAAAGCTAAAAGTCCTTTTTTTATGAGGATGAAAGAACTACCCCAAATAATTGAGAGGAACAATAAAGTTATTATATTTCGGATTGTACTACTATTCACAGAAATCTCAGAGTAATTGAAATGAAAAGTTAAGTTACAGCGGGCGGGAAAACAATTTTATTCTGGCGTGGAAAGATATTTTTATAGCGGATTATATAATTTAAGAAGTGTAATAATAAAAAAGGCGGGAAAAACCCGCCCTGATACATTAGCATTTATATCTGAATATTATTTCACGAGAAGCATTTTCTTTGTTGAAACAAAGTTTCCACTTGTAAGTTTGTAGAAGTAAACACCTGATGAATAATTGTCAGCGCTCCATGTAACTTCGTAGTTACCGGCTTCTTTAACTTCACTTACGAGAGTTTCAATTGTACGACCAATTGCATCATAAACTACAAGACTAACATTCGCTCTTTCCGCAATAGAGAAACTGATAGTTGTGGTTGGGTTGAACGGGTTAGGATAGTTCTGGTTGAGAGCAAATTCCATTGGTTTTACAATTTCATCACTGGCGACGCCAACAGTTCCACCAAGTTTTTCAATTGAGGCAATTAGAATACCAACAATGAATTGTGGGTTGTGAACACCAAAACTTCTATCTTCTTCAACACTTTTGTAGTTGTATAGAGCTACGGCTTCATCAGCTGACCATGTCGAATCGATTGTGTTAATATCTGTTGAGCCATAAGGAGGTAATAATTCAGCGAGTTTGTCGAGGAGACCATGAACTTCATGCTGCATACCTTCGGCTGTACCGTTACCATCAAGGTCGGCATTTCCGTTTACATAAAATTTCTTTTCGTCGAAACTTTCCATTGTACCATGGCAATCTTCACAAGCTGCGACGTTGTCGTTTCCATCCTGGTCAACCATGCTGAACGAGTGGTTACCACTTAATAATACCTCGTCATTTTCATCAACTTCGTTAGGATACATATGGCATCCAACACAACCATCTTCAATCGCTGTATCATGAGGGGAGCTTGCAATTGTCATTCCGAAAGTTGGAGTATTCGCGCCAATTAACATCTCAGTCTGAGGACCGTGATGTGGACCAAAACGTGAGCTTAGGTTGTCAAGATAATTAGCAGTATAATCAACACCATCGCGTCTTGATCTGTGGCAGTTTGAGCATAATCCGCCTTTACCAAGTTCTGTAACTTCATGACCATCCATCAAAGTTGCCGTAACAAGTCTGAGCTGGTTGTCATTTCCGTGATCATGCGGATCATGGCAAGTCGCACAAGTTATAGAAACCGCAACTGGAGCATCTTGTTCTTCGCCTTTCACGAAATCAACAAAGCCTTTACCATTATGGCAAGGAGTACATGAAGCTCTGTTTTCACCAAAATAAAGATGATTTTCACTACCGTGAATTGAGAAATTCCACTGTTCTGCAATCACGTGGTGAGTACCAGAGTTGTGACATTTCGCGCAGTTGTCAGATTCAAGAGTAGATTCAATTTTGAAATCTGCTGTCGCGCCCAAATGTTCGCTACCAGGACCGTGGCAAGATTCGCACTGTACATCAGATCTTTTCATAGCATCAGGATACATCGCTACAGCGTCATCATATCCACCGTCATACAATGAATCGGGGAATACAAAGCCGAAATCATCAAAACCGTCATTCGCTGCCATTTCATCATATCCTGTTGAATGACATTCTACACAATATGACTGGAAGTGGCTGCTGCCCATACCATCCAACTCTTCTTTAAGAGTAGTAGAGTGACCTGTAGTCATCCATTTGTCGTATGCTTGAGAGTGACAAGTTTTACAAGAAACGCCACCACCTTCAACACCAAGATACAAACCGGCATTTAATGTTACAGTATCGGTCATTCCGCCTGCCATTACTTCGATTTTATAAGTACCCTTGATATCAGGGATAAACTTCACTAAAACATTTGAAGTATCAACTGCTTTAGAATCTCCGATAGCTGCAGATGAAGAGCCAGGAGCCTGAAGAATATTCCAGACTGGAGAGTTTAACTGTGCTCCGTCCATAAAGGCACGCAGATAAACCAGGGACTCAACACCAACATTGTGTAAACCGCTTGATGTTCTGTCGTAATAATCACCATCATCAGCATCTACCATTCTTGGATTAACGCCGTGAGGTTCCAAAAATAATTCCTGCGCCTGCATACTTGTTAATGCGATTGCAAAGAAAGAGACTAGAAAGAGTATTTTTTTAATCATTTTTTTATCTCCTTAAAGATAAAAGGTTTAATATATCTGTATTTAACTGTGGGTTTTTGATCTATAATCAAATAAAAGCATTAAGATATCTAATTATCGAAATAAAAAATAAAAACTTGAGTCGTTTTATAAAAATAAAATAATCTATATTTTTTATTTATCTATAGTCAAAATAGGTAATAAAGATAACAATGTCAAAATATATGTTGATATTTTTTTGAAAATACTTTAAAAAATCGTTTAAAATAGTTTGAAAGATTTATGAACAAGAATATTTCTTTTTCGTTATCATTTTAAATTAGAATTAGCCAACCGTATTAAATAATGGGGAATCTATGTTGGATAATTCATTTTACTCCTGTCAATACTGACTAATAAAGGTTTCGGAATTCACGTGCGATAATGAATTTTATCTCTCAGTTGATTATCGCTCTGATTTTAAGGGTGAAGTGCGAAACATGTTTTCGAGTTAGGGTAAAAATATGGTATGATATTAACCACTCTCCGACTTAGTCAGTCGGAGCGCTCTAAAGCTAAATAAAGTCTTTAAAATGAAAAACCCGAACAACGTGAAATTATTCGGGTAATT
>BQMY01000132.1 GCA_022181065.1 Melioribacteraceae bacterium | reverse complement strand
TAATATCTGGTGAACTTTCCAAGATATCCCCTATTTCAGAGGCCAGCCTGGTTGCTCTCGAGAGATGGATATAACCAGATTCCCGTTTAATTCGCTCAAGTTCATCTATCAGCTTTTCCTGAGTCTTACCACCAAAACCCTTAATATTCGCGACAACATCATTTTTGCAAGCTGATTCAAGTTTTATAAGATCATCTATTCCCGCTACTTCGAAGAGCACTTTAACTTTTTTAGCTCCAAGTCCGCGTATCGAGAGAATATCCAATATTCCCTGTGGCACCTCGTTTTTAAGGGTGTTGTAATCCTCTACCTTACCTGTTTCTCTGAACTCCGATATGAACGCAAGCAGACCTTTTCCGATACCTTTTACGTTCTTTATTGATCCATCATCTACAGCAGATTCAAAATCGCCTTCAAATCTTCTGATGGTGTTTGCTCCATTACGGAAAGCGTTAACCTTGAACCTGTTTTCACCTTTGAATTCCATTAAATCCGCGAATTCTTCAAGCATATATATTAAGTCTTTTTTGAACGACATATTTTATCCTAATGAAGATATAAATGTATTACTAATATTGTAAACCCGAACCCGTAAACCGATCCTGCAAGAAGTTGTGCGGGCGTATGTTTTTTTAGCTCCAACCGTGACCACAATATGATAATTAGTAATGGCATTAGCAACACCAGTGATAACGGATAAACATAAAACAATATTGCCGCCGGTGAAAAATTACCAATAGCGTGAGCGCTGATTTTCCAGAACTTGTTAATAATAACGAGAAATGTTGTGCTGAGAGCGTACGAGAGCCACATAGCTGTCACAATCATTGGCAGATTGAATGTAGAACTAAGATATGAAGCGATACCCGCTAATACTATTCCGGCGAGGTACGGGAGTAAACGTTCTTCCTTAACCGTTGCGTCCACATCAGCTACTTTGCCCAGCTTGTGTAAAATGGCAAATACAACGATAGGTAAAATAAACCCGAATAGCGCCCCGATCCAGAATATCAAATGCCATTGGATAGAGTCCACGGCAAATTGTGATGCGAGAAAAAGTGAGAGGAGTAAAGTCCCCGAAGGAGGCACAAAAATATTAGAAATTACCCGGGCAAACTTTTTTTTTGTCAAACCTGCTAAACCGCCTCTTCAAGTTCGTAATTATTTAATTCATCAAGATACTCCAACAGACAAGCTTTAACTTCCTCATAAGTTTCAAGCTGCATAAGTTGGTTTCTCGTTTTGGATGAATTACGCAAACCTTTGAGATATCCTGTATAATATTTCCTGAATGGTATTACCGCGCCACGTTCGTCTTTGATTTCCATCTCGTACCCAAGATGCCTGATGGCGGTATTTATACGTTCTTCATTTGTGAGAATAGTTTTGATTTCACCAAATTCCATTAATTCTTTGGCTTCACGGAAAATCCAGGGATGATTAATTGCTCCTCTAGCTATCATGACGCCATCAGCGCCCGTTTCATCAAAAGCGCGCTTTACATCTTCAGCTGTCATCACTCCGCCATTCAGTACAACAGGGATATTAACCACTTTTTTCACTTTTTCGATCCATGACCAGTCGGGATCACTTTTATGCGCACCCTGACGTGTTCTGCAATGGATTGTTAACGCTCTTGCGCCGGCATCCTCGACTCTTTGTGCCACTTCCGGAATCAAAATGCTTTCATCATCCCAGCCAAGACGGGTTTTAACTGTAACAGGTTTATCTACGACCTTTACAATCTCTTCGACCATTTTCTGCAAATAGGGCGGGTCTTTTAGCAATCCAGCGCCTGCGCCTCGTGTAGCAACCTTTTTTACCCAGCAACCGGCGTTGATATCAATAATATCAGGATTCTCCTCCTCCGACATCCGCGCGGCTTCTGTCATAGCCTCGATGAATGAACCATATATCTGAATTCCAACCGGTCTTTCCTCCTCAGTAATTTTCATCTTCTGGGCGGTTTTTTTGTTCTTACGTATCAAACCATCAGAATTCACAAATTCTGTATAAACTACATCGGCGCCGAGTTCCTTGCATAATTTCCTGTATGCGAGATCGGTTACATCCTCCATTGGCGCGAGAAGTAGCGCGTTTTTTATTTTTATATCATCTATTTCAAACATATCTCTGACCTTCAATAACCAATTTTCTTAAATATTTTAGCGCAACAATAAGAGTGAAGAATGTAAATAAAGCTCCGGTAATAAAAGGAATTTCATAACCAAGGTACTCGAATGAAAATCCACCCCACAACGGGCCCAATACTCTTGCAAGAGAAGCCAGTGACTGATTGAGTCCCAGGATCTCACCCTGTTGTCGCCTGTCAATAGTGTTGGATATCATACTCAAAACCGTGGGCTGGAGTATTCCTGTTCCGAACGATAATAGTCCACCTGCAATAGCAACTCCGGTAAAATTTACCCCATATGGAATAAAAGACAGACCAATCATCATCAATACGAGTCCGGCGTAAACCAGTCTCTTGGCTCCAAAATTATCAGAGAGCCTTTTAATAAGACCACCCTGAACCACAGCTCCAACGAGTCCGAAAATACCAAACAGGAGTCCAATTTTCAAGTCTCCAAATTCGTATTTTTTCTCACCAATCAACGCGAAAGTACCATAAATATTCGCCATGGAGAACACAATAATAAAAAATATTGATATCAACAAACCCAATACGGGAGCCTGCATCACTCGTTTTATCAGCGAATAATCAAGCAGACGCATATTAATTTTTATCGATGTATCACGTTCAGTGTGTGATTCTTTCAGAAAAATAAAGGCGAAAATGAACGCCAGAAAAGAAAATCCCGCCGCACCGAAACCGGCAATATCATAACCAAACTTGGAAAGAAATCCACCTATCACCGGACCAAATACAAATCCCAGTCCGAATGCCGCACCGATCAGCCCCATACCGCGAGAACGGTTTTTATCATCTGTAATGTCGGCTATATAAGCCTGGGCAACCGCAATATTACTTCCGCCAAATCCTGCCAAAAGTCGCGAGATAAACAACATCAAAAAAGTAGTTGAAAAACTGAAGAGTACATAGGAACCGGTAGTTATCAGAAGAGTCGTGAGAATTACGGGACGCCTGCCGTATCTATCCGAGATACTCCCCAGTACCTTGTTGAATAGAAATTGCACAAGTGAAAAAATCGCCATGAGCACGCCAATGGCAAATTCATCTATTCCGAGAATCCTGTTGGCAAAATTGGGGAGGATGGGGATTAAAATTCCAAATCCCATAAGATCGATAAAGACGGTCAGGAAGACTGCCAGCAGACTCGCTTTTTTATTCACTTGTTATCACTCTCCGGAACCGTCAATCTGATACTATCGAGTTCAGTTTTTGAAAAGTTGTACAAAAAATCAGGTTGAATTTTTTCATCCAGACCGGAAACGATTGAATAAGTATCAAAAAAGCTTTCTTTCATGTACCACTTATCCTTATCGCTGAAAAACTGTGGAAGATCATCTCCTAAAGACAGTTCGGCGGGATAGATTATATATTCTCTCTTTTCTCCTGTATTTCCCTTAAAAACCCAGGTAGGTAGATAGGAAACATTGCCAAGCCTGACCTCACTGGTCACACTGTTTTTGATTACCGAAAAATTTACGATAATACCAGCGTCGGAATATCGCCATCTTTGATTGGATATAAAATTCCCCATAGAGTATGCAACAAATCCGGAATCAATTCTGCCGCTTTTTGCTTTGAAATAATGCATCGGCTGCATTACATGCGGATGACTACCGAGAATAATATCGGCACCGTAGTTTATAGCTCTGGAAACGATATCCTTCTGATAATAATTCGGTTTTTTCTGGTATTCCAAACCAAAATGTAAATAAACGATAACAAGTTCAGCACCAAGTGTATCTGCCTTGTTTATATCCTGTTTAATTTTTAGCGAATCGATTAAGTTAAAATATTCAGAGGTTTTGTTGTTCCCCATTCCGTTATCGCCGTAAGAATATGCCAGTATAACCGTTTTGAGTCCTTTAATATCAATAACTTCAACGGTATCTTTTCCCTGTGGTGTGAAGTTTGTGCCCCTGTAATGAATATTCTCGTCCTTCATTAGTGAAATAGTTCGCTTAAGCCCAAACAAACCTTTGTCAAGGGAGTGATTATTTGCTGTGAAAAGAAGATCAAATCCGGCACCCTTTAATCCGTATAAAAAATCATCGGGAGTATTAAATATCGGATAACCTGAATAAGGATACTTTTTCCCGGCAAAAGTCGTCTCTATATTCCCCATTAAAAAGTCAACATTTTGCAACTCATCACGCACACCCGCGTAAACACCGGAAAAATCAAAACTGTCAGGATCAACTCTTGCATAGTTGAATTGCGTTGAATGGCACATCAAATCCCCCACCGCGGAAAATGTAATTTCAACTTCAAAATTACCCTCGAGCAGTGAATCAGCCGGCATTTCAGCTTGTTCAAAATTATCCTCAAATGAAGAGATCCCCGGAATAATTATAAGTGATGCCAAAATGGGGAAAACCTTGAGGATATAAATTATATATGTATAAAATTTAGTATTCATTTAAAACACAAAACAGGGCGGACATCAAACTTAAAAATGCCAGCCCTGTTCAAATAATAATTTTGCAAATTTTATTTTTCGTCTTTACGTTGAGCTTTAAGATCCTGAACTTCAACTCTGATATCCTGAGCCATAGTTTTCACATCGCTCATAGCTTTTCTGATTCTTGTACCTGCAGCTGCCTGTCCTTTACCATAGAATTTTTCAACGTCAGCTTCAAGACTTTTAACAAATTCAACCAAATTCTGATACTTTTCACTCATATTGTGATCCTCCGTATTATACATTTATTTAAGATTTTCGAAAATTATCTCTGCGATATCTTTAACTTCAACATCTTCCTGTTTTTCATATGTTTTAACACCGTCACTCATCATTGTCATACAGAACGGACAGGCAGAAGCAATAGTATCAGCACCTGTGTCAAGAGCTTCTTTTGTTCTGTCTTCATTAATTCTGGTTCCGGTAGTTTCTTCCAAAAACATTCTTCCGCCGCCGGCTCCGCAACAGAAACCTTTATCGAGATTACGTTCCATTTCAACCATTTCAACTCCGTCAATCATTTTCAACGGGTCTCTTGGTGAATCATATATATCATTGTATCGACCGAGATAACATGAATCATGGAATGTAACTTTCGATTTTTCGGCAGATTCTTTTAATTCAATTTTTTTGTCATTCAACAATTTATCAATCAATTCGGAGTGATGAAAAACCTCAAAATTACCACCGAATTGTGGATATTCATTTTTCAAAGAGTTGTAACAATGAGGACAACCGGTTACAACTTTTTTAACTTTATAGTTCTTAAGCGTTTCTACATTTTCCTGCATCAGCATCTGAGCGAGATATTCATTACCCAATCTTCTCGCTGTATCACCATTGCATTTTTCTTCTGTACCGAGAATCCTGAAATCAACTCCCGCTTTCTGCATAATCTGAGTAAAAGCGCGTGAAACTTTCTGGTAACGCGAATCAAAAGACCCGGCGCAACCTACCCAGAACAGATATTCAGCTTCAGAATCTTCTGCCATGGTTTTAACATCAAGACCTTCAGCCCATTCAGCCCGGTCTTGAGCATTAAACGCCCATGGTGTGAAGTTAGTTTCAATATTTTTAAAAACATTGTTCAGTTCAGGTGGAAAATCAGATTCCATAAGAACCAGATTTCTGCGCATATCAACAATTGAATCAACATGCTCAATGGTTACCGGACATTCATAAACACAAGCATTACAAGTAGTACATGCCCAAAGTTCCTCCGAAGTGATAAAATCACCAACAAGCTGCTTCTCGAGTAACGAAGATTCTTCTGTTTTGTTTACTAAAAGAGGGGCTTTTTCTTCAGTTCGGTGACGAATATCAACAATGATCTTTCTGGGTGATAATGGTTTTCCGGTATTCGCGGCGGGACAAGCGGCTGTACAACGTCCGCATTCTGTACAAGCAAACCCGTCGAGCAACTGTTTCCAAGTCAGATGTTCTATATCGGCGGCACCGAATTGCTCAGCATCCTCATCCTCAAGATCAATCGGTTTAAGAGCGTATTTTTTCTCATCATGCTTTGAGAAATAAACATTAGGAATCGATGTTATAACATGAAAATGCTTTGAGTATGGTAAAAAGTTCATAAAGCCAAAAATTACAACTATATGAATCCACCAGAATACCTCAAACCACATCGCGGAACTTTCACCAGTTGTATAAAAGACTCCAGCAAGGAAAGAACTTATCGGACGTACTTCATATTCACCGAGGATAAAACCGTTTCCTGCAATATGTGATGCATTCTGACCAAACATCGAAGCAACAACCATAAAGATCATGAACAGGATAAAAGCTGCGTCCATTGCGCCTGATGTACCAACATCAAGCCTTTCCACCTTAACAACAAACCTGCGGAATAACGCGAATAACACCGCAGCAATCACTAAAAGACCGAAAACATCCTGAACAACCGTGATTATTGAGAAAACCGGACCTAAAAATTCCAACGAAAATGGAGAATAAAAACCCTGAATAATTGCTTCAACAACAGCAAAAATGAAGAGCATAAATCCCCAGAAAATAAAAAAGTGAATAAATCCCGCAACAGGTTCCCTGAGAAGTTTCGACTGTCCAAATGCTATCCCGAGTACCCTCGAAATACGTTTTGAAGGATTATCGAAACGGTTTTCCGGAAGTCCGGTCTTTAGATAACCAATAATTCTCGAAAGATTATAGCCTAAAAATCCAAATGCTGCGATAAAAACAAATACGAATATTATGTTTTTTAACTCCATTTTCAGCCCGGTTATTTTTAATATTTATGCTGGTAATTTTGGAAATTTAACAGCGATTGCTTTATATATACTAAAAGTAGCTGCTATTTTTATCACATCCCAAACTGAGAACACCAATGCGCCTGAAAACAATGCCTGACCAATATCCCCATTGAAGAATGTACTTAAATATAAAGCACCTGTTAACAATATTACCGCTGTTCCCGCTACCATCCCAAGAATAATATTAAAAGTTGTACGGCGAGCTTCAATGATAGCTCCGGTAAGATATGCCGCAAACGGGAACGCTATGAGGTAACCGCCTGTTGGTCCGAAAAGAACATGAGCACCGGCAAAAAATCCGGCAAAAACAGGAATACCAATCGCACCGGCGAATAGATATACTACCTGACTGTAAAAACCGTTTTTAGACCCTAAAAAGGCACCTGAAAGAAGCACCAATACAGTCTGCAAAGTAAATGGAACAGGATTAACCGGTACCCATACTTGTGCGGAAAACGCTGTTAATATTGAAAATGACATTACCCAAAATATTTGAGTACTCGCGACTTTGCTAATCATGTCATTTACCGAATTTGTTTGAACGTGTTCGTTGGTTGTCATTATTACCTCGGCATTTAACCTAAATATATTTTAAAAAACTCTGATGTTTTATTTAAAAGTGAATCAAATTTTGCATTACTTCCCTCAAACGGGTGTTTAATATCAAAAGTATGACCCGTTGACGGAATAATCATCTTTTCTGCAATATCTTTATCAGCATTGTTAAAAATCGTTTCGCACTCTGCCGCAGGAACCGCTAAATCCTGCTCGCCATGCGCCAGGAACAAAGGTTTCTTCAAATTAGCGACAGCTTTAAGAACACCAAGTTTTTCTTTGGCGTGTTTCTCAATATCCTCCAGATAACTCTCATTCATTCTCATGACTTGACCGGTTCTGGAATTTTTCACCTCGAAATATCCAATATCATGCCATTGCTTTTTTTGACGGTCGGAATACCTGTCAAAATCGGAAACAGCTGCCCAGGTAGCAACGGCGTTTACATCCTCATTTTGTGCTGCGGCAAGTATAGAAACACCTCCTCCACGGCTGTGACCAAGCAATCCTATTGAAGGATTGTTTGAAATTTCACCAAAATCACCATTTTTAAGATGAGCTATCACGAAATTTAACTCTTCTACTTCCCTGCTGATAGTGTTTCGCGCGAACTTGTCAATTTCCGTAAAATCTTGTGTTCCGGATTCTATACCATTAAGCGAGAAATTAAAAGTAAGAACAAAAAATCCCTGTTTTGAGAAATACTCGGCAAGGTAGGGACCAAAACCCCAGTCTTTAAAACCCTTAAATCCATGCACAAAAACAATTATTTTACCAAAGTCGGTCAAATCGGTAAAATGAACCGTAACATCAATTATTTCGTTATCTTGCGTATGTAAAGAATAATTTTTTGGCATCTGCTAAATATGATGAATAGGTAGCGAAAAGTCAACAAAACTGCATAACCTATCTTTCAAGAAACTCCATTAAATTAACAGGCGAACACAATAGAGCGTCTAATATTATATAAATGTATTATTTTTCTTGTCAAATATAAACAAATTGCTTGAATTGCAAACAAAAGAAAATCTAATTAATCATTATATTCCCACTACATAATTCTTAAAATAAAACAACGGATACTGATGGATTACACTTTTAATGATGACCATAAAATGTTGAGAGAGATGGTCAGAGATTTTACGGATGGGGCGATAAGACCGATTGCAACTGATATTGATAAAAATGAAGAAATACCCCTTGAGCTTATAAAACAACTTGGTGAAGTAGGTTTGCTTGGAACCCCCTATCCCGAAAAATATGGCGGTGGAGGTTTTGGTGAACTTGGCTACTGCATTGCGCAAGAAGAAGTTACCAAAGCTTGCGGTTCAACAGCAGCGCTAATAGGAGCTCACATTTCCATTGGAACCAACGCTATATATATTGGTGGTACCGAAGATTTAAAAATGAAATATATGCCCGATCTTACTTCAGGTAAAAAAATAGCGGCGTTCGCTCTAACCGAAGCCGAAGCAGGATCAGATTCGTTTAATCTGAAAACTACCGCCGTAAAATCGGGCGATAAATGGATCATCAATGGTGAAAAATTGTGGATAACAAACGCGGGTATAGCAGATGTTTTTTCTGTATTTGCGAGAACAGACAGGGGAATTACCGGTTTTGTCGTTGAAAAGGATTTCCCCGGAGTTACAATTGGTCCCAATGAAAAAAAATTAGGTATCAGGGGGAGTGTAACAAACGCGATAACTTTCGATAATGTAGAAGTACCGGAAGAAAATATGATTGGTGCAGAAGGTCGCGGTTTCCTGATTGCTATGAAAACCCTTGATGCCGGAAGACTTGGAATTGGTGCCTGCTGTGTTGGCGCGGGTAAGGAAATGCTTGATATGTCAGTTAAATATTCCAATCAGCGAAAACAATTTAACCAGGCTATTTCAAAATTTCAGGCAATCCAGTTCATGATTTCGGATATGACAACCAAAATCTACGCGATGGAATCAATGCTTTATCGTGCGGCAGCAAAGTATGATAAGAACGAGGATATCTCGCAGGAAGCGGCGATGGTCAAGCTTTTCTGTTCGGAAGGTGTATCCGAAGTTGCTGATACCGCACTACAGATTCATGGTGGTATGGGATTTTCGAGAGAGATACCTATAGAAAGATTTTACCGTGACGCGAGAATTTTGCGTATTTTTGAAGGTACCAGTGAAATTCAAAAATTAATTATTAGCCGTAAAAGTTTGAAAAACAACGGTGTCTGGAAATTGTAATGAAAAATTTACTTATCATCCCGTCCATTGATATTAAGGACGGGAGGACTGTAAGAGTAGTTCAGGGAATTCCCGAGCTTGGGTGCAAAAAGTATGAAAGCGATCCTGTTGAGATGGCTATGATTTGGCGTGCCGAGAATGCCAAATGTATTCATGTTGTCGATTTTGACGCAGCTATTGCCCACTCAAAGCAGAACTTTGAACTCATCGGGGAAATTTGCGACTCTGTTGTAATTCCCGTTGAGCTTGGCGGCGGTATCATGGATATGGAAACTGCCGAAAGACTTATTGATCTGGGGATATTCAGGATAGTTATTGGAACTTTAACTACAACTGACATGCCCGAGTTTATTAAAATCCTCGAAAAATTCGGTCCGACAAAAGTTGTTGCCGCTATTGATGTGGTTGATGATGAAATTGTAAACTACGGAAGAACCCAAAACTCCGGAATCAGACCTCTTGATCATGCTCAGAAACTAGCCGATGCAGGAGTTCAGAGAATTATAGTTACCGATGTATCAAGAAATGGTATGTTAGCTGGTCCAAATCTAAAGCTTTCTCACAAAATTGCAACCGAAACCGGGGTAAAAGTTACACATTCAGGTGGAATTAGGGGTTTTAACGATTTGTTAAGTCTTAAAAATTTTGCAAATTTAAGTATAGACTCCGTCATTATTGGCAGAGCACTTTACGAAAATAAATTCCCCTGTCAAAAAATTTGGCGGGTAGCGGAATCAGGAATATTTACTTGAGGTAATGATGGAAATATCCAACAGGATAATCAGAAAAAGTAATTTTTGGGCTAATCTATTTAAAACTCCCTCCAACAAAACCGATCTTGAAGATGTTCTTCTATCAATGCCGCCTTTTAAAAGTTTTGACAGAAAACATATTGCGTTATTCATGAAACTGATACACAACCGGGTTTATGAAGCTAATGAATATATATTTTATCAAGGTGACCCGGGAATATGCCTCTATATAATTCGCGAGGGTGAAGTTTTAATTAACCAGATCGATGAAGAAAATCGTGAATATGAACTTGGCAGATTTTCGCGCGGTGATTTTTTTGGTGAACTTGCGCTGCTGGATGATGAAATTCGCTCAGCATCGGCAATAGCTCTAAAAGAGACTAATATTGCGGTAATATTCAAACCTGATCTGGACGAGTTTATTGAAAAATACCCGAAACAAGGTATTGAAGTTTTGCGCGGGATTTCACAAATTATTGCTACACGACTTAAATCGGTCAATCACGATTATATGTCCTGCTACCAGAATTTGCTAAAAAACCAAAAGGAGCTCAATCTTGAATGAAATAAAAAAGATATTGGTTCCAATCGATTTTTCAGACTACTCTAAAAGTTCTCTCCGATATTCTGTAGATTTTGCATTAAATTTTAACGCCTCACTCCATCTTGTTTATGTTATCGAACCCGCAATTTACCCAGCTGATTTTAGCATGGGACAAATATCTGTTCCCGCCATCGAGGTAGAAACAACCGAAAAAGCTCAGGAGGAATTATCCAGGCTTGCTTCCGAGATAATCGCAGATAAACTTGATTCTACAACCGAGATTCGAACTGGTCGTCCCTTCATCGAAATTATTGAATGCGCAAGTGAGCAGAACAGTGATCTGATTATAATTGCCACTCACGGTCATACAGGCGTTGAACATTTGCTGTTCGGTAGCACAGCGGAGAAAGTAGTGAGAAAAGCTCCATGCCCGGTTTTAACTCTGAGAGAACCTATCAAAGGCTTCAAATTCAACGGATAATTAGAATTGGATAAAAATTCTGAGCAAATCCTGCAAAACATTACCTCCGGCAGCGAAGAATTGCTGGATTCTATTATTACGCACATTTCAACGAATTCGGATGAAGAAGAATCTGAATTTATCGCTCAATGCCGAAAGATGTTCCCTCACTTTAAAACAGTAACTTCATTTTTAGATTCTTACATGCAAATCAAACCGGAAGCAAAAAGAGAATTTCTGAATGAATATCTTGATAGAAGAAAGCAGGGATTTGCCAAAATCTTGATAAATGCTTCCACATATCTCGGGAAGTACAACAAATTTGTAACAATATCAAACAGTAAAACGGTAGTATCTGTTTTATCCTATATCAGTAAAAACGCTAAACACATAAAAGTTACTGTTTGTGAATCTCGCCCAAATAACGAGGGAGTAATTTTAGCGGAAAAACTCTCGATCGAAGGTATTACTACAAGTCTGATAACTGAAGCGCAACTGCCTGACCATATCGCAAATTGTGATGCCGTGATTCTGGGTGCAGACAAAATTCTTGCTAACCACGATGTAATAAACAAAACCGGAAGTAAACTTTTAGCGATTTTGGCAAGGGGGTATAAAAAACCTGTTTACGTAATTTCCTCAAAAAGCAAACTTACAGATGAATTTGTCTGGGAGAAAGATGAACAACCAACCGCTGAAATTTATGGTAAATCAAATATTAACCTGCATATTTTCAACAACTATTTCGAACTTGTGCCCTCTTACCTGATCACTAAAATCATCACCGATTAGTTTAATCGAAATAGACTCCCCTGCTTTTATCCTCAAGATGTTTCCTGATTTCAGCGATATGCTTTTCGTTTGTGCGGTTTGGTGAAAACTCCGGCAGATTTTCGAAATCAAAAAATTCCACTTCGGTAGTTTCCTCGCTCGGAGTAGCTTCCCCACCCATTATCTCACATAAAAACACAACCTTGTACGCATGGAAAAACTGCATAGGTCTGCCTCCCCTGTTAGCGTCGAATACACCAATCACTTTCACAGGTTTTACATCAAAACCGCTCTCCTCCCTGGCTTCTCTGATAACCATTTCCGAAGGATATTCACCTACATCAGCCCAACCTCCCGGCATGCACCATTTGCCATCGGACACCTCTTTCACGAGTAATATTTTTCCATCTTTTATGATTGCTGCTCTAACGTCAACTTTAGGAGTAGCATAACCGGGTTGTGTTGTGAATGTTTCCATTATTGGTTCATCTTCAAGGAGAGTTTTATTTAGAACAATCTCCTCCGCTATCTCCATTAACCTTTTATTACGATCAATCTCCCAATGATTTGAAGCAAATGTTAAGCCAGTCTGCGCCAGAGCTTGTATTTCGCGAGCTATTTCAGCCCAAAGCAAGCCGTTTCTTTTATTCTTACTCTCCAATTCAATTCCTGCTAATATTAAATTTATGCAATTAGTTAAATTATTAAATATCTTTCACAACTCAAAAAAAGTTGATACCTCTGATATGAATAACAACGAATTTACCCGATTAATAGATTCCATTTCCGAGTGTCCCGGATTTATACTCCGACATGAATTTTTCAATTCCGCAGTACTGATGCCGATAGTTGAAATTGGTGGCGAGCTTCATTTCCTCTTCGAAAAACGGGCTATGAATATCAGGCAGGAGGGTGAAATATGCTTTCCGGGTGGCAGGTTTGATCCCGATTTTGACTCCTCCTATCAGGATACCGCAATAAGAGAAACAATTGAGGAGCTGGGAATAACTGAGGATGATATTAAAATATCCAAACAGTTGGGTATCCTCGTTGCGCCAATGGGTGTTGCCGTTGAAGCGTTTATAGGTGAAATAATAGATTATGATTCACTAAATCTTGAAATTGATCTCGCGGAAGTTGAAAAAATCTTTACAATACCCATTGAATATTTCAGAAAAAACAAGCCCACTAAATATCATGTAAGAATACAAGTCAATTCCGGTTATACTGATGAGAACGGCAATTATATTGAACTTTTACCCGTTAAAAAACTCGGACTTCCGGAAAAATACTCAAATCCATGGCGTGGTAGAAAACAACATGTGCTTGTTTATGAAGGAATGGAAGATACTATTTGGGGAATTACCGCGGAATTAATTTCAGAGTTTATTTCAAAGCTTGAGAGAGCAAACAGGTAGCAATTTACCTACTCTGTCTCCAAAGCGGGTTCTTTTACCTTCCTGAGAATTAGAAGTCCCAGAATAAAAAATATGCCAACCGATAGTATCGCAAACCTCTGTGATTCAAACATATAACTGATATATCCGAACACTAGTGGCCCAACAATCGCGGAACTTTTACCAAAGAGTGAATAAAATCCGAAAAACTCTGTCTTTTTCTCAACAGGTGTAAGGCGCGACATTAAAGACCTGCTTACCGATTGGGTAGCTCCCATAACACTGCCGGCAAGCAATCCTATAACGTAAAAAGCTGTCTTCAGGAATTCAGCGGGAGTTTGATTGAGCAAAGGCGCAAATAAATTTGTTAATAACGCATCTTCAGCACTGGAGAAGAATGCGGTCACTATTGTAAAAATCCATATGAAGAGGGATATTATAATTGATCTTTTTTGCCCGATTGAATCAGAAATAACACCAAATACAACTGAACCCACTATCGCGGTTGACTGAACAATAATAAAAAATATTATCAACTCTGTCATTGAAAATCCGAGCGTAGTACTGGCGTAATTACCGGAGAAAAATATTACTGTATTGACACCTTCGATATAGAAAAAAAACGCAAGCAGAAAAAAACCGAGATTTTTGTACCTGGGTAAATGCCTGATTGTGTTCAATACCCTGTTAAACCCGATTTTTACATATGATACATCTTCCTTTGTATCTTTACGTGTATCCTTTAAAAAGATGAAAAGTGGTAACGCGAAGATTAAAAAGAAAAGTGCTGAAAGAGGGAAGGTTTCTTTTATCATTTCTGATTGTATAAATGGAAAAGCTATCCCCAATGAGGCAAGCGATCCAAAATACCCGAGAGCAAAACCATAGCCGCTAACTCTGCCATAGTTTTTGGGAGATGTGATTTCGGGAAGAAAACTGTCATAAAATACAAGTCCCGCCTCAAAACCAACATTTGCAAGAATAAACAGTAGTAATCCGGCCAGAATCATACCCGGCCCGACGAAGTATAGTAATGATGTTCCTATCACGCAAACAAGCGTAAAAAACAAAAGGAATCGTTTTTTACCGGCGGAATGATCAGCAATCGCGCCGAGGACCGGTGATATAATAGCGGTGATCAGCATGGCGCCACTAATACCTAGACTCCAGTAGAAATCCCCTATCGGTTCCTTTTCGGCGACCACTTCCTTGAAATAGACTGCGTAAATAAATGTAACAACAACAATGGAAAATGAAGTATTTGCAAAATCAAAAAGTGACCAGACAAACACGTTAAATTTTTCGGAACGGCTTCCCATTTTATTTTTTGGGGAGAGTCGCTTCAACTAATCCTCTTCCGGATTTAACAAGTTTTCCAGTTTCTTTTAATTCGTTGAGAATTGCATCAAGAATTCCGTTAATAAATTTACCACTGTTTCCGGTAGAATAATCCTTGGCAATTTCAATCACTTCATTGATGGAGACTTTTGGCGGGATATCCGGAAAAAAAAGTAATTCGGCAATTCCAATTCTCAGTAGAAGCTTATCAATAAGAGCAATTCGGTTCATTTCCCAATTATCAACTCTTTCCTTGATTTTATCATCGAGGGAGTCGCGGTTTGCTATCACTTTGTTAATCAGAACACGGGCAAATTCTTTATCTGCATCTGTGGGTACATCGGCCAATATCCCTTCGGTAAGATTTCGAAGACCATCTTTATTCATCTCGAAGGCGTATAAAACCTGGAGGCTTTTTTCGCGAAGAACTCTTCTGTTAAATTTTTTAGTAAACATAATCTCAATAATATAAACGTATCAATAAACAATTAAATATATATCGAAAACAGTTCTCTTCAAACAATCATATCAATATTTAATAACAACTTAACTTTTGTTATAAGAGCCGTGAAATTAAACAATTTAAAAGAACTAAAAAAGAAAAAACAATTAATCAATTACCTTCTATTCAATCCGGATATTTTCTTGGCACCTGAATAAATCTTGGTAATACCGCCAATACTGGCTAATCTTTCTTCTGCCATTCTGTTGGAAGCAAAATAAGTAGGTATGTTTTCTTTTTCCGAAATCGCGATAATCCTTTTAACAATATCATAAATTGATTCAGCCTGTTTCATGGCGCGGTCTTGTCTGTACCCTTCAATTTCGTTAGCCACATTAATAAGTCCACCGGCGTTAATAACATAATCAGGAGCATACAGAATACCTTTTTCAAGGAGTTGTTTACCGTGAGTAGCCTCAGCTTCAAGCTGATTATTAGCTCCACCAGCGATAATTTCACATTTTAACTCAGGAATTGTATCATCATTAATAATTCCACCAAGCGCACAAGGCGAAAAGATATCAACTTCCTGCTCATATATTTCTTCAGGTTTAACGACAAATGCCTTAACGGTTTCAAGAACTCTTTTAACTTTTTCTTCATCAATATCGGTTATGTATATTTCAGCACCCTCATTGTACAAGTGTTCACACAAGTACCTTGCAAGTTGTCCTGCACCCTGAATTGCGATTTTTCTACCTCTGAGGGAATCACTCCCCCATCTTGCCTGGGCACAAGCTTTCATACCAATATAGACACCATATGCTGTCACCGGGGAAGGGTCTCCCGATCCGCCGAGCGCTTTTGAGATACCGGTAACATACTCTGTCTCCATTCTAACGTATTCCATATCCCTGACAGTTGTACCAACATCCTCTGCGGTAATATACCTTCCGGCAAGACCATCAACAAATTTACCGAAAGTCCTGAATAATTGTTCAGACTTAACAGTATCCTTGTCTTTAATTATAACGGCGTTCCCACCACCAAGGTTAAGCCCGGCAACAGATGCTTTATAGGTCATTCCTCTGGATAGCCGCAATACATCTTTTAATGCTGCATCATAAGAACTGTAGCTCCACATGCGTGTACCGCCAATCGCCGGACCAAGAGTAGTATCATGAATCGCGATTATCGCTTTTAACCCCGATTCTTTATTTGAACAGTATATAACCTGTTCATGTCCAAATTGTTCAAGCAGTTCAAATGATTGCATATAGTATCTCCAAAATATTAATTTTTCAGCCTTTAAATTGCAAATATCCAGAACAAAAGTAAACCCACACTATCTCTAAATCGATAAAATAATTCTTTCTCCCAACCGAGATTGTAATCAGACGCCACTCCTTTTGCTTCTACCCGGTAGAAGCGGCACATCTCAAGCACGCGTCTAAGATGAAATTTGTCCGTGATTATTATTATACTTTTATATTTTTCTTTACGCAGAATATTATTTCTTATGTACCTTATCTGCTCAGAGGTTGTAGAACTGTTTTTCTCAACCCTCATTCTTATCGGGCTGACGCCAAGATTCCTGAGATAATTGTAGGCAGCTTCCGCCTCTGTTATCTCTCCCGGGGCGTTCCCTCCTGTAAGCTGAATTTCAGGAATCACTCCCTTCTGAAATAATTCATAACTCTTTTTTATTCTTCCTTCAAAAACCGGACTCGGTTTGTCATAACTCCATACAGCCGCTCCAAGAACAACGCCAATATCATAATATTCCTCATCACTGATCATTATCTCATCAACACTGAAAATAAGGGTGTAAATAAATGTTATCAACGCCATGAGTACAATTACATAAATTGTTCTGATAAAAGCTTTTAGATAAATTATAAGCGTTTTTTCAAAAAGCAGATTAAAAAGGAAGATAATTATATAAATCAGAATAAACTGGCTCATGAAAAACAAAATCCCGTTGATTACTTTCCTTATCGGATAACCCCAGAGATAACTATCGGGTAATGATATTCCGAAAAAGTATAAAAGTCCTAAGACAAAAACCGGTATAAATGAAAACACAATGAGCGATAAAACAATCCTGATACCGGATGCTTTGTTTTTCTTATCTGTTATAAGATGCGCCAGCAATCCCCCTGCGATAAGAATTGTAATAACAAAGTTAATCATGTTCCCCGTTACGAAAATGGAAAAATCCGAAAGCCTTAGTCCATTGACGTTATACTTGAGATAGTAGATGCACGCAAGTTCAAAAAAAATCAAAAATATTGACAGTAATATTATTTTATTATCTCTGCTCACATCAATACCATCAGGATGCCAGAATTGAAATTGTAAAGGAAGATTTATGTCTTTCAATTTTTGAATTTACATTAAAATACATCTTGATATTTTCTTCTGTAAGCACCTCACCAATCATTCCCTCTTTTACAAGCGCGCCCTGATTGAGAATTATTCCCTTTTTACAAAATGAAGCAGCTAAATTAAGATCGTGTGAAATAGTAATAATGGTGGTACCTGCCGATTCATTAAATTCTTTTAACAATTTAAAGATTGCAATTTGATGTTCAATATCGAGATGCGAGTTTGGCTCATCCAGGAGGATCATTTCAGTTTTTTGAGCTATAGCGCGCGCGATATAAGCTCTTTGAGCCTCACCCCCACTTATTTCATTGATACCCTTCTCACGAAGATGATAAATCCCAACCTGATTAAGTGATTCCCGTACTATCTCAATATCTTCCTTTTTCTCGTTACCCCATAGATTAAGGTATGGGCTTCTTCCCATCATTACAATCTCAAAGACCGAAAACGGATAGGCATTTCCTGTACTTTGTGGTACAAAGGCAATCTTGCGCGCGATTTCTTTTCTGGAATAATGTGTGATGTTTTTTCCAAGCAGATTCACAACTCCGAGGTTTGGCTGAACCACTCCGGATATTAATTTTAGCAGTGTGGACTTACCCGAACCATTGGGACCCATTAAGGATGTATAATCACCCTTTTTTACTGGGAGATTTATATCGTCGAGGGAGAAGTTCTCGCTACCCGACTGATATTGAAATGATATATCTTTTAGTTCAATGATTTTCATTGCGAACAAATATAATATGCGGTTTGACTTGCTTCAAATAAATCCCCTGGCAAAAGTTAAAAACTTGAGTGTTGGTTCGACCGAATGTTATCCCCAAAAATTATTTTCAAGAATACCTTGCAATAGTACATTCAGAATAAATACTGACTCTTTTTCAATGTTTACATCTTCCTCTGATGAGCTATAAAGATTATAAATATGAGAAAGACTTAAAAATCTGTACAAATGAATAAATCTTTGAGGATCAAGTTCCTTAACTTCTTTATTTTGAAGACCTTGCCGGATTCTGGTTTTAAATAAATCTTCGATGCGGGAAACAAGATTTTTAATTTCATCAGTTTTATTCTGCCAGTAACTATCGAACACATTTCCGTAAACTCTAACGAAAACAGAAAATTCAGATTCATTCTCGGCAGCGAACCTGAACAGCATCCTGGTCATTTCTGAAATAAACTCCTTGAAGGTGCCTGTTCTCGAGTTGATACTCCGCAAATCATTATAATAGTCACTAAGAATATTTTCGATAATTGCCGAGTAAATTTCTTCTTTATTATCAAAATATTTGTATATAGTGCCCTTACCAAATTCCGCTTTTTCAGCAATTTCATCAAGCGTACTATTTTCGTAACCTTTCTCCGCAAATAGAAGTACAGCCGAATTAATAATTTCAAGCCGTTTGAACAATCTTTCTCTTTCTTTGCGGCTTAGCCCCGCATCGGCAATTTTCTTATCGATCATAATTACTGAACTCCTGGTTGTAAATATGACCAAACGTTACCAAGAATATACGAATTAGTCAAGTATAAAAGGGGTTTGAACAAATTTTTGGAGGATAATTAATAACGAGGGGACAAAAAAAGGGCCGCAAAAGCGACCCTGAAAAAATTACTGAAGTTTGAAAAGGATTGGTATAGAAACCTGAACTCGAACAGGTTTACCTCTCTGCTTTCCGGGTTTGAATCGAGTTTTCTTAACAGCTTCCATCGCTGCCTCATCACAACCCGCGCCAATGCCTTTAATAAGTTCAACTTTCTGAACATTTCCATTTTCATCAACGAAAGCTTTAACGAACACACGACCCTGAACACCTGCTCTTTTTGCAATTTCAGGATAAACAATATTCGACTGAATTTTCGCAATACCACCAATTGGTTGCGGCATTTCTTCCACAGCAACGAAGAAAGCTGGTTCTTCTTCTTCTTCTTCCTCATCCTGTACAGGAGGTGGAGGCGGTGCCGCTATTTCTTCTTCAAGATCAATCTCTGTATCAGCTATTTCAATATCTTCCAAAACGTCATCAGAAGGAGCTTCAATCGGGATTGGGGGTTTTGGAGGCGGAGGAGGCGCTGTTTCCTGTTTTGTTACTTCAACATCTTCAACATTCACCAGTTCCTGTGGTGCTTCCAATTTTACTTCTTCTGTTTTGACATCAGGGAAGTATTTGAATGCGATTACAAGGAACGCCAACGAAAGAATAACAGAGGTTTCTACATATCTCTGATACTTCCGCTTCAAGTCCACTTTAGGATTTTTCTTTAATGCCACGTTTTCCTCCGAAATACAATATTATATTCATAAAACTTAGTAAATGATTTGCTTTTTGTCAAACAAAGTTCTCAATATTTTTTAATACTTGCTACTCTTTCTTTATTTATTATAAACCTGCTTGCCACTATTGTTCCCAAAGCTATTCCTGCAAGATCGGCTACATAGTCGAGCAAGTCGAAACTTCTGCCGGGAATAAATATTTGGTGTATCTCGTCAAATATACCGTAAATACTTGAAATAACAACGGTATATTTAACATATTCATCCTTTAAACGAGGATATTTGTTCTGTAATCTCAGCGTTATGCTCAACAAAATTGCCAAAATTAAATATGCGGCGAAATGCTTTAATTTATCTCCGAAAGTAATAAACAGTTTCGGAAGTGAACGTCCCGGCAAAGATGTAGCGGTAAATAATATTATCCAATAAACTATGAGTGGGATATATACAAGACCCAGCTTGTGTTTTTTAAGGAAATTATAAATTTGCATTATTCACTTTTAAGATGGCTGGAGAAAAATATTTCATTAAGGCATCAGGCGTAATCGAATATATTGATAATTCTTCAGCAGCCAAATCTCCCGCCAAACTGTGAATATAAACAGCTGCTATAACATTTTCAATAATTTCGTTACCTTGAGCCATAAAACTACCAATTATACCAGTAAGAACATCTCCTGTTCCAAATTTTGCCATTCCCCTGTTTCCCGTTGGATTAACATATGCCGAGCCATCTATATCAAAAACAACAGTAGGCGCGCCTTTTAATACCAGGATCGACCCGGAATAAGCCACAAATTCTCTTCCATACTCAAGAATATTTTTCTTTAGCTCATTTGTATCAATTCCCATCAGACTGGCGAATTCACCGTGATGCGGAGTGAAAACCTTGTGATCCAGTTGATAATTTTTCCACTCATAATTGGCAAGAGCGTAAAGTGCGTCTGCATCGATCACCATAGGTTTCGAGGGATATTTTTCGACAATTTTTCTAACACCCTCAATTGTTTTCTCATTTCTGCCAAGTCCCGGACCAATAATCAGAACATCGCTCCGATCGATTTCATCTGTAATTTCACCAAGGTTATTTACTGAGAAAAATTCAGAGTTGTTATCATCATACGTTTTTACCGTTGGTCCGTTTAGCTGATTGAAAGCCAACCCCTTAATCGATTTTGGAAAGGCAGATATCACAGCGCCCGCGCCAGATAGAAACGCGCCTGATGCCGCAAATAACCCGGCACCCGGTAATTCACCCGATCCGCCCAGAACAATAACTTTGCCTGCACTATATTTATGAATGCCGCTTCGCTTTTGGGGCAGAAACATTTGTGCGTCTTCCTCCTCCACCAAAAAAGTATCGGCAGACAATGAATCAAAATATTCATCTCCGATGCCAATTCCGCCCAGAAAAACTTCACCCGAATTAGCAGCTCCATCTTCAATAAACAAGCCCTTTTTTAACCCTCCAAGAGTGACAGTAACATCAGCCTTGAAGATATCCTCTCCCCGACCCGTGTTACAATCGAGTCCGGTTGGAGCGTCGATCGCTACTTTCAACGCCGGTAGCTCATTGACAATCTTTATAACGCTACTGTAAGGCTCTCTGAGGCTTCCTGACGCACCTGTGCCAAGTAATGCGTCAATTATTACATTACTGTTTGAAATACTCTCCAGAGACGATATAGAAGAATATGTTGACAAGGTGAGCCTATCCACTTGCAAAAGATAATTTTTACAAATTTTGTAATTTATGAGCGCGTCCCCTTTCAATTCAGTCTCATCGGCAAACGCAATTATATCCACCGGATAGCCCGCATTAACAAGGTGCCTCGCTACCGCGTAACCATCACCACCATTATTTCCCTTTCCACACAGGATTCCGATTGAATTTATATCAGCTCCGCCCGCCGAAGAAAGTATTTCTTCTATAACGTGATAAATATTTAACGCAGCATTTTCCATTAGTATTATACCGGGAATCGCCTGTTGCTGAATAGCGAAATTATCCGCTTCCCTGATCTGCGATGAATCAAAAAGTTTTTTCATTTTCGTACAAGTTTTCTTTAACAATTCTGCTCAACAATCTACTAAATGTAGAGATCAAACACTTCATAAATCAAGATTCAGGACAAAAAAAATCCCGCTCTGAATGAACGGGATTTAAATACTGGAATTTATTTTTATCAGCCTTTACCATAGTAGAAGACAAGCCAAACTAAAGTAAATATCGGTATCAATATCGGGATTGAGTATTTAACCAGATAGCCAAAGAATGAGGGCATTTTAATTCCGGCTCTTTCACAAATTGATTTGACCATAAAGTTGGGACCGTTCCCGATATATGTCATCGCGCCAAAAAATACAGCCGCTACAGATATCGCCTGCAGATAAAGCGGGTGTTCAATCTGGAAGTTATGTACGTCAACAATATTATTTACATCTCCACCAAACTTACCAAGTTCAGCAGCAAGGAAATTCAGGTAGGTAGGTGCGTTATCCAAAAACCCCGACAATATACCGGTTGCCCAGTAAAATGTTCCGGCATCCAGCTGATCACCCAGTATCTTCGCCTCGTGCGCAATCAGTTGCAAAGCAGGTATCATTGTGGCGAAAATACCAATGAACAAGTATGCGACTTCCTTGATTGGTTCAAAATCAAATTCATTTTCTTCGAGAATCTTGTTATCCGCGGTTTTATAAGCAAGATAAACTACCGAAAACATTATTATTTCCCTTATACCAAAAGGTAGCGGGCTCAAACTCGGAACCCAACTCAATACCGCGGGATCAAGAAATACTGATGCAAGAATTATCATTAAAAATATTATATTCCTTGAACCTGTCATTTCAATTTTACCGGTGTACTTAACATCAGTATAGCTGTCACCATCATGGTTTCTGGTATCAATAATAAAAAAGATAGCTAAAAGCAGCACTATTGTTGGAAGCCAGATATACCAGACGTTACCGATAAACCAGAAAAAGTCTATCCCGCGTAAAAATCCAAGGAATAATGGTGGATCCCCGATAGGTGTTAACGCGCCACCAATATTACTTACAGAAAAAATGAAAAAGATAACATGATATGGTTTTATTCTTCCCCTGTTCACCTTGATAAAAGGACGAATGAGAAGCATCGACGCACCGGTTGTTCCAATAATATTTGCAATCACAGCACCAATGAGAAGAATAATCGTATTCAGCATCGGAGTTGCTTTTTTATCCACCTTGATAAGTATCCCGCCGGATGCCACAAATAAAGAAGCCAGAAGCGCGATAAATGATAAATATTCTGCCAACGTATGCAGCAAGCTATGATAATCATGCAGTATCGCAAGGTAATAAACAGTTGTTATTGCTCCCAGAACTATCGCTATCAGCGGATAATATTTTTCCCAGAAATGATGATAAAAAAGTGGTCCGGTTGCTATCATCAATAGAAGAAGAGCGAAAGGCAAAACCATAATTGTAGCAGGAAGTTCATGTTCGCCATGACCGGCTTCCCCTTCCGAAGCAACGACAGTAGTCCCTGCTGGAGAAACAGGATCATCAGCGGCAAATAGTTCAGTTCCCGACATAAACAGAAATCCGAACAAAACAAGTACCAGAAGATATTTAGTTTTCATTTTTACCAAATTTGTGTTGAGAGATTTTTAATTTATAATCAGACAAAAAAAATGATTCTTTCGGCGGCTTAAATCAATTTATTGACCGAAAGAACCATTCTATTTAAAACTATTTTTATTCATTTTATGGAGTATTTCTGTATATCATTCTCGCAAAAGGAATTGCTTCACGAAGATGATCCAAACCGCAAATCCATGAAACAGTTCTCTCTAATCCAAGTCCGAAACCGGAATGAGGAACCGAACCATATCTGCGAAGATCAAGATACCATTCAAAAAACTCCTGAGGTAGATCATGTTCTTTTATTCTTTCAAGAAGGAGCTCAATCTCATCCTCTCTCTGGCTGCCACCGATTATTTCGCCATAACCTTCCGGAGCTATTACATCCACAGCGAGCGCGAGTTCAGGATTTTCAGGATCGCGTTTCATATAAAATGCCTTAACCGCAGCGGGATATCGATGGATCATCACCGGAGTATCATAATCTTCTCCGATAACTGTTTCATCAGGCGCGCCGAAATCATCACCATATTGGAAATCATGACCTTTTTTCTTCAAAATTTTAACAGCTTCATCGTACGAAATTCTCGGGAATGGGCGTTTAATTTTTTCCAGTTTTTCAACATCTCTTTCGAGTGTTATCAAATCTTCTTTTCTGTCTTTCAATACCGATTGAACGATATATTCAAGAAACTCTTCGGCGAGGTCCATGTCGTCGTCAAGATCAAAAAACGCCATTTCAGGCTCTACCATCCAGAATTCGGTAAGATGACGACGTGTTTTTGATTTTTCAGCTCGGAACGTAGGTCCGAATGTATAAACTTTTCCAAGTGCCATTGCGCCGGCTTCAGCATATAACTGTCCCGATTGCGATAAATATGCCATACCCAAATCGAAATATGGAGTTTCAAAGAGTGTTGAAGTACCTTCAACAGCGTTGGGTGTGATTATCGGAGGATCGAACAGTGTAAAACCGCGTTCATCGAAGAAATCTCTGATAGCTTTTACAATTCTGTGACGAATACGCATCACCGCCATCTGTTTCTTCGAACGAAGCCACAAATGTCTTTTATCCATCAAAAATTCCGGACCATGCTCTTTGGGAGTGATAGGATAATCAACCGATTCACCCAGTATATTAAAATCAGTAACATCCATCTCAACGCCACCCATGGCTCTTTCTTCAGCTCTTATGGTACCGGTAACTTCAAATGAAGCTTCCTGCGTAAGATCGGCGGTTTTAGCGAAAACTTCCTCACTAACACTCCCCTTAAATACTACACACTGAAGCAATCCTGTTCCATCCCTGAGAATAAGGAATCTAAGCTTACCGCTTTTTCTTTTGTTATATAGCCAGCCCTTGAGGGTGACTGTCTCACCTGCGTGATTCTTCAAATCTTTGATATAAATTTCTGGTTTCATACTCTGCAAAATTTAGTTTGGAATAGTATCAATACAATTATTAAATATACTCAGAGCATAAAATAAAAGCAAAAAATAATAGTTATCTATATCGGGTTATCGTTTGAATTCTTGAATATTTAATAGTGAACTGCGCGGAGTGTTTAAGAAATTCTCTTAATACTTCCTTAGTTCATGAAGAAGGAACAACATATCATCAGGGAGTTGCGAGTTAAAACTGATTTTCTCTTTTGTATCGGGATGAATAAGGCCCAAAGTTTTGGCGTGGAGTGCTTGCCTTTGTATAATTTCCAGAAGGTTTGCCACCCGACTCTTCATTTTTGCCAGGTCAGACCCATAAACTATTCTTCTTCCTCCATAAACAGGATCGCCGAAAACAGGATGATTTATATGGTTCATGTGTACTCTGATCTGGTGAGTTCTACCCGTTTTGAGATGAAGTTTTAACAATGAAGCAAATTCGAACTCTTCTATCACTTCGTAAAATGTGTGCGCATGTTTACCCTTCTCCTCATGTACTGTAAATACCTTTCTGTCCTTGTCACTTCTGGCGATATTACCTGTTACTTCCCCTTTCGGTTCTTTGAACTTACCCCAGCAAACCGCCCAATACTCCCGCTCGATAGAATGATCAGCAAACTGTTTGGCAAGAAACGCGTGACTGACCTCATCCTTTGCTATCACAAGTATTCCACTGGTATCTTTGTCTATACGATGAACAATCCCCGGTCTTCCCGGTTCATTTACTTCACTTAGTTCCCTGGTATGATGCAGCAAAGCGTTTACAAGAGTTCCTGTAAAATGACCCAACGCCGGATGTACTACCATCCCCGGAGCCTTATTCACTATGATCAGGTGCTCGTCTTCGTGTAAAATGTCGATAGGTATTTCTTCTGGATATGCTTTATCCGGTCGGGGTGTAACGGGTATTGTAACATCAATTACATCGTTGGGTGAAACGATGTAATTTGGTTTAACTTCATTATTGTTAACCGTTACGTAACCCGCTTTTATTAACTTCTGAACTCTGCTTCTTGTGGCGTTTTCTAAATTATTCGCGAGATAAACGTCAAGGCGTTCTTTTTTTTTGTTTGGCTGAACATCAAACCGGAAATTCTTCTCGTCGATTATCTTCACTTTTAGTTACATTCTCCTCATTGTCGTCATTTTTTTCAGAAGTTTCTTCTGTCTTCTTCACTTCACTTTCATTTTGTTCACCATCACCATCTGCATCAGGTAAATCCTGCTGAATTTCTTCATCCCCCTCATTCTCCTCATTTGAAGGTTCAGTTTTTGACTGGAATATAAGCAGTAGAACAACGCCAATACTTACTGAAGAATCTGCGATATTAAATATCGGCCACCGTTCATATGTATGTCCGAATATTGTGAAATCGAAAAAATCTACATTCAGAAAGTCAACCACTTTCCCGTAGAACAGAGGGGCATAATCGTAGAAAACCCCGTAAAACATCCTGTCAATTAAATTACCAACAGCACCGGCAAATATTAATGCCAGAGCAAGACGCACAACATATCGTTCATGTTGTATCCTGAACAGATATATCAGTATCCCGATTGACGCAAAAAGGGAGAATAGAGAGAGGAATAACTTGGAAGACTCCCCGACATCTATGCCGAAGGCCATACCGGGATTTTCTACAAATGTGATCTTGAAAAAATTGCCGAGTACTTCAATACTCGAACCATATCTCATTCCATCTACCGATATGCCAAGAAAAGGAATTGAAAAACCTTTTACGAATAATTTTGTAAGCTGATCAGCTATTATTACAAAAATAGAAATTTTTAATACTCGCAACTTTTCCCTTTCTCTACTTCGATTGCATTTGCTGCTTGATCTGCAGACAATGTTGTGTGTGAGGAACCGCTTTAAGTCTGTCCAACGGAATTAAAGGACAAGTTGGGCACAAATTATGTGGCTCATCTATACAATCGATACATATACCATATGTACCATTTTCTATTCGCTGAAGCGCGTCTTCAAGATACCCGAGGAATTTGTTTTCACGCTGGGCCCAAAGGTATAATTTTTCCCTTTCCTGGGCATCGGTACCCTGCTCAGCCATATGAAGTGAATACGGAGAACTTTCGTTTACATACTGCCCGGTAGTAGGATCCATCATCTGATCCTTCAGTGCCTGCAGCTGCTCAATAATTTCGGAACGTTTCTCAAGGATAATATTTTTTATTTCTTCCAATTCATTTTTGGAATATCCTTTGATCACTTTCACCTTCTTGCTTGGTGATACTACCGAAACCTCCTTGCGTGAATTCTTTGATTCCGCCTTAGTTTTTTTATTTTTTCTGTCAGCCATAGTGACCTCCAATTAGGAAAACCAATCTAATTTTTCTCAATAGTAATTAAACAATCTTCTTCAATAAGTTTCCACTCTTGTGTAAATCCATCATGCTTTCCTTTTTCCAGAATATTAGCAAGAGTTTCGTTCTTAATATAATCCGCGTGTTTTTCCAGGTAGTTTTTAACATTATCGTTAGCGTCAAAATAAATGTTAATTTTATCAACTACATCCAAACCTGCGTCCTTGCGCATGTTCTGTACACGGTTAACAAATTCGCGGGCGTAACCTTCAGCAATTAACTCTTCTGTAAGTTCAGAATCAATGGCAACTGTTACCCCCTCTTCTGTTTCCACAACCCAGCCTTCAATTTCAGTGCTGATTATTTCAACGTCATCCGTGGTTAATTCAATTTCAGTTTCGTCAAGGGTAATTGATAATTTTCCATCTTTCTCGAGGGAAGTTATCTGATCTTTATCGAATTTCACGATCTCAGCCGCGAGCTTTTTCATCAACTTGCCATATTTCGGACCGAGTGACTTGAAGTTAGCTTTAGCTGTTTTATTGACGATGCCCGAGTCATCATCCAAAACTTCCAGATTTTTAATGTTTACTTCATCAAGTATTACTTCTGCCATTTCTTTAACAGCACTTCTTTTTGAAGCTTCAACCGCTATCATTATTCTGCCGAGCGGCTGTCTGACTTTCAAATTCGCTTTAGCGCGCATCGCGCGTGTAAGATATACTACTCTTTGCGCGATATCCATCTTGTCTTCAAGAGATTTTTCACTATATGATGGTGAAGGAAATTCTACAAGATGAACCGATTCCGATTTGTCACCACCTGTAACCTGATTAAGGTTCTGATAAAGTTCTTCACTGAAAAACGGCGCGAATGGTGCCGATAATTTAGCGATTGTTACAAGACATTCTTCTAAAGTCTGATATGCTGAAAGTTTTATATCGTTCATTTCCGACTTCCAGAATCTTCTTCTGCTTCGCCTGACATACCAGTTGGAAAGCTGATCTATTGTAAAAGTCGCAACTGCTCTAGCAGCTTTTGTAGGATCATAGTTTTCCATCTGAGTTTCAACTTCTTTTATCAAAGAACCCAGTTTGGAAATAATCCACCTGTCTATTTCAGGTCTTTTTTCATAAGCGACTTTTTCCATGGAACCATCATACTTGTCAAGATTTGCGTACAACGCGAAGAAATTATATGTATTTAACAACGTACCGAAAAACTTGCGCTGTACTTCCGCGATGCCATCTTCATCAAATAGTGTCGGTTTCCACGGCGGACTTGTAGTCATCAAATACCATCTTGTAGCATCCGCGCCATAAACATCAAAAAGTTTGAATGGATCTACGGCATTACCCTTGGATTTCGACATTTTCATGCCGTTTTTATCGAGGATAAGTTCATTTACGATAAGATTTTTGTACGTAACACTATCAAACAGCATAGTACCTATAGCATGCATAGTATAAAACCAGCCGCGTGTCTGATCGATACCTTCACAGATAAAATCCGCAGGATAATTCTGCTCGAAAAACTCTTTATTTTCAAAAGGATAATGATACTGCGCGAACGGCATTGCTCCCGAATCGAACCATACGTCAATTAGTTCGGGAGTGCGCTGATATATCTTTCCATCTTTTTCAAATTTCACATCATCAACAAAAGGTTTGTGAAGATCAATATCATCCATTTCTGCAACAGGTTTTCTTACGCCATTTTGCTCAATGAAACCTTCTTTAAGCTGTTCTATACTACCAACAGCAAACATATCGCTGCCATCTTCACTAACCCAGATTGGCAAAGGCGTCGCCCAGAATCTGTCGCGTGAAAGCGCCCAGTCCTTGTTATCTTCAAGCCAGTTGCCAAATCTGCCGCTTCCAACTTCAGGCGGGTACCAGTTGATAGTTTTGTTCAATTCAACCATCTTGTCAGCGATTGATGTAGTTTTGATAAACCAGCTTTCTCGCGCGTAATAAATAACGGGAACGTTATCAAATCTCCAGCTGAACGGATAGGAGTGAACGATAGTCTCCTTCTTGTAGAGTCGTTTCATCTCTTTAAGTTTGATGATAATATCTTTATCAGCGTCTTTGACAAACTGTCCGGCAAAATCTGTGACCTCTTCGGTAAACAACCCGCCACGGGTTACCGGCTGAAGAAAAGGAAGATCGTTTTTCTTGGAAATTTCATAGTCATCAGCACCAAAAGCAGGGGCGATGTGAACAATACCGGAACCATCTTCTGTACTCACGAAATCAGCCTCAATTGCGTAAAACGCCTTTTTGTCAACCTTCATATAATCAAAAAGCTGCTCATACTCCTGACCCAACAGGTCGCTACCTTTATGCTCCGAAACAATTTCATATTCCTGACTTATCACACCAAGTCTTTCCTTCGCGAGGATCAGGTATTCATCTTCAATTTTGATTTTAACATAATCGATCTCGGGTCCCACCGCAAGCGCTACGTTTGAGATAAGTGTCCAGGGAGTTGTCGTCCAAACAAGGAAGAATGTTGTTCCTTCTTTGGTGAGCTCACTATCTTTCAGTTTCATTACCACATAAACTGAAGGGTCTTTAGTTTCTTTGTAGCCAAGAGCCAACTCATGAGAGGATAATACTGTTTCAGATCTCGGGCACTGAGGAACAATTTTGTAATCCTTGAAGATAAGTCCTTTATCAAAAAGAGTCTTCAACGCCCACCAGACTGATTCAATGTATTCATTCGTACAAGTGATATAAGCTTCATCAAGATTGATCCAGTAGCCCATACGGGTGGTCATCTGTTCCCACAAATCCTTGTATGTAAATACAGAATTCCGGCAAGCCTCGTTATACTTCTGAACACCAAACTCGGGTATTTCACTTTTACTTTTGATACCGAGCGCTTTTTCAACTTCGATCTCAACCGGTAAACCGTGAGTATCCCAACCTGCTTTACGGTTAACTCTGTAACCTTTCATCGTTTTATAACGGCAAACCAAATCCTTCAAAGTTCTTGCCATTACATGGTGAATGCCGGGCTTACCATTTGCGGTAGGAGGTCCTTCGTAAAAGGTAAAAGGTTTATTTTCGTCTCGTTCAGAAATACTTTTTTCAAATATTTCATTTTCTTTCCAGAAATTCATTACCCGTTCTTCAATTTCGGGATAGCTTACCTTATCTTTGTACTGTTTGAACATAATTTTTAACTGTAATTGGTTTAATTAAACTTTATCTATCTTGTTCGTATTTTTTTATCAACTCACGTTCGGCGATAATAAATTCTCTTATTTGTTTTTCGAGCTGATTTTTAGCGGTACCATACTCCGCCGCTTTTTTTTGTGCTTCAAAAACCATTTTTTCAGCTTTATTCGCCGCTTCACGCAAAATCAGTTCAGCTTCTTTTTTTATAAGCGATTCATTATTTCTGCACCTGTCAGCTTCCTGTTTCAGATCAGTCAACTTTTTTTGCTGAAGGAATACTTCAGAAATAGCCATTCCGAAAAATCCCATACAACCCAAAGTAACCTGTCGTAAAGTAAACAGAATCAGTTCTTCGGAAAGAAGGTTCCCCACCCCGAAATACTCATTAAAAAAGGAAACAACAAGAACACTGAAAAATGACGCTCCTACTATTACCGCAAAGAGGACCCTTCCTCCGTGTGTCCACCCGAGGGTTTTATTAATGAGCCATCCACAGGCAAAAGCAAAAACTGAAAGAACAAACCAAACGGAAAAACTTTGAAAACCTCCCTTAAACATCTCTGCATTAAGGAAATTTGAAAAAAACATCAACACCGCCATCAGAATCGGTGTAGTATAATATATATACTTTTTTATCAAAGTTTTTCTACTACCGATTTCATTATTTTAGTCATTTTGGGCTCAGCACCCATTGCCGCTTCAATAATTTCCTGAACATTAACCGGTTTTAGCGCTTCAGGAAAACATTCATCAGTGATGATGCTCATACCTAAAACTTTCAAACCCATATGATTGGCAACTATATTTTCAGGGATGGTTGACATTCCGACAACATCCGCGCCGATCGTCCTTAAAAACCTGTACTCTGCTTTTGTTTCAAGATTCGGACCCGGAACCGCAACATAAACCCCCTGATGAACTTTAATCTTGTGTTCCAGAGCTGCTTCCTGTGCCATTTCTATTAGTTCGTTGGCATAAGGTTCACTCATATCGGGAAAACGTGGACCTAACTCATCTTCATTTTTACCTGTCAGCGGATTATCACCAAGCATATTGATATGGTCGGTCATGATCATTATATCACCCCTGCGGTAAAGCGGATTCATTCCGCCGCAAGCGTTCGATATCAGAAGTGTTTTAACACCAAGAAAATGAAATACTCTAACCGGAAATGTAATCTGCTGCATAGTGTAACCTTCGTAATAATGAAAGCGTCCCTGCATTGCTACAACATTTTTTCCACCGAGCTTTCCAAGTATTAGTTTACCCTTATGCGACTCAACAGTCGATAACGGAAAATGAGGAATATTTTCGTATGGTATTTCATGTTCTATCTCTATATCATTTACTAAACCGCCCAGACCTGTACCTAGTATTACTCCTACTTCGTAAGTCTCTTCCGATTTTTCTCTGATAACTTTTAGCGAGTCATTAATTTTTTCGATTAATCCGCTCATAACAATTTCTCCACAATTTCATCTACATCAATCTGATCTTCTCCACCCTTGTTCCCTTTGTTTCTGTTTTCAGAGGGCTCTTTTCTATCTTCATTATCGGAGAGACCAATATTTAATATTCCCGCCTGTGATTCAATTATTCCCTTCAATCTGGAAATCAAAAGATGTTTTTCATCTCTCAATTTTGAAACAGAATTTTTAATTGATTCAGCTTCTCTTTTGGCGTTATCCAGAATTTTAGCGGCTCTTTCTTCCGCTTCCTTTACCAGAGTACCCGTTTTCTTTTTCGCTTCTTCAACCGCTTTTGAGGATGATTCATGAGCGTTTAACAAGGTATCCTGTAAAGATTTTTCAATTTTTTTGAATTCTGAATTTTTTCTTTTTAACTCTTCTATTTCCTGCTTTAGCGCACTATTTTCACTCAGCAGGTCTTCATATGAATTAGCGACGGAATCTAAAAAAGTACGAACTTCTTCTGCTTTGTACCCTTTGAGAGCTTTTGTAAATTCCTGCTGCTGAATATTAAGAGGAGTAAATTTCATATAGTATAACTCCTGCTTCCAAAAATAGCTGTTCCAACCCGCAGCATTGTGGAGCCTTCTTCAATCGCTATTTCATAATCAGATGTCATTCCCATGGAAAGTTCATCAAGACCATATCCTCTCGCGTTGAATTTTTCTTTTAATTCCCGCAAGTTGGAAAAAGATTTCCTGATAACAGATTCATCATCTGTGAAAGGTGCCATTGTCATAAAACCGGAGAGCTGAATGTTTCCCGATTCCATGCAAAAATCCGCCACTTCTTTTATCTGATCTTCTGTTTCCAAACCAAATTTACTTTCCTCGGAGGAAGTTTTTATTTCAAGAAGTACTTTCTGTACCTTATCGAGTTTGGCTGCACGTTTTTCAATTTCGGCAGCAAGTTTTACCGATTCCACGGAGTGAATATATTCAGCCGATTTAATAACGTTCTTGACTTTGTTGGTTTGAAGATGACCAATAAAATGCCATAAAACAGATTCTTTGATCTCCAACGATTTAGCGTCCATTTCCTGTGCTTTATTTTCGCCGAAATGTATCAGTCCGGCTGAAAAAGCTTCTCTAACCATCTCTGCCGGATGTGTTTTTGAAACTGCAACAAGAGTGATATCAGAGGGATTTCTTCCTGCTGCGGCACACCTGGATTTGATGCGCTCTTCAACGATATTTATATTCTTCTCGATCATTTTTCAAGGTTGGGAATGTATGGGTTTCCATGAATAAAGTCAACGAAAAAAGGGGCATACAGCCCCCTTTTGCGCTTAATCCGTTTATCTTAACTGCAACCCGTGGTCGCTCCGCATGTGGTACATTTCAGGCAGGTTCCATTCCTGACCATTGTCATACTCTGACACTCAGGACATATATCACCTGTATAACCACGGTTTACAGCATCTTGAACTTTTCTGTGATGGGCAATTACTTTCGCGCGTTCGGCGGTAACCGGAGCGGCAGTTTGCTTCGTATGCCCATTACTTCCGTTTCCTGATATAACAGGGGTCTTGGGAAGTTCTGTTTTGTCAAGCTCTATCATTCTTTCAGAAACTATCTCTTCACTTTCGTAATCTTCACCACCTATTTTTCCCGAGACTACAATATCATCATCATCAACGTGCGCCAAATCATTCCTGCCGAGATAGGATACTGCCAATTCTCTGAAAATATAGTCAATAACCGATGTTGCCATCTTGATGCGATTATTTCCAATCACAACACCACTTGGTTCAAAGCGAGTAAATACAAACGCTTCAACATACTCTTCCAGCGGAACACCATGTTGTAACCCAAGTGAAATAGCGATGGCAAAGCTGTTTAGCAAACTACGGAAAGCAGCGCCTTCCTTGTGCATATCGATGAAAATTTCACCTATCTGTCCATTATCATATTCACCGGTTCTGATGTAAACAGTCTGACCATTGATTTTGGCCTTTTGAGTATAACCTTCGCGTCTGTCCGGAAGTCTCCTTCTTTTCGCGATATAGCGGTGAATGATCTTCTCCGCAATTTTAACGATATCATTGTTCTCAGCATCTTCCATAATTTCTTCATATTCTTCAACAGAAACTGAATTTAACGGCTGAGACAGTTTGGAACCGTCACGATAAATAGCATTCGCTTTCAGACCAAGCTTCCATGATGAAGTGTAAACGCTTTTGATATCTTCCACAGAGGCACCATTCGGAAGATTGATAGTTTTTGAAATCGCACCGGAAATGAATGGCTGTGATGCCGCCATCATGAAGATATGTGCTTCCGGACGGATATAACGTTTACCAATTTTACCGCACTTGTTCGCGCAATCGAAAACCGGATAGTGATCATGTTTGAGGAATGGAGCACCTTCAATTGTCATTGTACCGCAGACATAATTGTTTGCGGTTGCGATTTCCTCTTTCGAGAATCCGAGATATTTAAGTAAATCAAATGAGTATGACTCAACTTCCTCTTCAGGAATAGATAATTTATTCCGCAGGAAATCCTCGCCAAGTGTAAATTTATTGAACGCGAAATTCAGATCGAAGACTGTCGGTAGCATTCCTTCAATTTTATTTATGGCATCGCTTGTGAAGCCTTTTGCTTTCAATGATTCTTTATTTATATAAGGACAACCATCAAGTGTACCGGCACCTTTGGCGTATTTCACTATTTCATTAATCTGTGATTCGTTGTAACCCAATTTTACCAATGCAGGAGGTATGGACTGATTAATAATTTTGAAATATCCGCCGCCTGCCAGTTTTTTAAATTTGACTAATGCGAAATCAGGTTCAATACCTGTTGTATCGCAATCCATTACAAGTCCGATTGTTCCTGTAGGAGCAATAACAGTAACCTGTGCATTACGGAATCCGTTTTCGTTACCAAGCTCAAATGCTCTGTCAGCATCCTCTCTTGCAGCTTTCAACAAATCGCTAGGACAATGTTTAGGGTTAATGCCCATCGGGAATACAGTAAGTCCTTCATACTCTTCACGTGGTACATTGTAAGCTGCTCTTCTATGATTTCTAATCACACGGAGCATTGTTTCCTTATTCGATTCGAAACGAGGAAATGTACCAAGTTCTTTTGCCATCTCAGCAGATGTAGCATATGCGGTCATATGCATAATAGCAGTTAACGCGCCGCCGATAGAAGTAGCGTCTTTACTATCATAAGGAATTCCCTGACGCATAAGTAGAGAACCGAGGTTCGCGAATCCCAGCCCTGTGGTTCTGTAGTCATAACTTAACTGGGCAATCTCTTTACTAGGATATTGCGCCATCATTACGCTAATCTCAAGAACAATTGTCCACAATCTTGAGGCGTGTCTGTAAGCTTCAATGTTGAATTTATGGGTTTCGCTGCTGTAAAATTTGACCACATTGAGTGATGCCAGATTACAAGCGGTATCATCAAGGAACATATATTCGCTGCACGGATTTGATGCGCGTATTTCACCATCATTGGAACAGGTATGCCATTCATTAATAGTTGTATGGTACTGTATTCCGGGATCGGCGCAGGACCATGCCGCAAAAGCGATATCTTCCCACAAGTCAGTGGCTTTAAGATTTTTTGCGGGCTTTGGTTTACGATTCTGTAAACCTGCGTTTTTAAGTTCAGTACGCCAGAACAAGCTCCACTCTTCATCATAAAGCACAGCGTTCATAAACTCGTTCGTCACCCGAATAGAGTTATTAGAATTTTGCCCCGCCACAGTTGCGTATGCGTCTGAATTCCAGTCAGTATCGTAAACAGGAAATTCAATTGATTTATAACCCAATTTAGCGAGCTGAATAACTTTCTCGATGAAATTATCAGGAATTCTCGCGTTTCTTGCTTCTGTGATTGCTTTTTTAAGTTTCAGATTAGTCTTGCGATTAAACCTGTCATTTTCAGGATGTTCAGCAAAACACGCCTTGATTATCGCGTTAAGGTGCTCATTAGCGAGTTTTGAGCCCGCAACAAGAGCCGCAACTTTCTGCTCCTCAACAACTTTCCAGTTGACATATTCCTCAATATCGGGATGATCAATATCAAGTGTAACCATCTTGGCTGCTCTTCGGGTTGTTCCACCTGATTTGATAGCACCCGCGGAACGGTCACCAATTTTAAGAAATGACATCAATCCGGATGATTTTCCACCACCGCTTAATGGCTCATTTGAACCACGCAAATTTGAGAAGTTTGAACCGGTTCCGGAACCATACTTGAACAGACGTGCTTCTCTAACCCACAAATCCATGATTCCGCCTTCATTGACAAGATCATCATCAACAGACTGGATGAAACACGCATGAGGCTGAGGATGGGTATAAGCGTCTTCGGATTTGGTTAAAACACCTGTTTTATAATCAACATAATAGTGACCCTGAGAAGGTCCGTTTATACCATAAGCCCAGTGAAGACCGGTATTAAACCACTGCGGGCTATTAGGAGCTGCATACTGGTTAGCAAGCATAAAAGCCATTTCATCACGAAATGCGATCGCGTCGTTTTCAGAATCGAAATATCCGCCTTTCCAACCCCAGTATGTCCATGTTCCAGCTAATCTTAAAAATACCTGACGGGAATCAGATTCATTACTGAATCTTTCTTTTTCAGGTAAATCTTTAAGGCGATCATTGTCTGCGACCGACCGTTGTAACCACTCAGGAATACCTTCCTCTTCTACCTTTTTCAGGAGTTTTGGGACTCCGGCTTTTCGGAAATATTTCTGAGCGATTACATCAGTTGCCACCTGCGACCATGCCTTGGGAACCTGAACGTCTTCCATACGAAAGACTGTCGATCCATCGGGATTTTTGATCTCGGAAACACGACTTACAAACTCCATCGAATCAAAAGGATCTTTTCCCTCAGTGGTAAAATATCTGTTTATTTGCATATGTACCCCATAAAAAACATTTGGTGTAAAAAAAATCTATAAATTGTTGTTTTAATTAAACTTATGAAACAATGCCATTTCAAACCGTATGCCAAAAATCAAGGCTGGAATTACATTTAAGGGTAAGACCGCCTATACAAGTTGGGCGCAACTTGTCTCCAAAAAGTAGTTGTTCAACAGGATAAGGAGATGAGAACTATTAATGAAATTAATTTTTTTTTATATTTAAAGCAATTGTCTGATAAAAAATTAATATTTCATTCAATAGATTAACAGTAAAATCACACGAAATATAAACAATTAATTTTTATTGCCAAATCAAATGTAAAATTACGTAAATTAATTTTTATTTTGAGAATCACTATTGAGGTTTGCATGAAATTTGAAAGATGCGCCGGAATACTTCTGCACCCCACTTCCCTTCCGGGTAAATACGGTATTGGCGATTTAGGTCATGAAGCTTATAACTTTATTAATTTTATGGAAGCGAGTGGACAAACCCGCTGGCAGGTATTTCCGCTCGGTCCAACCGGATACGGCGATTCACCATATCAATGTTTCTCAGCGTTTGCGGGTAACCCAAATATGGTAAGTCCCGACTTCCTTCATCGCGATGGTCTTCTTAACGATGAAGATATTGAAAATGTACCGGAATTTGATCCCCATAACATTGACTTTGGTCCACTCATCGGGTATAAAGCAGAGCTGCTAGCAAAGGCATACAAAATCTTTGCGGAAAAAGGTATGCTGGATGACAAAGAGTATAAAAGTTATTGTAAAAAGAACAAATTCTGGTTGGATGATTTCGCTCTTTTTATGGCGGCTAAAAAATATCATGACGGTGTTGTGTGGACTGACTGGAGCGAAGATATCGCTTTAAGGAAACGTGGCGCGGTTAAAAAATGGAACGAAAAACTTGCTGATGAGATAAACTACCAGAAGTTCGTACAGTATATTTTTGATAAACAATGGAATGATGTAGTTGATTACGCCCATTCAAAAGGAATTAAAATTATTGGCGACCTTCCAATTTTTATCGCGTACGATAGCGCGGACTTATGGGCAAACAAGGATCAGTTCACGGTTGACAAAAAAGGTAAACTCGAGAAAGTTGCCGGTGTACCGCCCGATTATTTCAGTAAAACCGGTCAGTTGTGGGGTAACCCGCTCTACCGATGGAAAAAAATGGAAGAAGATGGCTTTGACTGGTGGATAAATCGATTTAAAAAACTTTTTGAAATGGTAGATATCGTTCGCATCGATCATTTCAGAGGTTTCGATGCCTATTGGGAAATTCCGGGTGACGCTGAAACAGCCATTGATGGACGCTGGGTTAAAGCTCCCGGTAATAAGTTGTTCAACAGAATCAAGGAAGTACTTGGCGAACCTCCTATCATTGCGGAAGATCTTGGTGTGATAACTCAATCTGTAGTTGATCTCAGAGATAAATTCAATTTTCCCGGAATTAAAATCCTTCAATTCGCATTTGGTGAAACCGGGGATAAAAAATTTCTTCCTCATCGTCTGGTGCAGAATTGCGTTGTGCATACCGGCTCTCACGATAACAATACTACAAAAGGATTTTTCGACGAAGAAAAAGCCAATAATTCCGGTATTTTTGAATGGACTCAAAAATACTTAAACTATCATGGTGACAACCTTACTAACGAATTGATCAGAATTGCCTATGCATCGGTAGCTGATACTTGTATAATTCCCATGCAGGATATGCTGAACCTGGGCGCAGAAGCAAGAATGAATTTCCCCGGTAAACTTGGTGGAAACTGGACCTGGCGTTACACCTGGGATCAGGTACCCGATTATCTTGCCGGAGCATATAATGAGATGTGTCAATTTTACCAACGCGGCGTTGAAATAAGTGATGACCTTGATGATATCAAAACTCACGAAGAATAATTTTTAGGGGCTGAATAATGAAAGATATCTTTAAAGAGCTTTTACAGGCGCACAAAGTTGACACTACACCCGAACTTGACCAGCCTGATGAAAAGAAAAAAATCCAGATCGCTACTTGCGCTTTATTTCTTGAAGTAGCCAACTCTGATGAAAACTTCTCCGACGATGAGAGAAAAAAAATTATTGAGATTATGAAATCAACTTTCAAACTTGATACTGAAGAAGTTGAAAATCTTATAGACCTCTCTGAGGAACACAGAAAGCGAAGTATCAGTATTTATGAGTTTACTGATATCGTAAATCAAAACTTCGTTGATGCAGAGAAAAAAGAAGTACTTAAAAATTTGTGGCGGCTCGTTTATGTTGATGAAGAACTCCACCAGTATGAAGATTATTACGTACGTAAAATCAGCACAAATCTTAAAATGCCGCATGAGCAGTTTATTGCTTCCAAACTTGAAGTTAAAAAAGAGATGAACATATAATGACCAAAAAGCCCCGAATTTTCTTTGAGCTCAGACTATTGCAAAGTCATTTCGTTCTAAGATCCTCCTTCGAAGGAGGTGGGTTCCGACGAATGTCGGAAGACGGAGGATGATTTTTTTACTTTTTTCACGACATTTGGTCATCCCCCATCACAAAATCCGCCGCTGGCGGAGTGATTTCCCCCTTCGGAAGGGGGACTTGGAAATAAACAATCAGGTTTTTCAACAAACTCGCCCCGAATTTTGTTCGGGGCTTTTTAGCTATTTCAATGCGTTCGTAATCGCGATAGTCAATTCTTCACTTTCCGGCTTAACACCACTTTTATATCTTCCCAAAATTTTCCCCTCTTTAGAGATAAGGAATTTCTCAAAATTCCATCCTATATCACCTTTACCCGTATCTTCATTGGTAGTGAGATATTGATATAGTGGATCCTTATCATCTCCCAATACCTTAATTTTGTCAAACATGGGAAACTCTACACCAAAATTTAAAGTACAAAATTCGACTATCTCCTCATTTGTCCCCGGTTCCTGCCCGCCAAAATCATTACACGGGAATCCTAAAATTTCTAATCCTTCCGACCTGTATTGTTCATAAATTTTTTGTAATCCTTCATATTGCCTTGTATAACCGCATTTACTGGCTACATTTACAATCAGCAGCACTTTACCCTTATATTCTGAAAGATTTACTTCTTTACCATCTATATTTTTAACTGAAAACTGATATATATTATTCACTTTTTCGCCTCCGTCAGCACCGAATAAAATTTGTGAAAAAAGAAAAATAGAAATAAGAATTGATTTTGCTATTTTGTACATCATTAACTCCAATTTTTAGATAATAACATTATTTTGCGGATGTATAGTTCAAACAAAATTATCAATGTTGTATCAATTACAGTTGTGGGACTGATAGGATTTTTATTTATCCTAAAATATTCTGTCATCTATAACTTTTTTCCGGCAATTATCACATCTACTTATGCAGCATTATTTTATATTTTTTTTCTTTACCTCGGTAAACATGATTTATCGAGATATAAGTTCTTGAATCTTAAATTCTTCAAGTACCTTTTTATCATTTCATTTATCCTATCGATATTGTATGTGCTGGTTGTACCCCGAATTGGTGAGATTGGAAGAGTACCGGCAATTATTGATTGGCTCGACTTATATTTTGCCGGTGAATTCCCATATAATTCCGGTTATACACCATCATCATTTCCTGCTCTCTTCTTTATGGCGATGCCCTTTTACTTTATAAACTTCCTTGGAATTTTCGAAATTGCGGGTTTCGGTTTGTTTTTGTTTCTTCTTTACAAAGGAAGTACAAATACAACTGAGTTGAGTCACAGATTTTTACTTTTGCTAGCCACACCTGTAATCTATTACGAGTTTGTGGTGCGCTGCGAACTATTTTTCAACGTCACCTTTATACTATATCTTATTTACTTAGCAGAAAAATATCTGGACACCCAAAAACTCTCTTCCCGTTTTGTTCTTATAGCGGTGGCGTTTGGTATCGGACTATCAACCAGATCAGTGGTAGCCGTTATCTACGCAATTTATTTACTTTACCGATTCCGTTACGATTTAAAGAATATGATTTTCTTTTCAATAGTTATTGCAGCAGTTTTTATTGGCATGCTTGTTCCCTTTATAATGTGGGATGTGGACGCATTCCTCAATAACGGACCGTTTGCGATACAGTCGCATCTTTCCAATCTACCCTTTTTCGTTAGTCTGCTATTTATTTTGTCTGCACTATTAGCCGGATGGATGGTATCCACTCTTCAGGAGGTGTTTTTTACATCCGGTTTGATCATCTTTTTAATGGTAATGCTCTCTTTTATCCTGAAAATTTACCAATTCGGATTTGACACAGCATTTTTCCATGACAAGATAGACCTGTCCTATCTGGCATTTGTAATACCATTGATGGTTTTATCTGTTTCAGATTACGGGGTGAACAAGTATCGCGGAAGATATTTCTAAGTTATTGTCTTCCGCGGAGTTCTTTCTCGTGCTCTTTCATCATAACAAGCGATAAAATTGCCTCACGTATCAGTTGAGCTGCGGCATAAATTAGAAAAAGCGCCGCGATTACGCTGATAGCAATCACAATTCCTATCCAGTCATTCTCACCCATACCTGCCATACCGCCCGCCAATCCGGCAAGAGTAAGCAAACTGATGGAAATATACAATGAAACAAGAGCATTCCTGAACATTCCCGCTCTAACGAGCAAAAATTTCAGAAGGTTGTCAGAGGGTGTACCCGGGGCATCAAGCAGATGATGTATCTCTATATGAATTTGCGCGTATCTGCTCGCTGTAGAAAGGACCAGAAGGGAAAGCGCAGGGATCATTAAAAGAGGAATTAACCAAAAACTAATATTTTCCATTTTTTTCCATATAATTTCCGTTGTGAAAATAATAACGTTACATTAAAAATGCACGAATTATTTCCTTGCGGTGAAAATTGCTCTTACCGGTGCGGGATATCCCTCAATGGTGATATGGGGATTGGCGGGATTTAAAAAATTTTCCAAAGACTCAAAATCCATCCAATCTGTAACTCTTTGTTCTTCAGAAGTGGTTCTGGTTACATCAATTACTTTAATCTCTTTAAACCCCGATCGTTCAAGCCATTTTTTCAATGTCGGAACAGAGGGTAAAAACCATATGTTGCGCATCTTGGCGTATCTTCCCATCGGTACGAGCGTTTCGCCCTCCTTGCCATCAATCACGAGAGTTTCAAGGACAAGTTCACCTCCCGGTGACAGAAGTGATTTTAGCTCGTAAAGATGATCAAATGGTGATCGCCTGTGGTATAATACACCCATCGAGAAAACCGTATCAAATGCGGGTAAATCCGCGGGCATCTCTTCAATCCCCAGAGGAAGCAGAAATGTACTTTCAGAATTTATATATTTGTTCAACACATGAAACTGAACGTTACTAAGCATATATGGATCAATACCAATAACAGTTTTTGCCCCTGCGCCTGCCATTCTCCACATATGATATCCGTTACCGCAGCCAACATCCAGCACCGTCTTCCCTGATAAAGGCGATATCGCATCCTTCAGCCTGTCCCATTTCAGATCAGATCGCCATTCAGTATCTATCTCTATGCCAAGAATATTATACGGACCTTTTCTCCACGGCATAAGTTCTTTAAGCATAGAACTCGCCATTTCTCTTTCTTCACGATCAAGTGCTGCTGCGGAACTAATGGAAATAAATCGATCATCAAAAACAATCTTGCTGATTTCCGGTTCAGGTAATTCTCTGATTATCAGCTTCCATTTGCGAAGATCACCATGTTTCCGGTGATCAAATTTTGCTTCAACAACCGGCTGAATTTCCTCTATCCATGGGAGAAGTGCTGATTCAGCTACCGACGATTTTAACTTGCCAAAATCGATCATTTTATCGCCAGAATTGAAAAAAAGTTAAAACACTGAAACCAGATATCAACTTTTGAGTATCCGGCCGCAAGCAATCTTTTTTTGTGTGTTTCAAATGATTCGGGGATTAGCACGTTTTCGAGTGCGGTACGTTTTTGACTTACCTCAAGATCGCTGTAGCCATTATATTTTTTAAAGGAGTGGTAGAGGTCAATTTGATGGTTATTACTATTTTCTTCACCGAATTGTAACTTTTCCGATAATACAAGTATCCCGTTTTGAACTGTAGAGTCACAGATTTTTTTCAGCAAATCCCCCCTTTTTTCAGGGTTTATGAACTGTAATGTAAAGTTTAGAACATTCACAGATGATTTCTTGAAATCGAGTCTGGTTATATCTTCATGAACAACATGAACGGGGATTTCGGACTTGAAACCTTTCAGTCTTGTTTTTAGACTGTTTATCATAGCCTCAGAATTATCCACAGCTATAATTTCGCATCCATCCACATTTATTCCCTCACTTATCGCAAGAGTGGAAGCACCTAGCGAACAGCCCAGATCGTAACACGCGGTGTAAGGCTGAACAAATTTTTCGGTAAGCATGGAGATATTTGAAATGATGAGGTTGTAACCCGGTACCGAACGTTTAATCATATCCGGGAAAACCGCGGTTACCTTCTCATCAAACTCAAATGATTTTATTTGTTTTTGTCTTTCGCCGTAAACTTCATCAAATCCGGTCATAATAATCTCATATTTTCAGGATAGAAAAATAACAAAATTAAATCCATCCTGAAAACATTCCGCAAATTGTTTCCAATTTCGACTATTGATACAGACTTAAGACAAGCTACTATTTCAAGATTATCATTTTTTTACTTTCTGAATATTCTCCCGATTTAATACGGTATATATACACCCCGCTCGGTAAATTTGAGGCATTGAAACTAACTTCATAACTCCCTGCTGTTTTATAACCGTTCACGAGTTTTGCTACCTCATTTCCCAACACATCATAAACGATCAATTTTACATTCCCCGCTTCCTTCAGCGAGTATGATATTTTCGTCTCGGGGTTAAATGGGTTAGGATAGTTTTGTCTGAGTTGATATTGACTGATCTTCTGATCAATTGACTCATCAGGTAAGTCAGTCATCGTGTCGAAATTTATTTTGAAGAAGTCTTCTTCAGGAAAGTTTCGATGATCTGGTATCAGGTTTTTATCGACAGTATGAAATTTGTATAGCAAATTATCGAAATTTGTTAAAATCGCATCGTTAATATTAAGCTTAAACTTGACCGTTTCATCGCTCAAAAGATCAGTCGCAAAAAGTGTATTGACTTCAGATGTGTCAGAAGTATTTGAAAACGCATATGAAAAATAGACACTATCCGTGAACGCCTCGCTGGGATATCCAATATTATGGATATCATACGCATGCGCGAAATTTACGTAGAAAATCATTACGCCTGTTTCGAAATAACTATAAGCGTTTCTTTGCAAGGACGTTCTATTTCCTTCAGTATGATAAACGAATTCACCCAGAGAATCTGAGTAAATGTAAGCCTCAATTAAATCAGTTCCGGAGTAATCGTTCATAATCGATTCGTATTCTAAACTTATCAATCCTAAATTTTCAGCCCAGTACTGATCTGTTTTATCATATCCGGAGTTGTACCTGAAACCCTTCATATAAACGGGATTATTTTGAAAGACGCCATTATAAGTGATGGTGGTGCGTGGTTCTCCTTCCGGTGTTATAAACAAACCTCCTTCCGGCAGATTGAAGTCGAATATTTTTTCAACAACCCCCTCATATAATCTTGAATAAGCCATTGTACTATCATCGTATTGATAGAAATTATTGTCGCCATAGGAATAATAGTGCTTGCCTTCAAAAATCGAATCACGAACCAGCTCTTTCACACTATAACCACGCATTAAAACTCCATTATCTTCCCAATAGTCAAGATATAAATACTTGTTTCCCACATGCATCGGTACGAAGTTTTTACCCTTGTAGTAGTTTACGGGTTGACCGAAATATCGCTTCATACCCCCTGCGAAAGCATACTTAACACTATTTTTGAGCGCGAATACACTTATGCCAAAATCATAATTTGCAATATTGAGAGGTTCCCATGTATCACCCAAATCTTCCGAGAATAAAAAATTCTCGTACCAGACCTTATAGAGAGTTCCATCTTTAGCGACTCCATGGAGCCTGGCATCACCGAAAGGTTTTTCCTGCCAGGTAGAACAAGTATCATTACTAATGAACAATTTTTTTTCGAAGGGATTTTCCGTCACAATGAAAAACTGTCCATTATTCTCGACGAAACTCTCGATATAATTATCGAAAGTAAATCTGATATCCATTTCACCCGTTTGCAGATCATATACTTCAACATCCAGTAACCTCGGGCGGTAGTACTTCCCGTCCAGAATAACTCCCTTATGATTATAACTTAGTGAGAGACTCAGACTATCCCAGGCAGAGGTATTTTTATTCTGATAATAGAGTTTCTCATTAAATACGATAACATAATAATCATTAAATTCACCGATGGTAAAATATCCATAAACAGGGGTTGGAATTGATATTTCTTCCCAGGTATCAATTGTATTTTGATACTGATACATTTCACCGTCATTATTTGCTATTGTAATCTTTTCATTCCACAAACCACTACGCACCACATAACCAAGTGGATTACTATTATTATTATGAATTTTTTCCCAGCTTTTGGCTGAATCATACGATACATATACATCATGATTATCGAAATAAACTACATCATTAGAATCTGAATACATTGCACCGTAAATACTCAACCAGGGTACTGGAGAAGTCATCTCCTCCCATACAACCTGCTGACTGAATATTGCAGTTGATAAGAATAACAAAATTGAAAAAATTCCCCCCTTCATACTTCCCCCTATTTCAAAAGAATCATTTTTTTACTTTCTGAATATTCTTCAGATTTTATTCGGTATATATAAACCCCGCTCGGGAGGTTTGTCGCGTTGAAAGTAACTTCATGTGTACCTGCCGGTTTGTATCCATTCACAAGTTTAGCTACCTCATTCCCCAAAAC
>BQMY01000131.1 GCA_022181065.1 Melioribacteraceae bacterium | reverse complement strand
TTTATCCTTGTTTTGGTTGACTTTTTTATCCTTTTTCAGTCAACCTATTTCAGGACTATACACTTGGTCTTATAGAAAGTTTTTTATACGGTGTTTACGCAGGTTTGGTTTTTGTTCCGGTTTACAATTTCTTCTATAAAAAGTCGGCAATATCTAAATCAAATTAACTAATCATTCAAAAAAATATTAAAGGGGTCAAATGGTACACGATCCTGTATGTGGAATGGAAATAAAAGATACAAACAATGCAGAAAAAATAGAGTACAAGGGAAAAGCCTATTACTTCTGTACTCCCCTTTGCAAAATTCAATTTGAACAAGATCCGGAAAAGTATGTGAAGAAAGATGATGATGAACATATGGGACACCATCACCATTGATGTTATTAAGATGCCGGATATTTAATAGTTCAGAGTTATTTATTTATCCGGTACTTGTTTCTGGTATAAGGCTGCGAAAAGAAGAATTTAAGTAAAGTAAAAACTATAAAAAGGAATCATCTAAATGGAAAGAGGAATTGAACATTCCGGTGCATGGGCGCTTGCACTGATCTCTATTGTTATCGCATCATGGCTGCTATACCGTTATCTCGCTCCGAAGACATGGCGGGAATGGGCAGGCGCTGGACTTATTCAGGCTTTCATCATTGCATTGTATGCAGAGATGTACGGCTTTCCGCTTACAATTTATTTTCTTGTTAGGTTTTTTGGATTTGATAGTACATATCTTAGTGCAAATCTTTGGTCCACCCTGATAGGTGTTGGTGAAACCGGAATGACGATCTCGATGATCATTGGGTATATATTACTTTTTGGAGGCTTTGGAATTTTTCTCCAAGGCTGGCGACAGCTTTATAAAGCTCACCAAGAGAACCGACTTGCAACGGGTGGATTATACAGCTTGGTTCGGCATCCTCAATATACGGGACTTTTCATAGCACTATTCGGAGAAGGTGTTGTTCATTGGCCAACGCTTTTCTCAGTTGGACTGTTTCCAATTATAGTATTTGTTTATTACCGGCTTGCCCGTAAGGAAGAACAGAAAACCATTGAAAAATTTGGCGATGAATATATAGAATACAAAAAGCATGTTCCTATGTTTATTCCGGTGAAGGGAAAATGGCGGAAGCTTGTTGAGAATTCCAATATATCTTCAAATGATACGTAACAATTTGCTTTATTATGCAATGTGTTTCTCGACATCAATAAAGATTTCGGTCTTGTTTTATAATTAGGAGAGAAGAAGGTTTTTTAGAACCATCAATCACAGATTTACACATTTAAAAGGAAGTAAAATATGACTAACAAAAAAATTAAAGCAGCCGTAAATGGTTACGGCATTATCGGAAAACGGGTTGCAGATGCAATCAAACTTCAGCCGGATATGGAATTGGTTGGTGTTGCCGACGTAGAAAGCGATTATCGGGTTAAAGCCGCAGTTGTTTTGGGCTTACCGATTTATGCATCACTGCCGGAAAAATCAAATGAAATGAAGGATGCCGGTATTCCAATAGCAGGGAACCTGGATGACTTACTAAAGCAGATTGATATAATAGTTGATTGTACCCCAAAAGGAATCGGTGCAAAAAATCTTGAGCTTTATAAAAAAGCCGGTGTAAAAGTAATTTATCAGGGCGACGAAAAGCACAGTCTTACAGGTCATTCTTTTGTAGCGCAAGCAAATTATGAAACAGCATTGGGATTGGATGCAACACGTGTTGTCTCATGTAATACCACAAGCACGGTTCGCACGCTTACAGCTTTGCGTAATGCCGACTTGCTTAAAAAAGCACGTGGTGTTTTAATAAGACGGGCTACAGATCCATGGGAATCCGACCACAGCGGAATTATGAATACAGTTGTACCCGAACCGCATATCCCAAGCCATCAGGGACCGGATGCTCAAACAGTCGTACCGGAACTTGATGTAATAACGATGGCAGTCAAGGCGTCTCATACGCAAACGCACAATCATTATTGGGTTGTGGAACTTACCCACGATGCAAGCAGAGATGAAGTGCTGGCAGCCTTTAACGCAGCTTCGCGAATTGCCTTTATCCGGATGAGCGATGGTATTGTTGCGCTTAACAGCACTATTGAATTAATGAAAGACCTTGGAAGACCACGTGGTGATATGTGGGAAGTAGCTTTATGGGAAGATGTATTAACTGTTAACGGCAATGAAGTTTATTATACATATCAGGTGTATAATGAAGCCATTGTGGTTCCGGAAAGCATTGATGCAATCCGCGCTCTGATAGGTACTGTTAAAGATGGCAGTGAATCTATTCGTATCACTGATGAAGTGATTGGAATGCGGAAAGAATTTTTATATGAATAAAGTCAATCGTAAGCCAGTTATATTTTTACTAATCGCGTGGCTGATATTATTGTTTTCTCTCTATTTGGATATCATTTGGGGAAGTTCATTTTTTTATAGAGCGGGTTCTTCAATGGTCTTGTTTGCCTTCATTGCCGAATATTACTTATTGAGAACCCGGGATAAATACCATAGCAACCAGTTAAAAACATTTTATAAAGGTAATCAAGTAAAATTTGAGGAAGTACATCCCTCAAAAGGTCATCAGTACTTAGAAAAGGTTTCACACTTTACTGTAATTATCGGAACTGTTATTTGGGGGTATGGTGATTTATTATTTTCGTGAATTGGAACTGAAATACTTCCATTAAAAAAAAGTAAATCGTTGTATCTCAATTTAAAAACAATTGGATTTGTATATGAAAAAAGATTCTTCAAGCAAGTTATCTCTTACGGGATCTGTTTCCTTGGGTACTGGCGTTATGATAGGTGCCGGAATATTTGCACTTATGGGACAAGTTGCCGAATTAGCCGGCAGTCTTTTTCCGATAGCATTTTTAGCTGGCGGTATTATAACCGGTCTTAGCGCTTACTCTTATGTAAAATTCTCCAATGCATATCCATCGTCCGGGGGAGTTGCTAAATTTTTAAGAAAAGCCTACGGGCCGGGTACAGCCACGGGTTCTTTTTCTCTTTTAATGTATGTCTCGATGGTTATTGCAGAAAGCCTTGTAGCCAGAACTTTCGGATCCTACACACTTAGGTTATTCAATGTTGATGATGGCGGTGCTCTTGTCCCCGTTCTTGGCGTGGTTTTGATTGCTGCAGCATTTATCATAAATGTATCCGGCAATAAAATAATTGGAGCAACTGCAACTATTACAGCGATTGCAAAAATTATGGGCATTGCTTTATTAGCAATTGCGGGACTTGCTGCATCCGGCTTTCCTTCCTTCGAAAATTTGAATACGGCAAACAGCAGCGATTGGTCGATGACCGGAGGTTTTATTGCAGCTTTGGCTTTGTCGATACTTGCCTATAAGGGGTTTACAACAATCACTAACCAGGGCGGTGATATTGTAAATCCGAATAAAAACGTAGGGCGTTCAATCATAATTTCAGTATTAATTTGTATGGTCATTTATGTAGCATTAGCCCTGTCTGTTTCAGCAAACCTAAGCATACCGGAAATCATTAAAGCAAAAAATTACGCTCTTGCAGAAGCATCCCAACCAGTGTTCGGTAATTTGGGTTTATGGTTTACAGTAATTTTGGCAATCATAGCCACTGTATCGGGATTGATTGCCAGTGTTTTTTCTGCATCCCGGCTGCTTGCAATGCTGAGCAATATGAAACAAATACCTAATCTGCAATTTAAATTCAGTAACCCGGCGCTTCTGTTTACTGTTTCATTAGCTACAATACTGACTATTCTATTTGATCTGACCAGGATTGCAGCCATAGGTGCCATATTTTATATAGTTATGGATATAGCTGTTCATTGGGGGCTCTTTAAATTTCTGAGAAAGGAAGTTAGTTATAAACCAATTTTTCCATTGCTTGCATTACTTTTTGATGCCGTTATTCTTAGTGCCTTTATATTACTAAAATTTAAAAACGATCCTCTTATACTTATTGTTTCCTTTGCGGGCATTATTATAATCGTAATTGCTGAGAGGCTTTTTATGAAAACTCATACTGATAAGGATGGTAAAATGCATATGGAAATGGATATGAAGGATTCCTAATCAAAGTTTTCTTTTAATTATTTGTATTACACTGTCTGATTTGATTTCTTACAGATCATATTATTTATGCAGATGTAAAAGGCTGTAAGCATAAAAACTAACTCTAATAAATTTTTAACTACATAGGTATTTTCACATGGAAAATAATTTTGTTCAACCTGGATTTTTTCATAAAGACAGGAAACTTTCGCCCTATACAGTCTTCGGGTTGATGCTTATTTATACATTTGTTGCGGCAATATGTTATACCGCTATTAAATTAGGTTTGGAGTACTCATCTCCCCTTCGATTTGCCGGGTTGAGAACATTAATTGGAGGTGTTTCGCTAATTGCATTACTTATTATATTAAAAAAACCAATTCTTATTCGCCGTGATTTGATAAAGTGGGTCTTACCGGTTGGTTTTGTATCGACAACTATTACATTCGGATTTATGTTTTCAAGTCCTGAATTTACCGGGGCGGGTATTGCTTCAGTTTTAGGTAACTCTCAACCCCTCACAATCATAGTGTTAGCAGCGTTATTTCTTAATGAAAAAATCACATTAGTAAAAATTACAGCTCTCATTTTGGGAATGGCAGGAATTATACTTATCTCGGCACAGGCATTTATGAATGAAAATCCGTATGCATTCATCGGCGCGATGCTAGCCACAGGAACATCACTTGGCGCTGCTATTACTGCCATTTTATTAAAAAAAATAAAACCAGGTACGGATCTTATTTCGTTCACCGGTTGGCAGCTTATTGCCGGAGGTCTTCCGCTATTTGCCTCTTCATTTCTTTTCGAGTCTGAACGCAGTATTAATTGGTCCGGTACATTTTTAGGCTTAGTTATATTTTTAGGTATAATTGGAACAGCCCTTACAGAAATAATCTGGTTTTGGCTCCTCCAGAAATATGACGCAAGTAAACTATCACTATACCTGTTTTTGATACCGGTGTTCGGACTAATTTTTGCTTTCATAGCGTTTGGAGAAACACTTCAGGTTTTCGAAATTTCAGGAATTATCGTTGTATTATCGGCAATTGGATTATCTGTTATAAATGAGTTTAAGAACAAGCTATCAAAATAATAGCTGATTATTTAACTATCAGCAGGGAGCAACAAACAAAATATTGATCTGATCTAAATGTGAAAGGAAATATTTTTGAGCAAAGAAAAATATATTACTATTGTTGGCGCCGGACCGGCAGGATTAACCGCAGCAATAAATTTAGCTAATGCCGGATTTGAGACCACTGTTTATGAGCAAAACGAAAATGCCGGACTTCGTTTTAATGGTGATTTTCAAGGGCTGGAAAATTGGTCGGATGAAGAAGATACGCTGCAAATATTAAACCGGATCGGAATTAAAATTAATTTTTTATGTCATCCATATTCAGGAAATGATGGTCTGTTTTACGGACCAAAACTTGAAAAAGTTAAAGTAAAAACTTCACGACCTCTTTTCTATCTAATTGAAAGAGGTTCTGATCCGAATTCGTTAGATCAGGGATTACGAAAACAAGCCGAAGAACTGGGCGTAAATATTTTGTGGGGCAAAAATCTTGAATCGGTTGACGACTCAAAAGCTATAGTAGGAACAGGCCCAAAAGCAGCAGATGCTATAGCTAAAGGAATGGTCTTCAGAACATCTCTCGACGATATCTTTATAGGTTTTATAGATGATAAGATTGCACCTAAAGCTTATGCTTACCTTTTAGTCAATGATGGGAAAGCTACGTTCGCAACATGTATGTTCGAAGATTTTCAAAATGAAAAGATATACTACGAAAGAGCATTAAGAGCCGTTAATACCGTGATTGATATCGATATAAATGAACCGGAAGAATTCGGGGGGTTTGTTAACTTCTTCAACGAACCTAAGATTTCCAAAGATAACAGAATATTATATGTAGGTGAAAACGCCGGCTTCCAGGATGCTCTGTGGGGTTTTGGAATTAAGTATGCCATGCTTTCGGGTTATTATGCTGCAGAAAGTATAATTCACAATCAGAATTATAAAAAGTTATGCGAAATAAATCTACTGCCTAAACTTAAAACTTCGCTTGCAAACCGGTGGTTGTTTGCACATCTATATAACCCGGGTTATACTTTTATTCTTAACAAACTGAAAACAATGGACGATGTTATCCCGGCTTTAAAAAAGCATTATAATACTTCCATGAGCAAAAAATTAGTCTATCAAATTGCAAAACACTGGTACAAAACAAGATTAATTGATAAACAATGTATGCACGAAAATTGTGATTGCGTTTGGTGCAGGCACGGCAAACATGCGCATTGAACGAAGTAAAATGCAGCCTTACAAAGATGGGCTGCATTAATCTCATAAATCAAACCGCACAACAACTAAGTTTCTTAACATCTTTATCAAAACTTATAGCTGCTATTTTAATTCCCTCTGATAATGTTAGATATGGATGGAACATTTGTTTTAATTCTTTTACTGTAATTCCGTATTTGATGGCAAGAGAAATTTCCATCAATAGTTCTGAACCTTCAGAAGCTAATATTCTTGCACCGATAAGTTTATCGTTTTCTTTGTTGCGAAAAAGTTTGATAAACCCTTTTTTATTTCGTGCAGCGAGCGAACGGGGAACATCTTTTAGTTGAATTTTAGAGACTTCGTATTCAATTTTGTTTTCGTATGCTTGATTTTCATCCATTCCGACACCAGCTACTTGCGGGTCTGTGAATATTACCCAAGGAAAAACTGAATAATCTTTTTTGATTGGACTTTCAGCAAACATATTTGCAACTGCCAAAGAACCCTCATAAGCAGCGGAATAAACAAACAAATATTCACCGGTCACATCCCCGGCTGAATAAATATTGGGAATTGATGTTTGCATATACTCATTTGTCTTAATGAAATCTTGCTTATGAAATTCTACCCCTACCTCTTCTAATCCAAAACCTTTTGCATTACCTTTTCTGCCGGTTGCAACAAAGATATGTGTTCCTTGAATGGTTTCTTTTTCATCTTTAACCAAGGCATTAACTAAAACTTTACCTTCTTTCATATTGATAGATTTTATTTTCACACCGGTTTTTATTTCTATTCCTTCTTCTGCGAGATAGTCTTTCAATGTTTCGGTTACATCCGGCATTTCGTCTGGAAGAATTCTGAATGACCGTTGAAGAATTGTAACTTTTGAACCGAGACGTGCAAACATCTGAGCATTTTCCAAAGCGATATATCTTCCACCGATTATAATCAGATGTTCGGGAAGTTCTTCTAAATCATACAATGTTTCGTTTGTTAAATAGTTAATCTCGTTTAAACCGGGAATATCCGGAACAAATGTGGTTGAGCCGGTTGCAATCAAAATATTTTCTGCTGAATATTTTTTACCATCTGCCTCAATTGTGTTTTTGTCTATAAGCTTTCCGTACGCCTTAAGAATTGTTACATTGGAATCATCTTTTAAGACATTTACATATTTGTGTTCTCTTAACTCATCCACTAATTCGGTTTTTTGACGGATAACTTCCTTAAAATTAATTTTATTATCGCCGGATTTTATTGAAGAAAAGTTTGGATGGTTGGCAATGTGAAATTGTTCTGCGGTTCTTATTAAAGTTTTGGATGGAACGCAACCTACATTTACGCAAGTACCGCCAATAAGCAAACCATCATTTATCATCAAAACTTTTTTCTCAAGTTCACTTGCTTTTATTGCAGCGGCAAAAGCAGCTGAACCTCCGCCAATGATAATCAAATCATAATGATTAGCTTTATTTTTATTCGATTCTATTTCACCCACAACTTTATACTGTCCAGTGGAATCAATTGCATCTATAATTTCAGATTTTGATACTTTGGCTGAATCGAATTCAAATTGACCTTTCTTTTCTGGATAACTAACTTTTTTAGAAATGATGCCTTCTAATTGAGAAACCTTTTTACTAATTGTTTGCGCACAATGTTCACAAGTCATTCCGTTAATATTTAATTTTATTGTTTGAACTGACATTATCACTCCGTCTTAATTTTCTTTTTCGTTACTTGTCCCTTCTGGAATTGTTTGAATATTTTTCACTTTATATCCAACTTTATTTTCAACTGCTTTCTTCAATTGTTCAGGCTGAACTTTTGTATCATCAAATTGGACAATAGCAATTCCGGTCTTATAGGAGGATTCAGCACTCAAAACACCTTTTTCTGATTTAAGAGCATAATCAACAGATTGTTCGCAACTTGTGCAAGTCATTCCTTCAATTTCCAGTTTCGCTTTTATTATGTGATTTGTCCGAAGGACTCCACTCGGAGAATTTGTTGAAAATACGCTTTGAGATTCCGGCTTATCCCTTTGGGGGAAGAATGCTTGAGAGTAATAAGGAAATGTAATTAAAACAACTGCAATCACTGCTACTATCCATAAAAATGATTTAGAATTAATAAAGCTTTTCTTTGTATCAACTTCATCATCATCGCCTTCCTTCGCAGAAGCTTCGGCAGGTAAACAAGCACATTCTATCTCATCTTTTTTCTTAGGTTTGTATGCATTATAAAAAGCATAGCCGAGAATAATTATTGTAAATGCTATAAAGTAAGGACGGAGTGGCTCAAGAAAAGAAAATGTAGATGCAATACCACTCAATCCGCCTAATACCGCTAATACTGGCGTAATACAACACAATGAGGCAAGCACTGCAGTTACGATTGCGCTGTTTCTGAATAATTTATTTGTCTTCATAATAATTTAACTCCGTAAAATCATAATATTCTTCTTTAACAAAATTCTAAAAGGGATTCGGTATTTAATCCGAATCCCTTTAAGTTTATCAACTATTTGCAGCAAGAAGGATATTCCGGGCATTCGGGTGTTCCTCTAAGGGGACAAACCGAATTATCTGTGTTGGTACTTGCTCCAGTGAAGGCGAGTGCACTCACTGTTATTCCCAATATTCCAAAAATTAATGCAAGCTTGCGTTTCATATCGTATCACCTCCTTTCAATGATATCGTTTTAGGGTCAATTACTTCAAGAATGGGACACTCATCAGTAGAAAGTTCTTCACATACACATTGATTAACCAATTTTACTAAAACATTTTTAATACTCTTCAAGTCTTTTATTCTTTCTTCGATGTCTGTTAATTTATGTTCGGCTAAATGTTTTACATCTCCGCAAGTTGCAGTCGATTCTATTTTTAGATTCAATAATTCTTTTATTTCTTTTAATGTAAAACCAAGTTCTTTTGCTCTTTTTATAAATAATAACCTTTTTAAATCCAACTCATCATAAATACGATAGCGTGATTCCATACGCTTTGGTTTAGGCATAATTTTTATTTTTTCATAATAGCGTAAAGTCTCTACATTCACACCGACTTTTTCGGCAATGTCACCTACTTTGTAATGTTCCATTTCCCAACCTTTTTTTTCACTTCATGCAAGTATAATATCAGTAGTATAGTACGGAGTCAAGTGAAATTTCAATATTTTCTTTTTATTTGTCATACGAGGTATGAATGGAATTTTCAATTTACAAGAAAGTAAAATCAGTTCCCTACCCGCTCCAAACAACTCCTATGCAATAGCTCAAAAAAAAGACCTATCATGTAGCTTATCAGTATCTTCTTCATAGATTTTTCATTTAATTTTACTCCCCTCACCTTCGCACCGCTCAGAAATTTCGGTTTTAATATGCCAAACACTTGCACATTTGTTCAAATGTATGTAGCTTAGCGCCGTGAAAAAAGAAAAAAAAGCACCGGTATGCGAAGTTGAAATTGTTGATGAAAAGAAAGTCGCGCAAGCCCAAAAGAAAATTGCCGATACTGATCAAGTTCTCGAGATGGCGGAAATTTTCAAATTACTTGGGGAACCAACTCGTTTGAAAATTGTTCTATCACTTATTAACAGCGAACTTTGTGTTTGCGATCTTGCAGCGGCGGTGGACTCAAATGTTTCAACTGTTTCGCATCAATTAAGATTATTAAGAAATGCGAGATTAGTTAAATATAGAAAAGATGGTAAAATGGTTTTTTATTCCATTGACGATAAACATATCAATGATGCGATTGAAAAAATTAAAGAACATACTGAAGAGTAATGAATTACAATTTTATAAATAAATCAACCCACATACTTTTACTACTGATATTCATCAGTCATCTAACATTCGCTCACGACTTGATGTCCGAGTATGTTTTATGCACAGGCAGTGATGGTCATATAGCAATAGAAAAAGTAGATGACTGTACCGAATGTAATAACGTAAATTATTTTGATCAGACCAATGGTGTAGAAATAAAACAACAATCTTGCGAAGATGTATCTTTAGAAGAAAATTGTTTTGAAGAAGAGCAGTTCCTCCCCAAAAGTAAAATTGTATTAACGGTTTGCATTGCTACATTTACTTTTATTCCAATAGAAACTTATAACAATAAAGACAGATTCTATTCAAATAATTTTTATCAATTAATAGATCAAACCTTAGAGAATTACACTACCGTATCCCTCATCATTTGATACTAACCATAAGCTTTATTTAACCTAAAAACATTCTAAAAAATTATTAGAGTAAAAACTAAAGGAGTTTTTATGCACAGAGTAATGTGTATAGTATTCGTTCTGTTTAGTCTTCTGTCTTTATCTACAAACGGCCAAACAAGCGGTGAATTAACTATTGAAAAAGCAGTTTCATTAGCGGTTCAGAATAATCCCGAACTAAAAACTTTACATTATGAAATCGATGCGCTTGGAGCAGCAAAGATCCAGAGCGGTTTAATGCCTAATCCCGACTTTGAAGTTGAAGCAGAAAATATTTTCGGCAGTAAAGATTTCAACGGATTTGATAACAGTGAAATAACAGCGGTCTTGAGCCAGGATATTTTACTTGCCGGTAAAATAAGCAAACGGGTTAAAGTTGCCGAAACGAACATCTCGCTGGCTGAATGGGATTATGAAACAAAGAGAATAGAAATTATTACGGATATAAGAAAAGCTTTTCAACAAGCTTTAGCCGTACAGCTTCTGATTGAAAAAAACGAAGAACTTATAAAAGTATCGAAAGAGTTTGTTGTAAATCTGCAGAAACGGGTTGATGCCGGGAAAATTTCTCCGGCTGAGGTATCCAGGGCTAAGATAATTCTAAACTCTCTACGGATTGACTTGAACCGTTTGAAATCGGAATATGAAAATTACAAATCGGAGCTGCTCTCGCTGATTTATCAGCCGGATTTAACTATAGATGAACTCATTGGCGAACTTGAATACCCGGTTGATGTTCCGAGTTACGACTCACTCTTAAACCAGTTGACGAATAACCCGAAACTCAAGAGATATGAAAGTGAGTATGATAAACAAACCGCAATTGTAAATCTCGAAGAATCGAAGGCAGTCCCCGATTTAACAATAAGCGTTGGATTCAAAAGATTAAATGACGCAAAAGCTAACACATTTTTGGTCGGAGCATCGATACCGCTTCTTATCTTTGATAGAAATCAAGGCGCAATTCAGGAAGCAAAAATTCGCGTCGATCAAAAGCAAAGAGAATACTTTTCTGTTAAAAACAGATTAACTCTGCAGTTAAATGTTCTTTATAAAAGGTTGAACACATTAATAGAGACCGCTGCTCAGTTAAACAGCGAGTCAATCCCGGAAGCCGAAGACGCTTTCCAAATAATTAAAGAAGGAAATCTTGTAGGAAGATTTGCCATTATTGACGTGCTGGATGCCGAAAGAACATTGTTTGAGCTTCAGAATCAGTATCTGAATATTATCGGGCAAATTCATTCAACTCAAACCGAAATTGAAGGACTAATTGCAAAGGAAATAAATTAAGGGATTAACGAAATGGAAAAGAAAAATAAATATATATTCTTACTTATTGGACTTGTTGTTGGAGCGGTTTTGACTCTTGCGGCAGTAACGTTTTTGGGCAGTAGTAGTGAAGATGCTCATTTAAAAACTGAAACGGAAATTATTGAAGACGCCGGAGGAGAACATTCCGAAGAAGAACTTGTGACTCTTTCCGATACCGAAATTAATGAGCTGGGAATTAAACTCGAAACAGTTGGTTCCCAAAAACTTCAGATGCATACCGACTTAACCGGTGAAATTGTACCCGACCCGGATAAACTTGCTCATATTGTTCCGAGGTTTGCCGGTGTTGTTAAAAACGTTTACAAAGAAATTGGTGATAAAGTTAAAAAAGATGAAGTGATAGCGATTATCGAAAGCAACGAAAGTCTTGTGACGTACGAAGTTAAATCTTCAATCGACGGAGTTGTTCTCGATCTTCATATGACGCCCGGTGAACTAATTGGCGATGATAAACATATTGTTACCGTTGCCGATCTAAGTTCTGTTTGGGCAGAATTGACCGTATATCAAAAAGATATTGATGATATCAAATTAGGGCAGAGCGCTCAAATATATTTTAACAATATTGAAAATGCTGTAAATGGAAAAATATTCTATATAAGTCCTACCGTAGATGAACACACCCGCACGGCAACGGCAAGAGTGAGGTTGAATAATTCGACAGGCTACTGGAAACCCGGAATGTTTATAACGGGGAAAGTACTTACCAATTTTGTAGAAGTAGATCAGGCCGTAACCCTCAACGCAATTCAAAACTTCGAAGGACAGAAAGTCGTGTTCGTAAAAGAGGGCGAGGGTTTTAAACCACAGCCGGTAACTATTGGAAAAACTAATACGAATTACGCCGAAGTGTTAACCGGTTTGAATTCCGGGCAAACCTACATTGCCGAAGGCGCTTTTGTAATTAAATCGGAATTGTTGAAAGAATCGTTCGGCGGCGATGATGATCATTAATTTTAGGAGGACTTAAATGAATAGAATAATAGATTTTGCGTTAAAAAACCGGCTGCTGATCTCTGTTCTAGCAATAGTTGTTTTTGCGGGCGGTTATTTTAGCTATAAAAATTTACCGATTGATGCATTCCCGGATGTATCTCCTTCGCTTGTTCAGGTCTTTACAGTTACCGAAGGACTTGCGCCCGAGGAAGTTGAAAAATATGTAACCTTTCCTATCGAAACATCAATGAACGGCTTGCCAAGCCTAGAAAACATTCGTTCCGTTTCAAACTTCGGTTTATCCGTAGTTAATATTTACTTCGAGGATGGGACGGATATTTATTTTGCAAGACAAGTTGTAAACGAAAGACTGCAGGAAGCGCGCGAACAAATACCGGAAGGATTCGGCGATCCACAGATGGGACCTATCTCAACCGGAATGGGTTTGGTTCTTTTTTATTATCTCGACGATACTACCGGCAAATATTCCCTTACCGAACTTAGAACCATCCAGGATTGGATTATTAAGTACCAGCTTCAAACCGTTCCCGGAGTTACCGAAGTACTCGGTATCGGCGGATGGGAAAAACAATTTCACGTAGTTGTGAATCCGAACGCATTACTACGATACGATATTGCAGTGAATGATCTGGTGGATATAATTAAGAAAAACAATCTGAACGTAGGAGCATCATTTATCGAAAAAGATGCCGAAGAATTTTTAGTCCGTTCGGTTGGACTCGCAACAAAAATTGAAGATCTGGAAAATATCGTAATTAAATCAGAAGACGGTACGCCTATTTATTTGGACCAAGTTGCGAATATTGAAATAGGCGGGGCGGTAAGGAGAGGACTTCAAACAAGAAACGGAATTGAGGAAGTGATATCCGGTCAGGTAATTAAACTTTTTGGAACAAACTCATCAACTGTAATCAGCGATGTTGAAAAAAAGATGGAAGAGATAAACAAAACTCTTCCCGAAGGAATAGAGATCGTTCCTTATTACGAGCAAAAATCACTTGTTGAAGCTGCCGTAAATACCGTCACCAATGCTCTATTACAAGGAATCGCACTTGTTGCAATTGTATTGATTTTGTTTATGGGATCGATAAGACCGAGTATTGTTGTTGCAGTTTCAATTCCATTTTCAGTTTTATTCGCATTTATCGGGATGGAGTATTTCGGTATTTCTATCAACTTAATGTCCTTCGGCGGGCTCGCAATCGCCATCGGAATGATGGTGGACGGGAGTATTGTACTTGTTGAAAATGTGGACAGGCTGAAACGGGAATCATCACCGGATGAAAATTTTATTCATATTGTTGCCAAAGCGAGTAAAGAAGTTCTACGCCCCATTATCTTCTCTATAATAATTATTATTACTGTTTTTATTCCTTTGTTTACTTTACAGGGAGTTGAAGGTAAAACGTTCAGACCGCTCGCTTATACAATTGCTCTCGCTATGCTTGGTTCGTTGATCTTTGCAATGCTTTTAGCCCCGGTGTATTCTTCATTCCTATTAAAAAAGAAGAGGAAAAAATCTACCGGTGATAAACAGAAGGAGAATTTAATAATCCGGCTGCTGCTAAAAATTTATAATCCCGTTATTAAGTTTTTTGTAAAGAACCGGATTGCGGCGGTAGTTCTGGGAGTAATAATTATTATTGCAGGAATATTTCTTTACCCAAGGCTGGGATCGGAATTTACTCCTCAACTTCAAGAAGGTACTCTGATAGTAAAAATTACTATGGCTCCGTCCATATCTCTTAATGAAAGCAAAAAAACAACAATGCTTATTGAAAAAAGAATAAAAGAGATTCCAGAAGTTGACGAGACGATTACAAGAATTGGGCGAGGCGAGGTAGGAGCACATACAGATCCGATTAACAGCGCCGAGTCATTCATTGTGTTTAAGGATGAGAGTATGTGGCGAAGCGGTATAACACTTGAAAAACTGGAATCAGACATACGTGAAAAGATTGAAGGTTTTCCAGGCATACTTGTTAACTTCACACAACCTATTCAAATGTCGGTTGATGAACTTCTAGAAGGTGTTAAGGCCGAGCTTGCAGTTAAACTTTTCGGGGAAGATTTAAATTTGCTAAAAAGTAATGCCGAAAAAATAGCAGGGGTTTTAAGAACAATCAGAGGCGCAGAAGATTTACAGATAGACCAGGTAACCGGTAAACCGCAGCTTAAAATTACTGTCGACCGCCATGCAATCGCACGTTACAGATTAAATCTTGCGGATGTTCAGCAGGTTATTAAAACTGCAATCGGCGGAGAAACTTCAGGACAAATTTTCGAAGGTATTAGACGGTTCGATATTTTTGTCCGCTTAGCGCCGGAATACAGAAATAACAAAGCGGTTATTAAAGAACTACTGATAAGCACGCCGACTGGAATGGAAGTTCCGTTAAGCCAGGTTGCCGATATTGAAGAAATAGAAGGACCGCGTCAAATTACACGCGAGCAGAATCAACGTTTTATTACAATTCAATGTAATGTTGTCGGGAGAGATATCGGGGGTTTTGTTGAAGAAGCTCAGCAGGAAATTGACGCAAAGGTAAACTTACCGGTTGGTTATTACACAACCTGGGGCGGGCAGTATAAACTGCAGCAGGAAGCGAACAAACGTTTTGCAATTGTCATCCCGATTACTTTATTGATTGTATTCTTCTTGCTCTATTCCAGCTTCAATTCAATGAAGAATACCTTGCTGATATTTATAAATATCCCGCTTGCTCTTGTTGGCGGGATCATCGCGCTTTGGTTAACCGATCAAAACCTTTCAGTGCCAGCTTCAGTCGGATTTATTGCGTTATTTGGTATTGCTCTGCAGAACGGAATGGTACTCGTTACATATCTGAATCAATTGCTGCGCGAAGGAATACCAATTGATGAAGCATCGATTGAAGGTGCGAAACTTAGACTCCGCCCGGTATTGATGACGGCTCTTACAACAATGCTGGGTTTAATGCCCTTGCTTATTGCAACCGGCACCGGAAGTGAAGTTCAAAGACCGCTTGCTACGGTTGTTATCGGCGGGTTGTTTACTTCTACTATACTTACGTTGATTGTTTTGCCGGCATTGTATAAGTGGTTCCCGGTTAAAGTAAGGACAGGTGAAATGTAGACACTAATTTCACTAATTAGCACGAATACTAAATATATAATAAACCTCGAAGGTAATTCCTTCGAGGTTGCTCTAAGTAAGAAGTAAGATAGAATAATGGGAGAATAAAAATGAAAGAAATAAAAGCAATAATAAGACCGTTCAAATTAGATGATGTAATTACAGCTTTGCATAAAATTGAAGGACTGCCCGGAATTACAATTTCCGAGATCAAAGGTTTCGGAAAATCAAAAGCTAAGAATTCCGAGGATGCAATAAGAGAAGGACTGCACGATTTTGTTGAAAAAGTGAAACTGGAATTAGTTGTTCACAATGATATTGTTGATGAAGTTGTGGATACTATTCAACAAATCGCGCATACAGGTAATCCCGGCGACGGGAAAATATTTGTAGTTGAGGTGAGTAACACAATTAAGATTCGTACGAATGAGAGAGGCGAAAAGGCAATCTAATATTTTGTAAATTATCATTTTCACTAAATGAGATTGGAAATGAGTAATGGAATTATTTAAATCAATCTTTCTTTTTTTCCTTGCCGGACTTGCAGAAATAGGCGGCGGTTATTTAGTTTGGCTTTGGCTGCGAGAAGAAAAAAGTATCTGGCTAGGATTAATCGGCGGAATTATTTTATTCTTTTACGGCATAATACCAACACTCCAATCCTCTCCCAACTTCGGCAGAATTTACGCAGCTTACGGAGGTGTGTTTGTTGTTATGTCAATTTTATGGGGATGGACAATTGACGGCAAAGCCCCTGTAATGCTTCAGATGAAAATGGAATTTCCTAAATTAACAGTAAGAGAATATTTAGGAGAAGA
>BQMY01000130.1 GCA_022181065.1 Melioribacteraceae bacterium | reverse complement strand
ACTTATACTGGCAAACCCTTAAAAGCTTAATAGTGCGCTGTCTAATGGGACGCTACACTAGCATTACTATTAACGGTCAATGCCCAAATGCACGGAGGCGGGCACGGTAATTTAGATCCTGATTCTTTAACTGTAACAACTTTATCGGGAACCGTCATTATACAGAATGATCTTCAACATCCACAATATTTCTTAGATGCAAACAATGATGGCACAGAAGATTACCGCTTAAATTTCGGACCATATTGGTACGAACCGGACAGTTCTAATGCAGTCAGACCTGCAGATGGTGAACAAGTTACCGTTACCGGCGGCTTACACGAATCTATTAACTTAGAAATAAGCACCTTAGTTGTTTATGAAATAAATGGTGAGTTCTGGAGAGAGCCGTATTATTCGTATTGGAATAATTTTGACGGGCACGGCAGCGGCGGTCATGACGGAGGCTGCGGTGGTCATAGTTTTGGAACACGGCACGATACCCTTGAATATGTTTTAAAAGAAGGAACAGCATTAGTTGATACTACATTTTTTATGAATCATTACTATCTGGATGTAGATAATGATACTACTGTTGACTATTTCTTGAATTTTGGTCCTTGGTGGTACCAGCCGGAATCAGGTGCTGTAAGACCTGAGAACGGTGAAACTGTCACTATTGAAGGTGGATTAATCGACGGAGTTAATTTTGATATTATCGTAGTTTATAAAATTAACGGACAAGTTTGGATTGATTCAAGCAATTTCAGAAATGGAATTGGCGGCGGCTGGATAACCAACGATATGAACGATCAAAGAAGATTTCATAATCCTTATGATGCTGAAGATCACTTTACGGTAATGCCGGGATGGAACCAAGGTGGCGGACATCATGGCGACGGTATGATGCCTAATAATTTATTTACTCAAATGTTGGAATTATATCCTAACAATATTCCTAACGCACAAGGTCAGGGCGCTTTTATGGCTTATGAATTCGGTGCTTTCGGTGAAAACGGTAATAATATGTGCGGAGATGGTTTCAACAATCATATGGGATTCAGCAGTCAATCTAATTTCCAATTCCATTATAACGATATTCAAATTCAAGGAAATGAAGTTGACGAAAATTCTATAGGAGTAAAATACTGGGACGGAGCCGACAATAATTGGAAATCGATTAGCAATGTTTCAGTAGATCAGGAGTCAAACACCATTACATATTCAAGCGAAGATTTATATCAGTATGTCATTGTAACGGCAAACAAAGTTACCGGAATTGAATCAACTGAAGAGGATCAACTTCCGTCTGATTTTGTCTTAAAGCAAAATTATCCTAATCCGTTTAACCCTTCAACAACAATCGAATTTAATCTTCTTAAAGCAGATCAAGTAGAACTAAACATTTATGATGTTCTCGGTAGAAAAATTACGACATTAGTTAATCGCAGTATGCAAGCCGGTTCTCACAACATTGAATTTGATGCTTCAAATTTAGCATCCGGTGTGTATTTTTATCAGTTAAAAGTCGGCAACAAATCTTCGATTAAAAAAATGAATCTGATGAAATAGAATTCTTTACTTATATAGTATAAAAAGGAAAGGGCAATAATTGTTCTTTCCTTTTTTTACATTTGCATATCAATGATAATTACAAAATTTGACTAAGGCAGCTCAACAATATTACAATTTCTCTTCAGAGGAGCTTCATAATCTGCTGATCAGGGCAAAAGAAGGAAGTCTTCGTGAATACAATAAAATTTCCGCAGAAATCCGCTCAATTGCGTTTTCATACTTTAAATCAAAATATGATTTCGGGAAATTGAACTCTATCGATGATGCGGAAGATCTAGCTACCGAGATATTCATCTCATTTTCAAAACAATTTAAGAATATAGAAAATATCGAAAGATGGCTGAGACGTGTGATGTTCTTGAGCTTTGTCAATTTTTATAAACGAGAAAAGTCAAGATTAACTTATGAGTATAAGGAAGATTTGATCAAAGAAAGCAGCGAAGATCAAAAACCATCCGGGTTCGATAAAGAAATAGTAATGAAAATTGTCAACTCGCTAAAAAGTCCAAAAGATGAAATAATTCGTATGAGATTTTGGGAGGGAATGCAGTTTAATGAAATTGCAGCAAAACTAAATCGGAATGAAGCTGCGGTGAAAAAGATGTTTTACAGAACAATGGAAGAAATTAAAAAAAGGTTAGAATGAATGTCCCTTTTTATAGTATTGCTACACTATACATATAGATAAAGGACTAAAAGAATTATGGACGAAGAAAAGTTACATAAATATTTAGAGAATAATAATCTATCGCAAAGTGAACTTCGAAAGCTGCGTGATGAAATTGCAGCTGACCCGGACTTAAAAGAAACTCTGAAATTAATCGATACGTTCGAAGAAGTCTCAAGCGAAAATCACTTCGATATTGAGATATTATCCGGGTACGTACTTTACATAAAAAACGAAAACCCATACGATAAGAATATCAACTCGCTTACTCCCCGTATTGAAGAGCATTTGAACTCTTGTAGCAAATGTAGAAAACTTGTTAATTCGTTAAAAACAGAATTCGAAGATGTAAATAATTTCTTAAAAGAAAATATAACGAAAGAAAAGATATCCGGCGAAAATGAAGGGAACAAAAAATCAAATGGGAAGAGATCGTTTTTTAGGTATGCATTTTCAGCAGCGGCTTCAATCATCTTGATTATTACAAGTCTATTTGTCGTTTCGAAAATTTCTCGACCCGAATATGTGAAACTTACATCGTCCTTCAACGAGACGGAGGTTTCAATTACCCGCGGCAGAAATAGTGAATACTTTATCCGCGCGGTTAATCAATTAGAGAAAAAGAATTATTCCGAAGCAATCTCGTTGCTTCAAAAAGATATTGACAACAGTAAAAATAGTTTTACGATATTTTACTCGTACTACATACTTGGGATTGCAAATGTACAATCGGCGTATAATGATTATTTAGGATTGTTCGAAAACTATGATAGCGACGGGTTAAAAAATGCCGAGTATAATTTTAGTCAATCTGCAAAACTGAACGAATCTGGAATGTTTGATAATGTAAAAGCTAATTCGTTCTATTTTTTGGGACAAGTAAATTTATTGCAGGAAGACTATGAAGAAGCTGAAAAACATCTTAAGCTCTCAATCGAAGAAGGAAGTGAATATACTGATGAAGCTAATAAGTTATTAAATACAATTAATTGACAGCGATGTGTTGAGAATTCAAATATACATATTAATCTTCATTGTACTTACCGCGTATTCTCCGAACAAAATTCTTACCGGTCAAGTGAAGAATCAATTTGATTCAATAGATGAAGTAATATTTTACATCGAAAATAATTCCGTTGAAGATAATCTCTCAATTAATTATAATACAATAAATCAATTTGAAATCGATTTAATCAATGCAGTAATTAGTTATAAAACCGGTGATTATAATAAAACATACTCTTTACTCGTAGAATATCTTTATGATGCCCCCAAGAACTTCATTTTCAATAAATACCTGTCTGCATCCGCGCGGATAATAAAAAAAGTTGACGTACTATTAGAACTGGTTAACGATAAAAATAACAAGAAGGATTACAAGTTATTAACCGGATTAATAAAATTTGATCAAACAAGTTATCAAGCAGCATTAGAAAACCTTCAATCCGTTGTTATAGCTGGTAATGGTTTTATACCCTTAACTATCAAACTTGCTGACAACTACCGAAAACTCGGGGATTATAAAAAAGCAACACTAATTTTGAATGATTTAGAAAATGAAATTGACAAATCGAATAGATATTATCCCGAAATATTAATTGCTAAAGGCTCGCTTCAGTTTTTATCCGGCAATTACGAAAATGCAAAAGATTTATACGCAGAGGGTCTATCAATTGCAAAAGAATTGGGTAATAATATTGAGGTTATTAAGGCTGAACTAAACTTAGGAATTATTAAAGACATATTGGGCAGCACCTCCGAAGCTCAAAGTTTATTTGGCAATGCCTACAGTTTAGCTAAAGAAATAAATCAAAAAGAACTTGAGGCAACAGTTCTTTCTGAATGGGGTGTTTCTTTAACCTATTTGACGCAGCCAGTTGAGGCGAGAAATAAATATGAAGAGAGTTTCGAAATATTTAATACTCTGAATAATTACGAACGTATGGCTTTAACGGCAATAAACATCGGCAGCCAGTTTCTTAATATTAATAATTATGGCGCTGCATTAAAGAGATATAAGCTTGCAGTTAACTTAGCCGGAGAAAATCCTCGCACAAAAATGCTTGCATTCAGAGGTCTTGGCGATGTTTACACAAACCTTTCAAATTATTCGAATGCTATAGAATATTATGAACGGGCAAAAAAGATTGCTAATAAATTAAAAGATCAATCTGCCGCTGCCGAAATTAATATTGGGCTCGGAACACTCTTCTATAATTTGGACCAGCCGGAAAAAGCTTTTGAAATTATTCTAGAAAATTACGATTCAATTAATGTTCAAACCAATCCATATTTAAAAGCCGAGTTAAATCAGAAAGCGGGTATTGTATCACTAGCTCTATCGAACTTTGAAACGGCAGAAAGATATCTCTCAGAGTCAATTAGAATTAGCGATACATTTAATGATATTTATTCAAGTATTTTATCAAATACTTTTTTAGGCTACGCTTATATTTCCCAAGGGATGGTTGAAAATGGGAAAAATATTTTAGAGGAACAATTAAATCTCTCAATAGAGTATGATCTCAATCAACTTCTCGGAATGCAGTACTTAATTTTAGCCGAAGCGTTAAACGGCAAGGTAAAGTATAGGAATTTATCATTAGCTGAAAATCATTCTCTAAAAGCCGGTGATAAAAGTAACCTAGCGGAAATCTATAATGAACTCGGAGATTATTTTTTATCAATTAATAATGAAAATACGGCTGAAGAATATTATTTGAAAGGGATACTGCAAATAGAACATCTTTACAACTCGATAGCCGGCAGTAGTAATATTCAAATTGACTTTTTTGTGAATAACTCCGGTATGTATGACTCCCTTATAAAGTTATACATCGATAAAAAAATGTATCGAAAAGCTTTTGCAGTAAATGATTTGTCGAGATCAAAAAACACTCTTTTTAATATTAATAAAGTAAAATTGTCGGCTAGTAAAAATGATTCTCTTGTAATTCGATACTATGATTTGTTTTGGAGGCAGACTAATAATTTAATCGACAGTTCAGAGAGTTTTAAAGAACTACAATATCTTGAAGAAAAACTGCAAGTTAGTCCGTCTTTAATAACATTCGAAAATCTTAAGAATATCATCAATGGTTATACAAATAACACAAAATTGAAGACAGACGAATATTTCTTAAAATATCTAATCAGCGGCGACAAGATTTATTTGTTTGTTTTAAATAATTCCGATTTTGAAACAATCGAATTAACCGCTGATATAAGCGAAGTTAATAAAATCATTTCTCAAGTATCGCCTTACTACAATAGTAATTTAAACCCCGAAGCAATTTCATTCAATAAGGATTTGTTTGCATTTAAGGCTGATAATTCACATAAACTTTTTTCAAAGCTGTTTGAACCGGTTATTAAAAAAATTCCCCGGGGTTCAAATCTAATATTATCTCTTCCTAACGAATTTTTGAAAATACCGTTTGAATTTTTTGTGCTTGGTTATAAAGAAGGGGGAGGTAATAAAATATCAAGAGCAAGATTTTTAATTGAAGACTACCCTGTTTCGTATGTTCCGTCGTACGCAATATTAGAGAAGTTGCAAATTCCAAGTCGTAGCAATGAAACCGTATTAATTGTCGGCAATCCGGATTTTGGAGTACCTAGTGATAATTATACAGGACAAAGAAAAATAGAATTAAGTGATTTGTACTCGCGTAACATAAATATTGCTCCGCTAAAATTTTCCGAAGAAGAAGTCGAAACGATAGAAAGCTATTTTAGTAATGATATACTATTAACCGGGAGCGATGCAACAGAGACGAATATAATTTCTCGTTTAGAGAATTCGGAAATAATTCATTTATCAACTCATTCCTTTTTATTCGATGAAAATCCGGTTATAGTAGTTGCAAACGATTTAGAAAATAACGGACTAATTGAACCTGCTGAAATAGCGGAGCTGGATTTAAATAGCAATTTGGTTGTTTTGAGTTCATGTAAATCCGGTTTAGGTACTCTAAAAGGAAGCGAAGGTATTATTGGTCTTCAGAAAGCATTTTTCGACGCAGGTGCTGGAAGTGTTATTCTTTCTTTGTGGGATGTCAGCGATAAACATACTGCTGAATTAATGGCATATTTTTATGATTATTTAAGCAAAGGTTACGACAAAGCGGATGCGTTGAGAGAAGCAAAAATTAAGTTCATTTCGGAAGTAAATCCTAATCCGTATTATTGGGCGGCGTTTACTTTAGCAGGCAATAGCGATAAAATTGAAATAAGGGAAGAAAACTCAAAAATAGTTTTATACTTTTTGTTTTTACTTTTGTTATCAACGGCCACAATATTTTTTATAAAAAATAAAATCAGATTAAGATGAGTTAGATATGAAAATACGACATTTACTTTTGTTGATTATAACTATCAACATATATGCTCAACACAATGATGGACTGAGAGTTATGCCCCGTTACTTGCACTTTAAGGATAACTTTAATAGATCTAAACTAGTGCGAGTAGCTAACGACTCACAAGAAATAATTAAGATAGACAGCATTAAGTATGACGCGGATATTTATGCGATTCGCTTAAACACTTCTTCATCCTTTCCTATCGAATTATCTCCCGGCAACGGTTTTACATTCGAAGTAATTCAATACAATTACTTTAGTTTAGGAGAGGACCATGCAAATTCTGTAATTACTATTTATAACAATAGTGAAGAACCTGTTATAAATATTGAAACCGAACATGAAAATTTCCAAATACATCACAGTGGAAATATAAACGGTATTGTTAAAGACAGCAGTTCATTTTTACAGAATGCTAAAGTCTATTTTTTCTATGACCAGCTTATTTTAATTGATTCGGCATTAACCGATGAAAACGGGAATTTTAGCGCTGAGTTACCTGTCGGTAATTATTTCACGGCAGCTTTTAAAGATGGTTATTATATGCAGTTTGCAAACGGGAAAGATTCCCCGATTGGTGCAGATATTATAGAATTGAATAGAGATGAGACAATAAATTTAGAATTTACATTAGAAGAAGAAACCGAAACTGATTTTGGAATAGAGGGAACAATAACGGATATTGAAACGGCAACCCTGAAAAAGTCGATAGTTGTTATTAGAAAGGGAACTCATACACCAACAAAAATAACCGCAGGTCAAGATGATGATCTAAACAGAAGTTACACAACCCTTACTGATAAAAACGGCAATTACGAAATAAATAATATTAAATTCCCGGATGATTACTACGTGCAAGCCTTTGCACCTTTGACTATTCCAGGGTATTATAATATGAATAATACACCGGCAGTTTTTTGGCAAGACGCCGATTCTTTGAATATATCCGGCAGAATGTCGAATATTGATATCGTGTTGCTTCGCGATTCATCTTTTGGTGCGGGTTTCGTTGAAGGCTCAGTTTTATCGAATAGCGGAAACTCCCCCGTTAATGACGCCCTTGTTTACTTGAAATCTATTACCGATGAAAAGATATATACTTACGATGTAGTTTCGTCACAAGGTTCTTTTGCAATACCTATATTACCTGTTGGAACTTATGAAATCATTGCCCAGAAAATCGGTGTGCAAAATAGTACAAGCAATTTATTTGAAATATCTACTACGGCAGATTCTTTAACCGGTATTAATATTACTCTAATAGTAACTTCAGTCGAAGATAATTTTATTCCACCTGAATTCGAATTAAAACAAAACTACCCAAACCCATTCAATCCTTCTACAACCATTGAATTCACTCTGAGCGAAGTTAATCCCGTTGAACTAAATATTTATGATGCACTTGGACAAAAAATAGCAACATTGATTAGCAATACAATGGAAGCAGGCAGCTATAAGTATCAATATGATGCGAGCAACTTAACAACAGGTATTTATTTTTATGGATTGAAAGTTGGGAATAACAATTCCGTTAAGAAAATGAATTTGATAAAATAGATGAACTGCTTGCTATAATTAAAGCAACTCTCTCAGCTGTTTTAATTTGTTGCCGTATCCAAGGTGTCAAAAAAAGTTCTTTTATTGGGGACATTCTTGCTTATGTTCCTCTAATCTTGATATTGGCAATGATTTGGTTATACATCGAGACAAAGGATGTTGCAAAGATTTCCCAGTTTTCAACAAGTGTATTTGGGATGGTGATTCCTTCACTCGGACTTTTTATTATTCTACCGATCTTGTTAAGAATGAAATTAAATTTTTATCTTGCTTTATCTTTGGCATCCGGAGTAACAGTACTATTCTACTATTTAATGATAGCTCTCTTAGCAAAATTTGGAGTTGAAATCTAAAGAAGGAGAGAAAATGAAAGACAGCGACAAAAAACATATTAATTACAAAGAACACTGGAACAAAGTTTATTCTTCAAATGATATGACTAACTTAGGATGGTATGAAGAAATACCGAAGCCTTCGTTAGATTTTATTTCAGAATGTGGACTTGATAAAAATGCGGTAATATTGGATGTAGGCTCCGGCGCAACAACATTAATTGACAATTTAATTCAGCAAGGGTATAAAAATATTATAGCAACCGATATTAGTACAATTGCTCTCGAAAAATCCAAAAGTAGATTATCGAAAGAAAATTCAGAGTTTGTGAAATGGATAGTTGATGACATTACTAACCCACAAAATCTGGATAATACTTTAAAAGTTGATCTGTGGCACGACAGAACGGTGCTTCATTTTTTAACAAAAGAAAAACAGCAAGACGGTTATCTTGCTGCATTAAAACGAGTTGTAAAAAAAGGCGGGTTTGTAATTATTGCTGTGTTCTCTCTTGAAGGAGCGAAGAAATGCAGCGGTCTCGATGTTGTTAATTATGATCATAAAATGATTTCTGAATTCCTTGGTAATGATTTTGAATTGATTAAATATTTGGATCATCTTTATATAAATCCATCCGGTGGTAAAAGACCTTATGTTTATACATTGTTTAGAAGAGAAAACATTTGAGCTATGGTGAAGGAAGAAATCAAAAATACATCAGTTATAAAATATCCTTACTACAGTTTATTGAAGATAGTGGAGAAGGAAACTGCAAGCAGTATCATATTTAATTGGTAATAATCATCCAGCAATACAATTAGAATTGACTGCATAGTGTATTAATAGAAATATATAATCTACAACTTGAAAACGCAGGTACTAATTGAAACGACGTGACTTTATAATAAAATCATCATTAGCGGGTATGGCTTTAGTAGCTATTCCGAATATATATTCTCAAGATAGAATAATCACCAAACTGCAAGCCGGCAACCCTTTGCGCTTTCCGCCAGAATTACAACCCGGCGAATCTCTAATATTTAATTCAGCTGAGGTTGAAGTCTGGCCTGGAACGACAACTCAAATATTGGGGCTGAACAATTCTTATCCCGGTCCTACAATTAGAGTGCAGAAAGGTAGTGACTTTTCCGTCTTGTTCGAAAATCAATATACTGAAGAAGCAACAATCCATTGGCATGGTTTGCTTGTCCCGGAATTGATGGATGGACAGCCAAAGGATGCTGTGCAGCCTGGTAATAATTATACTTATTCATTTCCGGTTTTTCAGAGAGCAGGCACCTATTTTTATCACTCACACGCTCATCATCTTACAGCAAAACATGTTTACATGGGATATGCCGGATTTTTTATAGTTGAAGATGAGGAAGAACTTCAGTACGGTCTTCCAACAGGCGCGTATGATATTCCATTGCTAATTCAGGATAGACATTCCGTTTACCAACCGCAGTTCAATTATTCACCAAGCATGATGGATAGAATGTTAGGATACCTCGGTGATGTTCCACTTGTTAACGGAACACCCGAAGCTTTCTTCGATGTTCAAAAAACATTATATCGATTTCGGATAGTTAATGGTTCCAATGCAAGGGTTTATAAACTGGGATTTTCTGATAATTCTCCATTCCATATTATCGCAACTGATGGTGGTTTAAAGGATGAAGTTGTTCCCACTTCAAGCGTATTTTTATCACCCGGTGAGCGAATAGAAATCCTATTTGACTTTGCGCCCTACAATATTGGCAATTCAATAACGCTGCAATCACAAACTTTCAGTGGCATCGGCAATCAGGGCACACTAATGGAATTATTGAGGTTTGATATTGCAGGAGACTTGTCTTCAGGCGGAACAGCTCCTCAAGAACTGCCACCAATTGATTACTACGATATTAATGATATATCCGGTACCCGAACATTTACTCTAAGTCAAGGTATGATGGGAACAGGAATGCATCGCATTAATGGATTAACCTATGATATGAACCGGATAGATGAAGTAATTCCTTTCAACAAACTTGAAGAATGGAAATTTGTTAATAACACTAATAATTATCACCCAATGCATGTTCATGGTGTTTTGTTCCAGGTATATTCGAGAAACGGAAACACAATTCTTGCTCCGAATGACAAAGGTTGGAAAGATACTGTACTTGTTAATCCGAATGAGACAGTACAAACATTGGTGAAATTTATAGATTATTCCGGAACTTATTTGCTTCATTGCCACAACCTTGAGCACGAAGATGATGGGATGATGCTAAATATAGAAATAGACAATCCTACAAATATTGAAAATGAAGATCCTTCTCCTAACAATTTTGAACTTTCTCAGAACTACCCTAACCCTTTTAATCCCTCTACTACTATAAATTATAAATTAACTATCGCAGGGTTCGTAACAATATCAATCTTTAATCTATTGGGCAGAAAAATCGAAACTATATTTACCGGACATAAAAGTAGTGGACAACATTCAATAGTTTACACAAATAAATCTTTAGCTTCAGGGACTTACATTTATGAATTACGTATGAATGATAGGGCTCTTAGAAAAAAAATGACGCTGCTAAAATAATGTATGCGTCATATATTTTTAAAATATAGTAGTTCTTAGTGGGTGCCGTTGAGAGATAAGGTTTATTTTTTTGGCAGTGTTATTTTCGGTTTAATAATCGTAATTCTTCTACTCAAAAAGTTGATAGGCAGGGGGATTTATAAATTTTCAGAAATAGAGTAAAATTACTCCAATCCTATTTAATGTTTAATCAGTAACATGAAATAATAGAATTCAATTACTTGGAATTGATAAAGCCAGCCTGTTTCCCGCTTTTTAACTTCTTTAAACATCTTTAAACTTTTTAATTACTCCGCCAGAATAAGTTTGTTTTTAAGCTAAAAACAAAGGAATTGTTTGGCATTAGTATTGCGACAATAGATAAGAAATCGGATAAACATCTCGAAAAGCTATTATGAACAATTAATAAGAAGATAAAAGTTATCTAATAAACAATAAATCAATTTTGGAGGAAGTAATGAAGCACAACAAATTAATATCGTTAATAATAATGGGGTTAATGTTGATTTCAATAAACACATTAATCGCACAGGAAAAACCTGTTGAAAAAGAAACAGAACATTCTATGATGCAGGACAAAGATATGCATAAATGCATGGATAAGATTGCCTCAGATGAACACATGCGGAGTGACATGATGGGAAAAATGATGAAAGAAACCGATGGCGATTCCTCCGGTATGATGCAGATGTGTAAAATGATGATGGATAACCCTGATATGATGAAGATGATGATGAAAATGATGCACGGCGAAGGAGGAATGATGGAAGGCAACATGATGAACCACGGTATGATGAAAAGTGATAGTACCGGTAGCAGTATGATGAAGGATAATACTATGAAAATGGATAGTACTAAAACAATGAAAAAATCTGAGCACAAGAAGCATCATTGATAATCGTAAAAAAAAGTAGAAGGTGAGTATAATGATGGGATTTGGCGGAATAATTTGGATTGTATTAATAATTGCAGCAGTATTATGGTTCTTCAATATGAATAAAGGAAAAGGTATTAACAATATTCTAAATCAGGGGAATGAAGATTCCCTTGATATTTAAAAAAAACGTTATGCCAACGGAGAAATTTCAAAAGAAGAGTATCATAAAATCAAAAACGATCTGGTAAATACATAGTTAAATGTAAAGGAGCAATTCATGGCACACGAAACACATAAATCGAATAAACCGGCGGATACTAATGAAGCACCTGGGAAATCAAAAAAATCAACTGCGTATGACCCGGTGTGCGGAATGAAAGTAAAAACACCTTCGGAATATTATCTTGAATTAGACGGTAAGGTTTATGAATTCTGCTCAGAAAAATGTATGCACCGGTTTGCAAGTGAACCACAAAAATATATTAAAAGTGATGGCGCTAATTCAGCGGCTTACAATTCAACTAATTACGGTCTTCAAAAGTTGAGACTGCCTATTGTTGATATGCACTGCTCAAGCTGCGCTATCACTATCGAAAAAGAAATTAACAAATTACCCGGGATTAAATCTTCAAATGTAAATTACGTTAATGAAACTGCTTATGTTGATTATGATGCCAACAAAACAAACACCGAAGATATAATTGAAGCGATAAAAAAAGCCGGATACAAAACCGGCAAATCAGTTTTAAAACTCGGCATTCAAGGAATGCACTGCGGTTCTTGTGTATCGCAAATTGAAAAGGAACTTGGTAATACGAAAGGCGTATTATCCGCAAGTGTTGACTTGGGTACCGAATCTGCAATTATAAATTATATTCCCGGACAAATTGATATTGCCGAAATAAAAAGAATAATCGAAAAACTTGGTTACAAAACATATCCGGCTCAAGGATACAAATCCGTCAAGACTCCGTCCAGCCGAGACAAGCAAGAAAAGGAACCCGTTAGAAAAGAAATAAAAGAAGAGATTGAAGAACCTGCTGATGAAAATCAGGCTGCACGCGAAAAAGAATATAAGACTCTAATGAAAAAATTTATATTCGCTGCTGTCTTAGCGCTTCCGGTTATATTTTTCAGTTATCCTACTGTCTGGGGATTGCCCGAACAATTTCAAATGGGTTCCCCTGTTCTGCGGTACATTTGGATTACAATGGGATTACTGGCATTACCTGTCATGTTTTGGTCCGGTTCACAATTTTATACCGGCGCCTGGGCTGCATTTAAAAACCGTTCAGCCAATATGCATACGCTCATCGCAACCGGTGTTTCCGCAGCATGGCTATATTCAATAGTGGCGACCTTTTTCCCGCAAATTTTTCCCGAAGCTGAACTTGCCGATCAATTCTTCGATGTAATTTTTGTTGTTATAGCTTTGGTAGTTCTTGGTATGGCGCTCGAAATTAGGGCAAAAGGTAAAAGCTCCGAAGCAATAAAAAAATTAATCGGACTGCAGGCAAAAACAGCGCGGGTAATAAGACACGGAAAAGAAACTGATATCCCCGTAGAAGAAGTTGTATTGGATGATGTAATCATTGTTAAACCCGGTGAAAAAATTCCGGTCGATGGAATACTGATAGATGGGACTTCATCTATTGATGAATCGATGATAACCGGCGAGGCTATTCCCGTTGAAAAACACAAAGGCGATGAGGTTATCGGCGCAACAATTAATAAGACCGGGTCGTTTAAATTCAAAGCCACAAAAGTCGGAAAGGATACCGCGCTTTCCCAAATAATTCAAATGGTAGAACAGGCTCAAAGTTCAAAAGCTCCTATTCAAAGAGTGGTCGATCAGGTTTCTGGATATTTTGTTCCTGCAGTTATCATAATTGCAATTCTCTCATTTGTAGCTTGGTATTTATTTGGACCCGTACCGCAATTAATCTATGCACTAATTGTATTTGTAACGGTGCTGGTAATTGCATGCCCTTGCGCACTCGGATTAGCAACTCCGATTTCATTAATGGTTGGTGTTGGCAAAGGCGCCGAAAACGGAATTTTGATAAGAAGCGGAGCAGCGCTTGAAACTGCTCAAAAACTTAATACAATTGTTCTCGATAAAACAGGAACTATTACCGAAGGTAAACCTACTCTAACCGATGTGATAACATCGAACGGATTTGATGAAGAACTGGTATTGTCGTTAAGTGCAAGCGTAGAAAAATCGTCCGAACATCCTCTGGCTGAAGCAATTGTAAAAGGCGCTGCTGATAAAAATTTAGTTTTATCCGATACCCAAGAGTTTAACGCTGTTCCGGGACATGGAGTTGAGGCAGTTGTGAACGATAAAAAAGTTCTCCTGGGAAATTTGAAAATGATGCAGAAATTTTCGATTCAACTCGACAATTTGGAAGAAACAAGTTCTAAACTTGCAGATGAAGGTAAAACGCCTATGTTTATTGCTATTGATGGAAAGTCAGCCGGAATTGTTGCAGTAGCCGATGTAATTAAAAAAGATTCGATTCAAGCAATCGAAAAACTACATAAACTCGGACTTGAAGTTGTAATGATTACAGGCGACAATAAACGTACGGCGGATGCAATTGCACGCCAAGTAGGAATTGAACGTGTGCTAGCAGAAGTACTTCCCGAAGACAAAGCGTTTAATGTACAGAAACTGCAAAACGAAGGAAAGAAAGTTGCAATGGTTGGCGATGGAATTAATGATGCACCGGCTCTTGCACAAGCTGATATCGGCATGGCAATCGGTACCGGTACCGATGTGGCAATAGAGGCTTCCGATATTACTTTAATCAAAGGAAGTTTGAAAAGTGTTGCACTCGCTATTGAATTATCGAAAGCAACAATGAAGAATATAAAACAGAATCTTTTCGGTGCGTTTTTCTACAACGGACTTGGAATTCCAATCGCCGCCGGATTATTGTTTCCTTTCTTCGGAATATTACTTTCTCCAATTATCGCAGGCGCTGCAATGGCATTCAGCTCCGTGACCGTTGTTACAAATGCAAATAGATTAAGAAAATTTAAACCGAAATTTTAGTTATACATGGCAATGAAATTATATAAAGAGGTAATTAAATGGCACTTGATCAAATAATAGTACTGATAGCCGGACTTTCTCTATCCACATGGGTAGCATGGTATTTCTGGGTTTCCGAAAAGAAAGTAGTGAAAGTAGTTACCGGTTCTGGCGGAACTCAGGAAGCAATAATAAAAGTAAAAGGCGGGTACTCCCCCGATGTATTGGAATTCGAAACCGGTAAACCGATTAAACTAAATTTTATAAGAGAAGAAACTGCTGCCTGCAGCGAGGAAGTCGTATTCTCTGATTTTAACAAGAAAGCAACTTTAACTCCGTTTAAAACCGTTTCGGTTGAATTGGAAATTGATAAACCGGGTGAGTACGGCTTTCAATGCGGTATGGGTATGTTGAAAGGAAAACTTATTGTGCGCTGAAAATTGTATTCATTGATAACCTGAAGAAATAACATTTCTCTAAGCGTTCCGTCAATAAAAAAATGAACCGTTTTAGAATTTATTGCATCGTACTAAATAAATGGGATAATAAGTCCATTTATAAAAAACAAAATAAAAATTAACAACAAAGAGGTAAAAAATGTATTACAAAAAACTAACCACAGTATTTGCAATCTTAATGACATTAGCATTTACGCTTACTGTTTCAGCTCAGCACAATAATTCTGGAAACACGCAGGAGCACATGCAGAACATGAATATGCAGAATATGCAAATGCAAAACATGAATATGCAGCAAATGAACGACCATATGAATAAACTGCAAACAATGACTGATGATATGATGCAGCAAATGAATTCCGGTAAGATGGGAAATCATGAGATGAATCAAAACAATATGAATAATATGAATAATGAAAATATGATGCAGTCAATGGAAAGCATGAATTCGATGACCGGGCATATGAAAGGTTTAATTGAAAACATGGATAAAGTAATGCAGAACGAAGAGTTAATGCATAATGAAGATATGAAGAATACGATGAACGATATGATGAAAAATATGAATATGCTCATGAAAGACTACGAGAAAGTGCTTAAGAATATTAATAACATTGAAAATTGACAGGAAGTTTGATGATACAACGAAAGGAAATTAAAAAAATCACTCTGATAACACTCTGCTTACTTTTGGTAAGCAACGTGTCATTCGCCCAGGGGAAATGGACTGCCTCAACGAGTTTGCAGATGAACAGCGGTAATTATTTTTTCGATACACATATGCAGACATATTATCTCTACGGCGGTTTAGGATATCAAACCGATGACTGGGGTATATCCGCAAACATCCCGGTGATTGCAAGCGACGGCGGTTCGGTTTCTCAACTGGGTAATACTTTTATTCCAACTCAAAATGAAATGCACGGCAGCAATGAAGACCCGTCAAACGACTCTCATGGCGGAATGATGGGATCCGGTTTTTTATCCGATAAGGAAATTTCGATAGGCGATCTTTACTTAAATGGGAAATACAATCTAACAAATCAACGTAATTCTATTTTTGATTTATATCTTAACGGTTATGTTAAAGTTCCCTTTGCCGATGAAAGTAACGGACTCGGAACCGGTAAATTCGATTACAGCCTTTCGATGGGATTAAGAAAAAATATAGAATCATTTATGATTTTTGCCGAATTAGGTTACTTGGTACTGGGAGATGCTCAAGAAATAAATTATAATAATCCTTTAACTTACAATGTAGGCGTAGGAACATTTTTTACAAATCAAAATTTTGGACTTCTTCTTTCGTACAGCGGTTACTCGAAAGTGATTGACGGTTATGCCGCCCCTGCGCAAGTATCGTTGGGAATTATGCTGAATTCTTCTCACATGATGGGGTATAATATTTTCGTATCAAAAGGATTATCCGAGCTTAATCCGGATTATACCCTCTCCGGCGGTATGCATTTTAATTTTTAAAATGGAAAAAATGATATAAGATAGTCTTTGTAAAATAAAATTGGATATTATGTTAGCCGAAAAGATGAATAACTTTGTTCAACACATTTATAAAAAACGAGCGAAGAGATATGACTTAACTGCTCAACTTTATTATTTATTCGGTTTTAGAGAATGGGCTTATCGTAAAAAAGCCGTTAAAAAATTAGGACTAAAAGAGGGCGATACAGTTGTTGAAATTGGGTGTGGAACAGGTTTGAACTTTTCTCTAATTCAGAAAATAATTGGGGAAAACGGAAAAATCATTGGTGTGGATATTACGAAAGAAATGTTAAATGAAGCTGAAAAGAGAGTAAAAGAAAACAACTGGAAAAATGTTGAACTCATTAATGCTGATGCTGCAGAATTTGTACCTTCGGATAGTGTTGACGGTATAATTACTTCATTTGCTATATCGTTATCCCCAAATCTTGAAACCATACTTGAAAATTACTTCGATATATTAAAACCGGGTTCAAATTTTGTTGTGTTGGATCTTAAAATGCCCGGTAATTTCTGGGGTAGGTTTAAGTTTTTATTTCTCCCCTTTGTAAAGCCCTTCGCAGTTACCGATTATCATCTCGAAACCAAACCATGGATGACAATAATTCGCTTTTTTAACAAGAGTTTGTATAATGTTAACAGAGCGGAGTTATTCGTCGGATATGCGTACATCATTTCCGGCATTAAACAATAAGACTATTTGGTCTATTTTATTGCATATTTACAAATAAGTAAGGAGGATTCGACATGTTTCACGACGGATTTATGGGTGGAGGAATGTGGTTCGGTTGGCTATTCTGGATTGTTATAATCGGCTTAGTAATTTTTTTGATAGTTAGATTAACAAATCAAAAGACTGGCAGTCAAAATATTCAATCGAATGAAAACCCGCTTGATGTATTAAAGAAGAGATACGCACGCGGCGAGATCACAAAAGAAGAATTCGAAAGTATGAAAAAAGACTTGCAATAATTTTCTTTATCAATATGATGATAATATTTAATTCATATTATGATTGATAATAAGAAAACAGAAAAGATAAAAAATCGGTACAACAGAATTTCAAAATTGTATGATCTCGTTGAAAAACCGATGGAAAATATGTTTTCTAAACACCGGAAAGAAATGCTTAAAGATGCATATGGGAATGTGTTGGAAGTCGGTGCCGGAACAGGTAAGAATTTTAAATATTACCCAGGCAGTGTTGAAGTTACTGCTATCGATTTCAGTCCCAAGATGGTTAAGATTGCATCGGAGAAAGCAAAATATCTTAACAATATAAAAGATGTTCTGGAAATGAATGCTGAAAATATGACTTTCGATGATGACACATTTGATACGGTTGTAACTTCATGTGTATTCTGTTCTGTTCCCCACCCCGTAAAAGGGTTAACTGAGATTAGGCGAGTTTGTAAGAGTGGCGGTAAAATACTACTGCTTGAACATGTTAAGAGCACGAAACCTGTCATCGGTCCTTTAATGGATATACTAAATCCGATTCCCCTTAATATTTACGGTGCAAATATTAATCGCAATACTATTGATAATCTTCGTAAAGCAGGTTTCCAAAATATCTTTGTTGAAGATCTTTGGCTAGATATTTTGAAACTAATAACAATTAGAAATGATAAATAGGAATTTAAAATGAACACCTCAAAGATTACAAGAAAAAATTTTCTCAAAGTAACGGGCGGAACATCCGCATTAATGTTTCTTCCTGGTTTCTTTTTAAATTCATGCGAGAATGACGCTACTCCGAACCGGGAAGCAGATCCAAGCTTTATCCCCGATATTGAATTTGAATTGACCGCGCACCCTTCCGAAGTATCAATATTGCCCGGCGCTAAAACTAAAGTTTGGAAATATAGCGGCAAGATAATAAACGGCAGAAAGGATGCTCTTCAAACATTAGACGATAATTATCTCGGACCAATCTTCCGCGTTAAAACCGGCGAGAAAATAAGAGTCCGGTTTAAAAGTGAGCTTGATGAAATTACAATTGTTCATTGGCATGGCTTGCATGTTCCGGAGGAAATGGACGGTCATCCGAAATATGTTATTGAACAAGGCGAAGAATATGTATATGAGTTTGAAGTTAAAGACCGAGCGGGAACGTATTGGTTTCATCCCCATCCCCACGAGCTTACCGGACCGCAGGTTTACAGCGGTTTAGCCGGACTTTTTATTGTCAACGATACAGAAGAGCAAAAGCTGAATCTGCCTTCCGGCAAAGATGAAATTCCGATAGTAATTCAGGATAGAACATTCGATTCCGACAACCAGCTTGTTTATATCAATTCACCTATGGATAGAATGACAGGCTTTTTAGGAGATCAAATTGTTGTAAACGGTAAATCGAATTTCTCATTAAATTTGGATACAAAGGCATACAGGCTCCGTCTCTTGAACGGCTCAAATTCAAGAATTTACAAATTGGCATGGAACGACGGTACCCCTTTTACCGTAATAGGAACAGACGGCGGATTACTCGAAAAACCGGTTGAAAAGGAGTATCTAACTTTTGGACCAGCAGAAAGATTTGACATCATTGCCGACTTTTCGAATAAAGAACCCGGCGATGAAATTAAATTGGTAAGTCTCCCCTTCCCTTCAACAATATCAGGTATGGGCGGTATGATGGGAAGAGGCATGATGGGCGGGAATAATAACGCTTCGGTTGAAATGGGTTCCAGGCTCAATCTTCTTTCGCTAAATATAAAGAATAGAGTAGATAGAAAATTTAATCTTGCGTCCAGACTTTCCACGTTAGAAAAACTAAATCCGCAAGATGCGGTTAATTTCAACAACCCCCGCAAATTTGTTTTCGGAATGGGCGGACATATGCGATGGACTATCAACAACAGAACTTTTGAGATGAATGAAGTTGCCGATTACGAAAAAGTAAAACTCGACACATCCGAAATATGGGAATTTGTGAACGGCGGCGGCAGAGGTATGATGGGCGGTATGATGCAGATGCCTCACCCTGTTCATATTCACGGTTTGCAATTCAGAATAATCGAAAGGATCAGTGACGGTGGATTTGATGAAACATTCGATTCATTCAAAGACGGATTTGTTGATGAAGGATGGAAAGATAGTTTTTTGCTGTTACCAGGAACACGAGTCAAAGTTTTATTAAGATTTGAAGATTTTACAGGAATGTATTTATATCACTGCCATAATTTAGAACATGAAGATATGGGAATGATGAGAAACTACATGATTACAAAATAATAGGAGGGAACTATGAAACGCACAAAGTATCTATTAACACTGATTTTTTCTGTCTTACTAATATTACCGATTAATGCACAAATGATGCATCATAAAAAGGACACGACAAAAACAGACGACAAGCAGATGATGCAAGGCGGCATGATGGGTAACGGTATGATGGGGAACATGATGCAAAACGGCATGATGGGTAAAGGTATGATGCAAAACATGATGCGCGGCGGAATGGTTATGATGAATAAAAATATGCCCATGCAAAAATACATGATGATGATTCAGAAACTTCCGATGATGGTTCAGCCGTTATCTTTAGATGAATCTCAAACTAAGCAGCTTTCTAAAATGAAAACTGATTTCCTGAAAAAGAAAATTGATTTTCAAGCCGATATCGATAAGAAGAAAATTGATCTTGAAAATTTGCTGGATAATAACGCATCCTCTAATGAACTCCGTAATGCAATGCTGAATATTGCTAATACTAAAATTGATATGAATATTTCCGCTTATGAAACTGCTAAAAAAATGAAAAATGTTTTGAACGAACAGCAGAAACAAACATTGAAAAATATGCAGATGAATCAAGGAATGATGGGCGGAGGCATGATGCAGAACGGTATGATGCAAAATTCCGGCGACCAGCACGGCGTAATGGATGATGATGATTAATTCTGAAATATGCGGTCTTCAAGTTCTTGCTTAGAACTTGGAGACTGCTTAAATTTTTGAAAGGAGATTATTAACAAATGAAAGCTAAAGACCCGGTATGCGGAATGGAAGTTGAAACAGAGAGCTCTCAATATAAAAAAGTTTACAAGGGTAAGACTTATCATTTTTGCACACCCTTATGTATGGTAACTTTTGAACAAGAACCGGAAAAATATGCGCAAAGTAAAAAACCCGATGGTAAATAGTAAAATGTTTGCACCGGGATGGTTATAACAGATAGTAAATGTTCTCTAAATGGAAAAATATTTACAAGAATAAACAAAGGATATTATTATGTATGGACTTGAAAACAAAGTTGCAATTGTTACAGGTGGAGGTTCCGGAATAGGACGAGCTGTGGCTAAACTTTATGCTGCTAATCAAATAAAAGTAGTTGTAACAGATATTGATGAAGATGGTGGGAATGAAACTGTTTCAATGATAGAAAAGGACGGCGGAGAATCTGTTTTTATTAAATCTGATATATCTTCAGCAGATGATAATAAAATGCTTGTGGATAAAACTATGGAGAAATTTGGCTCGCTGCATATTGCATGTAACAATGCCGGTATTGGCGGTCCTCTTGAAATGACCGGCGAATATCCAATTGACGGTTGGGATAAAGTAATAGCTGTAAATCTATCGGGTGTATTTTATGGAATGCGTTACCAGATTCCCGCAATTTTAAAATCGGGCGGCGGTTCAATTGTCAATATGGCTTCGATACTTGCTAAGGTAGGCACAAAAAATTCTCCTGCATATGCGGCTGCAAAACACGGAGTTATAGGATTAACTGAAACTTCTGCACTTGAGTACGCCGATCAGAATATTAGAATAAATGCAGTAGGACCCGGCTACATAAATACTCCATTGCTCACTAAGAATTTACCTGATGAAACTTTAAAATCACTTGCCAGCTTACATCCTATTGGAAGATTAGGTGAATCGGAAGAAGTTGCAGAATTGGTTCTTTGGTTGAGTTCACCTAAAGCATCTTTTGTAACAGGTGCTTATTATCCGGTTGATGGAGGGTATTTAGCACAGTAATATGATATAAGAGTATTCGAAGTAAGGATGAATCAAGAAGAGATAATAATCAATTCTGGCAAATCAACTTCTTTAAGCAGTTGAGCTTAGATTGCTTTTCATTTTTTCATTGTTACTGCGTTAATTAAATAGGGAGTTTTATTTGGAAGAATCAGCACAATCGTTTTGGCAATTGTACGGCGAAGCAGCAAAAACATCATTAGGCTTTTTCTGGAAAGCCGGCTGGGCTTTTGTGCTTGGCTACGGAATAAGCGCGATGATTCAAGCCTTTATACCAAAGGGTAAACTTACACCCTATATGGGAAAACCAAATATTAAAAGTATATCAATATCTACGGTTTTTGGTTCCGCTTCATCATCTTGTTCTTTTGCCGCACTTGCTGCAGCACGGTCGCTCTTTTTAAAAGGTGCGCACTTTATTGCATCGGTTGCTTTTATGTTTGCCTCTACAAATTTGGTTATCGAACTCGGGATTCTCATATTAATTTTTCTCGGCTGGCAGTTTTTAGGTGCAGAAATTATCGGCGGACTACTTCTGATAATTATCAGCGCCATTCTTATTAAAATAACCTACCCGAATAAATGGGTGGAAGAAGCAAGAAAGAAAGTTGAAAAAGAGGAATCTTCCAACGATGATAAATTCGATTGGAAAGAAAGAATAAAATCTAAAAAGGGCTGGTACCTGGTCGGCAACAAATTTGTATCCGATTGGAAAATGGTTTGGGAAGAAATACTGATCGGTTTTTCAATCGCCGGTTTTATAGCGGTCTTTGTGCCGAATAACGTTTGGGAAGCAATATTCCTGCAAGGTATGAAAGATGATTTACCCGGTTGGTCAATCACGCTTGAAAATGCTATGGTTGCGCCTTTTGTAGCTGCTGCAACTTTTATCGGCTCAATGGGCAACATACCTTTAGCAACAGTACTGAATAGTAATGGAGTTTTATTTGCAGGTATTATGGGATTCATTTATTCCGATTTAATGGTCCCCCCTCTTGTGATGATTAATGCCAAGTATTACGGTAAAAAAATAGCTCTATATATAGCCGGTATAATGTATATCAGTATTGTTGCAACGGCGCTTATTCTTCACAACATATTTGCACTCTTTTCAATAATCCCCGAAAGCTCTAAAAAAGTAGAAGATATCGCACAGTTCGCCTTTGATTATACTTTCTTTTTGAATATAGGTTTTGTAATTACAGCCATTATTCTTATCTGGCTTGCAAAAAAATATAAAGAAACTACCAATACGAAACGCGGAATGGATATGCCAGGCAGTTCCAAAACTAAAAGAGTAATTGCTCTTCTCTTTGCAATAATTGTATTTGCCGGTTTAATAATATTTCTTCTAGGCTGATTGAATAAACAAGAGTCCGTCATTAAAAATATTTTACAATTGACTTCACTATAGATGAAGGGAAATAATATGGATAATAAAATGAAACATCACGATCACAAAGATCATAGTAAACACAACCATGATGATATGAAGCATCACGATCATAATGACCACAGTAAACAAAGTCATGATGATATGGAACATCACGATCATCATAAACATATGGTAGAAGATTTCAAAAAACGATTTTGGATTTCGCTAATTGTTTCAGTTCCTATATTATTTCTCTCCCCTCTTATCCAGGAGTTAATCGGTTTAAAGGATACATTCAATTTTACCGGGGATCTGTATCTTCTTTTTGCCTTATCATCGTTTGTGTTTTTCTACGGCGGTTATCCTTTCTTAAAAGGGCTTTTTGATGAATTAAAAAAGAAACAACCCGGGATGATGACGCTGATAGCGCTCGCAATTTCGGTTGCTTACTTTTACAGCGCTGCTGTAGTCTTTGGCGTAAAAGGCGAGGTGTTTTTCTGGGAGCTTGCAACGCTTATCGATATTATGCTTCTCGGTCATTGGATTGAAATGCGTTCAGTGATGGGCGCTTCAAAAGCATTGGAAGAACTTGCTAAACTTATGCCTGACGAAGCTCATCAAATTAAGGAGAACGGTGATGTTGTCGATGTATCTGTTACCGAACTAAAACATGAAGATAAACTGCTTATCAAACCGGGTGAAAAAATTCCGGCAGACGGAAGAATTATTGAAGGTGAAACATCTATAAATGAAGCGATGATTACTGGCGAATCAAAACCGGTTTCAAAAGGCGAAGGCGATGAAGTAATCGGCGGCTCAATAAATGGCGAAGGCTCGTTAAAAATAGTTGTTGAAAAAACCGGCGATGAGACTTTCCTTTCTCAAGTAGTTAAGATGGTTCAAGATGCACAAGAGAGTAAATCGAAAACTCAAAACCTCGCTAACAAAGCCGCTTTTTGGCTTACAATAATTGCATTAAGCGCCGGCGCTATAACAATGTTTTCATGGCTTATGTTTACAGGACAAAGTTTTAATTTTGCTCTTACACGAACTGTAACTGTTATGGTTATCACTTGTCCGCATGCGCTTGGTTTGGCAATCCCCCTTGTTGTGGCAGTATCAACAGCCCTCTCCGCCAAACATGGTTTGCTGATACGCAACCGTACTGCGTTTGAAAATGCTCGGAATATCCAAGCAATAATTTTTGATAAAACCGGCACATTAACCAAAGGTGAATTTGGTGTGACCGATACGATTCTTTTTGATGAAAGTATAGATGAAAAAGAAGCACTAAAACTAGCTGCCGCTGTGGAATCGGAATCCGAACATCCGATTGCCGCAGGTATAGTTGCTTCTTCTGATGAAACGAACGAAGAGAAGTATGATTTAAAAGATTTTAATTCAATCCCCGGCAAAGGGGCTGAAGGAAAAGTCAACGGGAAAGATATTAAAGTTGTTAGTCCAGGTTACTTAAAAGAAAAAAACATCAAAGTTGAGGATGAAGAAAGAATAAACAAACTTTCCGGAGAGGGAAAAACGGTCGTCTATCTTTTAGTTGATAATAAATTAACGGCAGCCTTTGCTCTCGCAGATATAATCCGTGAAGAATCCAAAGAAGCGATTAAGCAGTTAAAAGAAATGGGAATTAAACCGATGATGCTAACCGGTGACAATAAGCGGGTTGCCAAGTGGGTAGCTGATGAACTTCGTCTTGACGATTATTTTGCAGAGGTGCTGCCGGAAAAGAAATCTGAAAAAATAAAAGAGGTACAGAGCCGTGGAATGGTAGTTGCAATGACAGGTGACGGAGTTAATGATGCCCCTGCTCTCGCACAAGCAGATGTAGGAATTGCAATAGGTGCCGGAACCGATGTAGCGGTTGAAACTGCCGATATTATATTAGTTAGAAGTAATCCGAAAGATGTGGTTTCTCTTATTAAGTTTGCAAAAGCAACCTACAGCAAAATGATCCAAAATTTAATTTGGGCTACAGGTTATAATGTTATCGCTATTCCTTTGGCAGCGGGAGTTTTGTTTTCATATGGTATTGTTCTAAGTCCGGCACTTGGAGCTGTATTAATGTCTCTCAGTACCGTGATAGTTGCAATAAACGCGAAGCTATTAAAAGTGTAAAATAAAAGGAGAAAACATTATGATGGGTGGCGGAATTATTGGAATCATATTAATCGCACTTGTTATTTGGGGAATCTTCCAGTTTACCGGTAGAGATGGCATGAATAATCTATTTAGAAATAACAGAGCGGGAAATAGTGCTGATGAAGAAGACCCTTTGGAAATATTAAAAAAGCGTTACGCAAAAGGTGAAATAAATACAGAAGAATATGAACGTATGAAAAAAGAACTTAGGTAAATTCAACTATATTATTTATGAACAAAAAAGAGGAAATTTAATGGAAGTATCTGAAATGAGAAAACAGAAAAGAGACCATATCCAAATGATACCGAAAAATATGCCAAGTGAAGAGGGACTTGTAATCGTTGATACAACGTGGGGAATGATTCAGCCGATAAAAGCTGATGAGAAAGTTGTTACGGTAGGCGAACTTGAAGTAATTGAACATCAGGAAAAGAAATTGCAAATAATTGACGCGAGAGTTCACGAAACTTCGGGAACACCGACAATCAAGGGATCAAAGAATATTCCGCATTCGGAAATAGTTGAGCGAATGGACGAGTTAAGCCGGGAGCATCCGACTGTCTTTTTCTGTAACGGTCCCCAATGCCCGCAGTCGCCAACAGCAATCCAAGCTTTGTTGGAAGCAGGATATCCGCACGATAAAATATATTATTACCGCGGCGGAATGCACGATTGGATTACGTTGGGACTGCCGGTTGAACCCGTAAAATTATAAATGCTTTTTTACAGACAAATAAAAATGGAGAGGAAATGGATATATTAATTTTAGCAACCAAAAATTGCGCACACAGACCAATATTAGAAAGGGAGCTTAAAGATTTGGATGTAAATTACAAAGTAAAGTATGTTGAAGATGATCCCGAAGCGATGGAAAAATATCAAATACGTAATTCACCAAACCTTGTTGTAAACGAAGAAGTTGTTTTCCGCGCTTCTCCTGATGCATCACTGCCTACGGATGAAGAATTGGAAAATTATCTTAACAAATAATATTAATGGGCGGACAAAAAATTTGTCCGCTCAATTTATTTTTCGAAAAAAATGAGGTCGTTATGAAAAATAACATGGGAACAGTCGACAGAATAATAAGAATAATTTTAGCTTTGCTTGTAATTGTTTTCTATTTAACCGGGGATCTAAGCGGATTAGCAGCGATAATTTTGGGAATTTTCGCGCTAGTTTTTTTGGTTACAAGTTTTACGGGATTTTGTCTCCTCTATAAGTTGTTAAATGTTTCTACAGAGCAGAAGATCGCCGATTAAAATCTATTCCTCTTTTCTTTTAGCGGTAACAATATAGCTGCGATGTGATATTGACTAATTCTGTTAGAACAGATAGGGTATGAGAAATGAATCAAGTATTATAAAGATAAACTGGTTTTAAGGAAGGAAATAATAATTTTAGAGTTTACTAAAATTTCTGGAACTGTTAGAAAACTTGTAGAGAATTTGGTATTCCCAGATATTCATGCTTTGAATGAAAGAATAATAGGAACAAGGGGGAAGAGTAAAATTAAGAAGTCAAAATCTGCTCCCCAAACCAACCCTAGGTTGAAAGATCCCATAGAACTGACAAAGACGGGTTTTATCAGTTTTTTTTACACATATGATGTTGATCTAAATGTTGATTTAAAAGAGTGGGAGAACTTTAATAATCTAAAAATCCTCATTGGCTTTTGTGGGGAAAACTTCTTTTGAGAGGTTATATTCTTCAAAAAAATGACTCCAATTGTCTATAGTGTTATGAAATTTGACAATTTCAATAATAACAGCGCATGCAAAACAATTTGCCTAGGTTAAATAAAAGAATTGGCTGGGTATCGGTGGTAAGTCTCTACCAGTAGAATATTTCCAACTCTAGGATCTAGATCATAGATTGAGTTCTAAAAATCAAATAAATAACTCTATAAATCGTTAATCTTTTGTGGAATATCAGATAAGAATTATGAATTATATTGTAATGCTTCAGATGAAAATGGAATTTCCTAAATTAACAGTAAGAGAAAATTTAGGAGA
>BQMY01000129.1 GCA_022181065.1 Melioribacteraceae bacterium | reverse complement strand
AAATACTCAACTCATCAATAAGAAGCACCAATTTACCTTTGTATGCGTCATCAGCTCTGATACAGATGAACTCTTCCGATTCGTCTTGCCCTAATACGTTGTAGCTGACTCTATCTTTTTTAAGAAACTCGGAAGCTATTCGTCTTAATGCCTCGACTGAGCCACCATTGTTTCCCCTTAAATCGACTATCATGTTAGGAAGATGTTTCATTTTTTCAAGATGGTCGATTATCATTTGGGGATTAGACGGTTGGAAAGCATTAAAACCAAGATATCCAATTGAATCGGAGTATACTTTACTTTTAATATCGAGATAGACTTCGGGTAATCCTTCGAATAAAATCGAGCCATTTAATCTTTTCTTCCGTGAGATTGTGATTTCTTCTTCTTGATCTTTTTTATTCCGTATTGTGAGATTGAGCTCCGAATCATCAGTAGCATAAATATTCCTTAAAATTTCTTCTGATAACAAAAATGAATGATTTCTTTTGTTATTTGGCGGTCTAAGAGTGAAACCTGCGAATATTTCCTCAATTGATTTGTTATCAATTTTTAATATTTCATCGCCTGTATGTATTACTGATTCTGTCGCTATTTTCTCACTAATTGCAGAAATAATTACACGTCCCCCTATAATTCTTACATCAACTCCCGCAGTGTAGCTATACCAAAGATAGGGAGAAACTTTTTCGTGAATATCCTCCAGTTTACCGAACCCAATATGGGAATCATTAAATGAGAATAGAAACGAATTAACCAACGATATAAAGTCCTCTTCTTCATGACAATCACTAACCATTATTATGTAATCTTGGCTACGCTTCATAAAACCCTCATCATCATCAAGATATTGATAGTAGTTTTCTTCAATCAGTCTTAGTAAATCATTGAAAATAACTTGATACTGATTATCACTATTTACCTGACACCCTAAACTAACGAATAGCAAAATGATTATTTTCAGATTTATATTTTTCATTTTATTCAATAGTTTTAATCGGTTAATTCAATATTTTAATTGATAAATATAGTTGAAAAAGTGCTGAAAATTAAGAATTATTATGAATACAATTGATATTATCGGAACAGCAAACGTATTGACCAATCTTGTTTCCAGTGAAGAGGTAGAAAATTTTCAAAGGCATTCAGTATATTCGTAAAAATCAATAAAACCTGTAATGAGTAAGGATTCGAAAAGTTGAAGATAACTAAAGTTGTCAAGTCTTGATGCATTTTCTCCACGGTAATTTTTCTCTAATATCTTATTTCTTACCTCTACATATTGAATAGATACAAGAATTTATCAAGTTTATTTTCAGCTTTTTTCTCGTTTCAACCAGTCCAGGATTATTTGATTTGTTTCATCGGGCATTTCCTGTTGAATCCAGTGACCGCAATCCAAACTAACTACGTCCAGATTTGGCGCGAAATCTTTTAATCTTTCAGACTTCGGAATCAGATCTCGCTCACCATATATCATTAATGTTGGTTGATGTATAAGTGGTTCCACATCCGCCATCAGATGCCAGTTGCGGTCAAGATTTCTATACCAGTTTATAGCACCTGTAAATCCGGAGGATTCGAACGCAGAAATAAACACAGAAAGTTCATCGTCACTCATTACAGGTTCACCAACCGGCGTTAATGCTTTTGCGAGATTGATCATCAACATACCGGGCTCTGGAGGCGCAGGGGGTATATTTTTGCGAAACAGATTGCGAAGAAACTGATGTACGTTTTTATCCAGAATATTATCTGCCACTCCCGGTTGTTTGTTAAAGTGGACAAAATAAAAATCCTCACCAAAAAACTCTTCCATTAACTCTATCCAGGGTTTCTCCCCCCTCTCTTGATAAGGTAAAGCCAAATTTATTACTTTATTTACACGCTCGGGATATAACAGAGCAAGATTCCAGACCACATTCGCGCCCCAGTCATGACCTACAAAAGTAGCATCCTTATATCCATAATAATCGAGTAATGCTATCAAGTCACCCGTTAAGTATTTTATATCGTATTCTGTAACTTCGGAAGGAGAAGATGTGTTTCCATAACCTCTTTGGTTTGGAACAATGACATGATAACCAGCCGCGGCAAGCGCCGGCATCTGATAACGCCAGGAGAAGGCATGTTCCGGGAAGCCATGACAGAGTATGACAGGTTTACCGCGATTTTCAATGCCTGCTTCAAATACTTCAAGTTGAATACCATTGACTGAGATCATTTCAGGTTTAGGGAAATCGAATTGATTAAGACTTTTATTTGTCATATTTACCACTCTTGTTATTGTTTAAAAATAAATATGACTGAAATATAAATCGGGTCTGTGACAGCCTTATGTCAAAGGTTGAAAAGAATTACTGATATTTGTCAAAATATTCTTGCAAGGTCATATTATGCGGAGTGAATTTTTCAAGTTGAACCTCTAATTTTTTTATTCTGTCCAATCGAAAAAATCGAAATTCTTTCCGTAAACGACACCAGGCAATCAAATACCAATTCAATGTACTCAATAACGCAAACGGTTCTATCATCCTTTCGCTAACCGCTTCATCTTTATTAATGTATTCAATCTTCACTAGATAATAATTGGTTAGCGCATATTGTAAATCGGACAGCACATTACTACTTCTTTCTTGATGTATTACCTCATTATATTGTGTGCGGTCAACAAGTAAGTTTGCTTTTTCTTTGTCGGTATATCTCAAAATAGATTTGATTTTATCAATTGCGTCGGAATAATCATTTACAAACGAAGCATCATTATTTTTTAGTACCAATTGTTCCGCGAGTATTAAGGCATTTGCCTGTTCTTCGGTGAACATAATTGGAGGAAGCTTATAACCTTCCATTAGCGTATAACCTTTTCCCTCTTCTGTTAGGAGCGGAACACCCGCATTCTCCAATGCCTTAATATCTCTATAAATTGTCCTCTTACTCACTTTATATTTATTCGATAATTCAGTAGCGGTAACAAGTCTTTTAGTCTGCAACTGAATTAAAATAGAGGTTAAACGCGATAGTCTTTTAATATCGGAGTGACTCTTCATTTGATTTTCATTTTCATTATATAAATGGGATTACCGCAGAACTCGACAACTTATCTTACAAACAGATTTTTAATCCGTAATAATATACTGTTATTTAACAATTTCAAAACCACTATTTCAAACAAAATAGAGTTTTGGAGAGTATATTATTCCATCTGTAGAACTTTTTCAGAGCCTGCAAATTACCTGATACCAATTTTAACAAGGTTCAGGTTCCATGTTACAGCAAACTTATTATCAATTATAAATAATTGGATTTTCAAGGCAGAGGTTTTCCAGAAGGGATGCAACTACTATTTCTTTTTGCTGCCTTCCGCAGATTAAGTTTAGCTAAAAGTGGTTTATCTGCTCGGTTTTACCTCAACCTGTAAGATATATTCGCGTAAAACCGATTATAACTGATAATCTTTTCGAAAATTCCCTCATAACTCATATGTAAATAAATGTTATCGAAAATATTACTGCCAACATCGAAAGAAAAAATATTCTGGTTCAGCTCATAATCCGTGGTTTTGTACTGGTATTTAATATTTCTGTACCCCAGGGATATATTACTATTCATAAACTGAAAACTTTTTGAAAGTCGGATACTAACAATATCACCGTTAAGATATGAGGTTTCCAGTCTGTTATAGTTAACAGAACCACTTGTCTCAATGTAAGGAATACGTGAATGTGAGTAGTAAACCCCGTAATTTTTTGAAGGCTCTCTATCATCTCCGCGGGTTCTGTATCCTGCGGTAACACCGGCTGACATGTATCGCAAGAATTTATACGTTACTCTTGCTCTCAAACCTTGACGTAATTCGTACTCAAGTAAGCTATCGGCGAACGACTTATAGGTTTCGTAGTAAATAACATTATTCCTCGCGTCGTAAGATAACGATATCGAAAACGGACGCAAATTATAACGTAGCGATGTATAAAGACTGGTAAACCGGATGCTATTTTTTTCTACTCCATTTTCACGAGTGTATAAATCAAGCTCGGTGGAAGCGAAGAAATAGAGTCGGTCTATAAAATAATTCGTGTGTTGGAAGTACAGAAAACGTCTGTCGGTGTTAAAATTATTTGTCTGGTTCATCAGCGAAAGACTGTTTTTCATTGGTCCCGCCGCGAGACTGTCTTCGCGCGAAAAATAAACTCCGAACTGAAATAATTTAAGATTGTAACCATAATCTGAAAAATTGGGTCTTGAACCTATGATCGCGCCTATGTAGTTATTACTCCAGTTATATTCCGCGTCCAATCCGTCATAAGCTCCAACATTTGTCAGCTTTCTGTTGATTTTTCTTCCCAGCGAGATGTCTAATTTTTCAGTTACATTATACTTCAGGTTTAATGAGTAAACCTTCAGTGCTTCTCCAATATTATTACTGACCCGGTTCCAATCCTTGGTTCTGTAACTGAAATTCAAATATGAATCAAATGACAAGTTTTTATCGAAAAACTCATCGTGGGTAAATGAAAACCGGTACTTCCATCTTTGCGTTGGCACATCCCCCGGGAGATTTGAAGAAAATGTATATGACCCGAGTGAAAATTTTCCGTAATACTTGCTCTTTTCTTTTCGTTTATAAGACTTTCCGAGATACACCTCACCCGCGTTTTCCTCATCTAACGTGATTACCTGTTTTTCTTCAGTTGGCAATACTTCACTTATATTTGCAGTAATACTCATCCCCACCTGAAAATCAATGTCTGAAATCTTAGATGCTGCAACCGATGTAGATGAAATAAATTTTACCAGAAGCGCGGGTACAAGATTATTTCCGGAACTATAAAAGAGGGTATCACCTTCTGTTATACCCGCTGTATTCTCGAACTTCACATATACATTCTGCGAAGAGATAAAAGATATCTCCCCCTGAATGGTACTTTTTTGCGAAAATAAAACTCCGCTAAAACACAAAAATATTATTACTGTATATTTTCTCATTTTATCGACTTCGGTAAAATTCTTTCAACATTTATTTTATCGTCACCATCGGGATGACAATCGAAGCAAGCCTGACTATTATAGATATATCCGGGTACCTCGTCATGTTCCTCGTCCATTTCTGACTGTCTGTGTTCGTGACATGTAATACATGAAAAGACTGCGAAATTACCGGGATTAGTATGGCAATCGGAGCATTGATTCCATTCATCGTCATGTTTCCCGCTGTATATCGGGAAGTATTGATTATCGTGATCAAAGTTTGCCGGGATCCACGCAGATTGTGTATGACATTCCTCGCAGGCAGTCGGGAATCCCGCCCCGAGGTGGTTTGGATTATTTGCCGAATTGTAATCCGACTCGTGGCAACCAAAACACTCATTTGGTGTGTTATTGTAATCACCGCTGTGGCAGTCATCGCAACTATTCGCAATGGCTGAATGTGCGCCCAGCAACTGGAAGAAATCATTATGAACCACGAATGTAGCCGGCTCCCAATTTATACTCGTTGTATGGCAGCTTTCACAATCCTGGGAAAGTGACAAAACTTCGTGATCAGGATTTGTAGTTGCCTGATAATCAGAGAGGTGGCAATCAACACAAACTGTGGTTGTTCCGGTATAACCCGATTCATGACAATCGTTACACGCAGTTGCGAGGTGACCGCCAGTTAAAGGGAACGCTGTATTATTGTGATCAAAGGTCGCGTTATCCCACGCTGTAGTGTTATGACAAACTGTGCAATCCTGCGGATAATTTTGTGCAAGATGGTCAGGCGCAGTAGTATATATATCCTGATGACAATCGTAACATTCGCCGGTTAACCCGGTTGTTGTACCTTCATGACATGATGAACATTGGGGTGTAATATGAGCGCCTGTCAACTCAAACCCTGTTGAAGAATGCATAAATGTTGATGGAGTCCAACCATTAGAAGAATGACATTCTTCACAATCTTGCCCCAACCCTGCTTCTGCGTGATTCGGATTTATCGCACCTGTGTATGCGTCATTATGACACTGCTGACATTCGGTTGGAGTGTTCTGATATCCTCCCTCATGACAATCCTGGCAATTTGCTGTAAGATGATTACCTGTTAACGGGAAAATGGAAGTAATATGGTTGAAAGAACCATCTTCCGATCCATCAGGGTGACAAGCAAGACATTCCTGACTAACGTAAATATATCCCTGAACCTCGTTATGTTCCTGATCCATTTCCTGTTGATTATGTTCGTGACAGGTGGTACAATCGAATGCAGCGTAATTCTGACTATTGGTGTGACAATCCGCGCAAACTGTCCATTCCTGATTATGTTCACCGGAATAAATCGGGAAATATTGACCATCATGATCAAACTGAGCCGGCTGCCAAGCTGTTGTGGTGTGGCAATCTTCACACACTGTGTTAAATCCGGCGCCCTGATGAGGTGGCTCGGAAGTAAGATCATAATCGTTCCGGTGGCATCCGATACAATCCTGTGCAGTGTTAACATAATCGCCATTATGGCATGAAGCACAATCGGAACTGATTGTTGAGTGGGCTCCGGTTAGCAAATAAAAATCATTATGTACAGAGAATGTTGCAGGTGTCCAGTCAGTCGCGGTAGTATGACATTCCTCGCAATCTTGTGATAGTCCCAACTGCTGATGTGAGGGATTTAGACTACCGTCAAAATCTGATATATGGCAATCAACGCAAATGTTTGAGGTACCCGCCAACCCGTTATCATGGCAAGTCTGACAATCGGCTCCGGTATGCCCGCCCGTAAGTGGAAAATTAGTTTGATTGTGGTCATAAGTTATCGCTGTCCAGAGGTCTGCACTATGGCAGGATTCACACTGTAGCGGATAATTTTGCTGACTATGATTTGCTGCCAGATTGTAATCTGCAATATGACAACTTGCACATTGAGTATCTAACGGTTGATACTGGTCAATATGGCAGGACGCACAATCGGTTGTGAGATGCGAGCCTGTCAGAGGGAAATTACTCGTTGTGTGGTTGAAAGCCCCATCTTCTTCACCGGTCGGATGGCAAGCAAGGCATTCCGGGCTTTGATAAACATAACCCGATATCCCCTGATGTTCGCTATCCATTTCACCCTGATTGTGTTCATGACAGGTGATACATTCGAAAACCATAAAGTTGGATTGATCCGTATGACAATCAGCGCAGTTATTCCATTCATTATTATGTTCACCTGAATATATCGGGAAATATTGACCATCATGATCGAACTGGGCGGGAGTCCAGCCGGATGATGTATGGCAGGTTTCGCAATCAGTAGAAAAACCCGCGCTACTATGATTTGGATTGGAAGTACCATCAAATTCCGCCTGATGGCATGAGGCACACTCCATGCTTGTACCGGAATACCCGGAGGTGTGACAATCAGAACATGAAGCGGAAACGTGACTTCCGGTTAGTGGAAAGTTAGTACCGCTGTGATTAAAAGCTCCGTCACCATCTCCGGTAGGGTGACAATCAAAACAAGCTTGCGACTGATACATGTACCCATTTATTCCGGAATGCTCGCTGTTCATCTCGGTTTGATTATGCTCGTGGCAAGTAATGCACTCAAACGCGGCAAAGTTATTCGGGTCTGTATGACAATCGGCACAATTATCCCATTCACCCCTGTGCTCGCCAGAATAGATCGGGAAAAATTCATTGTCGTGATCAAATGTCGCGGGTACCCATGCAGATGTACTGTGGCAACTCTCGCAATCGGTAGAGAAACCGGCACTGCTGTGATTAGGGTTGGTAGCGCCGCTGTAATCACTCTGGTGACATCCCACGCACTCGTTGGGGGTGTTGTCATAACCGTCACTATGGCAGGAGGCACAGTCATTTCTGATCAGGTTATGCGCTCCGGTAAGTGGGAATATCTCATCATGCTGTGTAAAGTTGGCGGGTCTCCAACCGGGATTTGTAGTATGACATTCTGTACAATCCTGCGAGAAGCCCAACTGCACATGATTTGGTTGAGTCACACTATTAAAATCATCGTTATGGCATGTAATACATTCCTGCGACAGACCTTCGAAGGTGTTGGTCTGATGACATTCGAAACAATTGCCAATATCATGACCACCGGTTAGAGGGAAGAAATCATGCCTGAAATCACCCGCAGCCCAATCAGCTGATGTGAGATTATGACACTCGACACAGTCCGTTGAAAAGCCGGCGGTGATATGGTTTGGACTTGAAGTTGTCTGATATTCCTGCGAATGGCAATCGTAACATTCTATCCCAAGTGGTTCAAAATTTAATAGTGATTCCGACTTATGGCATTGCTGGCAATCATCATTATTATGCGCTCCAATCAGCGGAAACCTCGAGCGCTCATGGATGCTCACAATATCGGTTACGATCCAGCTATGAGGGGTATGACATGATTCACAATCCTGACCTACGGTTCCCTGGTGCATATCGGTATGACAAGAAAAACAATCAGTTGGTGTTTGCGAAAACTTCAAATCTTCGTGGCAGCTGGCGCAATCTGCGGTAAAATGATTTCCGATCAATTCAAAGCCGGTTGTTGAATGGTCAAAATTGAAAGAATCTTTATCTATTGTCCAACTTTGTGTGCTATGACAATCAGCGCAAGGGAGATTAAAATCGGGCCCGTGCGGGGATTGCGCGTAAGCGAGCGAGCTTAAAATTATCAGGATGAATGACAGTTTTCGCATCTGATTTCTTCTATTTTATATAAAATAAAGTTGTTACCTTCTCTATCCGTAGTTTTATGGCATTGATCACACGGTACTTTTTCGTGCGCGCCATCCAGCTTGAATAAAGTGTTATCGTGGTTAAAGTTTACAGCTTTCCAGTTATCGAAGGCATGACAGCGGGAGCAATCGGTAATTCCGTTTTGAACAAACTGTCCGAAATGCTTATCGGTATGACAACTCTGACAATTTTTATCGAGCCCTGCGAATATATGAGTTTTTGACGCACCGCTGCTTTTTATGTGACAATCCGCGCACAGCGCATTTTTATGTTTCCCCAGCAATGGGAAATTTGTATTGTCATGCTCAAAAGAAATATTACTCCAGCGTTCACTATTGTGGCAATTTTCGCAGGCAGTATCACCAAAATATTGATTGCTAATTGTGTTTCCATGCGGGTTCTCATGACATTCAATACACTTTAATGATGTGTATGTAAAATTCCATCCATCGTCTGTTTTATGACACATAAAGCAAGGAACTGCAAGGTGACTTCCGATAAGCGGGAACGAGCTTTTCTGATGTTTCTCGATCGGGAAAAATGAGGGGGAAAAACCATCAACCTTATGGCAGTCAGCGCAATCCTGAACTTCACCGGCAATAGTAAATCTACCTTTATGATAATCCTCGTGGCAGTCAACGCATCTTTCAAATTTAGGTTTTGACGCAAGATTATCACCATGGCATTTATTACAGTTCACATTTATATGTTTGCCGAGTAACGGGAAACGGGTCGCTGAATGGTCAAAACGCTCCATATTTTTAATTTGTTTGAAAGAACCGGTTGAATGACATTTTTCACAATTTTGCCCAAACTTTCCATTATGCGGATCGGTATGACAATCAACGCAATTGGCAAAATTCAATCCTGTGAAATGTTGGAACTTGCTATCTTCTGCTCCTTCTACTTTATGACATTTCGCGCAATCAACCTGAAGATGAGCACCGGTTAATTGAAACTTTGCCTTATCGTGTGTAAAGCCGGTTGCCGGAGAAAACTTGTCGAAATTATGACAGCTTTGGCAATCATCTGTCAGTTGATCTTTGTGGTAGTCGGAATGACAAGAAAGACAATTTTGCTCCAACCCGAGGAAAGTACCATCTCGTTTTTTAAGTTCTTCATCGGCTATATTTTCAGGATTATGGCAATCTGCACATTTTTGTTTTTTGTGAGCACCAAGTAATGCATAGCCGGCGTCGTTATGGTCAAAAGAATCTGTATCAAACCTGACAATTTCAAAATTACGACCGAAATGTTCACCGTGACAATCAATACATTTCGCGTCTTTTACATCGCTACCAGAGTGAAACCCGCGTCCGGCCTCCATTAGTATGTTAATTTCCGTGTGGCAATCGAGACACTTCCGGTTGGTTACCGCTTCACCGAGTTCGTGACATTTTGTACAATTACTTAAGCCCTCTAAATCCGAGTGGGCTGAAGTAAGTTTTCCCGGTGATACCTGCGCCTGCAAAAGCACAGGAAGCAATACAACGAGGTACAGAATTATTTTTGATGCTTTAATACCGCCTCTCCGAATTTTTTAGATATGTTAATACCCATATCCGCTAAAAATTTATTTGGTAGCTCGCCACCGGCGAATATATAAACCAAACTGTTATCAATTTCTTCCTCACCATCCGCACCGGCAAGTACAACTGTATCTTCCTTAATCTCTGAAATATTTGTACTGTATCTAACGCTTATTTTACCACTTTCCGAATATTGGTTTATACGCTCAAGGTTTTTCGGCTTTATTCTTTTAAATGCTTCACTTCTGTAGGCAAGAGTTACGTCATTGTTTTCATCAGCCAGCATCATTGCGTTTTCAACGGCTGAATCTCCACCACCTACAACAAGAATTTTTTCGTTGTGGATTAGTTCCGGTTCAAGTAATCTGTAAGACACCTTTTCACGATTCTCGCCTTTGACTCCAAGTTTACGAGGTGAGCCTCTTCTGCCGATAGCAAGTAAAACAGTCCGGGAGGTAAATTCCCCTTTGGATGTTTTAATCAGAAAACCTTCTTCCTGCTTCTTTACGGATAAAACTTTTTCGTTTTCATTGATGGTAATGTTGTTCTTTTTGAGTATTCCCTGCCATAGTTCAATCAGCTCGGTCTTGGAAGTTTCAGTAAGTTTTATCATACCATGCAAAGGAATATCCATTGGATTTGTCATAACAATTTTTGAGCGCGGGAATGAAAATACTGTTCCCCCGATTGTATCCTGATCACAGGCTCTGTACTTCATCTCAAGTTTGGCAGCCATCAAAGTACCCGCGATTCCTGCCGGTCCGCTACCAATAATAAAAATATCGTAATCACAGTTATTCTTCTGTTTTCCAAATGAATCATGAATATTTTGAACTGCCTGTTTTCCCTGTTCCACCGCGTTTTTAATTAAGCCCATACCACCGAGTTCACCGGCGATATAAATCCCTTCAACGTTGGTTTCATATTTTGGTGTAACATGTGGAAGTTCTACTCCGCGTTTTTCAGTACCCATAACAAGTGTAATTGCTTCAACAGGACATGCATGAAAACAGGCACCGTGTCCGACACATCTTGACGCATTAATTGTGGTTGCTTTCCCGTTTACAATTCCCAGAATATCCTTTTCCGGACATGCGGCAATACAAGCGCCACTACCAATACAAATATCATGGTCAACGACGGGGTGCAGTGAAACCGGTTCGTAAAATCCCATCTCCCTGGCTTTATTTATTTTTTCTTCCACAACCTTCGAACTTTTTTTCTTTCCCTTTATGTAATAGACTAAAATTCCTATGACAATAATAAATACAATGCCGTAGGTTATAAGATTTTCAATTAGTACTTCGAGTTCAGGTGTCAAAATTTTTCCCGCAGAAAATTAAAAAATCCAGGTGTATCCGAATGATATAGAAACAATTACGTGAATTATCATAATAATCAGCATTATCAGGGCAAAGGGAAGGTGAGCGACATGCCAATAGTTGAAAAGCTGCTGCATTACACGTAAGGTATTGATTTTCCTTTTGATAGTTAAAGCATTTTTAATTCCGGTGATAATCCGTGTAATCTCAAATTTTGCCAAATCTGTTTTATTAAGTTTAGCCTTAAAGCTGGAGATAGAACCTTTTATAAGAATTGCTTCTCTCACTGTATATAATAAAGCATAAAAAATATTTTTATCTTGATCAAAGTCACTTTGTAGTTTTTCTTCCAGTTTATTTATATCATCGGATATATCCGGATACCTTTTTACGACGGTCGCAATGATGTTTTCATGCTCTTCGCGTAGTTCATTAACAGAGTAAACCGAGCCCTGAATAGAACGAGGAATTTGTACATAAATAAACCGCCCTATTACTCCCGAAGCAACAACCGCAACCATCGACCAGAACGCGACAGATACAATTCCACCAAACTTGAAAGTTGTGTGAAATAGCACGAGTATTGGTCCAATAGTACACAGAAAAATATGTAGCTCTAACCAATATTTTAATATTCCGACTCTTGAAAATTTCTTCACTCTTTTACGAATCATGTAGATTGAGACTCCGAGCAGCATCGAAAGTGAGCCTATAATACCAAATCCATGTCCCCAAAAACCGGTAGGTTTTAGTACTTTATGCAGCGGGTGAAAAAATCGTTCTTCCAAAGGCAGAAGATAGTAGGAAGTACCATAATATATAATCAAACCGGTTACGATTATTATGGTAAGAGTATAAAACGCGAGAAGAGAATACCTTAAAGTCTCATTTTTCAATTTACGTTCAAAGTTTGTTCTTAAGTGAATTCAGGTTACTAAATATTTTTGGTATATTCAAGTATAAAAAACCCGGTTATCCCATTATTTTTAATATCCCGAAAGTAATTTAACCAATCGTACATAATATCGACTTGCCCTCGAATCCCGAATAAACTTTATCCACAGACAGGGTTGAAATGTTGATAACTTCGGCGCACTTATCAGGGCGAGTCCCGGTTAACGTTTATGTTATCAGCTTTGCCTTCGATTCAATTCTGTAATCGGCTGATAGTATTTTTTTTCAGGAAGGTTTAAAGGTAGAAAACAAACGCCTGTTTTAATGGCGTTTATTTTTTATTATCGCCAGGTTTTGGATTTCTGCATTTAAAAGATTTAATGATTGTTGATGGTCCTTTAAGGTTTTTAGAGCATTGAAATTTAACCTCTTGAATCTGTTATCGAGGTCGCCAAATAATTTCCTGTAGTAGCTTATTCCTGTATTCAAGTTCTTTACAAACTTTTCCAGGTATTGAATATTATTATCGGAAAGAGAATTTTTACACTCATCTACTTTGTTCTTCAGATACTCGACATAAATTTGCAACTCCTTCATAAACAAATTCGGGCGATCTTTTCCAGTAATCATGTTGGCTCTTCCGTATATATGATCCGTTATTTCTTTCAAACTCATTATTTTGGTAAAATACGCTATGTTCGGACCGGGGCATACTGATACCGCGTATCCCTCAAGATTAGCATCCATGTTTTTCACTATCAAACTGGAAGTGCCTAAACCGGCACAGAGACATTCTTTGTCAACAATGGCATCATATTTCTTTTGGTAATCCGGAGGAGATAATTCCTGCTCGTTAAGTTCTTTTATTTTCAGAACCTGGTATTTACGGGAGGCTGTACAAAGACCCTTCTCAGAAAACTCCCTGTTAAAAGCCAAAAATCTCTTAACACAAGGACTGCCAGGTTTGCCTTCTTTGATTCGAGCGTTTTTTTCTTCCTCCATGGTACTATTCTTCAGATTATTGAACTGAACCCCCAAAGGAGAAACGTTGCCCAGATATAAATCCTTTTCCCTGGCGCCAGCCAGTTTAATTAGTGTGGCATCATCTACTGTGGTGGCTTCAGGTACTAAAAGAAAAGGCGAACCCCATCCCACCGAATCAACTTTGTAATACTCGCGCAGGAATTGGTGCTCTAAAGCCGTACCAACACCACCCTGAGCTGATATACGAATTGGTAAAATTTCATTTGGTTGTGGCTGATCTTTCTCCGATAGTGATTTGATATAAATATCGTGAATTTCTTGAAATAGCTCCTGTCTCTTATCCCTAAATTCAGCCAGGATGGGTCCGAGAAGGAATCCATCTGTTGCAAATGCATGTCCACCACAATTAAGCCCTGATTCAATTCTGTATTCTGAAACCCATATTCCTTTTTTCGCCAGAAATTTCCCTTGAATTAAAGCCGACCTGTAATCACTTACTTTTATTATTATCTTCTTTTTTATTTCTCCATTTTCATCGGGATGGAAATCTTTGAATTGAGTTATATAGCCGTACAATCCGGGGTTTATCCCAGCTGAAAATACAACCGAGGAAGTCAAATCACTATTTGCGTATCCCCTGAGAGCGGAATGGGCATAGTTATATTCAGAGGGTAGTTTTTCATTCTTGTTATAGGTCTCCTTATCAATTTTTGTCATGATGTTTACATCAATACTACCTCTCGATAAGTGCTTATCCATCCATTTACTCAACTCTGCTGAAGTTGGTGATTTTTCAATCAAATTATTGAATTTTTGCGCGATGTCGGAGCGGTGAGGCAACATGTCGAGATATTCTTTTATCCTCTCCTTTTTTTGAAGTGCCTCTTTTTTAAATTCCTCAAATTGTTTGGAAGCCAAATTGTTAACTAAATTAAGATAAGAGGTGATTCGTTCTGCCCTGAAATCCTTTATCTGAGTGGTAATCTCCTCATAAAGGATATTATTATTTATGCAAAGAAATTTTCTCAATTTTTCAAGAAGAATATCGTCTGCCAATGAAATTACTGAGTCAATCCCAAATTGGGAAACCTTCAAAGGTGTGTCAATTGTAAAACTAATTCCCAAAACAGGAATATGAAATGTATGTATGTTCGTCATATTGATTTTTTATCGTTAACATCCAGCTACCTATCTTTATTATAGCGCGAATATTAGTTATAGAAATATGTATTTATCACTTAAAATACCATTTTATAAATGACCAAACAATAATTTCCACAAAATTTGCTTTTAGTACAAAAAAATACTGATATCCATTTAGTATAAACCAATAAACGCAACCGATTTATAGGGGAGAGTTATCCACAGAAGAAGCTAAAATGGTGAAAACTTCGACGCATTTTGATGGCGAGTTCGAGTGATGTTGTTGTCAGGCAATTTATTTAATCAGTAAACACTTTTTTGTTTCTATGTAATCATCTGAAATTATTCTGTAAAAATAGACACCGCTTGAAAGCGCTTTTGCGTTGAACTCTACCGAATGTAACCCTGCTTCTTGTACCTCATTTACCAGAAGACATACTTCTTTACCTGTAATATCAAATACCCTTAGATTAACATTACCAGACTCTTGAAGACTGTATGAAATTGTTGTAATCGGATTAAACGGATTAGGGTAATTTTGTCCTAGTACAAAGTTTTGTTTATCGGTTTCTACCTGTTTTACTCCTGAACTTATTTTCACAGGTCGAATTGTAACTTTCGTTGGTTCCGAAACAAACAAATTGTAGTTTTCACCCTCTTCAAGTTCATAAACAAAACTACTATCTGCAACTAATAAGAGATTTTCTGAATTGTATAATTCCAACCAAACTTTATTTTCATTGGAAAAACTAATGGACTGATTTGCACCTTCAATATCACTTATCCATTCCGGGTTATCAATACTTGAAACAATCCATTTTTGCAGTTCAAGCACTCCATTTTTCCCCGAAAGATCACCTTTCTCAATTATTTCTCCTTCACACGTCCTCAATGTAAAATCTACTTCAAATATTCTTGGTTTCTTCGAAAGATCATTTATAAGGATATAATCAAGGTATTTATTATAATTGCCGCTAATCTTATGGTAAAAAGGATAGAATATCAGACTGGCTCCATTTGAGTCAAATTCATATTTTGCTCTAAATAAAGGATTATTTGTATTCCCGATATTATTTTCTTTAAGATATATAAAGGCAGGATCCTTATCAATCACAGGGTCGATGTCAATACCGAAATCCTCCCTGATCTGATCAAACTTATTGCCGTCGTGTCCCCGGGGGATATAAAATGGCTGTAAACTATCATGCTGATTTTCGTAGTTATCAGGCCATTCATACTCATAAAAAGACCAACTTTCTTTCGAATACACAAACTTGCGCACATACTTGTATGCGAGAGTATCATAAGCATGTGAATTTTTATACCCTTCGGATTCCATACAATGAGTATTTGTAACCACATTCCCCCGGGAAAGCACAGTCTGACCAGTACCGTTTCGTCCTATAAAATAGGCAATATCGCCACATCCATCATATATTGTGTTTGCGTCAAAGATGTTGTTGTCGCTTCCATCAACACATTTGAATACTCCGCCACTACAATAATAGATTGTATTGTTCCTGATGATAGTATTATCAGATCTTGTTAAATAAACAGCATGTAAGCCGATACCGGGAGAATCAAGGTTTTGGAAAAGATTACCTTCTATGACATTATTGTTGTATTCACCCTGACAATCCTGAACGCTGATTACCGCCCAGGCACCCTCACGATTCATATTTTGAAATGTGCAATTTCTAATGATAGATTCACTACTTTTGTACATTAAAATTTGAACCCGATAAAAGCCATCAAAAGTAAGGTTCTCGAGTATTAGACCCGAAGTCTCACTTCCGATTTTCAAAGCCCGCTCCACGTCAGGACCACCCTTTATCGTTACTTCTCCACCCGTTTCCGGTCTAATTGTCAAAGTGTAACCAGAATTCGGATTGGAAACTCTGTCTCCCCAGATGATATTATGCCAGTTTGAATCGCTATATACACCGGATTGAATTTCAATTATCCAGTTTTTATTTCTGTCTTCCTGACTTAAATTCCCAGCACTTCGGATCCACGTATTCATCGATTTCAAATTTGACTTTGAACTTTTAACCGTTCCCTCTACGATCAATTTCACTTCATTCTGACAGAGAAGAATACTTTGTAAAAGCACCAGGTAAAAAAATGATAGTTTTATAGTTTTATGCACCACTCGACCTTGCTGACTCTCTTTGATAAAGTCAAATCAATATAAGAATTTCTAAATTTCATTACACATTAAATCGTATTGCATAACTATACATACGTAACTGGACTTGCCCCGCGCTGAGCGTACAAGAACGACTGCCCGGAGAAAGCTGAAATGTTGATATGTTGAGCACACCCGAAGGGTAAATTCTTGTTGATGTAGTTGTTATACTGAAAAACCACTTTTCAGGAAAATACTTTTCCGAGGGCAATCCTTTGAAGTCTGCATCCTGAATCCATAGATAGAAATGGAGCGAAAAGTATTAGAATTTTATAAAAAAATTAAATTATGCCATATAAAACCGACCAACTCTTTATTATCCGGGTACAACAATTCATTATGAATCAGGGCTTTATTATATAATTGCATGTGCATGAATTATATAATATTTTATACTAATTACTGATTTCACAGGTTTATCATTATATTATAGTACACTTAATATATTTAATTTATAAACCTTATCCACCTTGAGAGAATCAGAACTTCGGGGAATTTCAATGCAAAAAATTAATATCCTGCTGATAGAAGATAACAGGCTTTTGCGTGATGGTATCAAAGACGTACTTTCAGCGCAACCAGATATGAATGTAGTCGCCACTATAAGCAACGGCGAAAATATTATCAATCTTCTCTCTGAACACAACTTGAACGTTGTTCTTCTTGATCTGGGTTTGAGAAACAGGAGCAGCTTGAATCTTGTCAAAACTATTAAAAAAAATTGCCCGGAAATCAAAATTATTATTATGGATTTGATACCCATTGATACACAGATATATGAATTTGTTCAGGCAGGTGTTTCAGGTTTTATTCTCAAAGATGCCGAAATTTCTGATTTCTACTCAACAATTCGTTCTGTGAACAATGGTGAGCAGGTTTTACCTCCCGATCTTACAGGTACTCTCTTTGCTCAAATAATTGAACAGGCAATCCAGAAATTGGACAGCTCAACTATTAAAGAAGCAGTTCGGATGACCAGGCGTGAAAAAGAAGTAGTCGAGTTGATATCCGAAGGTTTTACCAACAAGGAAATTGCACAAAAAATGCATCTTTCTCCCTACACAGTTAAAAGCCATGTTCATAATATTCTTGAAAAACTTGCCCTTAGTTCACGTGTTCAAATTGCTATACATGCCCATGATAATCAATCCGACACATCCGGGAATAATTGAACATTTTCATAAAGTCTTTACCCTAACCTTCACTAAAATTTCTGTAATATCCGTCAGCTTACTTTTTGTAATTATTGAGAATCTTTCCACAATATAGTCCAAATGGACTAGTCCATTTTTCATCCCATTGGTTTATATAAATTTTCCCGAAAAAAACGGATACTTCAATTGTAATAAAAACGCAACAATTCTTGTAAAAGAAATTAAGTGATAAATATGAATATATTATTGGTGTACCCCGAATACCCTGAAACATTCTGGAGTTTTACGCACGCTCTGAAATTTGTTTCAAAAAAGGCGGTTTTCCCTCCATTAGGACTCATCACTGTTGCCTCTCTGCTTCCGGATTCATGGAATCTGAAGCTGGTTGATCTAAATACTGCCGAATTAGAAAACATAGATATTTTAAAGGCTGATTATGTATTTATCAGCGCCATGTCAGTTCAAAGACTTTCTGTTAATAAAGTGATACAGAAATGTAAAGCTATCAATACCAAGATTGTCGCCGGAGGTCCGCTTTTTACCAGCAGTCCGGAAAATTATCATATGGTTGACCACCTTGTACTTGATGAGGCGGAAATCACCCTGCCACTATTTCTGAAGGACTTGCAAGAAGGAAACGCAAAATCAATTTACAGAACTCCGGATTGGGCGGATATTACTACCACTCCATCTCCGCGATGGGATTTGGTGGATTCAAGCAAATACAGTTCGATGAACCTTCAATACTCCCGCGGTTGTCCATACGATTGTGAATTTTGCGATATAACAGTTTTATTTGGAAGGAATCCCCGCACGAAAAGTAAAGAGCAGATAATCGCAGAGTTGGATAATTTATACGAGGCTAATTGGCGTGGACCTGTTTTTTTCGTTGACGACAATTTTTAGGGAACAGAATTAAGCTTAAAAAGGAAATACTCCCGGCAATTTCTGATTGGATGGATTCCCACAAATATCCCTTTTATCTCAACACCGAAGTTTCGATAAATATCGCCGATGATGACCAATTAATGGATTTAATGATAAAAGCCGGATTCGAAAGTGTCTTTATTGGTATTGAATCACCCAATGAAGAAAGTCTGGTTGAGTGCAACAAAACTCAGAATCAGAACAGGGACATGATTGAAAGCGTACACAAGATACAATCACGCGGACTCGAAGTTCAAGCCGGGTTTATTGTCGGTTTTGATAATGATTCACACAATATTTTTGAAGAATTGATTGAATTTATTCAAAAAAGCGGAATTGTTACGGCTATGGTTGGCTTATTGAACGCCCCCAAAGGAACCAAACTGGAAGAACGATTGATATCGGAAGGACGATTGCTTTCTGATTTTACAGGTAATAATACCGATTTATCAATTAACTTTGTGCCTTCAATGGATTACAATAAACTGATTTCGGGCTATAAGCAGATAATTGACACTATATACTCGCCAAAATATTTTTATGAAAGAACGATGTTTTTCTTGAAGAAATTTAATCCGCCTCAAAAGAAAGTATTCCATTTTAACTCAAATTATTCCGTCGCGTTATTTAAATCGATGTTCAAACTGGGGGTAATTGGCAAAGAACGCTATTATTACTGGAAATTATTCGTCTGGACTTTATTCAGAAAACCACAGCTTTTTTCACTGGCTATCCTGTTTTCAATATACGGGTTTCATTTCAGGAAGATTTCAGATAATGCAAGTTCAATCTAAACGATGATGTATCAGTGTAAATTTTATTCTAACTAGAATTATCAACCTATTATAAAAGGAAAACAAAATGGGAAAAGGTCAGAACGTCAAGAAGAACTCAAAAAAAGTACCGGCAAAAACAATGAAAGAGAAAAAAGCCGCGAAGAGGGATAAAGAAAATAATAAAGGGAGTTCAGGTTTATTGGATAGCTCAAGGATGCCTAAATAGCCATCTGTAAACAGACTTCATAGTTAAAGTGCTTAATAAAAATTATTCAGAGATAATTTACGATGTTATTATTGAAATATCCCGTGCAATAAAATTTATCAATGGACAAACCGTTGAGTGTGAAAGTTAATCGAATATTCTCAAGATGTGATCATGAATGAAATCAGGCTTTTTGTTGTCGAGGATAATGTGATATTAAGAAAGGGTGTAACAGGGATACTCTCACCAATTGAGGGGATTCTTGTTTCCAATGCTTCGACAGACGACGCTGAACTTCTCGATAAACTTGAAAAGCATAAAGCAAATGTAGTTCTACTCACGGCAAAATTTCATGAGTCCGAAAGTAGATCGTTAATCAATAAAATTAAAACAATATTACCGAATACAAAAATTATTGTAATGCAATTCCTTACCGCATTTGAGGATATTTTCCCTCTTCTAAAATATGGGGTTAGCGGATTCATTTTGAAGGATGCGTCAGTGGAACAAGTTATTGCCATGATAAGGAGAATATCCGCCGGAGAAACAATTCTCTTATCTTCCCGAATTGATTCTCTTTTTGCGAAAATTGTCGAAAATGCCCTTGAAGTCGATCCTTCAGGAATTAAAAAGGCAATTCGTATGACCTGGCATGAACTCAAGATAATTAGTTTGTTAAGCGAAGGTTTGAGCAACAGCGAAATTGCTCGTGAGGTTAAGCTTTCAAAGACCAAACTTAATAGCACTTTACACAAGATAATGGAAAAGTTGACGCTTCACACGAACCTCGAAGTTGTTATTTCTTCAAAGAGTTTGAAAAACGTGGTAATGAACAATGATCCCGAACGAAAAGATGATAAAACTAAAGATTAAAATAATATGGACCTGATGCCACTTCCGCTGTATTTTACCATCGGGCTCTTTGCCGGGTTTATTTTAGCTATCCCGGTAGGACCGATTGGTGTATTGTGTATCAGGAAAACACTTTCCGGGGGTATCAAAGAAGGTATTATCGTTGGATTGGGGGGGTGCAACAGTAGATATGGTTTATAGTTCAATTGCTGCATTCGGGATGTCGTTTATTATCAATGAATTGGAAAATCATCGAACTTTAATAGTTCTAATCGGGGCATTTATACTGATAATTGTTGCCTTTAAAGTGTTCCGAACTAAAAAGCATATCACCCCGGTAATCGTAAATAAAAGGGAACATTTCAGAGCATATATTTCTATTGTTCTCCTCGCACTTTCAAATCCCTTTCCCATATTTGCATTTATTGCTGTTTTCGCAACAATTGAACTTGGAGATATCTTAACTGCCTCTGCTTTTTCAATTTCAACAGGAGTATTTTTTGGTTCTTTCCTTTGGTTTGTGCTGCTTAATACCGGAGTTTATATATTCAAAAATAAAATAAGTCTGAACGGGATTAAATGGGTCAATAAAGTTGCCGGAGTTTTAATCATGAGTTCAGTAATAATTTCACTTGTAAGTCTTATTTAGTTGCTGATTGTCAGATCTACTATATTTGATTATGACTATCCTGCATCTGATTTTAATCAGTCATTTTTCCATGTAACTGCATAACCGATTTAATCTCGCATTCCGGCAAAGGATTACTGTTTGATTTGTAATAACCAGGCCTGAATTAAATCATTTTCTACTAAAATTATACATGAGGACTTATGAAAAAGCTCAAATTAGGCGTAATTGGCACTTCAAAAAAGGAAGATGAAAAACGTGTTCCAATACATCCTGATCATTTGTTACGGCTTCCTGCAGATATACGTAAACAATTAGTTTTTGAAAAGGGATACGGTTTACCTTTTAATCTGGATGATGAATTTTTTGTCACGAAAGCAGGTGGAGTAGCTTCCCGTCAAGCATTGTTAACTGATATTGGGTCTGTAATTATCGCGAAACCGGTATTATCCGATTTACAGGATATCAGAGAAGGTGGTTTTATATGGGGCTATCCACATTGCGCACAGCAAAACGAAATTACACAAACCGCTATAGACAGAAAATTAACCTTGATAGCATTTGAGGATATGTATGTATGGTCACCGGATGGACAGATGGGAAGACATACATTTTATAAAAACAATGAGATGGCCGGATATTGCGCAGTTATACATGCATTACAACTCCGCGGCATTGATGGTCATTATGGCAACCAGCGTAAAGCAATTATTTTTAGTTTTGGAGCAGTAAGTCGGGGGGCTATTTATGCGCTTAAAGCTCATGGTTTCAGAGATATAACTATTTGTATCCAGAGACCGGATCATGAAGTGCGAGAAGAAGTTCTGGACGTTCACTATGTGCGAATTCGTGAAGGTATTGGAAACGAAGCAAGAATTGTAACAATTGAACATGACGGGTCAGTACAACCTTTATCTCACTTAATTAAAGAATCGGAAATTATTATAAATGGTACTTATCAGGATACTGACCATCCTTTCAATTTTGTGATTGAAGAAGAAAAAGACGACTTGCGACCAGGAAGTTTAATTATTGATGTTAGTTGTGACGAAGGCATGGGGTTTTATTTTGCGAAACCTACAACTTTCAAGAACCCGATTCTTGATATCGCCAAAATACACTACTATGCAGTTGACCATACTCCGAGTTATCTTTGGGAAAGTGCTTCAAGGTCAATTTCGGCTGCACTAATTGTTTATTTACCAACAATTTTAGCCGGGCGCAAAAGTTGGCTGGAAGACCGTACAATTCAAAAGGCAATAAATATAGATTGCGGTACAATAGTAAAAAATTCTGTCCTGACTTTTCAAAATCGAATGCCAAATTACCCGCACAATTATATAAAAACAGAACATTCCAATATTATTGATTAGTAGTAAATCCTTTAATAATAGGTAAAAAAATAATATGTTGGGAAAAGATCAAAGGAAACATTACTCAATAATGATTATGATATAGAGGCTGATTTATCACCATAGTAAGCAACGTGATTAACCTGAACGAATTTTTTCTAAAAAGTATCAATTGGGTGCGATGGAAAAAATGAAGGGAATTTATGAACCCGAAGGTTTATAATCCTTTTTTCTGCGTACTGGTAGTTTTGGATAAGGACTTTGAAATTTTGGCAAAAGCTGGCGCCGGGATATTAGGTAAACTGAATGACATAATCCAGAGGAAGCCGAAATAGTGCCAATTCAACCATTTACACAAAACTTTTTACAGATTCTATCGTACTTGCATTACCTCTTCGATAAGGCTTTCTACATCTTTCAGCTTTACCGGTTTTCCAAGCACGTAACCAACACCATGAGCCACCTTTTCTTCTTCACTTACCTGAAATCCCCAACCGGTAACAACCGCGACTTTTATCTTTTCCTTATAAAGTTTTTTTATCTCATCGGCTAACTGCCATCCGGTCATACCAGGCATACCTAAATCTGTAATTACCAAATCATAAGTCTTTTCAGCGAGAAATTCCAACGCTTCTTGTCCACTGTGTGCAACATCTCCTTCATGCCCGAGGCAATTCAATATTTCTTTTGCTAACTCACATATTGCATTATCGTCATCAACCCATAATATTTTCGCTATTCCTTCCGACCCCGCAACCGGTTCTTTATCTTCTGATATTTCTTCTCCCTCCGCAACAGGTAATAACAATTCTATTGTAGTTCCTATACCGGGAGCAGTTGCTTTTACTTTTATACTTCCATGATGTTCGTGCAAGATTGTATAAGCGCCACTCATTCCGAGTCCTCTGCCTAACTCGAAACCTTTTGTAGAATAGAATGGCTGAAATATTCTTGCCCTGGTTTCTTCATCCATACCTTTTCCTGAATCAGTTATTCTAACAAAAACACGCTCAGATTCTTCTCCTGTTTCAATTGTTATTACTCCGCCATCCGGCATAGCTTCAACGGCGTTTTTTATTATATTATAAACAACTGATCTCAATTCACCATCATTCCCCGCAATTTTGGGTATCTCCCCGTATTTTGGTTCTATGGTTATCTCTAATCCCTTTTTCTCCGCTTCATTTTTCCATAAAGGGCGGGACTGATTGATAACATCATTTATTATTTCGTTCATATTGATAGGAAAGTGCTGGCTTTTATTTTGCTGTTTCCCTCCAAACCGCTGTAACAACTGAACCCTCGCTGCAGCATCCCCTGAAGCCTCTTTTACAACTTCAAGATATTGACGAACCCGCTCCGGAATATCGGGATTCAGCAGAGCCAGTTCAAGATTACCGAATATGGTCTGCAGGGAGTTATTAAAATCATGCGCCACAGCAGAAGTCATTTCTCCAATAGCTCCCAGGCGCTGACTTTCTACTAAAGCTTCTTCTGTTTGCTTGCGCTGAGTTATATCTTGTGTAAAACCGATTGCACTAATAGCTCTGTTGTTATCATCAAATTCAACATCAGCTTTTTCTCTGACCCATCTGACTTTGCTGTCAACAATTATACGATGCTCAATATCATAAGGCTTCCCATCCAGGGCTGCCATCCACTCTTCGTTTACATAGTCTCTATCATCCGGGTGAATACATTCTAAAAATATTTCATAAGTTAGTCGAGTACCTGTTGGGATGCCAAAATTCAGGTAATTCTGTTCAGTCCAAATCAATTCATTATTTATCAGGTCAAGTTTCCAGGTACCAATATTTCCTATTTCCTGTGCTTTTGCAAGATAAAACCGGTTTTCTTTTAAATTCTGTTCCGCCTTTTTGCGTTTGGTGACATCGTGATGTTGAATAACAACATACTGTAAATTCTCTTCACTATCTATTATCGGATAACTCAGATTTTCTAAAAAGATTGTTTCGGGTCTATTAGTCTTTACACCCGAAGATTCAGAGGCAAGCGCGATGTTAAATTGATTAAACCATTTATGAGCATTCTTATTCTCAAATACATCTCTCAAAGGAGTGTAAGCATCAGATTCTTTAATTGCATCATCTTCAAAAATTTTATAATGCATCATATCTTCTTTTGTTACGCCAAACAATTTACAAAACTGAGGATTGACTCTTATTGTATTCCCTTGTAAATCAAGAAGCTGAGTACTAACTATGGATTGTTCAAACATCTGTGAAAACAACTGTTCGCTCTTTTTTAATGCCTCTTCCGCCTGTTTCCGCTCTGTGATATCCTGAAATACACAATATGTTTGTTTGAACCTGCCGTCGGGATTATAACCGACACATCCTTCAAATGAAACATCCAGGTAATGTCCTTTTTTATGCCGGATCTTGAATTGAACATCATGCACATAACCACGTTTTTTAAATGCAGGGAAATTTTTATCAAAATGAGACCTGGAATCCTGATGCAAAAAATCTCTATAGAATTTTCCAATGACATCATCTCTTTCATAACCTAAAGTACGAAGCCATGCGGGATTGATATCATTAAAACTACCATCCTCATTCAGCGATTGATAAGACAAGGGCGCATTATTATATAAAGCTCTGAACTTTTCTTCACTCTCTTTTAATGCCTCTTCCGCCTGTTTGCGTTCGGTGATATCCTGAAAAGTTCCCTTCAGTTTGATAACTTCTCCATTTTCAATTATGGGTTCACCCATGGTTCGGGTCCATAATTCCTTACCCGTAACTGTAATAAATTTCAATTCTAAATCATAGGCTTCACCTTTGAAAGCAAATTTTATAGCTTCGGTTAATTTTTCTCTTTCATCGGGATGAAAAAAGTTTACAGCGTCTTCTAACGAGGGTTTTTGATCTAACGGTACTTCATGTATTCTGTAGGTCTCTTTGGTCCAGGTAACTTCTTTTGTTTTTACATCAAGTTGCCAACCTCCCACTTTTGCCATGCGGTTGGTTGTATCCAACATGGAATTGCTTTCTTCTAATGCTTCTTTTGTTTTTCGTTCTGCTGTAACATCCCTTTGCACACCAAAATGTCCGGTAATTCTACCTTTATCATCGTAGAGGCAGGTATAACTACCGGTAATTATCATATCAGTGCCGTCAAGCTTTTTCTCTGTAGTATCAATAAGTAAGTTGCCTTCATCAAAGAACTTTCTCCATACATCTCTTCCATGTTTCAAATCGTGAGAAAATAGATCGCCTGGTGTAAGCTTTAAAAAATCCTCTTTCTTTGCCCCGTATTGTTGGAGCATAGCTTCATTTATTTGAGTTATTCTCTGATGGGAAAAAACATAGTCCAGTGTTTTTTCTTTGTCAATATTGTCATTCCATTCAACAGGTTCATCCAGCATCATAAAGAAAAAACCTTCTAAAGAATTGTGAAAAAACAATTCAAACAACTTATGGCTTTTTATTAATTTTTGTTCCGTCTGCTTGCGCTTGGTGATATCAACAACAGTCAAATGGCATAATTTACCATTCTGATTAACAATACCTTCAACCGTTACATAAATTGGCAGGGATCCACCTTCCGGTCCGGAGTTGTCTTTGGTTTCAGTGATTACTTCGCATGTTTGCTTTACTTTTCGGGTAAATGTTTTTTCTAAAAATTGATTAAAAACTGAACGTGTATTATGCGATAAAAAAGCTGAAAACCGATTGTTTACTAATTTAGCGCGTTCCTTGCCAAGCATTCTGGCCGCGGCAAAATTCAGGTTCAAAATTTCCCCTTCTTTTGTAAGTGAAAGATAACCCGAAGGAGAAAAATCATATAACTCTGTATATTTTTCTTCAGCCTGTTCCGCGGTTTCCTTTGCTCTTACAAGTTCATCATTTTGCAGCTCCAGTTCAATCTGGTGCACTTCCAATTCATGAATCAGCTTTAGTTTATCGGCTTCCGAAACCGCTTTTTCTGTTTGCGTTTTTCTCTCTTTGAGTTTTTGTTCCGCTTTTTGGCGAAGCCTCGCGGCATTTTCGGGAATAACGTTTCGCTTTTTCATACCAATTTCTCTTTTTATACTGATGAGGTATTTAGCCTAAATACTCATATGAACATGTTGAAACACCGATAATCTTACTTTGCCTGTCTCTTACAGGCTGTGCTGAGACATAATAAGATACAACTTTTTCTTTGAAAGTAAACAAAATGCTTTCAGCTGCCGGTTTACCGGTTTCAAGCACTTGTTTTTTAAGTTTTAAAAGCGCATTGGTACCTTTATTTGTAGCAATTTCGTCATCACGTTTTCCTAATATTATATTGAAATCGGAATCCGGTTGCTGGTTGAATACCCATGTATAGCGCAATTCGGTATCACAGATCGCAAGAATTATATTGGAGTTTTGCAACGTACGCTCAAAATTACTCTTTAGTTCATGCAATTCATTTAATGCCATTTTTTGTTCAGTATTATCGATAAATGTAATTACAAGCCCGTCGATACGGTCATCAACCGTGCGATATGGCATTATACGAATGGTAAGCCACTGTTGGTCATCGGTGGATATTTCGTTTTCCTTAATCACAAGTGTTCGCAGTACTTCAAGGGCATGGTCGGTAATTTCCGGATAATGCAATTTGTTCACTATTTCGGTAAAAGGTCTCCCTATATCTGTTTGCCGCAATTTGAAAAGTTTGGTTGTTTGCTCTGTAAAACGCCTTATATTCAATTCTTTATCCAGAAACAAGGTTGCTATATCGGTGCTGTTCAGGAGATTTTTCATATCATTGTTGGCAGCCGCATAATCAGCGATTTTACTTTGCAGTTCAATATTTACGGTTTGCAGCTCCTCGTTAAGGCTTTGCATTTCTTCCTTCGAGGTGGTGAGTTCTTCATTGGTTGATTGCAGTTCCTCATTAGTTGATTGCAGTTCCTCATTGGTTGATTTCAATTCTTCCTGTGTGGTTTGCATTTCTTCGCGAGTGTTTTGCAGTTCTTCATTGACATGCTGTAAATCTTTTTCCAATTCCTGTTCACGAATGCTTAACTTTTGGTTCCCGTCTTTTAATTTTTTTCTACGTTGACGGGGATGATAGGATACATCGGAAAAAACAATCATAATCGTTCCTTTAATAGCTTCAGGCTTTTCAATCAATTGGAACGTAACATCAACAATTTGAGTACCACCGTTTGCGCCCACCTTAAGCTTATTCAATTTAACCGGTTCCGTGGAAGTTTTTGCTTTTCGAATAGCGCCTGGAAGTTCATTTTGCAAACCTTCGCGAGCCATGGCATAAATATTCATATTTGCTTTACCTGCGGCCGGTTCGAGGTATTTACCTGTACGACCAGTGATGTACAAAATATCCCCTTCGGTGTTGATTAGCACACTGGCTGGAGCAAAACGTTGTAATATCAACTGATCGGCGAGGGTTTGAATATTATCGGTTCCTTTTACCGTTTTTGAACTTTCTCCCGTCTTTTCCCGGGTATGATTAATTGAGCGCGGAAAATCCAGCAATTCTGAATTTGAAGTACCTGCACATCGTTTATAAAACTTCAGTTTTGCATCGATAGCTGAAAACAAGTTATTTTGTGAGTTTTCATTTTCGGCACTTCCGAGCAGCAACACACCCCCTGCATTGAGCGCGTAATGAAATAAATTCATCAGTCTGGTTTGCAATTCAGGTTCCATGTAAATTAGTAAATTGCGGCAAAAAAGCAGATCCATTTTAGTGAACGGGGGGTCTTTAATTACATTTTGCGGTGCAAAAACCACCATTTCGCGTATAGTAGTATTAACACGAAAACCTTCTTCTTCTTTTACAAAAAAGTGGCTGAGCCTTTTCGATGAAACATCGGCAGCAATATTAGAGCTGAAAAAACCTGTTCTTGCCCGTTCAATGGCATCGCTGTCAATATCGGTAGCAAAAATTTGAAGTGTGAAACTTTTGTTTTGTTCAATTTTTGCGTAAGCTTCCTTAAAAATAATAGCCAGTGAATATGCTTCTTCGCCGGTGGAACATCCGGGAACCCAGGCACGAAAGACGTGCTCGTCGGGTGCTTTAGTAAACAATTCGGGCAGGATTTTTTCTCCAAGTCTTTTCCACACTTCTGTATCACGAAAAAAATTGGTTACACCAATAAGCAGTTCTTTAAAGAGGATATCTAATTCGGTGGGGTTCTCTTGCAAGAATCGGACGTAGATTGAAATTTTTTCAATTTGATGCACATTCATACGTCTTTCCACCCGCCTGTACAAAGTGTTTTTTTTATATAGTGAGAAGTCATGCCCGGTTTGCGCTCGCAGCAAAATCACTACTTTTTCCAGATTGCTTTTACTTTTATCATCAATTTCGGTTTTCTGTTCAATGGCAGGAGAATGCTTAAGGAAATCCATCAATTTTTCCGGCAGTTGGTTTGCCGGAGCCAAAATGTCCACAACCACAGCATTAACAGCACTTTTTGGCATACCGTCAAATTTCGCGGTTGATGGTTCCTGCACCACCACAATGCCATGTTGTTCTTTTATCGCTCTAACCCCCACGCTGCCGTCACTACCCATCCCCGAGAGGATAATGCCAATGCTGTTTTCTTGCTGGTCGTCAGCAAGCGAGCGAAAAAAATAATCAATCGGGAGTCGTAAGCCACGTGATTCAGCTGGCTCAAAGAGGTACAGACAGCCATTCAATATCGACATGCTTTTGTTGGGGGGGATTACGTACACCCGATTAGGCTGCACCAGCAGTTTGTCAGTTGCCTGCACTACTTTCATTCGGGTTGTCTTCGTCAAAAGTTCCGGCATTATACCAACGTGGGTTGGGTCGAGGTGTTGAATAACAACGAAAGCCAGTCCGCTGTTTTCGGGAACATTTCCGAAAAACTGTTCCAGCGTTTCCAATCCCCCTGCGGATGTTCCAATTCCAACAATCGGAAATCTGAGAGTATCCGTTTTATTTTGTTTTACACTTTCTGAACCGGGATGTTCTTTTCTTGTTGAGTTTTTCATATTGTTTTTCCTCTTGCAATCTCAAAGGTATAATATTTTAGCACCTTTTCTTTCGAAAAACTTTCACTGAATATCCGCGAAAAAGAGACTATTCATGGTAGTTTGAAGTACGTTACTTTTTCATCATTAAATTCTAACAAATAATCAGTAATAAGTTTATTAATTGTTTCATTTAGAATGGTTCAGTTAGAAACGGAATTTCTTACATCAATTTAATTTTTATCGGGAATATTCCAAACATGAAAAAAAGAGTAAAAGATCATAAGACGAAATTAGTATTGGAAAACAGAGTATCGATTTGTCAGCCCGAAGAAATTGCCAGATTCATCTGAATGACATTTACGTATGAAAAAGGAATTGGTTGAATCTGCTGCGGAAACAATACGGCAAAATTACTTGAGTTGAAAATCATGAAAGGAAGAAAAACATTTGCAAAAGCAATCCCTGGCAATTTTGCGGTATATCCCGTCCCTCACAAGCGGATATATCCGAACTAATACTACTTGATGCGCTAAACTTTAGAAACCATTAATTTATTAAATATGGGTGGATGCGGTTGTTAAAAGTTGTGTTCTGTCCCGAAAGATGGAATAATTCACTCAGCTTCTTACGAGTTATACACTTATTTGTTTTTTTACTTTGTCAACACTCTGAACCCTCGAGGTAGTTTGAACGGGTAACAAACCTTAAAATTCAACATATTAATAACATTAATTATATAATATGTTAGTTGCCGGTTGTTTTCTTTTTATGGATTTTATCATAATCCTTCAAAGCCGACTTAATACTATAAATAACCATATCGGGATCATCAGTTTGCACAGAGTGGCCGGAAGAAGAACTATAAAAAAACTTACCGTACTTCAACGGGTTTAGTATCTCCAGCCATCGCCTCATTTTGATATTATTATTTATTCTGAACAATTCCTCTTTATCATAAATTGTCT